>NZ_FNJQ01000027.1 GCF_900104055.1 Pseudoselenomonas ruminantium
AATCAGTCCGATTCTGTTAGCGCTTGCGATTTGCATCAAGCTGGATTCCAAAGGCAGTGTATTCTACAATGCAGATCGTATTGGCAAAGATGGCAGGAATTTCAAATGCTACAAATTCCGTTCCATGCATGTCAATGGCGATGAAATCCTCAGAGATTATCTGGCAAAGAATCCTGTTGCCGCTGAAGAATGGAAAAAATATGCAAAGCTCCGGGATTACGATCCCAGAGTCACCAAGGCAGGCGTATGGATGCGCAAATACAGTCTCGACGAACTGCCGCAGATACTAAATGTCATCAAAGGTGATATGAGCCTCGTCGGTCCAAGGCCGTACCTGCCGAGAGAAAAAGCAGATATCGGCAAAGACCTCAACACCATAACAATGAGCCTGCCCGGCATTACCGGCTATTGGCAGGTCAGCGGCAGAAACGACGTCAGTTTTCAGGAAAGAGTCACAATGGACACCTGGTACGTCAGAAACTGGTCCGTATGGCTCGACATCATGTATCTGGCCAAAACTTTCACCGCGGTAATTTTCGGTAAAGGAGCATACTAATTTGAATATAAAAATCCTAGTCGCCACCCATAAACCCTATTGGATGCCAGAGGATTCCGTTTATCTACCCATTCACGTAGGCAAGGAAGGAAAAATCGACATCGGCTATCAGGGCGATAATACCGGGGAAAATATCAGCAAGAAAAATCCCCATTACTGTGAATTGACTGCCCTGTATTGGGCTTGGAAAAATTTGGATGCAGACTATATCGGGTTGGTTCACTATCGCCGTTATTTCACACATAAAGAAGCTCGTAGTGTAGAAAAGAAGCGGGCACAGGTATTAAGCGGTAATGAGTGGGCGTGTATTTTGCAAAAAACACCTGTAGTGGTAGCAGGAAAACGCAAATATTACATTGAATCCAACCGTTCACACTATATCCATGCTCATCATGCTGAAGGTTTGGAAGAAATGGAGCGGATCATTCGCAAGCAATATCCGGATTATGTTATTTCCATGGAAAAGGTGATGAACCGTACCTGGGCACATATGTTCAACATGTTCGTAATGGACAGGAAGCACTATGATGCTTATTGCGAATGGATGTTTGATATCCTGGCTCAGATTGAACAGAACGTAGATATCAGCAATTATTCTGCATATGAAGCACGTATCTATGGTTTCGTCAGCGAATTAATGCTGGACATTTGGTTGGAGAAAAATCAGATTCCATATCACGAACAGAACGTATCCTTTATGGAAAAGCAGAACTGGATCAAAAAAGGCGGTAAATTCATAGCCAGAAAGATGGGCCTCTGCCGCGCATAAAACAATTTGAGAAAAATGGGGAGTTGAAACCTGTGGAAAAAGAAGAACAGATTGACATTGGCAAAATATGGCAAATTATGAAAGATCGCAAAAAAGTCTGTAGTGCAATAATTGGTGGCTGTACAGCAATTTCACTGTTGGTCGCAATTGTCTGGCCACCTACATATGAATCTACAACGACCGTGCAGACACGGGTAACTGGTGTAGGAGTAAGTGGCGCTGCAGCGGCGGCAGCCGCTTTGGGCTTAGGCAGCTCTATGTCATCGCCAACTTTATCTTATGTGGAGCTCATGAAGTCTAGCACTGTTCTGCAGCCAATCATTGATGAACTGGAGTGGGATGAAGATGAAAAAGAATTCCTGACTCCGGAAAATTTTGCTAAAAAGAATTTAAAAATTGAAAATACCAAACAAACGAACTTGATCAAGGTTACGGCTAAAGGGAAGACACCCGAAGAAGCCCAGATGATTTCCCAACATGTGGTTGATAATTTCCTTGTTTTGATGACTAAAATGAACAAGGAAACCCAGAGCCTGTTGGTACAGTTCTTGGATGAACGCATTCAGGATGCCAAGAAGGAAGCGGAAGACGCAAGACAGAAATTTGCTACTTATCAGCAGGAGCACAAGGTCTACAGTCCGGACGAACAAGCTAAAGCGGCAGTTGCAAAGATGACCGCCTTTGACGATGCTATTGCCAAAATGGAAGTCCAGCAGAAAGCCAATCAGGCCAAGGCCGAAGGTATAGCTGGTAAACTTGGGGATATCAAAGCTAGCAGTTTGCAGTTCAATATTAATGATAATGAAAATATTTTAGGCCTTCGTAATAAAATTGTTGGTAAGCAGTTAGAAATAGTGACGCTTCGTCAGCAATACACTGACGAAAATCCTGCCGTAGTTAAAGCACAGGAACAGCTTAAGCAATTACAGCAGAGCTTGGATAGTGAAGTGAATACAATAGTGGCATCAAAATATACCACACTGAATCCAACCCAGGCTGGACTTATTCAGGAACAAATAGGTGCTCAGGTAGCTATTTCTGTAGCAAAAGCTAGTGAAGAAGCAATTGCCAAACGCCGTGATGATGAAGAAAAGAAACTACAGAATTTCCCGCAGGATGTGCTGGAATATATGAATCTGCAGAGAGATACAGCTATCAAGGAAGGCATCTATACAGATTTGGTCAAGCGATTTGAACAGAACAAGATTCAGCAGGCCATGGATTCCATGGATATACAGGTGGTTGATCCGGCTAATTTGCCATTTAAAGAGCAGCCGGTGTGGCCTAAGAAAAAAATAATTGTTCTTTTTGGTTTTGTGCTAGGAATCATGAGTTCGATTTTATATTCAATAAGAATGGTAAAAAACAGAGAATAATGGTGTGAATAAAATGAAAATAGTTTTCGATGATTTTTGCCTATTGTGTTTTAAATGTATTTTTTTTCTGTTTTTATTTAATGCAATTTGCCAATTATATGAGCCTTTAACGAACATATGTAACGTCTTAGCAGTTTTCGTTTGGTTGGTTATTATTTATAACACAAAAAATGTAGATAAAAGTTTTTGCGCATTGTTATTTCCTTTAAGCTGGTTGTATTCTTATGCGATTTTCTCTGAATTGTATTTTGAATTATATCCTTCATTTACGCCTGAGTTAATGAAAACAACTTATGCTACCGGTGGATTGGTGCGTTTAATACTATATAATTCCATATTGTTTATTGGAGCTGATATTGCATTTAAAAAAGTAAAAATGCCAATAGAGGTGATATCAAAAGCAAATCGCTATGGCATATATTTATTATATTTTGTGATTGTGTCACTATTAATAACCAGTTTTGTTACATATGGTATTCCGTTGTTGGAGGGAGTTAATAGATTCGTTTTTTGGAATAAAGAAGTAGAGAACCCATTATTTTCCGCTGCTAGAGGTAATACATTTATTGTTTTTTTGTTGTTAATGTTACTATTTAATGAACGAAGTAAAAAAATGATATGGATGGTAGTCGTTCTCGTGATATTAACAGCTTTAGGTGGAGATAAATTTTCTCCTTTCATGGTTTTTATATTATATGCATTAATAGTTATAGTGATAAGGGAAAATATAAAATTTGATAAAAAATTTTGCATGAAAGCTGTTGGTGGTGTATTACTGATTTTCTTCCTGCTGCTTCAGCTGATTTATTATCATTATGCTGAAATAGCGAAGGCTGTAAATGTTAATGATGCAATTGTAGCAAGATTGGTTGAACAGGGACAAGTGTGGTGGATGGTAGATCAGATAATGCTTTGTGATAATGCTGGCCTGATTGGTAATGCGGGGATTATAGACGAAATAAAAGCAGGATTTTCTTTAACAACTGATCCATACTATTATGGAATGTATAAAATAATGCGAATGATAATATCACAGGATATGGTTTTACGTTATTACGAATTTGGTGTTGAATTTACGGAAGGATATCCAGCAATAGGATTGATATATTTCGGTTATTTTGGATTAGTTGTTTTTCAGTTATTTATTGGTTACCTATATGGTAAATGTGCGATCTGCTTTTATAAGTCTGTGCGTATGGGTGACGCATTAGGTTGTGCTATGATTGGAAAGTTGCATTCGCTGTTCATTGTAGGATTGGTAGGAGGTAATTTATGGAAATTATTTAGTTATAAAGCGGTGTTGCTGGTGACTATATATTATTTATGGTGTAAATTTAGAAGAAGTTTGCGGTTTTAAAATGAATACTATATAAAATATAGCAGATTAATCGGGAAATCTTAAACTAGAGTTATTTTGAGAAACAACTCTAGTTTAAAAAATGATGATAGTTATTGGTGTGTTGATGAGTTGTGTGATATCAACAGGATATGCATATTTTAGGGAATGTTAAACAGTGATGGATAATAAATATGGTGAAAAGCCGTTGGTTAGTATTATTATACCTGTATATAATGTGGAAAAATATATACAAACATGTCTTGAATCAATGGTGACGGTTATTCGGAAAAGTGCATATGAAAATGAAATAGAAATCATTTGCGTAGATGATGGATCTAATGATGAGAGTGGGAAAATATGTGATAGTTACGCTTTGAAATATAAAAATATTAGAGTGTACCATAATGAGAATCAAGGCGTTTCTCGTGCTAGAGCATTTGGTCTGTCTAATGCCAATGGTATATATGTTGCTTGGTGCGATGCTGATGACTATTTTGCTGAATGCTGGTATGAAAATGTTGTAAATATATTAAAAAATAATGATATTGACGGTGTGGTTATAGGTTATGTAAAAAAGTATAAAGATAAAGAAAAGAATTTTTGTTGTAGTATACGTGGTATACAGAGTCAGCAGGAATATATATATTTATTATCTGCTGATGATAAGATAAAAAGCTACTTGTATATACATATTATAAAGAAAGATATATTGGATAAATGTGATATTGATTTCAGCCTAAAAACTTATGAAGATTATGACTTGCTAACGAAGGTGTCAATGTTGATTGATAAAATATATATAGTAAATAAATCTTTATATTATTATGTGTTTCGTGAGTCTAGCATTACAAATACCAGTAAGCCTAATGATTTATTTAAAGCAATTTCTGTTGCAAAAAAACGATCCTATACATATCAATCAAAATCCATTATATATAGCGATGCAGGATATTGGAAAACACTTATGATATATTGTGTTAAATCAGCTTGTGATAAACATGAATCTCGTAGATATCAACAGTGCAAAAGGGAATTAAGGGAGTTAATGATAAATATAATTTTTGCAAAAGAATTGAATTTTAAATATAAAGTATGTCTTTTATTGTTAGTCGTTTTTCCTAGAAGGTTCATTGGATATATGTGGAATGCTTTAAAAGGTAATTTAAGGTGTATGTAAAATGAGATGATTAAGTAGTGATGGCGAAAAAGGGATTGAAAATACTTTCGTTAGTAAATATTGCGGAGTGTGTTAGATGCGAAGAGTAATTATTTTTTATGAGCTAATTTCAAGAGAGTATGATGTATGTCGAAAAATAAAGAAAAAAATAGAAGAAATGGGCGGAGAGGCATATGTATTCTCGATTACTTTCGAATGGTATGATGCAGTTGTTTTGTCCAAGAAAACAAAAATAGATTTTGTTTTGATGCCTTGGATGTATACCGACCATAATTATGAATTGGTTCAACCGTTTATTGAAAATAATCCAAACGTAAAATTGGGGAATTTTCATCATGAAGAAATAAGTTCTCCAGCTTATGAAAGCGTATTGCTGCCTAAAAGTGAAAATGCCAAAAATTCAATGCTCCATTTTGTATGGACTGGTACGTTTGCAGAGTCATTGCGATTATGTGGAGTGAAGAAAGAAAATATATTCGTCATCGGGAATCCTAGATGTGATGAAGGTCGCACTGTGAATAAAACGCGATTAGATTTATCTCAAGAGTATAAGTTAAATGTGGATAAAAAATGGATACTTTATGCGGAAACTAGAGATGCTTCCCCAAAGCTTTTAGCCTCAAATAAGAGAGATTTATTGGGGTTAGGAATTACTGAAGCTGTATATAATCAAGCGGTTAAATATGATGTAGAATCATTAAAAAAAACAATAGAACAGTTGCATTGCTTGCCTGATGAATTTTTTGATGAATATGAAATTATTTATCGGCCACATCCGGGGCATAGAGCAAATGCATCCATTGATCAACGTGTTCATGTGATTACGGATTATTCTATTTATGAGTGGCTTAATGTAGCTGAATTATATGTGACTTGGCAAAGTACTTCTATTTTCGAAAGTGATTTGATGGGGGTTGTTTCTTTCTTACATGAGCCCGTGAATCGTGAGGATAGATTTAGGGTTAGAGGCTTGGTGGAATATCCTAAAATAATTGATTTATCTGATTTGATTCATGTGAATATTGAATCTGCAAAAAGCAGTCAAAATAGAAAAATGACATATAAGAAATATTTGGGGGAATGTGATGGGAAATCTGTAAGGAATGTAGCAGAAAAAGTTATAGATTTAATTGAATTGCCTCCACAAAATTATAAAGTTAATTATATTGGTATTCGCAAATATAGATTGTGGAAAGAACGCATCTATGAAATTATAACTCGTGTTTTTGTTAAATTGAATATTTTACAGCATTTACATTATCCTAATACATCATATTTACGCATTAGAGATATTCCTTATAAGAAGGGAAATTTATAAGGAATGCTGGGGAAATGTGTACATGGTGATGCACTCATATTTGGTAAATATTAAAGAATTTTTGATGGATGAGGTGAGTTTAAATGTACATTGAATTAAATGATTTTAGATTGGGAAACAAGTATTCTTTGGATGATAAAAAAATAAGAATAATAAATGAAGATTTGAATCAAGAAAATATAATGGAAATCATTCGTAATGAAGATCGAGTATGCATTTGCATATATAACGAAGAATTTCGCTACATTGCTTTGCCAGCATCGTTTCATGGAGAAATTTTTTATATACAAAATGGAAATGAAATAATTATATCAGATAATTTATATAAACTAGCAGCACGATTAGGGAAGTTGACTATAAATAAAAGTAACTACGAAAGATTTATATTAAAAGGATATTTCTCTTCGGAGGATACATTGTTTAATGAAATTCACAGATTTAGTAATTTTTCAGTGTATGGTATTCTTGCAGGGAATTTTAGGAAATATGAAATTCCATTTACAAAAACTGTAGATACCGAAGATGAAAAGCAATATCAAAAGTTTAAAGATGTACTAAATGAAATAGTAGATAGAAAGTTAAGTGCTACACCGTGCTTGTTGCTCAGTGGTGGAGCCGATAGTCGGTTGCTATTATTGTTACTAAAAGAGCGAATTAAGGACCTTCAAGCAATAAATATGCAATATGCTCTATCTATGACTAACAACTTGAATGATATAATTCTTGCAGAAAAAATGTCTAAAGTTGTAGGATGTAAACTGCATAAAGTGTGTGTTGGATTTGGAGAGAAGGAACTTGACACATTATATGATGTTGCAGGAATTATGCCTAATTGTACGCATTTATCCATTGGTTTTGATGAAATGATACATACTGTATCTAAGCTAAGATTCGATAGTATATGGACTGGGCAGAATATGGATAATTTATACAATTTAGGTCCAACAGGTCAATTTTCTTTATCTAAAGCAGGATTAGGAGAGGCGCTTAAACGATTTTATTTATCAGAAGAATTCTTTCTAACGTTAGAAGATGTTGAAGGTACCCCAAGTAAAATTACAAGTTTGGTTGGATCTCTTGGAAAATGTATGTTACGTATTGCTAGAAAAAATACAAAAATAAATTTACCAAATTCTTCGGATAAATTGATAGATAATTTTGCTCATTCACCAGATTATTGGCCTCTTTCTTTTACTGGACGAGAGGTTAATAATAAAAAATTAATTAGGAGAAATCCGTTTGAAGTAAAGCAAAAATTATATAAAAATAAAATTAACTATTTTAATTCTGGCGATGCAAAAGTAATTGATTTTTTGGCATACAAATATGGAATAAATGCTATATTTCCGTATACTGATATGAGAATGATAGATTTTTTTTCTGGCTTACATTTGACTATGAAAGATGTGCTTTATCCTAAGAGATATGTCTATCGTTATATATCGGAATTTATTCCGAAGTATGGTAAAGAAATTACTCAGTTCACTGCCACGAAACATGATAAAAAAATATTTGCTAAAGATCATGAAGCTTTAGGTATAAATGAATGGATAGTATATTTGCTCGATAGGACAGTATTTGGAAATGGTTTAAAAAAAGCATTGGAAAAAGTTGAAGATGGCTTAATAGATGATAGGAGTCCAACACGACTCCAAGCAGGATTATCAAGTTTTTGGATTCAAACCATTATAAATAAACTAAAAGAAGATTATGGGGTGATTGTATCAAAATGAGGAACTTGATTAATGAAGCCAAATATATTTATAAAATCTATCGCTAAATTTTATATATCTCCGTTTGTAAATTTTTTTGTCGGGATATTTGCTGTTTATGTCACAACACGGGTTTTTAACCCTACAATTTTTGGCGTAATCAGTATGTTTAATATGGTAACAAATGTTCTTATGGGGATTTCATGTCTTGGATTTAATGAAGGTTTTTTACGATTTTACCATGAAAAAATAAATGCGCTAGGAAATGGAGGGCTGTTTCGCTATTGTCTGTCTAGGTCTATTGTTTCTTGGATCTTCTTTTCAATAATCATAATCTTCTTTTATCGGGAAATTTCTAATTCATTATTTCATGAAGAGAATTTTGAAATAATAATATTTTTGATATTAAATACATTGTCGTATGTTGTATTATATCGTTATATGCTTAATTATCATCGCATAACGAATCAAACATTTCTATATAATTTTCAACAAATTGTCTCCAATATTCTTGCTAAATTATTTGTGGTTGTTAGCTGCCTAGGTGTTATATCTATTTCGCATGTGCTATTTTATAACACTGTAGGATTATTTTGTTTTATGCTTATAATGGTTGTTTCTTATAGAAGTTTGATATTCGGAAATGACGTAAAAAACAAAGATTATGACTTTGGAGATGTTCGTAGATTTTCTATTATTACATGGCCAACGTCTATTATGTATTTATTTGCAAATTTGGCAACACCTTTAATTATCACCTTGCGGTTGGATGCATCCGCAGTAGGTATTTATACATCAACAAATTTATTTGCATCTGCGATCAATGTTTTGACTAGCGGTTTTTTGTCATATTGGGCAGTGTTTATTTATAAAAACTATAAAACGGAACAGAAATTTATAAAAAAAGTTCACGACTGTGTAATGTTTTCAACGATATGCATTATATCACTGTTACTTATCTTTCAACATGTAGCATATATGTTTATTGGTGCTGAATTTCATGATGGACGATTATTTTTCACGTTTGTGATATTAGAGACTTTATTTCTTTTTCTAGGGGAGTCAACTCAATATGGGATATCTATATCAAAAAAAGTTTATCAAACCACGTTGATATTTGCTATTTCAATTGTCATAAAACTGGTTGGGACTTGGATGATACTTCCATACTTTGGCTTGGTAGGAGCAGCTGTTATGGCAGCTTTCTCTGCAACTTTACGCTTCGGATTATTGTCTTGGAGAGGACAAAAATATTATTCGACTATAAGTAATGCTTGGAGAACATCTTTGGGCGTCCTATTGATTTGGTTTTTAGCAGTATCTAACTATTTATTTAACGATAAATATTTGATAGAAATGTTTTTGGTTATCTTTTGCTTACTAATTATGGGATTGATATATCGTTCTTATATAAAAGATTTGATCATGTTTGGATTAACGAAGGTTGGGAGGCAATAATCTTGTCAGCATTTAATGGAGCTACTTTGATGATAACTGGAGGAACTGGGTCATTTGGTAACACAGTATTAAAAAACTTTTTATCAACAGACATAGGTGAGATTCGCATTTTCTCTCGTGATGAGAAGAAACAGGATGATATGCGCCATCTTTTGCAGATAAAGTATCCTGAATATGCTAATAAAGTGAGATTTTACATCGGTGATGTGAGAAATGCACAAAGTATTAGAGATGCAATGTATGGTGTGGATTATATTTTTCATGCAGCTGCATTAAAACAGGTGCCATCTTGTGAGTTCTTTCCGATGGAAGCAGTTAGAACCAATATAATTGGTACAGACAATATGTTACATGCTGCCATAGACGCTGGTGTTAAAAGAGTGGTATGTCTTTCTACGGATAAGGCTGCATATCCTATAAATTCAATGGGGATATCAAAAGCAATGATGGAACATGTAATTTATGCCAATGCCAGAATGGCGGCAGAAAAAGGAGGTACTGTTATCTGCTGTACACGATATGGGAATGTAATGTGCAGTCGTGGCTCTGTAATTCCACTGTTTATTGATCAGATACATGCAGGAAATCCTATAACTATAACGGATCCGAATATGACACGTTTCTTGATGAATCTTGATGAAGCAGTTGAGCTTGTTAAGTTTGCTTTTGAACATGCTGACCCCGGCGATTTGTTTATTCAAAAGGCAGATGCTTCGACAATCGGTGATTTGGCTAAGGCTGTACAGAAACTTTTTGGAGATACTGGAACGAATATTATTGGGACGAGACATGGTGAAAAGCTTTATGAGACGCTTATGACCAAAGAAGAAAGTCTTAGAGCACAAGATATGGGGAACTATTTCCGTATTGCTACAGATGGCAGGGATCTTAATTATGATACGTCCGTTGTTGAAGGCGAAGTAAAAACAATGGCAGATGAATCCTATACGAGTCATAATACCACAAGACTTGATGTTGATGAAACAGTTGATAAAATTATGACAACTGATTATGTTAAGGAAGAATTGGCTGGAATTAGGCATATTATATAAAAGGAGTGGATAGAAATGATTTATAGATTTCCTTTGCGTAATGTAAAAGATATGCTCTTGAATCAAATTCGTAACAACTTTTTTCAGTCTATTGATGATGAAATGCTGATTACTAAGCATCTACCCATGGTGCTGGAACGTCTTGAAAAGAATATTTCTCATAACAGTAATAAATACTATTATACAATTAATGATAAAGGCGAGAGAGAACCGTACTTTAATCAGTTGCATTCTTGCCATTGGTTATTATTCCTCTATTTGACAGCTAATACGATTTATAAGCAAGAACATGAAAAGATTAAAGCTGCCAGGACGGTTTGTGATAAGATTTATATCCAAGCGAAAAATGTGTCGGCTTGTGATATTTATTATGAAGTAGATATGCCGGATATATTCTCGTTTGATCATCCTACTGGATCATTTATGGGACGAGCAAAGTATGGAAATTTTTTTTCCTTTACGCAAGGATGTTCGGTAGAATGTGATAATGATATATATCCTGTAATTGGAGAACATGTTACGATGCAGTCAAATAGCAAAATTGTGGGTAATTCTCATATAGGTGATAATTGTATTATCAGACACGACACTGTAATCATGAATAGAGATATACCAGCTAATTCTATTGTTTCAGGTTCTGGTAATAATTTAACAGTAAAGGCTATTTGATATAAGAGAGGTTGTTAACGTGGATAAAATTGCATTGTTTGGTGGAAAACCTGTCAGAGAAAAAAAGATTTTTTATGGTCACCAGTTGATTGAAGATGATGATATTCGTGCAGTATCGGATGTCTTAAAAAGTGATTATTTAACTTGTGGTCCCAAGATTGATGAGTTAGAACAAAAACTTTGCGAAATTACCGGTGCTAAATATGCAGTCGTAGTAAGTAATGGAACGGCTGCTTTGCATGTAGCTTGTATGGCTGTTGGTGTAACCGCTGGTGATGAAGTAATCACTACACCTATAACTTTTGCAGCTTCAGCTAACTGTGCAGCGTATTGTGGTGCGAAACCTGTTTTTGCAGATATAAATCCGGAAACGTATAATATTGATCCGGCTAAAATCAAAGAAAAAATAAATGCAAGGACTAAGGCTGTGGTTGCGGTAGATTTTACAGGTCAGGCTGTAGAAGCTGATGACATTGCTGAAATATGTCATGATAATGGTCTGATTTTTATTGAGGATGCTGCGCATTCGATTGGTACTAAGTATAAAGGTCGCTCCGTAGGAACATTGGCTGATATTACGACGTTTAGTTTTCATCCTGTAAAGACCGTTACTTCAGGAGAAGGTGGTGCTGTCCTTACTAATGACTATGAACTATATAAGAAGATAGTTTTGGCATCACATCATGGTATAACGCATGAGGTGGAAGAAATGCGCGATAAAAATCCTGAAGGTCCATGGTACTATGAGGAGATTGCTTTGGGGTATAACTATCGCATGACTGATTTTCAAGCGGCATTGTTGCTTAGTCAGTTGAAAAAGCTGGATCGGTTCTCAAAACGCAGGAAAGAGATTGTAGATAGATATAACAAGGCATTCGAAGAGATTCCGGAAATTTTTGTGCAGAAGGAAATTCCAGAATCGGATACTACAAGACATTTGTATATTATTCAATTGGTGTTAGACAAACTCAGTTGCTCCAGAAGAGAATTCTTTGATGCCATGGCAGCGGAAAATGTTCAGTGTCAAGTTCATTATGTTCCGGTGTATTGGTTCCCTTATTATGAGGATATGGGATATAAGAAAGGCTTATGTCCGGAGGCAGAAAAGATGTATCGCTCTGTGATGAGTATTCCACTATATCCAGCTATGACAGATCAGGAAGTAGATGATGTTATCAAAGCTGTGAAAAAGCTGATTGAATATTATAGAAAATAAAATTGGGAGCGTCTTATGAGTGCATTAGCTATAATTACAGCGCGGGGCGGTAGCAAGCGGATTCCTAAGAAGAATATCAAGGAATTTTGCGGCAAACCTATAATAGCATATTCCATTGAGGCTGCTTTGGCGTCAAAACTCTTTGATGAAGTAATGGTGTCCACGGACAGCGAGGAAATCGCTTCTGTGGCACGTTATTACGGAGCAAAAGTTCCCTTCATGCGCAGTGAGAAAACCAGTGATGACTTTGCAACTACGGCTGATGTGTTGCAGGAAGTAATTACGGAATACGGGAAGCGTGGGCAGAAATTTGATACGATGTGCTGTATTTATCCCACGGCACCTTTTGTGACCGGGGATAAACTGCGGCAGTCGTATGATAAATTCATTGCTTTTGAGGCGGATATGCTGGAATCAGTGGTGGCGTTTTCTTTCCCGCCGCAAAGGGCGTTTGTAGTTCGTGATGGGCTGCTGGCTTATCGCTATTCGGAACATGCCAACACCCGTTCGCAGGATTTGGAAAGATGGTACCATGATGCGGGACAGTTTTATTTTCATCGGATAGAGTCTTTTATGAAGCAGGAAGATAGACTGTCTGTAAGGATTGTGCCATTTGAACTGCCGGAAACTGAAGTGCAGGATATTGATAATCTTACAGATTGGAAATTGGCAGAGATGAAGTATCGATTGATGGAAAAATAAGAAAGAATGGAAAAGCACTGTGAAAGATAGGGCTTCACAGTGCTTTAAGAATCAATTATCGGGCAACATTTATTCCGTGTTCTTTTCCAATGCGGATAACTTCGTCAACGGAAATACTGAAGGAATCGGCAATTTCGGGAATCGGCTTGTTTTTCTTGAGATTACTTATGACAAGTTCAGTTAGCATTTCAAGGCGGCCTAAAACACGTCCCTGCTTTTTGCCTTTTTTTAACATTTTTTCGGAATGGAGTTCGAGTATTTTACCACCCATGATGTGATTAACCTCCTTTTTGGTATTCTTTTTGTCTTTTAACATATATTCTGCAATTCGTTTTGCAAGTTGCATTGTATCGGTATAGATGTTGGCTTGCTTCGTATTTGTTGCATAGGATTCAAATCTTGCTACCATATCCTTTAGTTCTTTCAACATAGCAGAGCGTTTTGTTGGATTTTCTTCCATAGCTGCAAATTGATCTTCATAGCGCATTATATAGTAAGGAATGAATAGCCATAGATGTTTATTGAAGATTTTCTCTAATGAATATTGCTGAACTTTGATAACAGGTACACATCATCAAAAATGGTGCCGTGAGGGAGATTTTGACTGTGTGTTTTTTTCAAAATTATCACCTCCGTATCTATACCAATATTATACCGTTTTGAAGAGGTGTTTTCAATAGAATGAAAATTGTAATAAGGGTAGATTCGTCTGTTCTAATCGGCAGTGGCCATCTTATGCGGTGTCTGACATTAGCTCAGCGCTATAGCAGGGAAGGACATGAGGTAATCTTTGTCTGCCGGGATTTAGCGGGCAATATTGCCGGATTGGTTCAGCAGAATCGTTTTGTGCTGGAAATGCTGCCTAAGGCTGAAGACAGCATGAACTTGTCAGGTTATGCTAAGTGGCTGACGGTTACGCAGGCACAGGATGCGGAAGATACAATTGAGGTTTTGAAGGGGCTGGGCAAGGTTGATCGTCTGGTAGTGGACAGCTATGCGCTAGATATTGTCTGGGAAAGGCTATTGCGACATCATGTGGGTGAGATTATGGTCATTGATGATTTGGCCAACCGAGAGCATGACTGTGATATTTTACTTGATCAGAATTTTTATTTGGACATAGAGTCGCGGTATCAGGGCTTGGTTCCCGAGCATTGTCAAATGCTCTTAGGACCGGAGCATGCTTTGTTGAGGGAAGAATTCTACCGTGTCAAGGATGCTATGCGAACCTGCGATGGACAGATACATAATATTTTGGTGTTTTACGGTGGTGTTGATGCAACGGATGAAACCACCAAGGCTATAAAGGCACTGATTTCTTTAAAGGAGGCAGGTGAACTGGCTGATGTGCAGGTTACTGCTGTGGTAGGCGCGAGCAATGGCCGGAAGGATAATATTGCCGAGCTTTGCCATATTGCAGGTTTTACATATTTGTGCCAAGTCAGCAATATGGCAGAGTTGATGGCAGAGGCTGATTTTATGTTGGGAGCCGGAGGGAGTACGACATGGGAGCGGTGCTTCCTGCAGCTTCCTGCCATTGTTACAGCTATTGCGGAGAATCAGTTTCAAATTTGCGAGGACTGTGCAGAGGTAGGGCTGATTTATTATCTGGGTCACTGGGATGAGGTGAGCCAGGAGAATATATCGCAGGCGATAAGGGAAATGTCAGCAACATCTAAAAGGATAGCCATGCAAAGAAAAATGAGCCAGTTGATGGGGTAGGTGATGATATATGTTAGAAAATAAAACTTATCTGCGACAGGCAGATAGAGATGATATGGAACTTTTTTTCCAGTGGGTGAATGAACCTGCTGTCAGAAAAAATTCATTTAATACAGAGCCTATCCCTTGGGAAAATCATCAAGCATGGTTTGAGAAAGTACTGGCAGATGAGGACATTCGTATCTATGTATTGATGAAGAATGATAATCCTATCGGGCAGGTTCGTTTGGCTCTTGAAGATAGCAAATGGCAGATAAGTTATAGCATTGCCTCGTCGTACCGCGGGCAGGGATATGGAAAAGTCATTTTACAATTGGTTGAAAACAAATTGATTTATGATGGTCTAGTGGGGGAAACTCTTTTTGCTGAGGTCAAGGCGGATAATGTTGCATCGCAGCGAATTTTTATCAAATTAGGCTATCAGGAAGCGGCGAGTGAGCATACTGATGCTTATGCATATATAAAAGTGGTTGAAGCAAAGGAGAGGGCAAATGTTACAAATCAATAATGATAAACCATTTATCATTGCAGAGATGAGCGGTAATCATAATCAGTCGCTTGATAGGGCAATGAAAATCGTGGAAGCGGCGGCAGAATCTGGTGTGGATGCGATAAAACTGCAGACCTATACGGCAGATACAATGACGATTGATAAGGATATAGATGAATTTTTTATCGCTGATAAGGACAGCCTTTGGCAGGGGGAATCTTTGTATAACCTATACAAGAAGGCGTATACCCCTTGGGATTGGCAGGAGAAAATATTCCGGCATGCTGAGAAATTAGGGCTTATCTGCTTCAGTACTCCCTTTGATGATACATCGGTTGACTTTCTCGAAGGTATTGATTGTCCGATTTATAAGATTGCTTCCTTTGAAAATATTGATTTGCCGCTTATTCGTAAAGTTGCAAAGACAGGCAAACCTATCATTGCCTCTACGGGCATGGCTAGTGTGGCAGAACTGGATGAAATGGTGCGGACAGCTAAGGAAAGCGGTTGCGATGATTTAACACTGCTTAAATGCACCAGCAGTTATCCTGCAACGCCAGAGGGGACGAATCTGCGGACGATTCCCCATATGAAGGAACTGTTTAATTGCAAGGTCGGTTTGTCTGACCATACTTTGGGGATTGGTGCGGCTGTAGCTAGTATTGCCTTGGGGGCTACGGTGATTGAAAAGCATTTTACTCTGTCCCGTGCAGAGGGGGGAGTGGATAGTGCGTTCTCTTTAGAACCGGAGGAAATGAAGTTATTGGTACGGGAATGTAACGCGGCTTATCAGGCCTTAGGCGAAATCCGTTACAATACGCAGGCTCAGGAAAAAAAGTCGTTGCAGTTCCGTCGTAGCTTGTATATTGTCGAAGATATGAAGGCTGGTGATATTATTACTGAGCAAAATATGCGCCGCATTCGTCCTGGATGGGGACTTCATCCGAAATATTATGATGCTTTGCTGGGGAAAAAGATAGCTACAGATGTTGAGAAAGGGACAAAACTTACATGGGATTTGATTATGTGAGGAATGGTAATGTTTATGTATGACTATTTAATAGTAGGCAGCGGCCTGTTCGGTGCTGTGTTTGCCCATGAGGCGAAGCAGGCGGGGAAGCGTGTGCTGGTGCTGGAGCGCCGAGAGCATGTGGGCGGTAATATCTATTGCGAGGAAAAGGATGGCATCAATATCCATAAGTATGGTGCGCATATTTTCCATACGTCTTATCAGGACGTTTGGGATTACGTGAATCAGTTTGTGGAGTTCAACAACTATGTGAATTCGCCCGTAGCGAATTACAAGGGGGAGCTTTACAATCTGCCCTTTAATATGAACACGTTTGCGAGGCTTTGGGGGATTGTGACGCCGGCTGAGGCAGCGGCGAAGATAGCGGAGCAGCGCACGGCAATCAAGGGAGAACCGCAGAATCTGGAGGAGCAGGCGATTTCTTTGGTCGGCACGGATATTTATACGAAGCTGATCAAAGGCTACACGGAAAAGCAATGGGGGCGCAGCTGCACGGAGCTGCCAGCTTTTATCATCAAGCGTCTGCCAGTGCGTTATACCTTCGATAACAACTATTTCAATGACCGTTATCAGGGGATTCCGGTCGGTGGCTATAACAAGCTGATTGAAGCCTTACTAGACGGTATTGAAGTCCGGACTGGTGTGGATTATAACGAATCCCGCGCTGAATCTGAGGGACTGGCGAAGAAAGTCATCTACACCGGCCCGGTGGATGCTTATTTTGACTATAAGCTGGGGCAGCTGGAATATCGTGGCCTGCGCTTTGAGACGGAGCGTTTGAAGGAAGTCAACCATCAGGGCGTGGCTGTTATGAACTATACGGAACGGGAAGTTCCCTATACTCGCGTGATTGAGCATAAGCATTTTGAATTCGGCACGCAGTCGGTCACCTATGTGACGAAGGAGTATCCTGCGGACTGGCAGCCGGGGGAGGAAGCTTACTATCCGGTCAACAATGAGCGCAATCAGAAACTGTATCAGCAATACGCAGACCTGGCCGCGCAGGAGAATTACGTTATCTTCGGCGGCCGGTTGGCTGAATACAAATACTATGATATGGATGATGTCATTAAGAGCGCCTTGGAGTGTGTGGGCAGAGAATTGAAATAAGGAAAAATCTCCAGCCGGGAGCACAAAACTTTTGTGTTCTCGGCTATTTTCATGTATAATGTAAATTAGTGTGAGTAAGAAGCAAGTACAGAGATGCTTGATATGGAGGGTATTAGTTTTGGAAACAGCGAAATATAAACGGGTTGTCCTGAAGTTGTCCGGTGAGTCCCTGGCTGGTGAACAGGGCTTTGGCATCAATCCGCCCATCGTGGAAGATATCGCCAAGCAGATCAAGGCTATCCGGGAACATGGCGTGGATGTGGCCGTAGTTGTCGGCGGTGGCAATATCTGGCGTGGTCTGGCTGGTTCGGCCAAGGGCATGGATCGTGCGCAGGCAGATTATATGGGCATGATGGCTACCGTGATGAATGCTTTGGCGTTGCAGGATGCGCTGGAGAAGATGGATGTGGACACCCGCGTACAGACAGCTATTGAGATGCGTCAGGTCGCTGAACTCTATATCCGCCGCAAGGCTATCCGCCATATGGAAAAGGGCCGTGTGGTAATCTTCGGCGCTGGTACAGGTAATCCGTATTTCTCTACGGATACGACGGCAGCTCTGCGCGCAGCAGAGATTGAAGCGGATGTAATTCTGATGGCCAAGAAGGGCACGGATGGCATCTACGATTCCGATCCCAACAAGAACCCCAACGCCAAGAAGTTCGATGAACTGACCTATCTGGAAATCATCAGCAAGGGCTTGCAGGTTATGGATACCACGGCTACGAGCCTGTGCATGGACAACAAGATTCCTCTCGTTGTCTTCAATATCGACAATCATGAGAACATCGTGCGGGCAGCTCTCGGCGAAGAGATCGGCACCACGGTAGGAGGTAATAAATAATGGTAAAAGACATTCTTAGCTCTCACGAAGAGCGTATGCAGAAATCCATCGATGCCCTGAAACGTGAATTCGGCTCCCTGCGGGCTGGCCGTGCTACGCCGTCCCTGCTGGACAAGGTGATGGTCGACTACTATGGCACGCCGACGCCGGTCAATCAGATTGCGAAAGTCGCTGTGCCGGAACCGCGCATGATCATGATTCAGCCCTATGAAAAATCCATGCTCCATGAAGTGGAAGTGGCTATCATGAAGTCGGACTTGGGCCTGTCCCCGAACTCCGATGGTACGGCAATCCGTCTGGCTATTCCGGCGCTGACGCAGGAACGCCGCCAGGAACTCGTGAAGACTGTCAACAAAAAGGCTGAGGAAGCCAAAGTTGCTATCCGCAATATCCGCCGTGACGGCAATGATGCCATCAAGAAGTTGGAAAAAGGCAAGGAAATCACCGAGGATGAGTCCAAGAAGGCACAGGAATCCATGCAGAAGCTGGCTGACAAATACGTCAAGGTAGTAGATACTGCCCGTGCCGGTAAGGAAAAGGAAGTAATGGAAGTCTGATGGCTTTGGACGTTATGGCCCTTCCTTGGGAAGTCGCGGAAAAGCGGCTTCAGGAGGCAAAGATCTCCTATGAAACAGAGATATCCCGTCCCACCCGGGATTTTTTCCCGGTGGACGAGCATAGATTTTATGTTGTGCGCCAGTGCCTGAGAGCAGACGGCAAGCTGCTTCTGACATTGGCGGCCAAACAACTGCCTGTAAAGGAGGTGTAATATATGGCTTACAAAATTGGTGAGGATTGCATTTCTTGCGGTTCCTGCGCTGCTACTTGCCCGGTAGAGGCAATCAGCGAGGGTGCAGAGCGTTATGAAATCGACCCGGATAAGTGCGTAGAGTGCGGCGCTTGCGCTGCTGGCTGCCCGGTATCTGCTATCGAGGCTCCCTGACGCGAAATTGCAAGCCCCTCTGGTGCTTTTGGCGGAGGGGCTTGTTTTCATTATTGAGATAATTTTCCTAGTGAGGGATTATATATGCTGAAGAAAATATTGGGAAAAGCAGTCACGACTTTGGCTGGCCGTGATGATTTCGCTATCCCGGAGCATGATTCACCACTGTTTGCAGGTATTGACTGGGACAGACTGCCGCGTCATGTGGCGGTGATCATGGATGGCAACGGGCGCTGGGCCAAAGGGCAGGGAATGCTGCGCACGGCCGGTCATAGTGCCGGTGTCAAGACGCTCAAGAATATCCTCAAAACGGCCATCGGATTGCAGCTGGATGCCTTGACAGTCTATGCGTTTTCCACAGAAAACTGGAAGCGGCCGGAGGCGGAAGTCGATTTTCTGATGAATCTTTTTTCCGAGTATCTGAAGAAAGAATTGCAGGAAATGCATGAGGATAATGTGCAGATTCATTTTATCGGCCGTTTGGATGGTTTGCCGCCTTCCTTGCAGAAGCAGATGCGCGAGGCGGAAGAACTCATGCAGAACAATACCGGTGTCAAGTTCAATGTTGCAGCTAACTATGGCGGGCAGGATGAACTCTTGCGTGCCGTGCAGCAGATTGCGCTGGCTGTGAAGAATGGGCAGCTTGATCCGTCCGCTATCGACGAGGCGTTGATTGAAAAAAATCTGGACACGGTGGGGAATCTGCCGGTTGACCTGATGATCCGCACCAGCGGGGATAAGCGTCTGTCCAATTTCCTGCTTTGGCAGGCGGCGTATGCAGAATTCTATTTCACAGATGTGCCCTGGCCGGAATTTTCGCCGGAATGCTTTGTGGATGCCATGAAGGATTTTGCCAGCCGTGACCGCCGTTTTGGCGGTCTGACCAATAAATAATAGGAGCGTTGCTTTTTGTTACTACGAATTATAACTGGGATTATCGGCATTGCCGCAGCTGCTTTTGTGATTCAGACAGGCGGCGTGGTCTTTGCCGGCTTTACCCTCTTACTGATGTTTCTGGCCTGGTTTGAGTATGCGCGGGCCTTTTCTGAGCGCGGCATGGGGCTGTCCCTCGTTACGGGGTTCATCGCTTTAGGCTTTATGTGGTATGCAGCCTGGCAGAAGCCGGAATTTTTGGCTTTGGCTTGCCCGCTGATCATCATGGTGACTTTGCTGGAAAGTGTGCTGCTGCGTGCTTCTACGAGCATTATGGATGCTTTGGCTTCCGGCGCGGGGCTTATCTATATCGGCTTCCCGTTTGCCTGCCTGCTGCTCTTGCGCAATTTCCTGCCGGATACGGTATTCGCTACGGAAATCGGCAATTTCAGCTTTGGTAATGCCTTTGTCTGGATCATGTTCATCGGCACATGGGCCAGCGATACCTTTGCTTACTTTACGGGCACGGCAATTGGCCGTCATAAGCTCTGTCCTTCCATCAGCCCGAATAAGACCATTGAGGGATTTATGGGCTCTCTGGTTGGTACCACGGCCGTAGTGGCCGGACTGGGCTATTTCCTGAATCTGCCGCTGCAGGCGATGGCTGTCTTAGGTTTGCTGATTGCCATCCTGGCTACGCTGGGAGATCTGGTGGAATCTGTGGCCAAGCGCTATGTGGGCATTAAGGATTCCGGCAATATCATCCCGGGCCATGGCGGTGTCTGGGATCGCTTTGACAGCGTGCTCTTTACGGCACCGCTGGTCTACTATTTCGTACAGTTTGTGAATCTCTTGGGCAAGTAAGGAGATTGGATGATGAAGAATATTGCAGTATTGGGCTCTACGGGTTCCATTGGCACGCAGACTTTGGAAGTCGTGCGCCGCAATCCGGAGCTTTTCCATATCAGCGTGCTGGCAGCAAATTCCAGCGATGAACTCTTCGAGCAGCAGATTCGTGAGTTTGAGCCGGAACTGGCGGTATTGGCAAATGAAGATGCCTATAATCGGCTGAAGAGCCGTTACAGCGGCAAGACACAGTTGGCTGGCGGCCGTCAGGCCTTTATCGATGCGGCAGCGTTTGACGGTGTCGATACCGTGGTCACGTCCATGATGGGCTTTGCGGGCCTCGAACCCACGATGAAAGCGCTGGATGCGAAGAAGAATATCGCGCTGGCCAATAAGGAAACCCTCGTGGTGGCCGGTGAAATCGTCACCCGCCGCGCCAAGGAGCAGGGCGTCAAGATCCTGCCGGTGGACAGCGAGCATTGTGCCTTCTTCCAGTGCCTGCAGGGCGAGAAGATGGAAAGCATTGAAAAACTCCTGCTGACCTGTTCTGGCGGTCCGTTCCGTGGCAAAAAGCGGGAAGAACTGCTGGATGCAACTAAGGCACAGGTTTTGGCACATCCCACATGGAATATGGGGCAGAAGATTACCGTTGATTCGGCCAGCCTGGTGAATAAGGGGCTCGAAGTCATCGAAGCCAAATGGCTTTATGATGTGAGCTATGACCAGATTCAGGTTGTCGTGCATCCGCAGAGCATCGTCCATTCCATGGTGCAGTTCCGCGACGGTGCGGTGATTGCCCAGCTGGGTTCCACGGATATGAAATTACCGATTCAGTATGCCCTGACTTATCCTGACCGCGTGCAGTCGGAATTTGATCGTCTGGATTTTTGGCAGATGCGGGATCTGACCTTTGGGAGGCCGGATACGGATACCTTCAAGGGCTTGAAATTTGCCTACGAGGCCGGTGCGATGGGCGGCAGCATGCCCTGTGTCTTCAATGCGGCCAATGAAGTGGCCGTAGGAGCCTTCCTCAAAGACGAGATCAAGTTCCTCGATATCTACGATATCATCGAGGAAACGATGATGAGGCGTGAGTGCATCATGGAGCCGACGTTGGAGGAACTGTTCGAGGAAGACCGTTGGGCAAGAGAGTTTGCCACGGAAGTATTACGCAAGAAATAAAAGGATGGTGACACTATGGTATTGACCATTGCAGCGGCTATCTTTGTTTTTGGTTTGTTGGTATTGGTGCATGAGCTGGGGCATTTCATCACCGCTAAGCTTACGGGTATGCGGGTGGATGAATTTGCCATTGGTTTTGGGCCCAAGCTCATCAGCTTCACCAGAGGGGAAACGGTTTACAGCCTGCGGGCGATTCCTTTGGGCGGCTTCAATGATATTGCGGGCATGGACCCCAGCAATAATGAAGCCGGGGAGCGCGGTTACTGTGAAAAGCCGGTCTTTTCCCGCATGATTGTGATTTTAGCCGGTTCCATTATGAATTTTATCCTGCCCATTGTGATTTTCTTTGGGATCTTCTTTTTTGTCGGTGTCAGTACGCCCAGCCCTGAGCCGGTGTTTGGAACCGTGCTGGCGGATAAGGCTGCTGCTCAGGCAGGGCTGCAGGACGGTGACCGGATTGTCAGCCTTGATGGCAAGGCCATTGCAACTTGGACGGATTTTGTCGATACGGTCAAGGATAATGAGGGCACGCCGATAAAGGTGGTAGCTCAGCGTGGTGATGAGACCATTGAAACCACGATGACACCAGTCTATGATGCTCAGGCAAAAAAGGCTATGGTGGGGGTTATGAGTTCTGTGGACACCAAGCATCCGGGGCTGTTCGAGGCCGCAGGACTGGCGTTAGAGAAGACCTATATGATCGTGGTCATGATGGTGGATGCGCTCCTGCAGATCATCCTGAAGCTCTCCGGTTCGGAACTGGCTGGTCCCATTGGCGTAGCCCAGATGGCTGGCGAAGTTGCGCAGATGGGCTTTGTGCCGCTGCTGAATTTTGCGGCGTTCCTGAGCCTGAACCTTGGCATCGTGAATCTGTTCCCGATTCCGGCGCTTGACGGCGGCCATTTTGTGACGCTGTGCGTGGAGGCTGTACGGGGAAAACCCATGAGTCCCAAGGCTTTGGAATACACCCAGAAGGTGGGCATTGTGCTGCTCATCCTGTTGATGGTGCTGGCCACGAAAAACGACATTGTACGTGTCTTTACGGGAGGCTAAGATATGTTTGAACGCAAGAAAACCCGGCAGATCCATATCGGCGGCGTCGCCATCGGCGGCGGGGCACCGATTTCCGTGCAGTCCATGTGCAATACCAAGACCACGGATACGAAAGCTACGGTTGCGCAGATCAAAGCCCTGCAGAATGCCGGCTGTGATATCGTGCGGGTGGCTGTGCCGGATATGGAAGCGGCGCAGAACCTCGGCAATATCATCCGGGAGATCAATATTCCCTTGGTGGCCGATATTCATTTTGACTACAAACTGGCCCTTGAGGCCATCAAGCAGGGGATTTCCGCCTTGCGCCTGAACCCAGGCAATATCGGTGGGGAGGAAAAGGTGCGCGCCGTGGTCAAGGCGGCCAAGGAAGCCCATATCCCCATCCGCATCGGAGTGAATGCCGGTTCGTTGGATAAGAAGATTCTGGCCAAGTACGGGGCCATTACCCCGGAAGCTTTGGTGGAATCTGCCATGCAGCATGTGAAGATCCTTGAGGACCTGGATTTCCATGACCTCAAGATTTCGCTCAAGGCCCATGATGTGCCTTTGACGCTCGCGGCTTATCGCCTCATGAGTAAGACGGTGGATTATCCGCTGCATCTGGGCATTACGGAAGCCGGCACGGTTAACACGGGGATCATCAAGTCGGCGGTGGGGATCGGTGCCCTGCTTTCCGAAGGCATTGGCGATACTTTCCGTATTTCCCTGACCGGTGATCCCGTGGTGGAAGTGAAAGTAGCCAATGAGATCCTGAAATCCTTGGGCCTCAAGGAATATGGGCCGACACTCGTGGCCTGCCCCACCTGTGGCCGTACGAGCATTGACCTGCCCGCCATTGCTGCGCAGGTCGAAAAGAAACTCGAAGGCATCCAAGATCCTATTGACGTAGCAGTCATGGGCTGCGTGGTCAATGGCCCGGGCGAGGCCCGTGGCGCGGATGTGGGCATTGCGGGCGGCAATGGCGAAGGACTGATCTTCCGCAAGGGCGAAATCATCCGCAAGGTGCCGGAAGAAAATTTAGTAGAAGAACTCTTTAAAGAAATTGACGCGATATTGGAGGAACGTAAGAACAATGCGAGCAAGTAATTTATATGCACCCACGCTGCGCAATACGCCGGCAGAAGCCGAGATTGCGAGCCATCAGCTCATGTACCGTGCGGGGATGATCCGCAAGGTGGCCGGTGGTATGTACACCTACCTGCCTTTGGGCTGGCGTGTCATTCGCAAGATTG
Organism: Pseudoselenomonas ruminantium; assembly: GCF_900104055.1. Taxonomy (GTDB): domain Bacteria; phylum Bacillota; class Negativicutes; order Selenomonadales; family Selenomonadaceae; genus Selenomonas_A; species Selenomonas_A ruminantium_C. The sequence goes on from NZ_FNJQ01000027.1 coordinate 24,670, forward strand.
AGGAAATCATCCGTGAGGAGATGGACGCCGCCGGCGGTCAGGAAATCGGCATGCCGATCCTGCAGCCTTCCGAGCTTTGGGAAGAAAGCGGCCGCTGGGCTGCTTACGGCGATGAGATGATGCGCATCAAGGACCGCCATGGCCGCAACTTCTGCCTTGGCCCGACGCATGAGGAAATGATTACGGATCTCGTGCGGGATGAGGTCAGCTCCTACAAGCAGCTGCCCCTGATGCTCTATCAGATTCAGGATAAGTTCCGCGATGAACGCCGTCCACGCTTCGGCCTGATGCGCAGCCGTGAGTTCATCATGAAAGACCTCTATTCTTTCGATAAGGATATCGAGGGCATGAATGAGTCCTATCAGAAGATGTACGATGCTTACACGAATATCTACACCCGCATGGGGCTGGAGTTCCGTCCGGTAGAGGCCGACAACGGCGCCATTGGCGGCGGCCATTCCCACGAGTTCACGGTGCTGGCCGAAGCTGGCGAATCCAATATCGCCTACTGCACGAAGTGCGACTATGCGGCCAGCGATGAGAAAGCAGCGCTGAGCCCCATCGAAGCACCGGCAGAAGATGAACTGCCGCTCGAAAAGGTGGCTACGCCGGGGGCCAATACGATTGAAGCTTTGGCTCAGTTCCTGAACATTCCTGTGGAAAAGACTATTAAGGCAGTGGCTTATCAGTCCGATAATGGCAAGTTGGTTCTCGCTTTTGTCCGCGGCGACCATGATGTCAACGAAGTCAAGGTAATCAATCAGGTGGAAGGCGCGCTGGAACTCACGATGGCCGAAGATGAAGCCATCAAGAATGCTGGCGGCTGCCCGGGCTTCATGAGTGCTATCGGTATTACGCCCAGTGAAGATGTGATTGTTCTTGTTGATCCCACGGTTATGAACATGCATAATGCCGTGGCTGGGGCAAACGTTGTGGATGCCCATTACAAGAATGTGAATCCGAAACGCGACTTCAATGCCGAGGGCATTATCGTGACTGACCTGCGCATGGTCAAAGAGGGCGACGCCTGCCCGCATTGCGGCGCAGAATTGAAGATGACGCGCGGCATTGAAGCCGGTCAGGTCTTCACGCTGGGCACGAAATACAGCCAGGCTATGGGCGCGATGTTCCTCGACGAGCAGGGCAAGCAGCAGCCACTCTACATGGGCTGCTACGGTATCGGTGTAGGCCGTACCATGGCTGCTGCCATCGAGCAGAACAACGATGAGAACGGCATTATCTGGCCGCGTGCTATTGCTCCGTTCGAAGTGGTGGTCGTAGCCGTCAATGCCAAGAAGGAAGACCAGCTGGCTTATTCCGAGGAAATCTATAAGGAATGCAAGGCTGCTGGCTTCGACACCCTGCTCGATGACCGCAAGGAACGCGCAGGCGTCAAGTTCAAGGACTGCGATCTGATCGGCTATCCGCTGCGTGTGGTAGTTGGTCCCAAGGCCGTCGAAGAAGGCCAGATCGAGATCAAGGTGCGCAAGACCGGTGAGATGTTCACGGTGAGCCGCGAGGAATACCTGGATAAGGTAAAAGAGCTGCTGGCAGCGTTATAATGCAGGTAAGTCTTCCCTTTTGGGGAAGACTTATTTTTTTAGAAAATTATGTATACAATACACATGGCCGGAGAATATAGACACTCTTTACATAAATTCGTATAATGGAGACAGATGGAAGCGCATTTATAATTTATAGTAAAGGGAGTGATAGTATGAATCTTTCCATCAAAATCTTTATCGCTCTGGTACTCTCCGTCGTGGTGGGACTGATTGCTGGGGAACCGGCTCTGCCATTTATCAATTGGTGGATTGCCCCGATTGGTACCATGTTCATCAATCTGATCAAGATGATGATCGTGCCGGTCGTCTTCTTCTCACTAGTGGTGGGGATGACCAGCCTGGGGGATACCAAGAAATTAGGACGTATTGGTGCCAAGACTGTAGTCCTGTACTTGATGACTACGGCGGTAGCAATTCTGATTGGTTTCAGTGTTGCTGGTATTTTCAGCCCGGGGACGGGGTTGTCGCTGACCAGTGATGCAGCGGTGAAGGTCAAGGAAGCTCCGGGGCTCATGCAGGTTCTGGTAGCGATGATTCCTGCTAATCCCATTGATGCGATGGCTAAGGCTCAGATTCTGCCGGTTATTGTGTTCTCCTTGTTCGTTGGTATTGGTATTGTCCATGTGGGCGGCGAGCGGGCACAGCTTTTGATGAAGTTCTTTGACGCAGCTGCTGAAGTCTCCTATAAGATTATCGGTATCGTGATGCAGTTTGCACCGATTGGTGTATTTGCTCTGCTTTTGCCGGTTGTAGCGAAGAATGGTCCGGCAGTCCTGTTGCCGCTGATGTCTGTTATTGGCTGCGTAGCCATTGGCTGCCTGATTCATGCCGTAGTGGTGTATTCGTCTCTGGCCCGTGTCTGGGGCGGTCATACGCCAATGGAATTCTTCCGGGGCATGAGTGAGGCCATGATGATTGCTTTCACGACCTGTTCCAGTGCAGCAGCTTTGCCTATCAACATGAAGAACTGTCAGGAGAAGCTGGGGGTATCCCGCGAGGTTTCCTCCTTCGTTCTGCCGCTGGGGGCTACCATCAATATGGATGGTACGGCTCTCTATATGGGTGTCTGCTCGCTCTTCATCGCGAATGTGTTTGGTATTGATCTGACCATGGGGCAGATGCTCATGATCATCCTGACGGGTACGCTGGCCTCCATTGGTACCGCTGGTGTTCCGGGCGCAGGCCTGATCATGCTGGCGATGGTACTGCAGACCGCTGGCCTGCCGTTGGAAGGTCTGGCCTTGGTAGCTGGTATCGACCGTGTGCTCGATATGTTCCGTACTTGCCTGAATATCACGGGTGATGGTGCTGTGACCATTGTCATGGATCAGGAAGAAAAGAAGCATGATAGAAATGTAGTTGGCGCACAGGCATAAACTGAATAACGTGCAAAAAGCATCTGACTGGTTCGTTGACCGGTCAGATGCTTTTTTGTTTATAGCATAAATTTTTAGCAGGAATAGGGATGCTCATGTCGAATAAGCAGAATTAGAAAGAAGAATCTTAATAATCGGATAAGGAATGGTTTGGAGGGATAGGCATGTCGCTAAAGGGACGGTTCGTGATAATGGTCATAGGCATCGCAGTGCTGACTACCATCTGTGTCAGTGCGGCGTTTATCATGAACCTGAAATCCGAGTCAGAACGGCAGGTCGCTGCGGTGAAGCAGACGATGATCGAAGATGTGGAACGGGAGCTCAAGATTGAAACCGAGACCGCTATATCCTTGATCAAACAGGTGTATGACCGGCAGCAAAAGGGGGAACTGACGGAAGAGCAGGCACGAAAAGAAGCGGCTGATCTGGTGCGTAACCTGCGTTATGATGATGGCAAGGGTTACTTTTGGATTGATACATATGAAGGTGTCAACGTGGTGCTCTTAGGGCGTGACACTGAGGGAAAATCCCGTATCAATCTTACGGATCCTTCCGGCAAACAGTTTATCAAGGAAATGATTGAAAATGGCCGCAAGGATGGTGGTGGTTATACGGACCTGATGTTTGCTAAGCCTAATGAAACCACACCTTTGCCCAAACGCAATTATACGGCCACCTTTGCGCCCTACCAGTGGGTGTTGGGGACGGGCGTCTGGATTGACTATATTGACAGCCGGGTAGCCGAGGAACAGGCTGCGGCAGATGAAGCTTTCAAATCTACGCTGATCAATACGGTGATCGTCAATCTTATCCTGTTGGTGATTTTCTCGGCATTAGGGATGCTGGCGGCTAAATCCATCGTCGGGCCATTGCATATCGTTACCGAACGCCTCGGCGTCATGGCCACCGGTGATTTGCGCGAAGACAACTCCCTGGAGGAAGTATTCCATCGTACGGACGAGATCGGGGAAATGAGCCGGGCCCTGCATACATTGCAGTCCCATGTCAGCGAGATGATGCGGCAGATCATCGATTCCAGCCAGCAGGTGGCAGCTTCCAGCCAGCAGCTTACCAACAGTTCGGAACAGTCGGCAGAAGTCAGCGGTTCTGTAGCGGACAGCATTGTCAACGTGGCGGGCTCCTGCAGTGAGCAGTTCACGGAAGTTGAGAATGCCAGCACCAATATCGAGAGCCTGTCTGAGAGCATGGAACGCTTCAAGAAGACCATCGAACATGCCGGGAAAGTGGTAGCTGAAGCCAAAGGCCAGGCTGATAGCGGGGAAAAGGCTGTGACCGGTGCTGTGCGGCAGATGGAACTCATTGAGCAGTCCGTGAGCCAGTCGGCACAGGTTATTGAGGAATTGGGCAGAGAGTCCGATAAGATCGGCGCCATTGTGGATGCGATCTCCGAGATTGCTGAGCAGACGAACCTGTTGGCGCTCAATGCGGCGATTGAAGCTGCCCGTGCTGGCGAGCATGGCCGTGGCTTCGCGGTCGTGGCCGATGAAGTCCGGAAACTGGCCGAGCAGTCGAGCTCTTCGGCCGGAGAGATTTCCGGCCTGATCGGTTCCATTCAGGATAAGGCCCGCAATGCCGTATCGGTCATGCAGGATGGCGTTTCCCAGGTACAAAATGGTGTGGGTGCCGTGAATGGTGCAGGTAACAGCTTCAAAGATATTGCCGGTATGGTCGAGCAGGTTGTGGAAGAGACGGCGGAGATGGAGCGTACGGTGGCAGGTTTGGCCCGCAATACCACGACCATCCATGAAGCGGTCAACAAGATCAGTGAGATGAGCCGCAATGTGGCTTCCGAGGCGGAAACAGTATCGGCGGCTACGGAAGAGCAGACGGCCACGATGAACGAGATTGCCAGCGCCAGCCGCCGTCTTACGGAAATGGCCAATGGCATGGAGTCCTCCGTGGAGAGATTCAAGATTTAAGCGTATTGGAACTTGCATTTTCTGCTTTAGGGCGTATAATGGAGGTAGAACTTCATAGCAAGGGGAGCTTGCGGCGAGAGCACAGCAGGCTGAGAGGGGGCTCAAGGTCCCGACCCATAACCTGATTTGGATAATGCCAACGTAGGGATGTGCAAGTGAACTGTGTTTTTTAGGGACTGTCCGGAACGGGCAGTCCTTTTTTGTGGTGCAAAAGGGGGCGAATATATGGTGACAATCAATGGCAAAGCGGAGCAGGCTGCCGGCAGGAGTATTGCGGCATGGCTGGAGGCGGCAGGCTATGGCGGGCGGATGATCGCTGTGGAGTATAATGGGGAGATTATCTCCGCAGCGCAATATCCGCAGGTTATATTGCATGATGGTGATGTAGTGGAAATCGTCTGCTTTATGGGCGGTGGCTGATCTTATGGAGGCTGATACGATGGAAAATAATATGGAAGACTGTTGGGAATTAGCAGGACATAAATTTCACTCCCGTTTTATCTTAGGATCGGGCAAGTATTCGCTGAAACTTATTGAGGCGGCCGTAAAAGATGCTGGGACCGAGATTGTGACACTAGCCGTGCGCCGGGCCAACACGCAGGATAAGGAAAATATCCTGGACTACATACCGAAGCAGGTGACGCTTCTGCCGAATACGTCCGGAGCACGCAATGCCGAAGAGGCCGTGCGCATTGCTAGGCTGGCCCGGGCCATGGGCTGTGGGGATTTTGTCAAGATCGAAATCATGCGGGACAGCAAGTATCTGCTGCCGGATAACAGTGAAACCATCAAGGCCACGGAAATTTTGGCCAAGGAGGGTTTTGTTGTGCTGCCCTATATGTATCCGGATCTCAATGTGGCCCGGGATTTGGTCAGTGCCGGGGCGGCTGCCGTGATGCCGCTCGCGGCGCCGATTGGCTCCAACAAGGGACTGGCCACGAAGGAATTCATTCAGATCTTGATCGATGAAATCGACCTGCCCATTATCGTGGACGCGGGCATTGGAGCGCCGTCCCAGGCCTGTGAAGCGATGGAGATGGGAGCGGCGGCCATCATGGCCAATACGGCGCTGGCCACGGCGGGCAATCTGCCCCTGATGGCGGCGGCGTTCAAGGAGGCCATTGCCGCTGGGCGTAAAGCATATCTGTCCGGATTAGGACGGGTGCTCGTGCGCGGGGCTGAGGCTTCCGATCCCCTGACCGGGTTCCTGCATGATTAAGGGGGGATTACGATGACAGAAGCGAAGGAAGCAAACAGTTTTCTGGTGGATTCGGCGCGGCTGAGCGAAAAGGCTCTAGAGCGTAAGCATGAATTGGAGAACAATCCGGCGAGCCGCAAGAGTCCCCTGGCTTATTTCCCGGAAATGGAGCAGCTCGATTCCACGGTAGAGGCAGAAGTCCTCGCGGAAATGGAGGCTTATGATTACAACCGCTATACGGCAATTGATGTGCGGAGGGCACTTGACCATACGACCTGCTCGCAGGAGGATTTCAAGGCTTTGCTGTCACCGGCGGCAGCGCCATTCCTGGAGGAGATGGCAAGGCGTGCCCGGCAGGAGACCAGCCGTCACTTTGGCAATACGGTCTATCTTTTTACGCCGCTCTATATTGCCAATTACTGCGAGAATTACTGCGTGTACTGCGGCTTCAACTGCTATAACGATATCCAGCGCCTGCAGCTTGATGAACAGCAGATTGAGCATGAGATGCAGGTGATTGCTGAAAGCGGCATGGAGGAAATCCTGATCCTGACTGGGGAGAGCAAGGTCAAGAGCAGCATTGAATATATCGGCAAGGCCTGCCAGCTGGCGCGGAAGTATTTCCGCAATGTGGGGCTGGAAATCTATCCGGTCAATACGGAAGATTACCGTTACCTGCACGAATGTGGTGCCGATTATGTGACGGTCTTTCAGGAAACTTATGATCTCGAGCAGTATGAGAAACTGCATCTCCTGGGACATAAGCGCGTGTTCCCCTACCGCTTTGCGGCGCAGGAACGGGCTTTGCGCGGCGGCATGCGGGGCGTGGGCTTTTCGGCGCTGTTGGGGTTGGCAGATTTCCGCAAGGATGCGCTGGCTACGGCGCTGCATGTCTGGCATCTGCAAAGGCGTTATCCATGGGCGGAATTTTCCCTGTCCTGCCCGCGCCTGCGGCCCATTGTCAACAATGACAAGATCACACCGCAGGGCGTAGGCGAGCGGGAACTCTGTCAGGTGCTCTGCGCCTACCGCATCTTCCTGCCCTATGTGGGCATCACGGTGTCTTCGCGCGAGTCGGCTGCATTCCGCAACGGCATCGCCAAAATCTGCGCCACGAAGATTTCTGCCGGGGTGTCCACGGGTATTGGCGACCATGAGGAGAAGTATGAAGGCCATCAGGAGGGAACACATGGTGATGAGCAGTTTGAGATTGCCGATAACCGCAGCATCGACACGATGTATGCAGATATGAGCAGCGAGGGGCTCCAGCCGGTGCTCAATGATTATGTCTATGTATGAGCAGATGGATTGGCACAGGATTATTGCCGTGACCAATCGCCGGCTTTGTGCGGGAGATTTTTTGCGGCAGATAGAGTCGGTGGCCAGCCGCCAGCCCCGGGCCATAATCCTGCGGGAAAAGGATCTAAGTGCCAGGGAATACCGGGAACTGGCGCAGGCGGTGCAGGAAATCTGCCGCCCGCATGCAGTGCCATTGTACCTGCATAGTTTCCCGCAGGTGGCAATGGAGCTGCATGCGGCTGGCCTGCACCTTCCCCTGCCGCAGCTACGACAGTTATCCGCCGGCCAGCGGAAGGATTGGCGCGTGCTGGGAACTTCCTGTCATAGCGTGGTGGAGGTGCAGGAGGCAATTGCTTTAGGCTGTTCCTATATCGTAGCCGGCCATATCTACGCAACGGATTGCAAGCGGGGGCTGCCGGGCAGAGGTTTGGACTTCCTGCGGTCGGCCTGCCAGACGGCAGGAAATATGCCGGTCTATGCGATTGGCGGCATCACGCCGGAACGCTTGCCGGAGGTGTTGGCAGCAGGTGCTGCCGGAGCCTGTGTGATGAGTGGTATGATGAAGGAATCGGATTGGTGGAGGTGAGTCTGTGCAGTTGAATACAGAAGAAAAGGAACGCTATGCGCGGCAGATCATGCTGCCGGATTTTGGCGAAGCGGGACAGGCGAAATTAAAAGCTGCCCGGGTGCTCGTGGTCGGTGCGGGCGGCCTGGGGTCGCCCGCGGCCTTTTATCTGGCTGCGGCCGGGATTGGCACGGTGGCTTTGGCGGACTTTGATCAGGTGGAGCTGTCCAATCTGCAACGTCAGCTTTTGCATACGACGGCAGATCTGGGGCGGCGCAAGATCGACAGCGGCAGGGAAAGTCTGCAGGCACTTAATCCTGCGGTACAGGTGCCTGTCTATGCAGAAAGAATAACGCAGGAATCCCTGCAGCATCTTTTGCAAAGCGAACATTTCGATATGGTGGTGGACGCCGTGGATGATCCGCTGACGAAATTTGCCATCAATGATGCCTGCGTAAGAATGCAGGTGCCCTTTGTCCATGGGGGAATCCTGCGGTATCAGGGACAGCTTATGACCTATGTGCCGGGAAGTCCCTGCCTGCGCTGTCTGTTCCCGGAGGCACCCAAAACAAATGGCGGCAAGAACGGCGTTTTAGGATCGGTGCCCGGCGTGATTGGCAGCCTGCAGGCCACGGAGGTTATCAAGTTCCTGCTCGGGATCGGAGAACTTTTGACCGGGCGTCTTGTGACTTATGATTCTCTGGCGATGTCATTTCGTACGATAATGGTCCCGCAGCGTGTTCATTGTGTCTGTCAGGATATTGACAGGTCAGGGCGGGAATGATACGATAATATGAGAGAAAACAGGATGGTTTCAAATTCTGCTGCGGCAGTGTTTGAAGCCATTTTCGTATATGCATGGCAACAAAAAGGAGAACTTTATGCAGGATATTATCGGTCAGGATATCAAGGATATTACGCAGGACATATTGGCAGACTATGACAAGGCGCGCCATATCGACAAACTGGATGTATTCAACCAGCCGGATACGAAGGTGATCTATGAGCTGATTGGGGAGATGAACCGGGTGGCTTATCCCGGCTATGTGAAAGATCCGCACTACCGCATCTACGATATCCGCAATAACCTGTCCATGGTCATTGAGGATATCGCCTTCCGTCTGAACAAGCAGATTGCCATTGCCCTGCGTTATGGCATGAAACTGGATGAAGAGACGCTGGATGCTACGCGGTCAGAGTCTCAGCGTATTACACTGGAATTTTTACGGCAGATTCCCAAGATCCGCGAATACCTGGCTACGGACGTGGAGGCCCTGTTCGATGGAGATCCGGCAGCAGAGAGTGCCGATGAGATCATCTTTGCTTATCCTGGTCTCTATGCGGTGACGGTATTCCGCTTTGCCCATGAGCTCTATAAACTGGGTGTACCGGTGATTCCCCGCATCATGACGGAGCTGGCGCATAGCAAGACGGGCATAGATATCAATCCCGGGGCGACCATCGGCAAATACTTCATGATTGACCATGGTACGGGCATCGTGATTGGAGAGACGACGGAAATCGGCGAGCATGTGAAGGTCTATCAGGGCGTGACCTTGGGCGCGCTTTCGACCTCCGGCGGCCGCAAGCTCTTCAACAAGAAGCGCCATCCGACCATCGAGGACAACGTGACCATCTATTCCGGGGCTTCAATCCTCGGCGGTGACACGGTGATCGGCAAGGGCTCGGTCATCGGGGGCAACGTGTTCCTGACGCATTCGGTGCCGCCGGAAACCCGTGTCAGCGTGAAGAATCAGGAGCTGCGCTATAATATGGGCAGCTGTGATTTGTGATATACAAATAAATAGATTTTCTTCCTATATTTCTGTCAATTCACACTTGCGCTTTGTTCTCAGCGTGTTATAATGGTTAGGTGTGTATTTATAAACTCATTGTTTCCCCATCAATGAGTTTTTTAATTTTTATTCTAATTTACTTTATGCAAGGAGTATGTGTGTTATGTCGAGAATTAAAGACGCCTTTGATGCCGTAGCTGAAGCGATTATTGCGCAGAAAGATTATTTATCGGATATTGACGCCAAGGCCGGCGATGGCGACCATGGCCTGAATATGGCCCGCGGCTTCCGGGCTGCCAAGGAAGCTTTGGATGATATGGATGATACGACGCAGATTGGCCCCGTGCTGAAAAAGATTGGCAAGAGCCTGATCCAGAACGTGGGCGGCGCAGCCGGCCCGCTCTATGGCGCTGCCTTTGTCAAAGCCAGCGAAGTCTGCGACGAAGAAACCCGCATGAACATCAAGAGCTTTGAAAAATTGCTGGCTGCAGCCATTGCCGCCATCCAGGAGCGGGGCCGTGCAGAGCAGGGCGACAAGACCATCCTCGATGCCCTGATTCCCATCCATGACTGCTTCCTGCCGGAAAATGTCGAGGACAAGAATCTCTTTGAAGTGCTGCAGGAAGCTTCCAAGGCCGCTGGTGATGGCGTGAACTACACGAAAGAAATCCCGGCAAAAAAAGGCCGCGCGAGTCTCGTGGGTGAGCGCAGCATTGGCGTCGAAGATCCCGGTGCTGTCAGCACCATGCTGATGTACCGTGCCCTGTATCAGTTCCTGAAGCGTTAAGCTTTATCATAGTTATTTTTTAGGAGGAAGTTTCATTGAGTCAGAAGGTTCGTACCCGTTTTGCACCTAGCCCGACGGGATATATGCATATTGGCAATCTGCGCACGGCGCTCTATGGTTATCTCTACGCTAAAGCGCAGAAGGGTGATTTTATCCTGCGTATCGAAGACACCGACCGTACCCGTTATGTGGCCGACGCTGTGGATTTCATCAACCGTACTTTGGAAATGGCCCATATCGTGCCGGACGAAGGCCCGGATATTGGCGGCGATTGCGGTCCCTATGTGCAGAGTGAGCGCATGGATATCTACAAGAAGTATGCCGAAGAGCTCGTGAAGACCGGTCATGCTTACTACTGCTTCTGCAATCCGGATGAGGATCATTCCGCTGGCGAATTCGGCGGTTATGACCGTACCTGCCGCGATCTCGATGCGGCTGTGATTGAAGAGCATCTCAAGAATGGCGATCCCTATGTTATCCGCCAGAAGATGCCACTGGACGGTTCCACGACGTTCTTTGATGTGCTCCATGGCAATATCACGATCCCTAACTCGGAACTTGAGGATCAGGTGCTGCTGAAGCGCGATGGCATGCCGACCTATAATTTCGCCAACGTCATCGATGACCATCTCATGAGCATCAGCCATATCATGCGCGGTGCGGAGTTCATCACGTCCACGCCGAAGTACATCCTGCTCTATGAAGCTTATGGCTGGGAAGTGCCGACCTTTATCCATCTGGCACCGGTTATGGGCAAGAATGAAGACGGTTCCGTGTCCAAGCTCTCCAAGCGTCATGGTGCTACGAGCTTCGATGATCTCGTGAAACTCGGCTACCTGCCCGAAGCTATCACCAACTATGTGGCACTCTTGGGCTGGAACCCCAAGACCACCAATCAGGAAATCTTCTCCATGGAAGAACTGATTGCCCATTTCGGTCTCGATGGCCTGTCCAAATCCCCGGCTGTGTTCGACTATGACAAGCTGGGCTGGATCAATGGCGAATACTTCAAGGCGATGAGCGACGAAGAATTCGCTAACCGTGCTCACGATTTCGTGGAAGACCTGCCGGATTACCTTGAGGCAAACTGGCAGACGGTTGCAGCCCTGCTGAAAACCCGCGTACAGCGTTTTAGCGACGTCAAGGATGAGATTGACTTCCTCGTGGAGATGCCGGCATTCGATGCTAACCTTTACAACAATAAGCGCAACAAGGTCAATCCGGAGAAGGCAGCAGAACTGATGCCAAAACTCATCGAGCTGCTGGAAAATGTCAGCGAAGCTGATTGGCATAATGACAGCCTTTACGCAAAACTCGAAGAATACATTGCTGCCCAGGAACTCAAGAAGGGCCTCGTGATGTGGGTGCTGCGCATCGGTGTAGCCGGCAAATCCGTAACGCCGGGCGGCGCTACGGAAATCCTCTCCGTGCTCGGCAAAGAAAATTCTTTGGACCGTCTCAAAAAAAGTCTTGCCAACCTTACGGCATAGTGCTATAATAATTTGAGTCAGCGATAATCGACTGACCATGGCGCCTTCGTCAAGCGGTTAAGACACCGGCCTCTCACGCCGGGTTCACGGGTTCGAATCCCGTAGGCGTCACCAGCGGCACCTTCGTCAAGTGGTTAAGACACCGGCCTCTCACGCCGGGTTCACGGGTTCGAATCCCGTAGGTGTCACCAATTGCATAGAATCAGCCCCATCCGAAAGGATGGGGCTTTTTGGCTATATATTTGTGAGGATCAGCAGCTCAGCTGACGCTGGCGCTGCAGAGACTGGCGTCGCTGGGCTTTCTGCTGCAAGGTCAGGAAACTATGCCGCTGCTCGTAGAGCAGGAAGGCTGAGAGCAGGACTGCTGTAAGATCTGCCGCCGGTACAGCCAGCCAGACGCCGCTGAAGCCGATAAGCTTTGGCAGGAGCAGCAGGAAGATCACGATGCCAGCAAAGTTGCGGGCAAAGGAGGCAATGGCGGAGGTCCTGCCATCGGCAATGGCCGTGAAGAAACCCGAGGTGAAGATATTGAACCCCGACAGCAGGAAGCTGAAGCCAAAGAGCAGGAAGCCATTGACGGTGATGCTGTAGGCTGAGCCACCGTCTGGCAGGAAGAGCTGGATCAGCGGTTCGGCCAGGAGGCGGGAGCCGGCAAAGGAAATCAGGGAGAAGATGCCGATGCTCAGAAGGGCCAGACGCATCAGCCGCAATAGTTCGCGGTAATTTTTCGCGCCGTACTGATAGGAGAAGATGGGCGCAATGCCGTTATTGAAACCGACGAGGATAGAGGTCAGCAGCATTTCTGCATAGAGGATCACAGAGATTGCGGCTACGCCATCGGCGCCAGCCCAGGAAAAGGTGATGATGTTGAAGAGGTAGGTGGTCACACCTACGGAAAGTTCCGTGACCAGTTCCGAGGAGCCATTGTACATGGCCTGCAATAACATGCGCCATTCCAGTGTGGGTTTCATGAACCGGATCATGCGGCTGCGGCGGGCGAAGTAGTGAAGGCCTATGATGGCCGCAGCTGTTTCGCCAAGGCCTGTACCCAGCGCAGCTCCCGCGATGCCCAGTCCCATTTTGGCCATGAAGAGATAGTCGAGGCAGGCATTGAGGATACCGGATACGACCGAGACGGCAAAGCCTTGGATGGGGCGACCATCAGCGATGAAGAGGGCGTTGAATATCATCATCATGGCTGCTGCCGGGAAGAAGGGCAGCAGCGTCACGATGTAGTTCACACATTCATCATAGAGGGCAGGACTGGCCCCAAGGAAGGCGAGCAGAGGCTCCATGAAGAGCCAGAGCGTAAGTGCCAATATGAGGCTCAGTACCACGCCGCTGATGGTAATCAGGGTGAACCGCCGGCTGGCGAGCTCGCGATTACCCTCGCCCAGGGTTTTGGCAACCAGTGCCGAACCGCCCGCGGCGAGCATAATGGCCAGCCCCAATACGAGATTGAACGCCGGATAGACGATATTCGATGCCGCCAGAGCGTCACTGCCAACGTAGCGGCCAATGAAGATGCCATCGGTGACGGTGTAGAGAGAGATCACGATCATCATGCCGATGGAGGGGGCCGCGAACTTCAGCAGTGACCACATACTGTGGTGATAAGATAATGGATTACGGGTATTCTTACGCATAAACATTTTCCTTTCTCATAATAATCTGCTTGAATACTGGATTCGCATCTTGTATATTAAGCATAAAGGATACAGTAACTGTAATGTCAAGGGGGATTTTTCATGGCACGGCATATGACATTCCATATCGGTGAATTCGCTCGGATGACCGGGGTGAACAAACGGACGCTGCATTATTATGACAGCGAGGGCATCTTCAGTCCGGACTCGGTGGAGGCCAATGGCTATCGGGCTTATTCCTCACGGCAGTTCTATCCCTTCTATATGATACGCATGTTCCGGGATATGGGGCTGGAACTTGCAGAAATCAAAGAGTATATGGAAGGGCGTACGCCGGAAAGATTTGCCCGGCTGCTGGCAGAGCAGGAAGCATGGCTGAATCAGGAAATTGCCAAACTCCGGCGCATGAAACAGATTGTCGCCAATCAGCGGCAGGTCTTGGAGCAGGCCCGACAGGTGCAGCTGGATATCGTGACAGAACAGGAACTGCCTGAGCAAAGACTGATGATTTCAGACGATTTGCGGCAGCTTTATCTGCAGGAAGATTGGGAAGGCGTGGAGCAGAAATTTGCCACGCATATGCGGGATGCGATGGAAGCCGGCCTTTTAATCGGGTATACCTTTGGGGCTATGGTGGCCAGGGAGGATTTCATGCGGCCAGGCTTTGAACAGGTGGTTAGTCATTTCTATGTGGCAACGGATAGGAAATGGCGCAGGCTGCCCAAGGCGCAGCGCTGCCTAAGGCCGGCAGGGCGGTATGTCGTGACCTGTTTCGCCGGAGATTATATGGATACGACAGCTTCCTATGAAAGATTGCGCCAATATATGCAGGCACATGATCTCGAGGCAGCTGGTCCTTCCTTTGAAGAGAGCCTGCGCGAGGATATGAGCACGGCCAATCCGGCAGAATTCATCACTCGCATAGCTGTGCCCGTGCAAGGGAAAATTTAACGGTGCATAGTTCACTATTACAGAAAAATATGCTAAAATGATAATGTTTCGTTAGTAGGGAGTGAGTGAATGCGCATAATTACCGGTTCGGCCCGGGGCTGCCGCTTGAAGACGCCTAAGGGGGCCGAGGTGACAAGGCCTACGGCGGACAGGGTGAAAGAATCCCTGTTCAATATCTTAGGGAATCTGGTACAGGAACGGAAGGTGCTGGACATTTTTGCCGGTACCGGCAACCTGGGCTTGGAAGCACTTTCCCGGGGCGCAGCGTCGGCAGTATTTGTGGACAAAGCTACCGCCGGTCTGATCCGGGAGAATCTGGAACTTACGAGGCTGTCTGACAAGGGCACGGTCCGCAGCGGGGATGTCTTTGCAGAATTATCCCGGCAGTCCGCAGCGCAGGCTGGTTTCACGCTGGTTTTCTGCGATCCTCCCTATCATCAGGGGCTTTGGCAGCGGGCTTTGGTACAGATTGATGGTTCTGATGGCCTGATGGCAGAAGAGGGAATCCTCGTGGTGGAACATGGCGCTGATGAAAATGACTATCCGGAATTATCCCGGCTGCAGTTGGTGCATAACCGCCGTTATGGGCATACCACGCAGATCAGTTTTTTCCAATGGCGTTCCTATATGGAAGCAGAGGAGGACGAAGTATGAAGCGGGCGGTATGTTCGGGCAGTTTCGATCCGGTGACCATGGGGCATCTGGATGTCTTTGAACGGGCCAGCACCATGTTTGATGAGCTCATCATCTGTGTGTTCCGCAATGTGGAAAAGAGGGGATTTTTCCCGGTGGAACAGCGGGTGCAGCTGATAGAGGAGGCTGTTGCGCACTTGCCTAATGTGCGGGTGATGGCCTTTGACAGCTTGATCACCGACTTCATGGCGGCGCAGGATGCAAAGATTATCGTGCGGGGCGTGCGGTCGGTGAAGGATCTGGAATACGAGGAGAACGAAGCTTATATGATCAAGCATCTGAATCCTGAAATCGATACCGTGTTCCTGCTGACGCGGCCGGACCTGTCTTATGTGAGTTCTTCCGGTGTGCGGGAGGTTTTCCGCTTTGGCGGCAGTATAAATGGTTTGGTACCTGCCTGTGTGGAACAGGCGATGTTAGATAGAAAAAAAGCAGATGGGGAAAGGAAGTAACAGTATGTCAGTACGCGAGACTTTGGATAGAATCGAGAATATGGTGGTGGGCGCCTCCCGGGTGCCCTTTACGGAAAAGACTTTAATCAACGACAACGAATTGGTGCATTATGTGGAGGAACTCCGCAATGACCTGCCCAAGGAGCTGAACCGCGCTGATGAGATCATGCGCGACCGCGACCAGATCCTGAAATCCGCTGAGGAAGATGCGGAGGATATCCGCAATAAGGCCAAGGAATATGCGGCAAGCGTCATCGAGGAAAGCGAGATCGTCAAGCAGGCACGGGAAAAGGCCCGGGCTATCGTGCAGCAGGCCCAGGATCAGGAGCGCGAGATCATGGAACGCACCCAGGCCAATGCCACGCAGCTTCAGAACAATGCCGATGCCTATGCCAATCAGGTGTTCGACCAGCTCATCAGCCATGTGAACGGTACCTTCCAGGGCGTACGTCAGGCTGAGGCCGGCCTCCAGCAGGCACTCAATGTCCTGCAGCAGGCCAAAGCGCAGATGAATCAGCAGGCTGCCCGCCAGCAGCAGGAACAGCAGCAACAGCAGCAGCAATTGTTGCAGAGACAGCAGCAGATGCAGCAACAGATGCAGCAACAGATGCAGGAGCAGTTGCAGGAGCAGGAGCCACACCAGCTGCAGCAGCAACAGCAGCGATTCATCTCCGCCAAGTCCGAGTGATAGAGGCATAGAGGCCGGGGATGCGGCTGATGTTTTGTAAAAATATTGACAAATAAAATTCCTCTCGTTACAATCATAATATCGTTTAGGATTGTAACGGGAGGTTTTATTATGAAAATTGCAATGGCTAACGACCATGCCGGGACGCGGCTTAAAGAGGAGATCAAGGCTTATTTGGAGAGTGAAGGCCATGAGGTCAAGGATTTCGGTACCTATGATGAGGAATCCTGCGACCTGTCGGATTTCGTTCTGCCGGCAGCTGCGGCAGTAGCCAAGGGCGAATGTGACCGTGGCATCTTTGTGGATGGCGTCGGCTATGGCAGTGCCATGATTGCCAACAAACTGCGCGGGATTTTCGCTGTGGTCTGCCAGGATCCGTTCTGTGCAGCGCTGGCCCGCCAGCACAACGACTCCAATGTGCTGTGCCTGGGCGGCAAGATCATCGGCGGCGCTATCGCCATGGAGACGGTGAAGACCTGGATGCATACAGATCCGCTGACGGCTGAGAAATATGTGCGCCGCGTGGAGAAGGTCAAGAAAATTGATGCCGAGTTTACGGTGGCAGTAAAGTAATAAGCATTGACAAAGCCCCATACGGTCGCTATAATTATGTGAGGTTGATGCTGAAATGATGAATATTAATATTGCTGAATTACAAACTGATTTAGGCAGGGAGCTGCCATTTGATTTTTCCGTGACGGCGGCAGAGATTGATGCCGAAAGTGATGACTATCAGTTCGCAGGTCCCATCAAGGTGACGGGAACGGTGGTCTACACGGGGATGCGCTGGCGCGTCAGCGGCAGGATCGAAGTGGTCAAGACCTTTGTCTGCAATCGTTGTCTGGCAGATTGCCGTGAAGAACAGGTGCACGAGTTTTCCGAGGACTTCACGCGTGATGAAGGCGAGGATGACTCCATCAATGTCTTCAGCGGGGATTTGCTCGATATCGAGGACCTGGTGCATGACACCCTGCTGGCAGCCCAGTCCCTCAGTAATATATGCAAGCCCGATTGTAAGGGGCTTTGCCCAAAGTGCGGACATAACCTGAATGAAGGGGACTGCGGCTGTGACCGTTTCGTACCTGATCCGCGCATGGCAGCATTACAGCAGTTATTGAACAAAGACTAAAGAAAGTTTCAAGGAGGTGTATCCGAAATGGCAGTTCCAAAGAGAAAAATGTCCAAGGCCCGCCGCGACCAGCGTCGTGCTAATTGGAAGCTGGAGGCTCCTGGCTTCGTAGCCTGCCCGCAGTGCCACGAACCGAAGATGCCCCATCATGTATGCCCGGAATGCGGCTACTATGACGGCAAAGAAGTCGTTGCTGCAGCTGAATAAGCGATAAATAAAGCAGTGAGAAAGGTAGATACTTTCTCACTGCTTTTTTATTCCCCAACCGGATACACATGAATTCCCTTGCCATGCAGCTGGCTCATGGTTTCACTGTCTGCCAGGTCGTCCGTGTAGAGGGCCGAGACTTGTTCAAAGGGCAGCAGCTTCACCGTGCCATGCGTCTTGAATTTGGCCGATTCGGTCAGCACGATGGTCTGTTCGGCCCGCTCGGCCATGACGCGGGTGGCTTCGGCCCGCATGAGGTCGTTGGACATAAAGCCGAGGTCATTGAGACCGTCCGTGCCCACAAAGAACTTGCTGACGTAGAAATCCCGCACGCAGCTGCGGATCATGGGGCCGACCATGACCTGCGATTCCTTCTGGTATTCCCCGCCCAAAAGGATTACGCGCACCTGCGGGTATTTGCGGATGTAATCGGCGATAAAGGCCGAGTTGGTGATGATGGTCACATCGCGGCGGTTGGCGGCGATTTCCTCGGCCAGCAGCGCACAGCAGCTGCCGGACTCGATCATGATGGTTTCCCCATTGTGCACGCTTTCGGCCGCCCGGCGGGCAATGCGCAGCTTCGCTTCGTAGTTGAAGGAAAGGTGGTTGCCCACATCGTCGCTGGTGGTCAGCCGGGCATAGCCGTGTTCCCGGCGCAGCAGTCCCTTTTTTTCCAATATATTCAAGTCCTTGCGGATGGTCACTTCCGAAACATCCAAAGCCTTGGCCAGTTCCGTCACCGCAATGCGGTTGTGCTGGTTCACGAGGCTCAGCAGTTTGCTATGACGAATATGCATAAAAATCATCCCCTGTCGTTTTCTCTAACGTAAGTATAACATAATCGGCAGGCATTTCAAATGAAAGCGATAAAAGCGCACAAAAAAACCGCCCCGAGGGACGGTTTTTTTCTATCTCATCTGAGAAAATTACTTAGCGAGTGCGTTCACTTTGCGAGCCAGACGGGACTTTTTGCGAGCTGCACAGTTCTTGTGGAACACGTGGTTAGCTGCAGCCATGTCAATGGTCTTGCAAGCAGCTGTGAGGAGGGATTTCGCTTCATCAACGTTTCCAGCCTCAACAGCGTCGAGAACACGACGGGAAGCAGTGCGTACACGGGACTTCTCAGCAGCGTTCTTCGCACGGCGCTTAGCGTCAGATTTTACACTAAGAATAGATGCTTTAATATTCGGCAAGTAGTTCACCCCCCTCAAATGATTCGTTACCTAGCTATTTTAGCACGCCCTTTGCCAAAAAGCAATAGTTTTTTGCGTTGTGCTGACTATATTTCTTGCAGGGGAGGGGGAAAATGCGTTATAATGACTGTTATATGGAAAGAAGTGCGAAAGGAAAATGACCATGCAGAACAAGAATATCCGCAATTTCTCGATCATTGCCCATATCGACCACGGCAAATCCACCATTGCGGACCGCTTGATTGAATATACCGGAACGCTGACACAGCGTGAAATGGAAGCGCAGGTCCTCGACAATATGGACCTCGAGCGGGAACGCGGCATCACGATCAAGGCTCAGACCGTGCGCCTTGACTACAAGGGCAAGGACGGGGAGATGTATCAGCTCAACCTCATCGACACCCCGGGCCATGTGGACTTCACCTATGAGGTTTCCCGCAGCCTGGCTGCCTGCGAAGGAGCATTGCTTGTCGTGGATGCGGCGCAAGGCGTTGAGGCGCAGACCTTGGCCAACGTCTATATGGCCCTCGAAAACGATCTGGAAATCGTGCCGGTCATCAACAAGATTGATCTGCCCAGCGCTGATCCCGACCGCGTGAAGGAAGAGATTGAAAACTCCATCGGCCTGGATGCCACGGATGCGGTACTGGCTTCGGCCAAGACGGGCATCGGCATTGAAGAGATCCTCGATGCTATTGTAGAACGCATTCCGGCACCGGAAGGGGATGAGAATGCTCCGCTGCAGGCGCTGATCTTTGACTCCTTCTTTGATTCCTACAAGGGCGTTATCGCCCATGTGCGCGTCAAGCAGGGCAAGATCAAGAAGGGCATGCGACTCAAGATGATGGCTACGGGCAAGACCTTTGAAGTCACGGATGTGGGCTGCTTCAAGCCCCAGCCTGTGGATGTGGGCGAGCTCAATATGGGTGAGGTTGGCTTTGTGGCAGGCTCTCTCAAAGATGTCCGCGATGTGCGGGTGGGCGACACCATCACCTTTGCCGACAAGCCGGCGGCCGAGCCGCTGCCCGGCTACCGCGGTGTGACGCCGATGGTTTACTGCGGCCTGTACCCCGTGGAAAGCTCCGACTATGACAACCTCAAGGACGCGCTCGAAAAGATGCAGATCAATGATGCAGCTTTGGTGTTCGAGCCGGAAACTTCCGTGGCCCTGGGCTTTGGTTTCCGCTGCGGCTTCTTGGGGCTCCTGCATATGGATGTCATTCAGGAGCGCTTGGAGCGTGAATATCATCTGAAGCTCATCACCACGGCGCCTTCCGTTATCTACCATGTGTTCAAGACGGATGGTTCGGTACTCAACGTCAGCAACCCGGCCGAACTGCCGCCGCAGACGGAAATCGAGCATATCGAGGAACCATTCGTCAAGGCTACGGTGATCGTGCCCAATGATTTCGTCGGCGCGGTCATGGAGATTTCGCAGGACAAGCGCGGCGTGTTCAAGAATATGGATTATCTCGACACCAACCGCGTCATGATTACCTATCATATCCCGCTCAACGAGATCATCTTCGACTATTTTGACCGCCTGAAGTCCGCGACCAAGGGCTATGCTTCGCTGGACTATGAACTGGCAGATTATCAGGAGTCCAAGCTCGTGAAGGTGGATATCCTGCTGAACGGTGATCCCGTGGATGCGCTTTCGACCATCGTGCATAAGGACAGAGCCCAGAGCCGCGGCCGCCAGTTGGCCTCCAAGCTCAAGGAAATCATCCCGCAGCAGATGTTTGAGATTCCGATTCAGGCAGCCATCGGTTCCAAGGTCATTGCGCGTGAGAACGTGCGGGCACGGCGCAAGGACGTGCTGGCCAAGTGCTATGGCGGCGATATCTCCCGTAAGCGCAAGCTTTTGGAGAAACAGAAGGAAGGCAAGAAGCGCATGAAGGCGGTTGGCTCGGTAGAAGTGCCGCAGGAAGCCTTTATGGCCATTTTGAAGATAGATTAAAGGAAGATCGTTATGCAATGGGGAGTTTATATCCATATTCCCTTTTGCCGGCAGAAGTGTTTCTATTGTGATTTTCCCTCCTATGCCGGGCGGGAAAATCTGATGGAAGCCTATGTGGAAGCCCTGTGTCAGCAGATCAAGATACAGGGCTTTTCCTATCGGCAAAAGTGGGGCAGGCCTGCGACTGTTTATATCGGCGGCGGTACGCCTACGGCACTGCCCTTGGAAAATATGGCGCAGATCCTGCAGACTGTGGAAAATTTCATCGGTGCGGAGATTGCGGAGTTTACGGTGGAATGCAATCCCGGCACAGTCGATGCGCAGTATCTGCAGATGCTGAAGGCAAATGGCGTCAATCGGCTGAGTTTTGGCGTACAGAGTTTTGACGACGGGCTGCTCAGGCGGATCGGGCGCATCCATAATAGTGCGGAAGCTCTAGAAGCAATCCGGTTGGCGCAGGAAGCAGGTTTTGCTAATATCAGCCTGGACTTGATATACGGCCTGCCGGAGCAAACGATGGAACAGCTGCAGGCCAGTGTCGGGCAGGCGCTGAACCTGGGTGTCCAGCATATTTCCATCTATGGCCTGCAGGTGGAGGAAGGCACGGTCTTTGCCCGCCAGCAGGAATTGGGTAAATTGGACCTGCCTGCCGAGGAAGAGGCCGAAGCCATGTATGACTATATGACCAATGTCCTGCCACAGCATGGCTATTTGCGCTATGAAGTGTCCAACTTTGCTCAGCGCGGCTATGAAAGCTGCCATAACCGCAGCTATTGGCATGATGTGCCCTATTTAGGCCTCGGCGCGGCGGCCCATTCCTATCTGGAGGGGAAACGCTATGCGGCTGTTGCGGATATCCAGGAATATATCGCCGGGATAAAGGCGGGGGATGAGATCTGGAAGCTGGAGGAAGAGCCAACCCGCCAGCACGCCATGGAAGAATTTGCCTTTTTGGCTTTGCGCACGGTCGAAGGCCTTGCGGCCCGGGATTTTGCGCAAAAGTTTCAGGTTTCCCTGCAGGAAATCTATGGTGAGACTATGGCAAAACTGGCACAGCAGGGATTGCTGCAGGTCGATGACAATGGCTGCCGTCTGACAAATCAGGGATTTAAATATGGCAATGTGGTCTTTGCGGAATTCATATTGGACTGATTGCTGTTTAGGGGGTATAATGGGAAGGTATTCGAGAATTATGAATTGGGAATTTGATTTGGGGGCGCTGTAAGGTGAAAAGCAAGAGTTTTACCAGGATAATCGGTGTCTTGGTGGGAATAGCCGTATTAGGCGGTATAGCAGGAGCGGCCTGGCTGGCGAAGGTCAAGGCAACGGAGCCGGCAGTTACGGCGGCTTCGGAGGCCGTGGAGGAACCGGGAGTGGAGTCCCCGGCCTATACCCTGGCCAAAGGGGATTATAGCAATCTGACCTATGACAATATCCATTTGGATAAGCCGGTCTATGACCGTTATACCCTAAAGCAGCGGCAGGAGAAAGGCCTGCCCACGATGCTGCCGGCCCTGCCGCGTTATACGGCGGAAAAGGTGGCCTATCTGACCTTTGACGATGGTCCTGATGGCAAGAATACGCCGGCCATCCTGGATATCCTGAAGAATTATGGTGTCCATGGTACCTTCTATGTGCTGGGCGGCATGGTGGAGAAGCATCCGGACGTATTGAAGCGGATCTTTGCCGAAGGCCATGCCATCGGCAATCACAGCTATGACCATGATTATCATAATCTCTATGCCAATAAAGAGAGATTTATCGAGGAGATGGAGCATACTGATGACATCATCATGAATACCATCGGCGTGCGTCCCTTTATCATCCGTGCCCCGGGCGGTACTGTGGGCATGTTTGCCAACGATTATTATGAGGCCTTGAATCTCTTAGGCTATGTGGAGCATGACTGGAATGTGCTGACGGAAGATGCTACGCCGAAAAAGCCCAATGCTTATCAGCAGCTCCAATATGTGGATAGAAGGACACAGGGGCATCTCAAGGACAATATGGCGTTGATCCTCATGCACTGCAACGGTGGCAAGGAAGAAACCGTGAATGCCTTGCCGGGAATCATCGAAAATCTTGCGGCGAAGGGCTATCGTTTTGGTGTGGTGACGCCAATCACGCCACAGCCATGGTAAATAAACTTTAGGTATATACAATGAAAAGGAAGGTTCGTCATTCCGTGACATTCAAACGGATTTTTACTTTTTTCGCAGTGGTGGCGACTTTAGAAGTGGGCGGCATAGTGTCCGCTGCTCTATGGATGCATCATGGCGATGGGAAATTGGCAGCCCAGGCGGCTGCTAATTTCGCTATGGGTGAGAAAAAAAGCATACGTACGGACCGGGCGGCTGACGAGGGGGATCTGCAGGCCAATACGGCCCGCATCATCGGCACGAGCAAAAATCAGATGTCGGTTTATTTCCTGCGCCCGGACCGGGAGATCGAGCCTTTCCTTTACAACCAGAGGCAGATGTCTCCGGCCAGCATCATCAAGCTCTTTGTCATGGCCAAGACCATGCAGGATGTCCATGACGGCAGACTGTCCCTGGAGGACAAGGTAACCATCAGGAAGAATGACGTGGTGGGCGGCGCTGGTGTCACAACCTGGTATGACATCGGCCAGCAGCGCACGATACGGCAGCTGCTGACGGTCATGATCACCGACAGCGACAATACCGCCACCAATATCCTGATCGACAAGCTGGGCATGAAGAACATCAATCAATACATCGCCCAGTCCGGCTACAGCGATACCGTGCTGGCGCATAAGATGATGCTCAGCAACGGCGGGCGCAAAAACCTGTCCTCGGTCAGGGATCTGGGTCATCTGCTGACCAAACTCTACTATCATCAGCTTGTAGGCCCTGAGGAAGATGAATTCATGCTGAGCGTCCTGAAGCAGCAGCATGACAAGGAATGTCTGGGGTCAGCCCTGAACGGCTACACGATTGCCCACAAGACTGGCGAAGTCACTGGCGTCTATACCGATGGCGGTATCTTCATTGGCAAGGATGAAGATTTCATCCTCGTCATCATCAACAACGGCACGGAAGGCCGTGTCGATACCATTGACAAGATGCAGCAGCTGGCTCGCTATTATGCTGGGACAACAAAGAACTGAATAATGAAATAAATATTGCAAAAAGACTTGCAACACTGTAGAAAAGTGTTGCAAGTCTTTTTATTTGTAAAAAACATCCAACAAAAGTGTGTTTTGTGGATTAAGTTGATATTTTTTTACATAATGTCTTGTGGGGGGGGGCATATGTGCTAATATAATGGAGTGTGTAAAAAGAAATAAATGAAAGGAAGAATTAATCCCATGTTCCAAGTCCGACAGACCGAAGAAATGATCAATAAAACATTCCGCCTCCCGCAAAGCCTATTGGAGGAACTCACCAAAGTGGCCGAGTCCGAGCACGTATCGGTAAACAACCTCGTCCGCCAATGCTGCGAATACGCCCTCAGCAACATGAAAGCCGAGAAATAATCAAACAAGGCTGAAAAAAAAGCCTTCCCCTTGAGGGGAAGGGGAACCGCTTCAGCGGTGGATGAGGTGGCAATCATATCAGAAAGGAATTATATGACATTGACCGCAGATACTAACCAAAATTCCATAAGGCAAAAGGCGAGGCGTTATCTGGCACCGGTTCTGTTCCTGCTGACTGATTATGTGGCCGTCATTCTGACCGGTCAAATGTCAACGTCAATCTATGACCTGTCAATCCACAGGGCTTATCTATACTTTTGGCTGCCCTTGACGTTCCTGTTATTTCTCGCCCAGTCAAGAATCTACAATACCATGCAGCCATTTATCTACACCGTGCGCAGCATCTTCTACGGCATATCCTATGCCATGCTGGCCTGTGTGGCAGCGCTGTATTTCTTCACGAGTTGGCAGGCGCCGCGCTCTTTTTTCATAGTTTTCTGGCTATTAATGCTAATCACGATTTACTGCGAACGACTGGCCGTCAGCTTTTATCTGAAACACCGTCATCATCTTTACGAGGACGTAATCATGATTGGTGCCGGCAAAACCGCCGAACGCGCCCTGCATTTCTTCAAGGATGACTTGGGCTATCGCTATCATATCGCCGGTTTCATTGACGATCATCCCGTTTCGGATAAAATTCCCCAGCGCTACAACTTGTTGGGAACTGTGGCTGAGGCGGAGCAGATCATAAAAAACATTAATGCCAAAACGGTGATCATCACAGCACCAGGTATGGAACGGGATAAACTCCAGCATCTGATCACCACAGTCCAGCCGCATGTAAGGCATCTGTCCTATGTGCCGGATCTCATTGGTACCCCAATGGCCGATGTAGAAGCACAGTCTCTGTTCAGCGAAGAAATCCTGATGCTGCATATGAAGAATAATCTGGCCCTGCGTCGTAATCGGATTTACAAGCGAGCCTTTGACCTGATTTTGACTACTATCGGCGGATTGGCAATCAGTCCGATTCTGTTAGCGCTTGCGATTTGCATCAAGCTGGATTCCAAAGGCAGTGTATTCTACAATGCAGATCGTATTGGCAAAGATGGCAGGAATTTCAAATGCTACAAATTCCGTTCCATGCATGTCAATGGCGATGAAATCCTCAGAGATTATCTGGCAAAGAATCCTGTTGCCGCTGAAGAATGGAAAAA
>NZ_FNJQ01000028.1 GCF_900104055.1 Pseudoselenomonas ruminantium
GTGCCCACCATGTGCCTTTGCGCTTTTGGTTGAGTTTTTCGGCTCTGTCGGTCAGGCGGCCTGTTTCATCATAGAGGTATTTTATCAGCTGGGTTTCTTCTGCATTGACCTTGCGCTCCTCACTGGTTCGTTTTCCTATGCTGTTGTAGGTGTATTTGACCTCTGCGCCTAAATTGTCTGTAACCCGGATAAGCCTATTCTGCTTATCATAGGTGTTGCAGATTGTGCGTGTCAGACCGCTGGCACTGGTTTCGCTTTGCAGGGTAAGCCATGTTTTTTCTTCGGTGATATTGTTATGAACATCATACGTCCAGCACCGCAGGCTGTACTGGATCGCACCATCTTTTTCGGAAACGGCCTTACGCTCCTCCAGCTTGTTGCCCACCAAGTCATAGCGATAGGTGGTGGCATAGACCATGCCCTCACGGCTGGCTTCAAGCTGGCCTGCATCCTGATGATAGATACAGCGGCCTTTGGCATCATAGCGGGAGACTTCCAGCAGGTCGCCAGCTTCATTTGTCACGGAAGTACGGCGATTGCCTGCGTCATAAGTGTAGGTCGTTCCTGCGCCATCATCGGTTGACGGATCATAATGGTTCGGCGTTACCTTCTTGATGAGATTCCCCTCTGCATCATAGAAAGAGCGCTCCACGCCGCCGTCCGGGTAATGGGTACGAATTTTGCGGCCATCAGCATCGTAATCATAAGAAATGCCCTCACCGGTTTCTGCCTCTGGGTGAATTTCTTTGGTTAGGCGGCTTTCGCCGTCGTATTCCTTTGCATAAACTATGCCCAATGGGCTTTCCGTGTGGATGGGATTGTCCATGCCGTCATAGGCATAACGCCAGTAACGAGACTGCTCCTCGCTGGCATTTTCCTTAGGGCTGCATTCCCGGCGCAGATTGCCCATCAGATCAAATTCTGCCGTATAAGAGTTCCCCAACGCATCGGTATCGCTGACGATATGGTCAAGGCTGTCATAGCCGAAACTGCGCTCACCGAATTCGCTAGCAATTATGCTCAAACGATTTGCGTCATCATACTCATAGCGGAATTCATCCCCACAGGGAGTGCGCATAGCACAGGGAACAGGGGAATCCTCCTTATACCAGTAGCGCGTTTCCTGACCATTTACGGTCTTACGAAGCATACGCCCCTGATAATCGTATTCGTAGGCTTCCACCTGCCACTTGCCTTCGGACTGTTTCGTTTTCTTTTCCCTGAGCCAGCCTTCCTTGGTGTAATTATAGCATATCTCACCGCCAAGATTGTCCTGTGTACGAATGCGTTGTCCCTGTTTATCATAGGTATGAGTGGTGATTAAGCCATCCGGTTTTATTTCCTGCAAAAGTTGGCCTTGGGCGTTGAATTCCCAACGCGTCTCACGCCCTAGGCGGTCTTTTTGATAGACCTGATTTTCCCATTTATCATAGCCACGTTCTTCCACTGTACCATCGGGATAGGTGATAGAATCCACAAGCTTCTGCCGGGTATAATGCACGGTCATTCGCTGGCCGGTATGTATTTCTGTGTAGATATTGATTCGATTCTGCGGATCATAAAACAGAAGATATTCTCCACCATTAATCATATCCTGCCGAATAATACGACAATCTCGATCATAGGTATTCTTTACATATGTCTTCCCATTAAGATCCCGGACAGACAGAATCAGTCCATTTTCATCATAGGTGTATTGGAAATTCCCTCCGTTCGGATATGTAACCTTGGTCAGCAAATCGCCATCATATGTATAACGCAGCACACGACCAAGCGGATCTGTGATGGAGCTGATCTTATCGTTATCGTAGGTAAAACGAATCTCCTGACCGCAGGAAAGGGTGATATGCTGGATAAACTTCCCCTGATAGGTAAGTTTTACTGGCCGCTGGTTATTCTGCTGAATGGAAATCAGCTTGCCCTCCGAATCAAAGGTATAGCATTTTCGTTCAGCAGGAAGTATAATCTGGTAGCCCGTTTTATCCTCACGGAGCTTCAAAGCTTCACTGCCGCCACGCTGGTTTTGCCATGTGCCATCTTCCTGTAGCTGGAATTTTTCCAGATGCAGGTCAGGCATCAGAAGCGTAATCCGGTTATTATCGCGGGAAAGGCACATCCCTACATTTATCAGCCAGCGGCGGCCAAGGTGCTGGTCTTTATTTTCATAGAGGGATTCATAACAGCGGGTAAGGACAAAGTATTCACCTAAATCTTTAAACGCCAAATCTGTTATATCAAGAATAAAACTCCCCGTTACTAAGTCTACAGGATCTGCAACCTTATCTTTAAATTTTCCCCATCCTCCTTTGACCATTTCTTTCATACGTTGCGTACCATTTTTAACCGTTTGAATAGCTTTTTCTGTTCTTCCTGCAAGCTTTTCTCCTATTCTGGAAATATCATCAATATGTGGCACCGCCTCTTTGGCTGCTTTAAGCACATCATCAGCAGCCCGGCTCACACGTTTTCCCGCTTTAAGTGCTACCTCTGCAGCTCCTGTCATTACATGTTCGATACTTTTGACAATGCCTTTAATCTTCTTGTCGATTTTAGCCATTACTTCAGCGGCTTTAATCAGTCCCTCACCGGCTTTGACTGCAACTTTTCCCACCTTTCCTAATTTCTCAGCAGCCTTTAGCCCCTTTGCACCAGTCTTCAATCCTTTTGCTACATTCCCCGGTCCGGGAATCGCGCAGAAAACATCCAAAGCGGCCATTCCCCAGTCGCCATTTTTGGCATCCTGATAGGCATCATAAAGACTCATGACATTCCCAACCACCGGAATCATTTCCGCTCCAGCCCAAAGCAATTCCTTGCCTACATCCACAGCAAGCTGTTCTGCTTCTTCTGCATCCATATGGTCAACAGCAATTTCATGCGTTCCTTTGATATAGCCGCTTTCTTCAAAAACCGGCGTTTCAATCTGTATATTGCCTTCCTTACTGATATCAATAGAACTTGCTCCCACCACCAGCGTCAGACCGTCTTTGCCTGTTGCCTGTATAAAACCGCTGGCAGGAGTTTCGCCTGCCGCTGGTTTTGCTTCTGCTTGTGCATGGGTTGTGCCGGTAGCTGCATCACAGACTTTCGCCTGTTCGGAGGCAACCACGGGCTCTGCGGGGGCACTACCGGATTTCAACTCGCCAACATCGGAACCAATTTCTGCATCACTGCCCATATCAACGGGAATATTGGCTCCACCATGTGCGGTATAATCGGACATTCCCTTTTCATAGTCAGCAGCAGGCTGTCCATGCTGTTCCGGTGTTTTGCTTTGCGCCGCCTGTATTTCTATGTCCTTATCGGCTTCAAAGATAATATCCTGCGTGGAATGAATGCTGATTCCTGCATCATCGCTCATGCTGATAATGGAACTATTGCACCCCTGCCGTCCTGCCAGCAATATCACACTTCCCGGCTGAAACTGCAACAGATTATTGGTACTGGTCAGGGAGCGATTCTCCGGCGTATCATAGTCGCTGTTACCATCCGTAGATGCGCGGTGGCTGCCCTGCGCCATCTTCTTGCCGTTTTCTTCCTGATAGACAAACACCTTGTCTCCTACATCCGGCATGGAGTACATATAGTTGTTGACAATATTCTCATAGGGAATCCAGCAGGCTTCTCTTTCATCCTGACTCTTATCCACATCAAAATGCACTTTGACATTGGTGCCATCCACGGCAAGAATTTTTCCACCCAGATATTTACCACGATTCCTATCCTGCAATTCTGCCAATGCAGATACCCGGCAACCTTCTTTATTGACCAGCTCCAAATGGTTTACCAGCAATCCGTCACGAGATTCAATATGGCTGCTCATAATAATCTGGTCGCGTTCGCCATTTTTTATCCCATAGCCCACGCCCAGAGAAATGTCTGGCGAATCGATAACCGTATTCGTATATTCACAGGGCAAGGCCCGGTGTACGGTATTATTTTCCTGTGCCAGCAGGCATTTTTCCAGCTGAACCTGCTGCCCCAGAACAATATCTTCGGCAGCAATTTTCCTCTGCCGAAAGGGAATATAGCCTAAACTAAGACGGATTCCCTTGCTTTTGGCATCAGCAAAGGTATAACGCCCGGTGCTCTCTGCCAAACGGCATAGAAATTCCCAATCCGTCTGTTCTTCCTGATAGACCAGACGGGAAACTGTTTCATCCTGCTGAACTAATACTTCTGCCTGATAGGGCTGCGCAATACTGTTCGCCATATCTGCTAAAGTCTTGCTTTCTGACTGGAAAGTTCGTGATTTTTTCCCAATATCCAATAAATAAGATTGCGAATACAATACCATCTGCAAGCGTTTTTCTTCTGCCTGACTGGTCAGCTGGCAGCTGACAACTACACCATTAAAAATTACTTTATCGTCAGTAGATACCATGATACACTGCTGTTCCAGCCGCAATATATCCTGTTCCGAAAATGACTTATCAACGCTGAGAAGCAGTACGCATTTCCCGTGATTTCCTGCTTTCTCAATAATTTCCAGTTCTTCAATCTTCCGATATGCAATGCCCGAAAGCCTAACCCGCCCTAGCGGAGTCTGCTCCATAGAATACCTTCTTTCTTAATTGACAGCAGGAATTATTCATAATATATTACTGGCTTCTTTTCTATAAACAAGCCATTCTGTCGTATTATTTTTAAATATTTTATGATTGACCGAATAGAATATCCCTTTATAAACACAATATACATATAGTAATCATATCCAAAATGCACCTCAACATTTTCGTTTATTAACTTACACCATACTTTTTCTCTGAGAATTGCTCTTACTAATTCTTCTATCTTATCTCTGGTAATTTCATCATCATCTTGCCATCTATCTATGTTTTTGTCGATCGGCTCCAGCCCCTCTATATGCAAGATTAACGAAGGATATATTTCATATAAATTCTTTATCACATTTAAATACCCATTCTCCACGGCTAGATACTGCTCTTCAGTAAATACCTCTCCTTCAAAGCATTTACCTATGTCATAATAGGATATCCATTCACTTTTTTTATAAGCTCCATTTTTATCTCTAAAAATCGGATTATACTTTGATACTCTTATACTAATCACACTAATCTCCTATCCTATTCAAATGCTTGTCATATGTTCCTTTTCGTGAAGTCCTATTTTTCAAAGCATCTACGGATTTTGCCATTTTCCAAAATCCACCATTATGCCTATTAACATCTGGTGTTATAAAATTATGTCCCTTTTTATAAATAGGCTGACCATGCGAGCGTTCACCAATTCGTTCATACCCTAATTCCTTTGCTGCTTTATCATAATCTTTTGATGAGCCACTGCGTTTGTCATTCAATGCGCCCTTTTTCATTGAATTTTCATTTACACTATTAGATGGTTGTTTTAATGATTGGCTATCTTCATCCATACCTTCATCAGAATATGCTTCCTGCTCTTTCATTTTCGCCTGCACATCAGCCGGCGGACCACAGAAGGTAATCACACCACCATGCATGCACATCAATTCACTTTGTTCGGTCAAGGCTGGTGCACCCTCAATCAGGTGTTTATTGGCAGTTTTGAGCCATACTTTCGGTGTTTTTGGCTTACAAACGCCGATTCGTTGGCAGAAACGATATCCATGTATATTCCTCTCCGGACCTTCATATTTATGGTCATTTGCATTAAGCAGCGGCTGCCCTGTTGTCATAGCAGTCACGCCATGATCAACGGGCAGATTGATATATTCCTCGCGGGAACCAAAGGAACATTGGGTAAAGTGGTAGCATGTCATATATTCATCAGCCATTTCATCACCTGATTTCTACAGAAGTAATCTGAACACCAGTCTGCCCCTTCCATAGCATTGCTTCTACGGCTGTAAGCGAGGCAAACCAAAGCTGACCTCCAGCCAGCGTGATATGCAGGAAATTTTTCTCTGCAAGTTTTTCTCTGCGCAGAACAGGCTCTACTGCCCGACCTAGTTCTATCTTCGTTTGGTCATGCAAAGCATCTTCCTCCGAAGGCAGAAACGGAACCCAGTAAAGTGGCATCGGAGCATTTTCCCGATTATTTGCTTCAAAAAACTGTACAGCCTTACCTAAAATATCCGGTTGCAGTTCCTGCCAGATTTTATACATGCTATCTTCAACCATAAAAGTCGGGTCAAATAAAAAATCTGGCTGATATAGCGGCTCCTTCATCTCATAATGGGTAACTGCATCTTCCATCTGTATAAAATGTTTTCCGCTCATAATGGCCGGATATTTACTTTGTTCCAGCTCCGTTGCCTGTATCACATGATGTAATGTTTTATCCTGTCCCAGTAAATACCAAGGCTCAATCATCGTTCACTGCCTCCTGTCCCATATGCTGAAAATCCGATGATTCCACCTGACAGCAATAGAGCGTTACATAGTCCTCTATGTCATCGCTCAAACGGGCATGACTAAGGTCACAATGGTCAAAAATACAATTCTCCCAGTGACAATCCTGCCAGCCTACACCTTTGTATATTTTTGTATCCGGCAGTTTGTCTGACTCAGGATTGCCATCACAGGATTGAAAATTACAGCCAACAAATTTACAGTCCGTAAATCTGGCACCGGCCAAACAGCAATCCGTAAAATCCACCTGATAAAACCGGCATTTCACAAAGATTGCATCCGCAAAGTTCACATCCTGCAACTGGATTGCTTCCCACTTACAGTCCCAAAAACGTGCCTCTGTCACATCCTCATGACAAATCGGCTTTGCCCGATAAACCGCCCGATAAAAATCCGTTGCTATCAGACTTTTGCCACCATGCAGATAGATATCCTGCGAAGGATTTATGGTATATATCGGTTCCTGCCAGCCACGATACTGCCCTACCATCATCTGAAACTGCGCTGACAGTCTTAAATCATGAAAGCCTCCACGCAGTACAAGGTCACCAGCCCAATAATGCCAATGACGCGAAAGAAGATACAGGACTTTTTCCATAGTTTGCGGAAAGAGACTGCAAATTGCCGCTGCTGAATAATAACGGGAAATCCAGTTGTTCTTTGCCAAGGCTTTTTCTGTAAAAGGTTTCCAAATAGCAAGCATGTCACTGGTATCCAGCCAGCTCATCAGCCAAGGCTCCTGCTGCTGCTCATCATAGAGTTCCACTTGAAATACTGGCTTATCCTGATAAAGAGAAACATATAGGAAAGAACATTGCAGATAGCGGCAATTCACGCACTGGCCTTCCTCTTTCAGCTTTGTCTGCGCCTGCGCTGCCTTGTGCAGAATATCTTCCATGGCCGCCAGCCATTTAATTTTTGACTCCTCCTCATTCACGCCCAGCCAATGATTAAAGTCCTGTAATAATTTAACTTCTGCGGCTGCATAATATTCTTTTTCATACTCATCAAGAGAAGAAAACACTTGTCCTGCTCCTTTCACGCATCAGGTAATGACTACATTTTTGGCCCCTAATACAATCTGATCGGTCTTCATCGCAATCTTGGAATCCCCAGTCTGCAACGTAAGCCCTTCCTTCGCCAGCATGGTCAGTTTCTTCTCCGCCGACAGTGTGACATTGGCATCAGAGGACACATGAATATCTTTGGACGATACGATCTTGATACCGTCGCCCTGTGTCAGGTCGATAAAGATGCTCTGGTGCTGGCACATGATGTAGATGCCCTCATCGGTCAGCAGTATCTCCTTGCCGCCGGGGGCTTTGAAGCTTTTATTTCTCGTGCTCTCCGGGGGGGATGAGTTGATGGAGCTGGCGGCAAAGCCGTCCGTTTCATTCTTCGAAGGGAACATGATGCGCACATAGTCATCTTTTTCCGGCATGACATACCAGCCGCTGCCGTCACTGCTGGAATACGCCGTAGAATAGGGGAACCACCAGTCGCCGCTACTGTCGTATTCCGAATCGATTTCAAAGAGATGCGCCTGAATCTGATCCCTTTTTACGGCCTTGACCTGCGCTTTCAACACTCGGCCTGCGCAGTTGGTATTCTTTTGCAGCGGCGCTACGAAGCCTTTTTCCCCAGTCAGTGCATAGGTCATCTGCATCAGGCCGTCCACCAGTTTGGCTTCCACTTTGCGAACAACATATTCTTCGCCATTCAATTTGACTTTGTCGCCAATCTGGGCATAGTCATAGGACTGCACGGAAATATCGGCAAAGTCCTGCCGCATCGCCTCGTTCCCTTCTGCCAGATAGTTTTGGCTGACACGCTGGAAATTCTTTTCCGAGCGACCATAGCTGATGGCTGCCGCTGTAAGTTCCAAAGTTCTGCGTGCGTCCGGGACGCCGAAGTAAATCAAGGGTTTGGTTGCGGTGATATCGGAAATCACGGGTACATTGAAGCGGGAGGCCATACGCTTGGTGAATTCCCAATTGGTTTCATCCATCTGCAAGATCAGCCCGCCAATCGCCTGGTCACTGCCCGTCACCTGCAGGGTTCCGCTATCGCCATAGGCCTGCTGCAAAATATCGCCATAGCTTTTGCCCGTGTTCTGGTAACTGCAGGAACATTTACGGATATCCAGCAGATAACTGGCATCTTTGGCCTCGATAATCAGGCGGCTGTAGTCAGCCTGCTGCTGAATCTGCATGCTGGTCACATAGCCGGAAAAATAAGTCACAGCCTGTCCGCCGCTTGTGCCAATCACGATATCCTGCATGGTATCAGCCCGCTGGATATATTCCTGCGCACGAGCGGTCGGAAGTTCTCCCACCACATGGGCGGCAGCATGTTCATTCGGCTCCTGCTGAATCTCAACCTCCAGTATCTTCTGGAAGTCAATTCCTTTGATTTCAATATTATTATGCTGGGTACTCACTTGACCGCCCCTTCTTCCTTCTTCGTCAGGTCACAGTAAGAAGCCATGATTTCTTCGGCCAGCGGCACCATCCATTCGCTGTCTGCCAGCGAGAAATGCAAGCTCCCTACCAGCATCCGGTTCTCCAGCGAACCCAAAAACATGATCTGATAGACCTTCTCCAGCAGGGTTTCATGGACATATTCCAGCACGCCCAAAGGCGCATTCTGGGCCTGCATGATTTTGGCGGATAGCAGCTGGGCATTATGGGCACTGTAGGGGAATACCTTCTTCATGATATTCATGGCAAAATCCAGCTGATTTTCTGTTATTTTTGTCTCGGCCTGCTTGAGTCCCAGAACGAAACAGCCCTGCTCGTTGCTGTAAAGACACCCCGGCGTATCGCTTACCGCATAGATTTTTCGCCGGGTGGCTTCATCCAGCAGCGCAAAATCCTCGGGTATCACGATAGATACTTTCCCCTCCAGCAGTTCCTGCCGGGTAAAGACCGTCCTTTTGTCATGCAGCATAACAAAGGGATCATATATGGATTGCTTTTTTTCTTCACTCATCGTCAAAATCTCCTAAAACAGCGCGATTTTATCCTTCATGGTTCCGTCCAGGCCGATAATACCGAAATGCACCTGCCAGAACACCCGGACGGAAAAGTCCAGCGGCAGGAACAAGCGGCAGAACAGCTGCCACTCCGCCTCCCGTGCCTGCAATTTTGGCTCGTCCAAATAAGCATACAGCTCGTTAGGTGTCAGCCGGCTTTGGTAGAGGATTCCCTTGGGGAACAGACGACGAAAGGCGTGGCTGAAGCCCTGCAGGCTGGAACCACATTTCATGGTATGCAGAAGTTCTTCGGCCACAGCCAGCTGCCCTTCCCGGTCCAAATCCCGAACTACCGCAGCCGCCTCTTTGCCGAATACACCATCCAGAAGTTCCTGCCGCAGTTTCCGCACATAGCATTCCTGCCGGGTGATGCCATGATGCAGGTCAATTTCACAGAGGATATGCATGATGCAGTCAAAGGCTTTTTGAATGAATTCTTCCTTATCTTTCTCCAGCAGATAGCGCACATCCGGATGCAGCAGATATTGGAAGATGGCACTGAAGCGGTAAAGGGCATTGACCGGCACAGCATCTTCGCCGATTCCCCTGCGGTTCAGATAGTCAAAAGCCAGCTCATAGTATGGACTGCCTTTCTCGGCCGGCGTGTAGTGCATAGCCTCTTTTTTCAGCCCCTGTTCTGCTGCTCTCAAAGCAGCATCCCAAATAAAGTTCATCAGACCAGCCTCCCTGCGCAGGTATATTCCGGAAAATAATGCTGCAGGCTCGTGGTCAGGAAACTGATGACATCCAGATTCCGGTAATCCTCCTGTTTTGCCCGGAAGTCCAGTTCCAATGTGTACGCACGGCTGCCCGTGCGGAATTCATAGTCAATGAAAGCGTCCGTGGAATAGGTTGCCGGCTGCCCTGCAGTTTTCCGCAGCCGCATATCGGCCAGTTCAAGATCCTGCATGCAGGCAAAGGAACGCAGGAAACGCTCGATTTCCCCCCGCGTCTTGATGCGCTGGCCAAAAGCTGCCACCAGATTCCGCGCAAAGCTCTCATCATGCTGATTGCCATACACCCGATAACCGTATTTTTCCTGACTCTTCACCGGATATAACCGCAGCATCTCCCAATCCTCAGCCTCCTGCCGGTCACAGGTAATGATCATCTCGCCGCCCTGCCAGCGCACATTGCGCACTTCGGCAGCAGAGCCAGCGAGCAGATATTTGCAGCCTGCAGGCAGTTGGCTGGCATACAGGCGATGCTCATAGGAAGTCCGATCCATGCAGGGTTCCGGGTAGCAGCTCGTATGCGCCTGCCAGGGGCGGATGTTCCAAAGCGGCACCATATCCTCATAGATGCGGTCAGCAAACTCCGCATAGTCAAGCATCACCCGTTCGATGGGCATATCATCTTCCCAGCCCTCCAGTGAGGTAATCCAGACCTCGGCAAATTTATAGAGATAGGGCGTCAGTACACTGCGCCAGGGAAGTGCATTCTGACCAGTCACATCATAGAGCGCTTCCACCTGTTTCCGATAACGCAGGCAGGGACGCAGTTCAAAGGTAGCCGCCACCTCGCTATAGGCACTCTTGACCGTACCGGAAAACTGCCGCTTCTCCCGCAACAGTTTTTCCAGTTCATTGGTTTCCCCGGCAAAGAACACCGGAAACAAAGCATATCCCTCACCAGCCTGCAGATGCCGCAGGATATCGGCTGCCGGGATCTCTTTCTGCTGCAGGTCAGCAGCATCCATGGGGAAAAACTCCCTGTCCGTCTGATCATAATCTTTCCGGGAGCAAAGCCCTGTCATGATATCCGGCATCTCGGCGGGAGCTTTCACCTCTGCCAGCATCCGCTGCTCCAACCCGTGATACTCTGCATACATATGCTGATACAGCTGGGTAAACATATCCCCAATGATGTTCCGGAAAAGGTCCCGGTTCTCCAATCCTTTGATTTCCATGGCCTGCCGTTCTACATAGCCAGCCAGATCAAATTCATCTGTAAAAATGCCCATACCTTATCTCCCTCAATCTACCAATACTTCCCTGCGCCGTCTGCGTTCCCGGCGGCACTCCCGCAAGCCTGCGGGGCGGATCTCATCCAATACGCGGGTAAGCCCGTCAAACAGGCTGGCATTATTCCATTCCTGTTCTTCCTGCTGCAGACGCTGACAGATATAAAAACCGATTGCCTCTGCTGACATAGGTTGACCAGTCAGTGCGGTCAGGCAGAATTGACGGTCAAATTCCGTAAGCGTAAACTTGCTGGCCTCCCGCGCAAAAGCCTGCGTAATATCTGGCGACAGAGTACTCTTTCCCACCGCCGCATAGGGCGCATAGATGTTATTGACCGTATCAAACTCCGTTGTCCGGTCAAAAAAATCCACATAATTGACACGCAGGATGGAGCCCCTTTTCAGCTTGAAGCGGCAAAGTTCCATTTCGTCAGGTGTCAAGGTCAGATCATTGGTCAGGTCCAGATCCAGTTCATAAACCATGGCCCCCTGCTGCTCCGTTGGTGCGGCAAACCTCAGCTTCAGGATGGCATATTCATCCGTAGGACGATAGGCAATGGTCATCGGCTCCTGCAGGTAATAGATAAAGCCCGCATGCTTGATCAGCCCCGGCTGCACCGTAATCGTCTCTTTGGTAGTCATCATGCGGCAGCCACTGATGATGCCATCGCTATAATCCTGATACAATAAAGGCAACGTATCAAAAGCCCTGTCCCGGACATCGCAAAGCATACTTTGCCTTAGGATATGCAAGGCCTCAAACTTCGGAATCCGCTGCTGATTATCACGCATATTGTTCACTCTCCCACAATCACACTTTCGCCACCGAAAGTAATCTGTTTTTCCGTTAATTTGACATGTGACGTTCCACTCTGCAGCAAAACCTGCATTTCAAATCCCTTTTTTGTACAGTAATTTTTAATACAGTATAAATATTATTTTTGCAAATATTCTTGACGATCACGATAACAAAGCATCACAATATTATACAAATACTGGCATGCATCAACTTCTCTTTTAAAAATCTTCATCCCTGTTTTCGTCCCTCTCTCACTACAATATACTTGCCATTTTTGTCCTTTTCTCTCTATACACATCATTTCATTAGGATTCCACCCATTTAAACTATACATATCTGTTGGTACATTTTGCTCATCAAGCTTTTTCTTCAATTCTTTTAGATTCATTTTCATTACCTTAATCATTCAACTTAACATTTCAAAAAATCATTTCAGCAAACAATAAAATAAGGATTTTCCTATTTAATTTCTCTTATTATCGCTTCACTAAGTAATTCATTTATTGGTTTTTCTAGTTTAAATTGTATTCCACCGCCAGGTTGATCAAACCATGGCGCAATGATACTACCCTCGCTACGGACAGGTTTACAAACTTCATACAAATGGTATTATTCCTAATTGTGGGCTTGTTTTAGGTGTGCGAAGTTTGAGATATTTTCGTTCTTCTTCGTTCATATCAAACACCTCTATGATTATCGTCAATACAACTCAACTCCTAATACATATCCCATGCCTGCCCGCCTTGGTTTCTATATATATTTTTTCTATACGATAATAGGGCAAGCCTTCGACCTCGAGCTGTCCCAGTGTAACCTGTTCCATTTATCCTCCTCAAAATGTCCATCTTTATATCACGATTCTCTTTTCCGTATCCACCATACTGTACAACTTGATTAGCTTCGATCATATTCAGGCAAAATCATTCATGCTCTATTGAATACACTGGGATGAATGGTGATAAATATAGTCTTGCATAACAATTTCCTTGTTCCAAAGAATCAGGATTATGCATAACCTTAATAATTTTCATTCCTATATAATAGGAAAGCGCCACACTATACGACATAATCCATGGTAAAATCTGCCAAACCAACTTATATGCAACACAAACGAAAACACCAAAATAAATACTATATTTGCAAATTATATTCAACGGAACTAACTCATGTGGGAAGCTATTCCAAAAGCCTTTTTTATTATTCAACGAAACCACCTAAGCTTTATTGTTTTAATGGATTTTTCAACTATATCCTTGCTCGTTTCATTTTCTTCGCAAGCAAGACATAAAGATAAATATGCTAAGAACTACCCATAAGCACCAATCGTCAGGTGTGCTCATTATCTCAATAACGGTTCTTATAATTAATATGTATATAATGTATATTGATTTCATAACTTATATTCTGTCCATGAGTATAATCTAGTTATTGTAAGATTTACAAATATACAAATTGTATTTTTTATTTTCATTATGAATTGAAATCTTCCATCCACCTCTAGCAAAAGCAATCCCATCTCCTCCCAAATCATCTACTTGATACCATCCAGCCAGAGGCAACCTTTCTATATAAAACTCCCTTATTCGCGTATTGGACAAATCAGTGCAATAATCTATATCCAACGAAACAAAATGTCTTTTCCTTATTATTTCTTTTTTCCCTAACTCGTCAGTTTTTTCTGGAACCGGCAGCTCTTCATAAATCTCATACATTTCTTTAGGATCCTTCTCAAAATCATCACCATGATACATAAAATTCATGGTAACATCATACAATGATAACAATACTCCTATAATAACAATATAATGCAAAATTCTCTTCATCAACAGACCACCTTCTAGTTAAGAATATATATTAAATATTCGTTTTGTTTCACGAAAACCTACTGACACCCCTACCCCTGTAGTTACACCCACTTCAGTAGATATTGGTGCATTATTCCAAGATGAAACTCCTACTTGCCCTCCCGCTGCAATGTTAACGCCAGCCGATTCGCCTGCTATAGAGTTAACATAATCATCAACATTATTTTTTCTTCCATTATAATTTCCATAACCAGCACTAATCTGTTCTGAAGCAAACTTTCCAAAATCCAAACTAGTCTCAGAGAATCTATAAACATTCCCCATTTTGTCCACGATAAGGCCAAATCCATCAACAGAACAATAATAGTAATCCTGATCCATATCTTTTGGATTAGGTAATATCCCTTTATTTATTAACTGTTCCATTTATCCTCCTGTCATATTGTCAATCATCTTTTTTAGATTCTTTTTTTCGTACCCACCATGCTGCACAACTTGCAAAAAACAAAGTAACCCATGTGAGTAAGTCATCCGGCGTGCTGATGATATCGATAACCAATCTTGCAATAACCAAATACAACAAATATAAAAATTTCATTAACTTCTCCACTTAAATTTCACATTATGTTCTAAATAGTTAACATCAGTCAGCTACTCCATAAAATTTAAAAATCTCTAAACTATAATTTTCTTCGCCTTTGTTAACTGCGATTTTCCAATCATCTTTTTTAAATAAAACTCCAATTCCTCCTTTATATTCTATTTGTTTCCATCCCCGTTTTGTGAATTGTTCTACATAAAAATTCATAATCTGTTCATTTGATAGTTCTGTATAATAATAAACCTTCAAAAACACAGACGACCTCGGTCTTGATTTATCTTTCTTTTTTACTTCTTTGGTACATTCTGGAATAGGAAGATCTTCATATATCTCTAATATTATTTGAGGATCTTTTTGAAATGCATCTCCATTTACTTTATAATTCATAGCTGTATACAATAGAGATAATGTCGAACAAAAGCAAATAAACGCCATAGTTATTTTTTTCATAACACCACACCTCATAATTGGTACATATTAATCATCAAATACATTAAACAAATATATAGTATTTCTTTCACTTACTGAGCAACCAACTCCAGATGTGATTCCAACATCTCTCGCGACAGGAGAATTAGCCCCCTTTGACACTCCAAATTGTACCCCCATATCTATATTAAATCCAGCAGATTCACCTTTTATAGCATCTCTATATTCCCCACTATTTTCTTTATCATCTGAATAAAAATCACCAAACCCTACACTACCCTGTACAGGAGTAGATACACCTAATCCTCCCCCTAATTCAGAATAAAAGTATACATTACCCATTTTATCTATAATCATCCCATCAGTTTGATCTATACTTGCTAATTCCCCATAAGAAAGCCCCAATGATACATAATAATAATCATGCTCCATATCCTCAAATTGTGGTATTTTTCCTTCTGCTATCATTTGACGAACTTTTTCCTTGGTAATACTATTTTTTATAGCCTCTCTTTTCTTTTGTAAAGAATCTAATTTTTCCATTATGTTATTCGTTACTTGCTCCCCAACAGTCTGTGGCGCATCTGTATCTCCAGGCTTAGGCGGGGCACAAAAACGAATTATACCTCCAAATTTACACTCTAAAAAACTATCTTTCGTCAGTACTGGAGCCCCTTCAATGACAAAATGCTTATCCACATTACGCCAAGCCTCTTCTGTCTGCGCATGGCAAACACATTTTACTCGCGGCCTTACGAATCTATTCTCATTTTGCTGGGCGCTATTGATCATTTTAGTCAATTTATTGTTGTCATCGCAAAAAGCACTGCACATGCCATATCCCAAAATATTATCCTGCCATTTATGGTCATTGGCATTCAGTACGGCTTTTCCTGTTTTTCTGGATAATACACCATGGTCGTTTATCATATTGATCTGATTCTTCATGCTTCCATATTGGCACTTTGTATAATCACTCATCATGGTCATGTATTCCTTAGCGCCCATAATATCAATCTCCCTTCGCTGTATTATCCTTATATGACAGGGCAATCTGTTTCGCTATCTCCCGAAAATTCCGCTGGGCATAGGTAAAGCTGATAGATCCTGTAACCGCCTCACTGCCAAGGCCGCTGGAAAACAGGCAGTTATACATGCGTTCTGTTACCGTTTCATTCGTATATTCCAGCCAAACAAGCGATTGCTCTTTTCCCTCAAGTATTTCTGCCGCATGGATTTCCTTTATACTCCTTTATTTCGTCCCATCAAAGAAGCTATTCATCCAGCCGTCATTTTCAAAGCTTTGGAATTTTTCTTTGCCCAGCATCAGTGTCTCGCCTTCGCGGTAGACGGGGACAATCATAAAGCCCCATTCTTTTGGCTCGGACCAGATGAAGAATTTGGCCTCGCGATGGATGATGGTATCGGTATCGTCCTGCGGGATATGGTCGCCATAGATGGCTTCGATCTCTTCCTGCGTTTTGGGTTCGAATTCATCCTGCGTGCAGGTATAGGTGAAGTTATAGCGATTATTTCCGTCCTGGTCTTTGAGGTAAAGCATCAGCGTCAGATTATCCATATTGCGGGAGAGTTCGCCGTGACTGAGCCTGCGGCTGCCGTCAATCAGGTCAATCTCCTCACCATTATGGGTAAAGCCCGTGAGTCTGTATGGGAGTTTTGGCGGCTGGCTGATGATATGGACAT
The DNA here is from genome assembly GCF_900104055.1 of Pseudoselenomonas ruminantium. Lineage (GTDB taxonomy): Bacteria > Bacillota > Negativicutes > Selenomonadales > Selenomonadaceae > Selenomonas_A > Selenomonas_A ruminantium_C. The sequence continues at coordinate 16,686 of NZ_FNJQ01000028.1, forward strand.
CTGCATAGCCGTATTTCTTGTCCCGCAGGTATTTCAGGGCACCGTCTATGCAGGTCATCTTGAGTTCCCGGCAGTCGGAGCTGTCACCGGATTTGCGTTTGGACTTGATGACTCTTCCCGGCACGAATTCCTTGAGCGAATCGCGGAACAAGTCAATCTTGCAGGATTGACCGGTCAATTTGATGATGTTGTAATCTTCGATATCCCCAGTTTCATAAAGCGGCTCCAAAAAACGCTGAATCACGCCATAGATATCCGGTGTCAGCAACAGATTGACGTCAAAGATACTGAATACGATATCGCTAAGCTGCTTGATGGTCACTATGCCGCCCGCCTGATGCACGGCTAGTTTCCATTTGTCCATATGCAGGACGATAGATTCTCCGTCATCAATGGGAATTTCCCGACTAAGCTGCCAGTTGCGTCCCGGTGCTTCATGGTTGCCTTCTGCGGTCAGGATGATCTTGAGGGCGCCAGCCTTCTCGAAGAAAGCTTTTTTGACCTGCTCAGCACAATGGAACAAGAAGTAGAAGTTGTTCTTGACCTTGAAGTAATCCGTGCGGCTTTCCTTCTCCCACTCCTTGAATTTCGTCGGAATGATGGCCTCTGCCATTTCATAGGCGTTGTCGATACCACGGTACAGCGCATCGGGACCGTTTTCGTCCACACTGCGGAAGATATCCACATCAAAGCCCCGCAGCAGTTCCTTGGAACTTGTAATCTGACGCATACGCTCCCTTGTCTGTGCATCAAAGGCAGCCTTATTGCCATATACCTCATGCTGCAAGGCCCAGTTGCCATCGGACTGCTGCTGGTCATAGGTTTGCGCCAAAAGTTCCGCAATCTTGAGTTTCAAGAGCTGCATGATGCGGTAGGTCAGATTGTTACCGCCAAAATCCGTATCGCCATTTTCGTAGGCCGTTTCGATATCGATCTTGTAGGAAACCCTTTGATCATCCACCCGGAACTTACAGGAGGATAAGTCGGTGGTACCGCCGCCGCAGTCGATGATCAAGGCATGATAGAGCTGATTCTTCCGGGCTTTTTTCTGCTCGATGAGTTCACTGACCGTATTGTAAAGAACCGAAACACCTTCATCCACGGTATCATGCTCCACCGCATACTCCGGCAGGATTTCCCGGAAGAGCTTCTGGAACAGGTATTTCTGCTTGACGGGGCTGGAGATATGGATACCTTGAATGCGGCATTTCAGGCGGTTCTCCAAGGCATGGATTACATGGAGGAAAAAAGCCCGCAAGATTTCCTTGCGGGGGACAAAGGCCCGGCGTCCATGGCGGTCGGTGATTTCCTCGTCCTTTTCATAATCACTGATCCAGCGCTTCATATCGTAGAAAACGCAGAAGCCCTCATCGATATAACTGTCTGCTGCCATCTCCACCGCATCATATCCGAAAAGATACTGCGATTCTTCCTGATCTTTCAGGGACAGCACCGAAACCACGCTGGGGAGCAGATTCGTTTCGGCAAAATCATGGAGCCGGTCGTAGAAGATAGCATAGTTGATTTCATTTTCCCGAATGCCCGGCGGCGTTTCGAGCTGCTGGCTCTCGAAGTAGAGATGATCAAGATACGCCCCGGCAGCGGTATTGGAGGTGCCAAAGTCAATGGCCACTGGCAGATGAAGGGTTTTGGGTTCCCGCACCGTAAAATCCACCAACGGCACCTGCGCCGTGCGGATGTTTTCAGGGACATAGCCCGCCTCGCCACTATAGATCCGGAAAATCTGCGCGGAAGCTGATCGGTCAAAAAAAAGCAGGGTGTAGCGTTTGACTGCCGCTTCCTTGCAGGGCAGTCCGGCTTCTTTTCGCAGATAGAGATAATCCTGATTCCTGCCCTTCGGTTCCACGTTGAAGATGCCGCAGAGATTCCGCTCCCCATCGAGCACCAGTGCATTGGTGCCAATCAGCTCCGGCGTGTATTTGACCGTCAGATTGTCATAGTAATCCACAGCCAGCTGCTGCCAGATGGTGAACTTTGCACTGCACTCCGGATGAAGCGTTGGCTGCGGCTGCAGATTCGTCCGGCGCAGGGCGTTTTCCAAAGTCTGCCAGCCTTTTTCTGAATACTTGCGGATCAGGAGTTTTTCATCCGCTCCGCGGTAGCGCAGGATGGTTTCGATCAGCGCTTCCTTGTCCATGGGATTGACAATGCCGGCAATCACTTTTTCCCGTCTGGCAATATCCCGCAGCTGCACCGTAGACATGCCCAAAAGCTCCCGGCGATAATAACGCCGCGAGCCTTCACTTTTGTTGGTTTCAATTTTCCCATTGCGATTTAACGTATATCCAATCTTCCTAGCCATACCATTCTTCCCTTGCTGTTATTTTCAGTGCATGATGAAATCGTCGATATTCATCGTGCCATTTCCCGGTGCCACTACTTTTTTGGCCTGCTTTTGTGCCTGCTGGACTGCATTGCCGGCCATGGTGGTTATCTGCGCTGCCTGACCGGCCAGGGGCGAAATCTTCTCTGCCTGCTTGATCACTTCTGCCTGTGCCGCCTGTTTGGCGATTTGCCCCATGATTTGACCAGAATTTGTCACATTGCCGATATCACCGAAGCAACCGTTCTGCGGCATGGCAGCCGTGATGATATTGCCCCCCATGTCAGACATCGCACTGCCCAGCGCTCCGCCGAAGCCGCCGCCAACGGCAGCAAAAGCGCCGCCTGCACCGGTGCTGCCTGCAGTCACCTTATCTACCAGGTCCGTTTTCTGCCGGACCACCAGACGGAAGGTGCCAAAGCCCTCAGTATCCTCATAGCTTTCCTTGTAATCCACGACAAAGGCCTTGGACAGATGCACCTGCCGGAAAGTCTTACCCGCAAAGACAACGGTCAGCATCACATCCCGATAGGCCTGATCCGATTCAGCAGGAACATGGGCCCAATTGAAAAGCTTCATGGTCTCGTTGCCCTCTGCTGCAGCATAGAGCTTGCCCGTCACCACGATGGTCGAAAGACTTTTTGAAGCCCGTGCTCGTGAATCCTCCGGTGTATAAAGCTCAGTCTCCGCCGTACGGATCATATTCTCATCCAGCGAAATCGTATCTGCACCTGTTACCTGTAATCTGAAACCCATGATGGAACTCCTTTCTTATAGCGGCTGTTCATTTTGTCCTGTGCAATGCGCAGGAAAGTCTCGTATTCCTCGCCCTTCTCCTGATTGCGTTTCACGCCATGGCCATTCTTGTAGGCATCGGCCAGCAGGCGTACCGATAACGGATCATGGGGCGCTCGTTCAAAATATGTGATGGCCCTTTTCTCATCTTTGGGCAGGCCGCGCCCGGTATAATAGGCCGAACCGATATAGGCGATGGCTGCCGGATCGCCCTCTCTGGCCCCCAGCTGACTCCAACGCACGGCCTTGTCATAACTCTGCCGCACCACATCCCCGGTATGTGCCCGGCGTCCAGCCATGGCATAGAGACGGCAGAGGGGCAATGTCTTTTTCGTATAAGCCGGACTTGCATAGACCTTGGCCAGCTCTCCATTTGCCCGGGCAGCTTTCTGCTGCCAGCTGGCCGCCTGCCCGGCATCCCGGGGAACCTGCTGCCCTGTGCGGCAGGCATAGGCAACGATGAACATGGCCTCGGGATCATTCTGCTCAGCCCAGGCCTGCACCTGCTGGAAATCATATTTCCGATAAGCCTGCAAGAGTTGGGCCTGCTTCTTTTTTTCCTCCTTGCGGGCCTTCCGGGCGGCCTTGTCCTGCCGGGACATTTTCGGATGGATTGCCGGCAGATGCAGCTTACTGAACACCTGCTCAGCCGTGGCCATCTTGCCCACATCGGCAAACACCTCGGTCGAGGAGGCGCTGGCCGTCCCGGTCAGGACAAGGAAGCAGGCCATCAGGCTTGCAGCGATCAGCGGCTTCTTTGACTTCATCATGCTCCGTACCTCCCTCACTGCGCCTCACCGCCATCGATGGCTTCATCGGCGGTAATCGCAGCGATCAGGCTGTCCATCTCCGAAGCCTTCTGGCTGTTGCCGCACTGCTGATAAGCCGCCTTGGCCTGTGCCGCTGCCTGCTTGGCATTTTCGTAATCATGGGCACCATAGAGATTCTGCGCCTTGTCTTCCAGGCTTCTGGCGTTTTCCTGCTGCTCGGTCATCGCCTGCAGCTTCGCCTGTGCATTGGCCAGCTTGTCGCTGACGTTGCTGGCTTCGCCATATTCATGCAGGGCGGCATACTTCCCATAGGCACTGTTATAATAAGCCACAGCCCCGGAATAATCGCCGTTAGCCGCTGCCCGGTCACCATTGGTTTCCGCTACGGCCGCCGCGCCAAAGGCATTGGCTTTTTCCTCGGCCTTCTGCTGCATATCCTTCTGCGCATCCCCCTGTGCCTTGTGCAGGTTTTCCAGACCGCTCATGCTCTGGTCACGGCCGCCCTTATCCCCGAGCTGAGCCGCCATGCGGCGGGCTTCGAGATAAGCGGCCTCGGCGCCCTTGTAGTCGCCGGCGGAAAGCAGGCTGTCGCCCTTGCTGATGGCTGCCTGCATCAGCGCCTTGCTGGCCTCATCCTGCTTGCCCAGCTGTTTTGCCTTGGCATCATAGAGCTTGTTCAACGCCTCCAGCGCCCGCTTCTTACCCTCATCATAATGCTGCCATTCGGCCTTGTCCCGGGCCTGGAAGTAGTAATCCTCGGCCTTGTCCAGATCACCGGAGGCCAAAGCATGGTCGCCCAGCGTGATCAGATCATCCACGGAAAGATGTTCGCCAGCCTGATGGATGCGGCGGTCGATATAGTCGCTGCCGAGCATATCCGCCTGCCGGGAAAGCTCCTTGGCCGACTGGAAGCGGTCATAGGCCGTCTCAAAATCCTTGTCACGGAAGGAATCATCCCCCTGCACGATGGCATCGATGGTCTGCTGATAGGATTCCAGCTTTTCCGCTTCGCTGTTTTCCTCGAGCTTCGCAGCCTTCTGCACGCAGTCATCGCATTCTTTCTGTGCGCGTACGAAATTCTCCGCACTGCAATAGGCCAGCACCCGCCGTTCCTGCGCATACATTTCCCGCACAGCCGTCTGATGGGCATGATAGCGATAGAACAGGAAACCGCCCACCATGATGAACAGGATGGCTGCGGCAATGGCAATCCGGATGCGGCGGCGGCGTTTGCGTGCGCGTTCCGGATCGGAATAGACCTTGTTGACGAAAATCGAAGCAATGGTATAATTGCGCAGCTCCTTGGGCTGGCGGGAAAGCAGAAGTTCTTCCACATAGTCCACGGATTCCTGCGGTTCATTGGTAGCATCGACAAAGACATCATCGAGTTCCCCTTCGTCTACATTCTCCCAGATTCCCGCCGTGTAGAGGCTGATGATATCCGCATCCATCAGCTTCATCTGCGGCGAGATAAAGGGCTCGAAATCGTCCCGCTTGCCTAAGTATGAATAGAGGTTATCCCGTTCCCTGCTCCTCGCTACCGGCGTCACAGCTTTGCCCTGATCCATGAGGTCCTGCGCCAGTGACTGATCCTTGGACTGCAGTTTCATCCGTCCCTGGCGATACATGCGCAGGCGGGCATTGCCGGCCGCACCATAACGCATCTTCTCATAGTCCGTGACCACGACGACGACAGATGCCCGCAGTTTCTCCCGCGAAGCACTGGCCACCAGCCGGTCATTGGCATCCTGCAGATAGCGCTTGAGGGCCATCTTCGAGATTCCCGGCTGCTCCTGAAAACTCAGCAGGATATTCTCCACGGCCCGCTTGGCCCCGACGGATTCCTTGAAATCCGTTATCCCGGAGGCTATTACATAGCAGGCATAATCGTCAAGTTCGACGAAGGCAAAATAGTCGTTGTTCACCAGCTGGCTGCCTGCTTCAGAGGCAAAGGCTGTCCGAAAGTCGCTGTTTGATTTTCTCAAGATGGTTACTCCTTTTCTTCTTTCTTCCCTGTTTCTTCTCAACCGGCATCTGCGCCGGATCATAGGTATCATAGAGGATCACACTGGCGTTGTCCTTGTCTTCCCGGGAACTTCCCTCTACCAGCGCGATGATCTGCTGGGCTTTTTCCTGCGGCGATGCCGCCTGCCCCAGACAATCCTCGATCTGCCGCCAGGGCGCCGTCTCGGTCACACCGTCCGACAGGATGACCACAATATCCCCGGGCTGCAGTTCGATGGGTTCACTGAAAAACTCGATGTCATGAAAGCCATCCTGCCCCACGAAATTATACAAGCGCCGCTCATGCAGCAGCTTCAGGGCCTGCTCCTTGGTGATACGCCCCTGCTGATAACGATGCTGGGCTAAGATGTCAATCGTCTGCCCCTCCGTGACCGGCACCAGATCCCCATCACGGAACAAGGCAATGCGGCTGTTGCCCACCAGGGCATAGTAAAGGAGTCCCCGCTGGATGATAGCCGCAGCCAGACAGGTAGAGCCCCGCCCGTCTTCGAGCACGCTCAATATCTTGTGATTGGCCGCCTGAAACGCCTTGCGGAAATAATACTGCGGCTTGTCCTGCCCCTGACACTCCTGATAGAGATCCAGACAGGTATCAATGGCCAGCTTCGCCGCAATCTTGCCGGCCTGTCCCCGGCCATCTGCCAGCAGCAGCAAGCCGCCCTCATCCCCCAGCGCACTGCCCGTCAGGTCCTGCTGCAACTGCCGCTGACCAATAGTCGAGGCTGTGCCAATAGGATTCGACGGCAATGCTGCTGCCTTTTCAGGCACCGTTTCTACTACCGTCTGTTTTTCGGGCCAAAAGCGGACGACCAAGAGCAGTACGATAATAACGCTCAGACCGATCAGACTATATATTCCCATAGGAACCGTCGCTTTCTCCCTCGGTCTCATAACCGCCCTCATCCGGGTAACTGGACGGATCTTCCCAACGGAAATGCTCGCCACAGAAGGGCACAAAGAGGAACTTGCTCTCGCCCATCTCAATCACATCGTAGACTGAAAGCACCACCGGCGTATAAACCGCAGCCTCGTTATGGTAAACCAAGCCATTGGAATCCCCCGGCAGAAGCACCGTTTCATGTTTCTTCGGATCATAGACCAGGATTGCATGGTTGCGCCGGGAAATCTTGTTATCACCGAGAATCTGAATATCCATATCATCGGCACGGCCAATGAAGTTCTTGCCGGATTTTATCTTGTAATCCTTTCCCTGCCGCGGCCCGTCAATGCAGACCAGCCAGCCGCAGACCGGGTCGATTTTCTCCAGCATCAGCATCTCGTCCACATCGACATCACTCTGGCCGACCATGCTCGTCTCCTTGCGCTCCTGCGTCGCCGTCTCGATATTGCAATACGGACAAACCGTACCATACCGCCGCGAACTGAATAAATGCCCATTGGGGCAACGAATAAGACCACTCATTCCTCAAAACTCCTTTTTTCTAAACAAATTCAAACAATCGCTGGACGATTCAATGCGAAAATATTTACCTTCCCTCACGCTAATTCCAACTGTGTCATGCCGACGATGATGATGTCGCCGATCTCCACCTTACAGGGTTCACCGGCGGTCAGCTGGTATTTGCGACCGTCGCGGACTTTGCAGAGCTGGGTGCCGTTGCGGCTCGAGAGGTCTTCCACGTACCAATCCGCATTGGCGTAGTTGAGCACCGCATGTTCGATATCGATAAGCGGTGCGTAAGGACTCCTGGTCAGGTCGATATCCACCATGTTTTCCCGGCAGTCCCGACCGATTACAAGGCCGGTGCGGTTGAAAAGATCCCAGCTTTTCAGGATATCGCCCTTTTCGCTGAGCCAGTTGAGCTGCGTAATGCCAGCGGCAGCTACAGGTTCCGGCTCACTTTCCTCCTGCACGGGCACGATTTCCTCTGCGGGCTGGCGCAGGAAGAGGATCAGGCTGACCAAAGACCAAATAAAAAGAATAATACCTATCGCCATCAAAATCCCGGTTGCCAGTTCACTGCCTAAATCCGTCAGGAAGGCGGTCATCGCCAGCAGGATACCGGCCACACCCAAAAGGGCTGTTGTAATCTGTTTCCGATACATGATTGCTTTCTCCTTTCCGTAGAAAATCACTTAGGAAAAGCCGAAGAAACGCTGGAACATATCGCTGGTATCCAGCGGATCTTTCTTCTTTCCCTGCTTGCCATCTGCCGGATTTTGCATCCCGGCAAAAAATGCTTTTTCAAAGGCCTCCTGCGAGAACGCCCTGCCAAAATCGGGACCAAACGGCCTTGCTCCCGCCGCCTGCTGCCGGGGACGTGCCTGCCCGCTTCCATTTGTACCAGCCTGCCGCTGCCCCTGTTGTTTCCGGTCGAGGTCATAACGGGCGCGCTTGCTGTCGTCACTCAATATCTGACAGGCCTCATTGATGAGCTTGAACTGCTCGGCAGCCGCCGCATCGCCGGGATTGAGGTCCGGATGATATTTTTTCGCCAGTTGGCGGAATGCCTTCTTGATGGCTTTTTTATCCGCATCCGGCGTCAGCCCCAGGATCTTATAGTAATCTTTCATATGCTTATCTCCAGATAATAGGAAAAGCTGTGAAAAATAGCCTGCTTTTCACAGCTTTCATCCATGGCTTATGTGCTTGTCTTAGGCAGAATATCCGCCCTCTACCTGCAGTTCAGCCATCTTGTCCTTTTTCTGTTTGAGCCAGAGTGTGAACGTGCCATTGCCGTCACCATCATCATAGACTTCCTGATAATCCACCACAAAGGCATTGGTGAAGGTGTATTTGCGTTCGACCACACCGCCCGCTACATAGGTAACCGTGACGTTGCGATAAGCTTCGGCCCGTTCTGCGGGAACCACCGACCACAGGAGCATCTGGCGGGTGCTGTCCGCAGCCGCGCCCGTGGCATTGGCCAGGATCTTGCCGGAGATGACCAAGGTCGCGCCGACATCTTTCGTGCGTGCATCGGAATCCATGGGGATATCCGTGCTGAATTTTACATGCTTCGTGCATTCCGGCTCAATGGAAAAAGGTTCCGCGCCGGTAACCTGTACCTGAAAAGACATTGTTTCTTCCTCCCTCTATCAAGCGCCAAAACCGCCGTTAAGCTGTACCGAAGTGTTGAGGTCCTTCTTCTGCTTGATATGCAGATAGAACTGACCGACACCGGCTTCATCATCCAGGTCTTCCGTATACTCCACGACAAAGGCGTTGGGGAAGGTATACTGGCGCACCATCTGTCCCGCAGCGACGACATCCACGACGGCGTTGCGGTAGCAGTCCGAACGTTCTGCCGGCACCTGCGCCCATTTGGCCACGCCCATGGTGCTGTCCACGGCCTGACCGCCCAGGGAGAAATTCATCTTGCCCCAGATCTTGACGCTGAGACGGATGTCTCTGGCTCTGGCGTTGGAATCATCCGGTGTGTCGGAGAAGAACTCCACTTTCGTGATACTGCGTTCGTCGAACGAAATCTGTTCGGCGCCGCCGGTAACATTAACTCGAAAACCCATAATCTTTATCCTCCTTTGGAATCAGGATCTTCTAAAAACATCTATGCAACTATCGCGTCAGGAGGCGCGATGAGCTGTCGTGATACGGTTGGTCTCGATGGTGAGATTGCGCATATTGCCATTGAAGGTGATATCGAGCGTGCACATGCCGTTTTCCTCGTCGATGGCATAGTCGATATCGTCGCCCACGCCGATGATGGCATTGACCATATTGCGCTTGCTGAGCCATTTGCTCTTCTGGCTGTTGGGATTGTTGCTGAAGAATTCCACGATATGGTCCTGCTTGAAATCCCCGGAAGCATGGCGCAGGACGCGTTCGATATAGGTCGTGACCTGCGTCTTGTACACCGGCTCGAATACACCGAGATTCTCATCATAGAGCAGGTTGCGGGCCTTGTAGACCATGATATTCGTGATATTGTGGCCGGCAAACACCGCATTTTCCGAGGAAAAGACAAAACCAAAGCCCCGGCGGTTGATCTCATCCTTGATGGGATTCGTGAAGCCCGTGATTTCCTTGGCCAGCGTCGTGCGTACCTGCAGTGCATGGTCGCCGGACTCAAAGTCAAAGGCCACGCCCGGCAGCTCGCTGTCCACGTCGCGGCGGAACACGTCGCGAAGGTAAGCCGGATCCTGGCAGGCCGCTTCAATGCCAGCTGCCACATAGGAAGCGTCGATATAGACACCATCAATCCAGAGTTTCATGATATCCTGCTGATCCTTGGACAGTTCCACGAGATTGTCTTCGTTGATCTTCATCTTGGCATCCAGCAGCACACCGGACTTATCCCGCGGGATAACCGTGAAGTTCGGCAGGCAGGGAATCGCATATTCGCTGTAGAGATGATCCGTCAGCGGCTGGCAACGTTCCACATATTTATCAATGCCCTCGGTGGCCATGCTGCTGAAGCTCGTCTTGTCACTCGTCTCGAAATTGAAGAAGCACTGCACCCGGAAATCCTTGAGCACATCGAGGATTGCACTCAGCGATTCCAGACTGTTGGCGCCGGTATTCTTCGGCGCGTTGTTGCCGGCAAAGCGCTGGCGGGTGATGCGGGCCTTGGCCGGACGGTCGAGTTCCAAAGATGGATAGATGGCATACCAGACGGTATTCTTGAAATCGTTCTTGGCATTGACCGTGTTGAGGAAGGTGCGCAGACGCGGCAGATAGGATGCCTGGGCCAGCTGGTCATTCTTCACGTTGGTGATGAAGAGCGACGGGCGCATCCCCTTGGTGCGGGCCGGATACTGTTCAAAGAACATGCGCACACCCAGGATCTTTTCGATCAGCGGCTTCACTGTCTTGATGAAATCATCCTTGGCCTGCTTGTAGAAATCCAGATAGGTGTTGTAGTTCTCGATTTCCTGCGCCACATCCACTTCCGAAACGATAGAAGACGGCAGCGGGCAGAAGGTGCGGGTTACGAGCGCCTTGACATAATCGTTGTGATTTTCTTCATTCAGCGCTTCGTAATCGTCTTCGATTGCCGCAATCAAGCCTTCGTTGATATTGTCGTCCAGCGTCATCAGCGCATTGGTCTCGGGCTTCGGTGCTTCGATGACTTTGAGCTCGCCGCTATCGCCCATGGTCAGCACGCCGAGTGCCAAGGCCGTATCCTGCTTATTGTTCTGATCCGTGCCCAACAGCAGGCGCGTCTTGATATCCTCAATGGCCAGCGGCAGCATGGCCATGACATTGTTGTAGTTGGTGCTGGCTTCCTCGAACATGACATTGAGCTTGTCGCCGTAATCGAGCTTCTTCGGATCGCCCTCTTCGAGTTCCACATACTTGCTGTAGACATAGCGCAGTTCCTTGCGTTCCTGCTTGATATCCTCCATGACCTTATGCGGGGAAATCAGGTCCGTGAGCTTCTCAAACTTGAAGTCCACATTCAGCAGGCCCTGCGACCGCTTCGTGTCCACCAGCGTCAAGAGCATGCGCAGGAAATCATTGTGCATGTTCAGATGAATGGCCGTGAGCAGGTCCTCTGGCACATTCTCCGGCTTTTTCAAGGTGTACATGACACGCTGGGTATTGGCATTGAAGAATGAATAGACTACCGGATCGAATTTATCCAAAAATTCCTGAAAGTCATGAACCAGCAGCTTTTCATTAAGCTCCTTGATCTTCTCATCGCTCAGGCTGTCCAGGGCCTTCGTATCCCCGACCATCGTGAGCAGGTCCAGCTTTTCGGGGTTGATTTCCTCGAACAGCATCGTGCGGTTCGTCTGCGAAATAATTTTTGCCATTTCATTAACTCCTTTTTATTTATGTTTATATAATCATACGATTAGCTAAGATTGTGGCTTGAGATCCTTTAGGACCATGGTCAGGGCCAGCTGCCCATCACCGAAGGAAAGCTGCACCGGCTCATCATAGCCCATAAAGCAGCTCGTCCCCCGCAAGACAAGTTCCCCGTCTTTGAGGACCGTCGCCCGGGAATCGTTATCCAGCCAGATGCCCTTCCGGCCGGGGTGCAGTCCCAGCCCATCCAGCTCCGGCATCGTATCCGGCAGCTGACATTCCCGGAAGATATTCCGCAAGGGCAGGGCAATATGCTCCAAATGACGGTAAAGATTGATGACGCGCACCCGATGATCGCGCCCCGACCGCGTGCGGATATCCCGGATGGTCAGTTCGCCCGTGTAATGTTCCGGCCAGGACGGACGGTTCTGAGGGATGGGCTGACGCCGTTTCGCCTGCCGGCCTGCTTTCAGCCGCAAGGCGATAAACAGTCCCACCAGCAGACAGATGCCCACGCCGCCAATCACCAGGATCAGCAGGACTGGCTGCATCGGCTGTTTCTCTGCCTTGGCTATGTCCCGTGTCACCGCTGCCGGCTGGCAATCTGCATTCCAGCCCCATTCAGCAAAAGCAGGCAGGATCCTGCCTGTGCCCTGCCAGTCCTGCGGCAATTCCACACAGATACTGCCATCCTGCACCGTCCCCGGATAATAATCATCATCCAGCCAGACCGGTATTTCCCGGCCGTTGAAAGAAGCATCCGCCACCAAAGACTGCCCGTTACCATCCACAGTTACCGGGGTAATCTTCAAAGTGACGTTCTGCGCTTCCTTATCTTCCACGACTTCTGTTTCCAGATCAGCCGCCAGCTGCGGGTAAACATCCACCGTTTCCCCGTTTTTTAGTCCTATCAGCTTGATATCCTGTGCTGGATTCTGCACCGCAAAGATGCGCAGTGCCGGGCCATCATAAACCTCCTGACCGGCATTATGACCGGTCAATTGACCACCGGCAGTTGTATCGCCTGCCTGCTTGCGGACCACGACGCGCAGATGCCGGACCGCCGCAGACGGTACGGGCATGGACAGATCCACCACGCCGCTGTTGTCCGCCGTCCGCTGCAGCTTGCCCACCGCCCAGTTCGCCTCAATCAGTCCGGCTCCCATCTGCGGGACTGCCGAGGCGTCTGGGGCCGTGGCATAGATGATATCACTTGCGTAGATATTGGCCTGCGGCGTTGTCTGCTTGCCGCCCAAAGCCAGCATATATACCTTGATGCCCCGCTCCCGGCAGGCCGTCATGGCCTCCTGGAACGCTTTGACCGAAGCTAATGTCTCGCCACTGCTGGGCAGCATGATTTCCCCATCGGTGATGATCACGATGCTGCGGGCAGCCTCCCCCTCCGTCGAAAAAGCCGCCACAGCCTGCTGCATAGCTGCTCCGGTATTGGTATAGCCCGCGTAGTTGATGGCCTGCAGGGACTTGGCCGGCAGTCCGCTCATCCCGGCCAAAGGCTGCAGCTTATTCACCTCATTGCTGTAGGCATAGATTCCCACAGAACAGTGCCGGGGCAGGATTGCACTCATCTCCAGCACCGTTTCCGGAATCAACCGCAGCGGATCTGAATCCACCATCGACTGACTGGAATCAATCAGGAAAATGACCTCCTGACGTTGCAGCTCTCTGGGCAGTGATGCCTCTGTCCGACAGCTCAACATAAAAAAGGCAGTCAACAATACTGCCAAACCTCTCCATAAAGTAGAAAAATCAATCCGTTCCGTTTCGTTTCCCCCCGACCTGTCAAATTTTTCAAAAAAAAAGTACATCAGACGCAAGTTACATGTTCCTTGACCTGATGTACTCTTTTGTACATTTTACTGTACCATTTGTATCCCTTGTGCATCCATATAATATGATACTATCAGTGATAATTAGTGTCAATTAAAGGCAAATTAAAGTTCCATAAAAAATTGATTAAAATTATACGTAAACCCATTTTTGTTAGGACTATTTTCCCTGAATAAAAAAGAAATGGTTCCAATAACTAAAAAAATAGTTATTGGAACCATTTGATAATCTTATAAAAACTTTGGCTTATTCAAGATCCAAATCAGCCGTTACCTGATAGTAATCGCAGGCATGTGAGGTATAGTTCTTGACATTTGCCTTGGAAATCATGCTCATCTTGAGGAAGGAGCAGAATACGAAGGCATGGTCATCGAGGACAACCTGCTGCATCTCCAGGGCCAGCTGGGCACGTTTGGCCGGATCGAATTCCTGGCTCAGCTGTGCTTCCAGTGCATCGAGCTTGGCACTCTGATATTTGCCCTGATTCTTGGTGGCATTGCCCGTGGCAAATACCGTGAACCAGTATTCCGGATCACCGGTCGGTGCCTGCACGTTGGCCATAGCGTAGACATCCCAGCCCTTGACATCCTTGACAGCCTGATTGTTATCAGCGGTGCAGTTGACTTCCACCTGCATGCCGATGTCCTTGAGCGTTGCCTGCGCGGATTCAGCCAGCAGCGGCAGTTCCTGACGGCTCGGATAGGTCAGCCATTTCACGATAAGCTTCTTGCCGTTCTTTTCGCGGATGCCGTCACCGTCGGTATCCACCCAGCCAGCAGCTTCGAGGACCTTCTTGGCCCCTTCCGGATCGAATTTCTCCGCTTTGACCTTGTCGCCGCCAAAGGCCGGACCTGCCGGGAATACGCCATTAGCCGGGAAGCCATTGCCATCCAGCAGCTTGGCCACGAAATTTTCCTTGTCGATGCCCATGGAGATGGCCTGACGCACTGCAGGATCGGAACATACGGAATCCGGATCGAAATTCATCTTGCCGAAGAAGCAGCGGGACGTAGCGATCTGGGAAATCGTGTATTTATCGTTGCGGAACAGCGGATAGCTTTCATAGGCCATCCCGTAAGCAGCCTGCACCTCACCGGACTGCAGGGCATTAGACAGCGTATTGCCATCCGTGATCGTGCGGATGGTCAGCTTGTCCAGCTTCGGCGTGCCGCCCCAATAATTCTCATTCTTCTTGAGCGTCAGATGGTCATCAGTCTTCATATCCACGGCGATGTACGGGCCCGTACCAGCTACGATGCCTTTGTCAAAGCCAGCATCTACATCGATGATGCAGCCATAGGGATCGCCCAGATAGTTCAAAAGTGCCGGTTTGGGTTCCTTGGTCTTGATGATGAGTTCCTGCCCATTGGCCTCAATGGAGGCAATCTTCAGGTCCTGCGCGGCCCGCTTGTTATTGGCAATCAGGTGCTCCAGGCACTGCTTGACCGCAGCCGCATCCATAGCACGGCCACTCGAGAAATTCACGCCATCCCGCAGCGTGAATTTCCAGGTCAGCGGATCGACATTCTCCCACTTCACAGCCAGCCAGGGCTGGATTTCCATATTGTCGGAGTATTTGATGAGTGTCTCACCGATACCATAGCGAATGCAGGCCCAGCCAGCATAAGCATTATGCGGGTTCACATCCGGCTCCTCATTGGAGCTGTTGAAGGTCGTATCACCGATGGTGAGCACCTTTTCCCCATTTCCCTTGCCGGCCGTGTCGTTACCGCAGCCAGTCAGTACGCCCACGCTAAGACATACGCCTAAGCCCAGTGCCAGTAATTTTTTCCATTTCATTTGTAAAAATCTCCTTCCCTTCTAAATGATCTATCCTATCACAAGACGCTGTCAATCAACTTCTTGGTATAAGCCTGTTGCGAATTGTTGATTACATCATCCGGCGTTCCTTCTTCTACAATCCGGCCATTGTGCATGACGATCACCCGGTCGCAGAAGTCCTGCACCAAGGCGATATCGTGGCAGATGAAGAGATAGGCTATGCCCCTGTCCTGCTGCAGGCGGTTCAACAGGTCCAGGACCTCTGCCTGCACGGTCACATCCAATGCCGATGTGGCTTCATCGAGGATCACGAGTTCCGGTTCGATAGCCAAAGCCCGGGCGATAGCTGCCCGCTGGCATTGGCCGCCGCTGACCTCATGAGGATAGCGGTGGGCAAATTCTTCGCCAAGGCCGCACAAGGCCAGCAGGTTCTTCGTCATATCTGCCGCCTGTTTCTTGCTTTTGCCATGATTGCTCAGGCTTTCGCTGATGCCATCGCCCAATGTGCAGCGCGGATCAAAGCTGTCCTGCGGATTTTGGAACACCATCTGCATCCGGGTATAGGCCTGTTTGAGCTTTGTGCCTTTGGCCTGCGTTATATCCTCCCCGTCCAGCATGATGCTGCCGGCATCAGCTTCCAAGAGCCGGGCAATCATGCGGGCCACAGTGGTCTTGCCGCTGCCGCTTTCACCGATGATCGCCAGCTTCTCCCCTTTCTGCAGGGAAAAGCTGACATCATCTACCGCTATGATATCCGGGCCGTCCTGACGGGAAAACACTTTTTTAAGATGCGCAACTTGCAAGATCTCGTTCATTGCGTGCCTCTGACCTCCTAAGCCGGGGCACCGCCGCCAGCAGTTTTTTCGTATAGGCAGACTGGGGATTTGCCAAAACCTCTTTGGCCTTACCATACTCCATCATCTTCCCCTGATGCAGCACGAGCATGCTGTCTGCCATGGCCCGGATTACGCCGATATTATGGGTGACAAGAATGATTGCCGTACCGAACAGCTTGCGGGCCAGCAGCATTTCCTCGATGACCTGTTTCTGCACCGTAACATCGAGGGCCGAAGTCGGCTCGTCGGCCAGCAGGATCTTCGGCCGCAGGAGCATGGCCGCCGCTACGCCGACACGCTGCTGCATGCCGCCGGACAGTTCAAAGGGATAACTGTCCCAGATGCGCTTGGGCTCGCTGAAGCCAAACTTCGTAAACAGTTCGCAGGTTTCCCGCTCCACCATTTGGGCATCCTCATGGCCATGTGCGGCCATCATTTCTTGAATCTGGACGCCCACCGTGCGGATGGGACAGAACGAATTTCCCGCCAGCTGGAAGATCATGCCGATTTCCGCACCGCAGATCTTCTGCATTTCCTTCTCGCTGATATCCGGCAAATCCAAGCCCTTATAATAGATATCCCCGCGCGTGACCAAACCATCCCGGCCCAGCATATTGAGGGCCGCTTTCAGCAGCGTGGACTTGCCGCTGCCGCTTTCGCCCACAATACCCAGGATTTCCCCCTCCTGCAGGGAAAAGCTGATATCCTGAACAGTCAAATTACCATTATAGCGGATATCCACATGTTCATAACGAATGATTTCTGACATTCCTATCTCCTGTTCTTCGGATCGAGATAATCCCGCACCGTATCGCCGAGCAGATTAAAGACCATCACCGAGAGAAAGATTGCAAAGCCCGGCGCCAAGGTCACCCACGGCTGGGTGGGCAAAAGATTACGGGTATCGCTCATCATGCTGCCCCATTCCGGGATGGGCGGCTTGGCCCCGAGTCCTAGAAAGGACAACCCGGCCAGTTCCATCATCATGGTGCCGATATCGAGCATGGCCGTCACGAGGATGGGCCCCGAGATATTGGGAATCACATGCTTGCGGATGATCTTGAAGGTGCTGCTGCCTGCCATCTGCGCCGCCTGCATGAAGGCCGCCGATTGCAGCGCCAAGGTCTGGCTGCGCGCGAGCCGCGCATATTTGGGCCAGCTGATGGCCGCCAGGGCAAAGATGGCGTTATGGACACCGCCCCCCAATACCGCTGCCACGGCCAACGCAAATACCAGGCCAGGAAATGCCAAGAACATATCGGACAGGCGCATAAGCAGGGTGTCCACCCATTTTCCCGCCCAGGCGCAGATAATGCCGATCAGGCTGCCAAAGACGGTAATAAAACCGACCAGCAATAATGTCGAGAATATACTGGTCTTGCTGCCCGCAATGACTCTGGACAGCATATCCCGGCCATAGCGGTCGGTGCCCAATAAATGCTCAGCCGAGGGAGCCGCCTTGGTCAGTGACATATCCTGCATATAGGGATCATAGGGACAGAGGTATTCGCTGAAGAATGAAGCCACGATCAGCAATACAGCCAGGGCCCCAAAGAAATAGAGCTTGCGCTGCAGGCGGTTCTGCCGCACATTCTGCACACGGATCGTCGGCGCTATCGCCTGACTCATTTGGCATTCACCCCCAGACGGATACGCGGATCAAGATGATGGTAGAGAAGATCTGCCACCAGATTGACAAACACATAGATAATGGCCATCCACATGACGTAGGCCTGAATGATGGGATAGTCGCGCATATTGATGGCATCCACGGCGAGTTTGCCCACGCCGTCCCACATGAAGATGCTCTCGATGATTGCCGTACCGCCGAGCAGGCTGCCAATGGACAATGCCAGCAATGTCATGATGGTCAGCATGGAAGCCTTCATCACATTTTTCCAGAGGATAACCTGGGCACTTATGCCGCGCGCTCTGGCCCCCAGCACATAATCCTTGTTGAGCTCTTCGAGCACCGTACTGCGCACCTGCCGCAGATATTTGGCCGACATGGCAATCGCGAGCGTCAGCGTCGGCATGATGGCACTCTTGATATCCGTGCCGCTGGAAATCACCGGCAGGATGCCCAACTGGATGCCCAAGAATTCCATCAGGAGCATGCCCACAAAGAAATTGGGCATGGCATTGCCCAGGAAACTGCCAAACCGCAGTACGATATCCGCGATCTTGTCATGGCGCACGGCTGCCAGTATGCCGCAGGGCAGGGAAATAACGACCGTCATGGCGATGGAAAGCGCCGTCAGCAATAAGGTTGCCGGCAGTTTCTTCATAAAGGCCCCCAGCACGTCTTCTCCGGTCACATAGCTTACGCCCATATTGCCATGGAACATGCCCCAGAGCCAGTTGAGATACTGCTGCAGGAAAGGCAGGTTGAGCCCCAGCGCAGCCTTTTTCTCATCGATGATTTCCTGGGCCACTTCCACGCCCCGGTTGGTATACATCTCGGTGACCGCATCACTGCCTGCCAGATACATCAGCAAAAACGATAAGAACGTAATGCCGAACAAAATCGGTATCAGCTGGATAAAGCGTTTTACCGCATAATTCATGCTTGTCAAGACCTCCCTGTTCTTTCTCTAATATTTTATGATACAGGATTTTTCCGTGAAAAATAAGCCCCCCAGGGGGATATGCGAAGCAGTTTATCCTGATCACGTGCTTTTTCGCCCTTATTATTGTCAAATAAAATATAATTTTCTATTTTTTTTAACTTATATCCCCCGGGGGAGCTTGTGAACCTTCCATAAAATTTTTATAATGATTCATGAAAGAGCAATCCCCCTTCTTGCGGTGGCTCGGTTGGATGGGGAACGCTCCCTGTGCAGAAAACAAGATCCCGTTTGTCCTCTGCAATATTAAGGCGCCGCGCAGCAGTATCCCTGCTATGCCCGGCGTCTTGTTTCATATTGGCGTAAAGGAGAGCGATAACATGTACAATCCGAAATCCAGCAAGGCGGAAGAATTCATCAACCATGAGGAAATCCTCACGTCCCTTGCTTATGCAGACCAGCACAAGAACGATACCGAGCTTATCGATGCCATCCTGGCCAAGGCACGGGAATGCAAGGGGCTTGACCACCGGGAGGCCTCCGTGCTGCTGGCCTGCGATATTCCCGCCAAGAACGAGGAGATCTATCATCTGGCCGAAGAAATCAAAAAAGAATTCTACGGCAACCGCATCGTCCTGTTCGCACCGCTTTACCTCTCCAACTACTGCATCAATGGCTGCATCTACTGTCCCTATCATGGCATTAACAAGAATATTCCCCGCGTGAAACTCAGCCAGGAACAAATCCGGGAGGAAGTCATTGCCCTGCAGGAAATGGGCCACAAGCGGCTGGCCATCGAAGCTGGCGAAGATCCGGTGAACAATCCCATCGAATACATCCTCGACTGCATTCATACCATTTATTCCGTCAAACATAAGAACGGCGCCATCCGCCGCGTCAATGTGAATATTGCCGCCACCACCGTAGAAAATTACCGCCGCCTGCACGAAGCTGGCATTGGCACTTATATCCTGTTTCAGGAAACCTATCATAAAGACTCCTATGAAGTGCTCCATCCCACCGGCCCCAAACATGATTATGCCTACCATACTGAAGCTATGGACCGCGCCATGGAAGGCGGCATTGATGATGTGGGGCTCGGCGTTCTCTTTGGCCTGGATAAATATCGCTACGAATACGCCGGTCTCCTGATGCACGCGGAGCATCTGGAAGCCAAATTCGGCGTCGGCCCCCATACCATTTCCGTGCCCAGGATATGCCCAGCCGAAGACATCGATGTGAGCACCTTCAGCAATGCTATCGATGATGACACCTTCGCCAAGATCGTCGCCTGCATCCGTATTGCCGTCCCCTATACGGGCATGATCGTTTCCACCCGCGAGTCACAAAAGTCCCGGGAACGTGTCCTGCATCTGGGCATTTCCCAGATTTCCGGCGGTTCCCGTACTTCTGTCGGCGGCTACACACAGGAAACCCGCCCCGAAGACACCGTGCAGTTTGATGTATCCGATACCCGCTCATTGGACGAAGTGATGAAGTGGCTGATCGATATGGACTATGTCCCCTCCTTCTGCACCGCCTGCTATCGGGAAGGCCGTACCGGCGACCGGTTCATGGCCCTCTGCAAGGCTAAGCAGATCCAGAACTGCTGCCTGCCCAATGCCCTGATGACGCTGAAGGAATATCTGGAAGACTACGCCTCCCCGGAAACAAAAGCCGCCGGCGAGAAGCTTATCGCCAAAAACATTCCGGAAGTAAGTAATCCCGTGGCCCAAAAGACATTGCAAACGCGTTTACAGAAAATCGAACAGGGCGAACGGGATTTCCGCTTCTAAAGAAAAACTGCCATACCACAGAACATTCTGCGGTATGGCAGTTTCCTTCATCTCATCAATCAGTTCTTATTGGTCTCTTTGATCTCATGTTTCGTCCACAGCGGATGATGTTCCTGGGCATGCTGGGCGTTGATGGTCCCGTCGCCAAACATACTGCAGAACTCCGGCCAGTTATAGATGCCCAGTGGGATATGGCCCCCGACAATGCACAGGAACAGGAATATGCCCACCACCAAATGGATGCGGTCAGCATAGAAGGCAATTTCCTTGGGCACCAGCGGCAGTGACACATAGAGCACCAAGCCGGTCAGGATGAGCAGCGTGGTGCCGACCAGCACCATAACTCCCATCATTTTCTGCCCGGAATTGAGCTTATTCATGGGCGGAACCTCATATTCCAGCATCAGGAACTTATGGATATAGCCGCCGGAAATCTTCATCCAGGCATAATCATCATCCGTCCAGGTGGTGATTTCCCGCCAGAAGGCAATTACGCGCCCGGGACAGAGCAAGAAGAACAAGGCACAGGCGATAAACAAGATCCAGCCGCCCACGATATGCACCTGCATCGCCAGATTCATGCCAGCATCTCCCAGCGGACGGAAGAACAGGATCAGCCCGGTAAAACCAGCCGGCAAAAAGCTCAAGACTAAACACCAGTGGAATAGTCTTGTCGGCAATTTATGATGCAGGATGCGCTCATTTCCTTTGAATTTTTTCATCATTCTCCCGCCTTTCTTACAGGATGCTGCGGTCTATATAATGGGTATGGAACAATTCTTCGGCCAGCGGGCTCATGGGTTGGAAGTTCAGGCTCTTATACATGTTCAACAGGCTTTGATTGTTATGGCTCTGCCGCTTCGCCTGCTTCTCATCATCCTGATAAAGCCCCGCCGTGCGCATCTTGATGTATTTCGTCCGGTCAACGACCAGATCGGTCATCGTGTAGATACCGGTCCAAAGGAAAGCGGTCACCACACCCACAAAGCCCAAAAACTCCCGGCGACTGATCTTCACGCCTTTTTCTTCATAGGAATATCGTTTCATGGTGCACCTCCTACGACCACGGCAGAATTGCCTTGAACTTGCCTGTCCATGACGTCCCCATGGGATTGATGGGCTGACCGCCGCCATTCACGCAGCCGCCCGGACAGTTCATGACTTCGATGAAATGATAGCTCGATTTCCCGGCCTTGATTTCCGCCAGCAGGGGTTCCACATTTTTCGTGCCATGAACCACCGCAATCTTCAAGGTGATTTCCTGACCGCCATCCTTGAGCTTCAACGGGATTTCGGCAGATTTCACTTCGTCCAGGCCACGCACAGGCTCATAGTCTAGGTCGGCCAGCTCCTGACCGGTCAAGACAAAGTACGCCGTGCGCAAGGCAGCCTCCATCACACCGCCCGTGGCGCCGAATATCGTTCCCGCCCCGGTATACTCTGCGAGTGGATTGTCTTTTTCCTCGGCAGGCTGCACATTGCGGATATCAATATCCAGCTTCTTGAGCAATCTTGCCAGGTCTCTGGTCGTCAGCACCACATCCGTATCCTGATAAGCAGCGGTATGTCCCTGCTTCTTCCAATAGTCCGCCGCCGCGGTAAATTCCGGCCGCGAGGCTTCCAGTTTCTTGGCGGTGCAGGGATAGACGCCCACACAGAAAATCCGCTCCGGCTCGACCTTCCAGATTTCCTTGGCACCGTAGATTTTTGCCACGGGCCCTGCCATCCCCTGCGGGGATTTCGCCGAGGACAGATGCTGGCGCAAATCCGGATGATAAAGTTCCATATACCGCACCCAGGCCGGACAGCAGGAAGTAAACTGAGGCAGCGGTCCCAACTCCTCCGTTACCGGCTTGTTCAGCACATATTTCTGGATCTTATGGATGAGTTCTGTACCTTCCTCCAGAATGGTGTTATCCGCCGCAAAATTGACATCCATGATCTTGAAACCCGCCTGTTTCAGCGCGCCATACATCTGCTCGGTTATCAGTTTCCCCGGTTCCATCCCGAACTCTTCCCCTAGCGCCACGCGCACAGCTGGCGCTACCGTGGCCACCACCGTGGTCTTGCCATCCTGCAGTTTCTCGATCACCTGATCCACCACATCCGCGGTGTCCTCAATGGCACCGAAGGGGCAATTCACCAGACACTGCCCGCACTGCAAGCAGCGGTCACTGTTGATGCGGTGATTCGCACCATAGGGGCCATCGATCGCATCAGCCGGACAAAACGATTTGCAGGTGTCACAGCCCTTGCATTTCGTTTCATCAATCCTGATGATGCTGGATAGTTCATTCTCCTGATAGGATCTTGGCATAATTTCCTTACCTCCCTGTCCCAAAAAATCTCAGTCTCTGACCATGTCAAATCCTTAAATCTATTTTAAAAAATTTCAAATATTCTCACAAGCTCCCCCGGGGGATATGAATTGCATATTTTTCCATAAAAAACAGCCTATGAAAACACACGGTTTTCATAGGCTGTTCCTATTTATCTATGCACGGTAAACACCGAGGCCAATAATTTTTTCGTATAGGGATGCTGGCAGGACTGCAGCTTATCCCCCGGCAGTTCCTCCACCACATTGCCCTTCTGCATCACCATCACCCGATGGCTAATCAGGCTCACGAGGGCCAGATCATGGCAGATGAAAATATAGCTGACACCCTTTTCCCGCTGGATCTTGGCCAGCAGCTTGGCAATGCTATCCTGCACGGACACATCAAGCGCGCTAGTGGCCTCATCGCAGATGATGATTTCCGGCTCTAAGATCAGTGCCCGGGCAATGCCGACACGCTGACGCTGACCGCCAGAAAGCTCATGCGGATAGCGCAGGGCGATTTCCGGCGCCAGTTCCACCTGCCGCAATAGGTCAACGGCCCTGGCCTCGGCTTCCTTATCACTGACGCGCTCAAAATTGCGCAAGGGCTCGCAGATGATGTCCTTGATGCGCATTTTGGGATTGAAAGCCGTCGCCGGATCCTGGAAGATCATCTGGATATGCTTGGCCATCTCCCGGCGCTTTTCGCCCGTCAGATTGGTGATATCCTCCCCCTTGAACAGGATCTTGCCGCTGGTCGCAGGATGCAGCCCCATGATCGTGCGGACGAAGGTGGACTTGCCGCAGCCGGATTCGCCTACGAGTCCCAGCGTCTCGCCCTTGTGCAGGCTGATGCTCACCTCATTGCAGGCTGTGAATCTCGTCCCATCCTTCAAGGTAAAGATTTTGCTTACCTTGTCAGTGGCGAGCAGGACTTCCTTAGCTGACATAGCGCTGACCTCCAATCTCCGGCACGGAACCCAGCAAAGTACGGGTGTATTCAGCCTGCGGATTTTTGATGATTTCATCCGTTTTGCCGTATTCCACGACCTTGCCGCCAGCCATGACCATGATCTTATCGGCCATATGGGCCGCCACGCCGATATTATGAGTGACGATGATCATGGCCGAACCGGCTTCGTGGACCACCTGCATCAGCTCATCGACGATCTGCGCCTGAGTGGTCACATCGAGCGCCGACGTCGGTTCATCTGCGAGCAGCAGCTGCGGCGAGAAAGTCAGCGCCATGGCAATGCCTACGCGCTGGCGCATGCCGCCACTGAGTTCAAAGGCATAGGAGTCCATCACGCGGGCCGGATCCGGCAGATTCATGCGGGCGAGCAGGCCGCAGGCCTTTTTCACGGCCTCACTATGGCTCAGCTTGCTATGCAGCTGGATGTATTCCACAAACTGCCGGCCGATGGTCTGCACAGGATTGAGCATATTTCCGCTGTCCTGGAAGATCATGGCCATATCCTTGCCCCGGATGGCGAGCCATTCCTTATTCGAGAGATGCGCGATATCGCGGCCGTTGAAGTTGATTTCCCCGGCAGATACCTGCCCCGTGCCCGAAAGGCAGCCTAAGATAGCGCGAATCACAGAAGTCTTGCCACTGCCGGATTCACCGACAATGGCCATGATTTCCCCGGCTGACAAGTCAAAATTGACATTTGCCACGGTGTTTTTGCCTTGATAGTCAATAGCAAGCTCTTTTACATTCAACAACATGATTTATCCCTTATTTACCAGCCGGTTTGATGATATTCGTGATCCAATAGTAGTCAGACGGATACATCTTCACATTGGCCAGAGCCTTGTTGCTGACGATATTGGTCTGCGGATAGCCCAGGAACAGAGCCGCACCATCATTAAGCAGGATCTGCTGGATGTCGATGATCAGCTGACGACGTTTGCTCTTGTCAAATTCAGCGGCCAGTTCATTGAACTTAGCGTCGAGGGCCGGATTGCTGTAACCGGAACCATTCTGCGGATTATCGCCATTGTGGTTGGTCTTCCAATACCAGGACAGGAAGATTTCCGGATCGCCCGTGTTGGCCGTCGTGATGTTGGAAATCAAGAGGTCATATTCGCCCTTGATGCCCATCTGGTCTACAAGATTGTAATCCACGGTCTTTATATTGATGTCAAAGCCCAGCTTCTTGAGGTCAGCCTGCACAGCTTCGGCATAGAGCGGCAGTTCGGCGCGGCTGTTGTAGACCACGAAGTCCAGCTTCAGCGGCTGGCCATCCTTTTCGCGGATGCCATCGCCATTGGTATCCTTCCAGCCAGCTTCATCGAGGAGCTTGGCTGCCCGTTCCGGATTGTAGGCGTTAGGATCGGTCAGCTGGTCAAAGCCATAGTCCATGGATGGCGGTACCGGAGCCTTGCCCGGCAGGAAGGTGCCCTTCAGGAGTACATTATTGTAAGTTTCCCGGTCGCAGCCGCAGATCAGTGCAGCACGCACCTTGTCATCCTTCAGGATGCCCTTATGGTTCAGACGGGCCAGCACCGTACGCAGGGAGGAAATCTCATCCACGAAGAACTTGTCGTTGCCGCGGAACGTATCCATATCGCCAGCGGCAATGTTCACGGCCATATCCACCTCGCCGGACTGCAGCGCCATAGCGCGGGTGTTCGGATCGTCGATGGACGGGATCTCTACGGTTTCAAACGGCACTTCGCCATCCCAATAGTTCGGGTTCTTCTTCATCACGGCCTTTTCCTTCACGAAGGATTCCACCATATAGGGGCCGGTGCAGATGGGGCCTTCCTTGGCAAAGTCACGGCTGCCCTCAGCGCTGGTATCCACGATGATGAACAGGGGATCGGCCAAAAAGCCCGGCATATTCGGCATGGGCTTTTCCGTCACGATGGTCAGTGTCTGGCCTTCGGCCTTGATTTCCTTGTACTTGAAGAAAGTCGCGGCGCGGTTGTTCTTCTCGAAAGCGCGTTCGATGGATTTCTTGACCGCATCAGCCGTCAGCGGATTGCCATTGGAGAACTTCACGCCCTCACGAATCTTGAATGTCCAGGTCGTATGGTCATCGCTGATGCTCCAGCTTTCAGCCAGCCAGGGCTGCACGTTCATCTTCTCGTCAAATTTCGTCAGGCATTCGCCCAGGCCATAGCGCATGACCACCCAGCCAAAGAAATTCTGCGTAGGCTCTAAGGTATCGGCAAAATTCGTCACACCAACCTTGAGCACGCCCTTATCCACCGAGCTGCTGTTATCCGCACCGCAGCCGGCCAGCATCACAGTCAGAGCCGCACCGCAGAGACCAAGGCTCACGGCTTTCCATAACTTCTTCGCGTTAAAAATCTTCATTTCTCAAAACTTCCCCTTTGCTAAAATAGTTTATTCCTGCCGTGGGTCGAGCACATCCCGCAGGCTGTCTCCCCACAGATTGAATATCGCCACCACGATAAAAATAGCCAGCCCTGGATAAATCATCAGCCAGGGTGCCGACTGGATATACTGCCGCCCCTCATTGAGCATCAGTCCCCATTCCGGTGTCGGCGGCTGGGCGCCAAAGCCCAGGAAGGACAAGCCGGCAATCTCCATCATCATCGTGCCGATGTCCATGGCCCCGGTGATCACCACCATAGGCAGGACATTGGGCAGGATATGACGCCAGAGAATGCTCGCCGTACGCGCGCCCTGAATCTTGGCGGCCAAAATGAAATCCTGGCCGCGCAGGCGGATGACCAGGCTCCTGACCAGCCGCGCGTATTTGGCCCAGCTCACCACCAGCAGAGCCAGGATGGTATTGACCACACTGCCGCCCAGGATACCGGCAATGGCGATGGCCAGCACGATGCCGGGGAACGCCAGCATCATATCCGCAAAGCGCATCAGGATCGTTTCCAGCCAGCCGCCGAAGTAACCGGCCAATACTCCCACCAATGTGCCTACGACGGCAATCAGGGCCACCAGGCACAAAGCCATAAACAGGGAAATCTGCGTGCCGCAGAGTATGCGGGAGAAAATATCCCGCCCCAGTTTATCCGTACCGAGTACATGCTGGGCCGACGGCGTCTGCAGGACCAGCTTCATATCGCCGGCCATGGGATCCTGCGGCGCCAGGAAGGGCGCAAACAACGCCAATAGCACGATCAATGCGACCAGCGCCGTATAGAAGGCAAATAATTTATTTTCCCGAAAAACCGTCATGCCCTGCCCTCCTTTTTCAGCCGCGGATCCAGATAGACATAGGATAGATCCACCAGCGCATTGATGCCCATGTAGACGATAGAAATCCAGAGCACGAAGCCTTCAATCAGCGGATAATCACGCATGGAAATCGCCCGCACCGCCATATTGCCGATGCCCGGCCAGGAGAACACCATCTCGATGACGGCCACACCGCCCAGCAGCCAGCCAATGGACATGCCGAGCAGGGTAATCAATGGCAATACGGCATTGGGCAGCACATGCTTCCAAAGGATGGCCTGCTCCGAAAGGCCTCTGGCCCGGGCGCCCACCACATAATCCTGCCGCAGTTCTTCCAGAAATACCGTGCGCACCTGACGGATGTACTTGGAAGACATATAGAGCGCCAGCGTCAGCGCAGGCAGTACGATGCCCTCCGCCGTCACGGCGGATTTGGCTATTGGGAACCAGCCCAGCCTCAGGCCAAACACATAGAGAAAGATCAGACCAATCCAAAAGCTCGGCATGGACACGCCGATAAAGGACACGCCCCGCACCAGATAATCCTGCCAGCCATTGCGGTGTACCGCCGACCAGATGCCCAAGGGCAGGGAAATCAGCAGCACGAACACGATGGTCACAGCCGCCAGCGTCAATGTTCCGGCAAAGCCCTCCAACAACTTGTCCGTCACCGGTTTCTTGGCCGAATAGGACATGCCCATATCCCCATGCAGCACGCCCCCGGCCCAGTTGGCATACTGCACCAGAAAGGGCTTGTCCAGACCTAATTCCGCACGCGTCTTGTCCAAAGTCTCCTGGGACACGATGGTATCCCCAGCCTCTAAGAGCATCGCCGCCGGATCCCCCGGCGCCAGATAGGTCAGGCAAAAGGTCAAAAAGCTGACGCCTACAAGCGTCACCAGCATTTGTGACATCTTGCCGATGATTTTTTGCAAAACATCCCACTCCTCATAAAAAATAATATAAAAAAGCCTGTCCGCATAAAAACAGACAGGCTCACCATAAACTACTCCAGCAAAATCCCCATCCCCATCGCTCGCGGGTATCGGGAGCCGCAGTGCAGCTCCCAGCGGTGATTATCAATCCGGCAGTTCTCCTGGCTCCAGTTCATCATCATATCGCGCCTTCCCGAAAGTGCTTTGCCCCTTTCAGTGACCTAAATGCCATATGACTCCCTGTTACAGTGGCGGGACCGCGCTGGCTTATACCAGCTTCTCTATTAAGTCTTCCGACACCGGATTCAATCCATATTCAGCTGTAATCGTATGATAAATATCACAAACATGCACAATTTTATCATCATCATGGACCTGTGTCAAGTCTCATAGGCTGCCTGCGGCCGGCTGCGCCACAAACGCCAGAGCAGGAAGGACGCACAGCCAGCCCGGATGGACTGGTCGATAGCCAATGCCAGCCATGCCCCAGCAAGTCCCAGCTCCAATACCTGCAGGAAAAAAGCCGTGATCAGCGGCCGCAGGAACGCGATGCTCACAAAGGAATAAGCCGCGACCTGGCTGGTCTGCCCGCTCCCGCGCAGGACGCCCGCACAGACCATCGCATGCGCTTCGGGGAAGCTCACCGCGGCCACAAAGATCATGATCATCGCGCCCAAGGGCAAAAGCTCAGCCTCATGGGAATAGAGGCTGAAGATTTCTTCCCGCAGGGCAAATGTCAGCACAAAGGAAACCATAGAGAACAGTACGCTCCACTTAAGCCCGGCTCTGAGCTGGCGCTGCCAATAAGCCCAATCCCCCGCCCCATGCGCATGGCCGGCCATGACCATATTGGCCTTGCCCAAGCCGCCAGCAAAGCAGTAATAGAAATCGCAAAAGTTCATGCAGATGGCATGCACCGCATAAGCCGCTGTCCCCAGCTCTGCCACCATGCGGGTATAGAGCACCATGCCAATGCGCTCAAAGCCCTGTTCGCTGAACACGCCTGCAAACACGGGCAGGAACTCCCGGAAGTATTCCCGCGTCGGCAGGAAGCGTCCCCAGCCGGCCCATTCGCTCTGCCGCAGCTGCCAGCCCGTTGCCGCCAGTGTCCAGCTCGTGCCCATTACCGTCCCGATAGCCGCGCCCACAACGCCCAGCTCGGGAAATGGCCCCAGTCCGAAGATGAACAAGGCATTGCCGATAATGTTGACAACATTTCCCTGCACATTGGCGCTCATCACCTGTCTGGTATGTCCATAACCCAGCTGCACCGCCTGTAAGATTGTAGACAGCGTGGTCAAAAACACGCCCAGCAGGGCAATATCCCCATAGGACAGGGCCGCTGCCATATAATCCTCCTTGGCCCCCATCCAGCTCAGGATTCCCTCCAGGTGCCAGAAGAACAGCAGATGCAGCGCCCCCATCAGGATAATCATGCAAAAAAGTGTCCGCGAGAGCAGTGCAGGCACCTCCGAAAGCTTTTGCGCCCCAAACTTCCGGGCGGTCAGCAAGGTCAGCACCGAAGCCACCGAACGCACCACGCATAAGAGCATCATGCGTGGCTGGGTAAAGATGCTCACCGCCGCAATCGCCGACGTGCCCAATGCGCCCACCATAATGATATCCACCGAGCTCAGAAGCACCATGAACAGTCCTTCCCAAGCGGCAGGCATCGCAATCCCCAAATAATGTCTGTCTTCATCCTTCAAGCGCACGCCATCACTCCTTATCACCGAAAATCAGTATCAATTCCATGATAGCAAGTGCGACAACAACTCCACAAGCCCCCCGGGGGGATATAAAAATTGCAGTTTGTCGGTTAGTTCGTGCCAAAATAATCCCGCACATACGCAGTCAGGGGTGAACGGGGGCGTACTTTTGCTGTTTCCGCTAAACGACCCTCCCTGCAAATTTAGAGCTGTTTAGCTGGATGCGCCGGGCAGGCCAACGGCGCGTCTTTCAGCGTGCTATCTAGCAACTTTTTCTGTCGGGCCGGTCTTCGCTGCGCTCAGACTGTCGCTCCCACAGCAAAAGCACGCCCCCGTTCGCCCCAAGATACGAAATCTGCAATTGGCACGAACCGTTGCTCCCGTAACAAGAACATCGATGTACTTGTTACTTACAG
>NZ_FNJQ01000031.1:0-31681 GCF_900104055.1 Pseudoselenomonas ruminantium
AGCGAAGACCGGCCCGACGCAGGTAGTAACTAGAAAGCACGCTGAAAGACGCGCCGCTGGCCTGCCCGGCGCATCCCGCTAAATAGCTCTAACTTGACAGGGAGGGACGTTTAGCGGAAACAGCAAAAGTACTCCCCCGTGAACCCCTGACAACGTATGAACGGGATACCTTCAGCACGAACTGCCCGATAAACTGCAATTTGAAAAAGCCCGTTTCATCAACGGGCTTTTTGCTGTCAGGGGCTATCCCCCTGCACTATTACAGTAAATTGCGCGGATGCATGGAACGCACATAGGCCCCCACATACTCCGGTGCTTCTTTGCCGTATTTCTCCAGCAGCTTGACAATGGCCGAACCAACGATCACGCCGTCGGCAATCTGTGCCATCTTCTTCGACTGGTCGGGGTTGGCGATGCCAAAGCCAATGGCGCAGGGCACATCGGTTACCTTGCGGATGGCTTCCACCATTTCCGCCAGATTCGTCGTGATTTCCTTGCGCACGCCCGTAACCCCGAGACTGCTGACCACATAGATAAAGCCCTTGGCCTCCTTGGCAATCATGGCAATGCGCTCATGGGAGGTCGGCGCAATCATGGAGATCAGGTCTACGCCGTATTTTTCGCTAAGGCTGGCAAATTCTTCCTTTTCTTCATAGGGCAGGTCCGGCAGGATCAGGCCATCAATGCCGACTTCCTGACATTTGGCAAAGAAATCTTCCCCGCCATAGGAGAATACCACATTGGCATAGGTCATAAAGACCAGCGGAATCTTTACATCCTGCCGCAATTCCTTGACCATCTTGAATATCTTATTGGTCGTGACGCCATTCTTGAGCGCCCCCAACGTGGAACGCTGGATTACCGGACCTTCCGCTGTGGGATCAGAGAAGGGAATACCAAGCTCAATCAGGTCCGCGCCGTTCTCCACGGCCGCGCGAATAGCCGCCTTGCTGGTCTCCATATCCGGGAAACCGCAGGTAAAAAAGGGAATAAAGGCTTTGCCGTTCTTGAATGCATTTGCGATATTACTCATGGATATCCTCCCCCCGATAGCGGGCAATGGCGGCGCAGTCCTTGTCGCCCCGGCCAGATACAGTTACAACGATAATCTTATCCTTCGCCATCTTCGGTGCCATCTTCATGGCATAGGCAATGGCATGGCTCGACTCGATGGCCGGAATGATGCCCTCGGTACGGGACAGATATTCAAAAGCGTCCACCGCTTCATCATCGGTGATGGCCACATATTCTGCGCGGCCGATATCATGCAGGTGCGCATGTTCCGGGCCGACACCGGGATAATCGAGGCCGGCGGAAATAGAATACACCGGCGCAATCTGCCCATTCTCATCCTGACAAAAATAGGATTTCATGCCGTGGAAGATCCCCAGACGGCCTGTATTGATCGTAGCCGCCGTCTCGAAGGTATCAATGCCCCGGCCGGCTGCCTCACAGCCAATCAGTTTGACATCTTTGTCTTCAATAAAATGATAGAAACTGCCGATGGCATTGGAACCGCCGCCCACACAAGCCAGCACCGCATCGGGCAGGCGGCCTTCCTTTTCGAGCATCTGTGCCTTGATTTCCTGGGAGATAACCGCCTGAAAATCCCGCACAATCGTGGGGAACGGGTGCGGGCCCATGACCGAGCCCAGGCAATAATGCGTATCACTGATGCGCGTCGTCCATTCGCGCATGGCTTCCGATACCGCATCCTTGAGCGTCGCTGTGCCGGACGTAACGGGTACCACTTTCGCGCCCAGCAGCCGCATGCGGTAGACATTGAGTGCCTGTCGCTCCGTATCTTCCTTGCCCATAAAGACCACGCATTCCATGCCCATCAGCGCTGCCGCCGTGGCCGTGGCCACGCCATGCTGGCCGGCGCCGGTTTCGGCAATCAGCCGCGTCTTGCCCATCTTCTTGGCCAGCAGGGCCTGCCCTAAAACATTGTTGATTTTATGAGCGCCCGTATGGTTAAGATCCTCGCGTTTGAGATAGATTTTCGCGCCGCCGAGGTCTTTCGTCATCTTTTCCGCATAATACAGGCGGGAAGGACGACCGGCATAGTCATTCAAGAGTTCCGTGAGCTCCTGCTGGAACTCCGGATCGTTTTTATAGTGATTATAAGCTTCTTCGAGTTCAATGATGGCATTCATCAGGGTTTCCGGAATATACTGGCCCCCGTGAATACCAAAGCGTCCCTGTGGATTCGTCATGGCAAAATCTCCCTTTCTCTATCTGCAGCGGCATAGAATTCCGCCAGCATCGCATTCTTATCCGCACTGCGCATCAGTGCTTCCCCTACCAGTATGGCATCCGCGCCCATCGTTTTGGCCCGCTGCACGTCCGCAGCTGACTTCACGCCGCTTTCCGATACGAACAGCACTTCCGGCGGCACCATCTGCCGCAGCCGTCCGCTGCTCTCGATATCCACGGAAAAGTCCTTGAGGTTGCGGTTATTCACGCCGATGATTCCGGCTCCGGCTGCCAGAGCGCTTTCAATTTCCCGTTCATCATGTGCTTCCACCAGGGCCGACAGTCCCAACTCGTGGGCAATCGCCATATATTCCCGGATGCGTTCCGTCTCCAAGAGCGAGCAGATCAGCAGCACCGCCGAAGCTCCGAGCACCTTGGCTTCATAGATCATGTATTCATCAATCGTGAAATCCTTGCGCAGGCAGGGCGTCTTCACGGCCGCCGCGATTTCCTGCAGATATTGGTCACTGCCCAAAAACTCCCGCGGTTCCGTAAGCACGGAAATAGCATCGGCACCAGCCGCTTCATACGCTTTCGCAATCTGCAGATAAGGAAAATCCGGGGCAATCAGGCCCTTCGAAGGCGAAGCCTTCTTGCATTCGCAGATAAAGGATAATCCATCATGGGCCAGCGCCTGCCGAAACGGGAAATCCCCTTTCGGCATAGCCTCTGCCTCCTGCCGCAGTTGCGCCAAAGATTTCTGCCGTTTAGCCGCTGCCACCCGTTCACTGGCATACCCGGCCAGCCGTTCCAATACATTCATGCTACAGCCTGCGCTTTCTGGCTGACTTCAATCAGCTTCTCCAAAGTCTCCATGGCCTTGCCGGAATCAATCAGTTCTGCTGCCAGCTTGATGCCTTCGGCAAGCGTCGGCGCCTTCTCATTGATATAGAGCGCCGCACCAGCGTTCAGGAGTACCGCATTACGCTTATGGCCTTTCTCGCCCTGCAGGATGCTGCGGGTAATCGCGGCGTTCTCTGTCGGCGTGCCGCCCACGAGATCTTCCTTCGTGCAACGTTCCATGCCGAAATCCTCCGGCTTGATGGTATAGGCTTTCACCCAGCCGTCCCGGATCTCACAGACCGCCGTGGGAGCTGACAGGGAAATCTCATCTAATTTATCCTTGCCGTAAACCACCATGCCGCGCTTGACGCCGAGGCTGCTCAGGACATGGGCCAGCGGTGCGACGAGATACTCATCATAGACACCTAAGAGCTGGCGCGTGGGGCTGCCGGGATTGGTCAGCGGCCCTAAGATATTGAACACCGTGCGCACGCCGAGTTCCCGGCGGATTGCGCCGACATATTTCATGGAGCTATGATACTTCTGCGCAAAGAAGAAACACATGCCCACTTCATTCAATAATCTCTTGCACAGTTCCGGGCTCTGTTCAATATTGACGCCAAGGGCTTCGAGGCAGTCCGCCGTGCCGCATTTGGAGGACGCTGCGCGGTTGCCATGCTTGGCGACCTTGACGCCGCCAGCCGCAGCCACGAGGCTGGCCGTTGTCGAGATGTTGAAGCTCTGGCTATGGTCGCCGCCGGTACCTACGATATCGCAGATGTCGAGCCCTGTATCCACCTTCGTGGCATGGTCACGCATGGCCGCCGCGCAGCCCGCGATTTCCTCAGTGGTTTCGGCCCGGGCACTCTTGGTGGAAAGCGCCGCGAGAAACGCCGCATTCTGCGTAGGACTGGTCTTGCCACTCATGATTTCATTCATCACGGCATAAGCCTCATCATAGGTCAGATCTTCCTTGCCCACAATCTTTACAATCGCTTCTTCAATCATTTTGCCTGCTCCTCTCTTACTGCCGTTCTGCCGTAAGTCCGGGCAATATAAAACGCCCTTGACAGAACTATCCATTCTATCAAGGACGAACAAGTGCTATACACTATCCGCGGTGCCACCTTGGATTCACGGAAAATCCGTGCGCTTTGCAGGATACCAACATATCCCCGGAAACTTACGCGTTCCTCACGTTGCAGAATACTCTGATCTGACATTCCAGATCATTTGACTGCACCCTCCGCGGTCCATTTGACAGTTCGTTTCTTGCCTGACTTCCAGCAATGCAGGCTCTCTGTAAAGGCGTAGCTGCCGTTATCTCCGCTTCATCGGTTTCGTTTTTGTTATTGTTTAATTTTGAAATTGATGTTAGCTTATCACTTATCACCCTTTATGTCAAGATATTTTTCGTAAATCTGTAAAATTTATCCTTTTTACAATTCCATCTGTTCCCTGTAAACAAACAATATTTGTTTTTGCCCTTGCTTTTATAAAAAATTAGGGGTAAAATAAAGAAAAATATCTACCATATGTAACTTTGTAATTTTATTACTTTTAGGAGGTACTCCATGGAAGCAAATCGCGTGTATAACTTTAACCCCGGTCCGGCTACCCTGCCCCTGTCGGTGCTCAAGGAAGCCCAGGCTGAGTTTTTGAATTTCGGTGACAGCGGCATGTCCATTCTGGAAATCAGCCATCGTGCCAAACCCTATGCAGCTGTCCATGCACAGGCAAAAGCCGATATCAAGGAACTCATGGGACTCGGCGATGATTATGAAGTCCTGTTCTGCCAGGGCGGTGCCAGCCAGCAGTTCGCCATGATTCCGCTGAACTTTGCCAGCAAGGAACATCCTGGCAGCTACGTGCTCTCCGGCAGCTTTGCCTCCAAAGCCTATAAAGAGGCGGAACTCTTAGGCGTGGGTGAGATTGCCGCTTCCAGCAAGGACCGCGACTTCAAGCATATTCCCATTCAGGAAGAGCTCAAGATCAACCCCAATGCCGCTTATGTGCATCTTTGCTACAATAACACCATCTACGGCACGGAGTATCATTATATTCCGGAAACGAATGGCGTACCTCTCTTTGCGGATATGTCCTCCGACATGCTCTCCCGCCCGCTCGACTTCGGCAAGTTCGACTTTATCTATGCCGGCGTGCAGAAGAACCTCGGCCCGGCTGGCGTAGTGCTCGTAGTAGCCAAGAAGGAACTGCTGGCCAAGAGCCCCAAGACGCTTCCCACCATGTTCCGCTACAGCACCTTCCTCGAAAAGGATTCCCTCTACAATACGCCGCCTGCTTTCTGCATCTACATGGTCGGCAAGGTTGCCGCCTGGATCAAGGAGCAAGGCGGTCTGGAGGAAATGGCCAAACGCAATGAGAAGAAAGCTGCTGTAGTCTACGGCGCAATCGATAACTCTGACGGCTTCTACCGCGGCCATGCGGACAAGGACAGCCGTTCCTTCATGAACGTCACCTTCCGCCTGCCCAGCGAAGAACTCGAAGCCAAGTTCGTGAAAGAAGCACTGGAACAGGGCCTTAGCGGTGTCAAAGGCCACCGCAGCGTCGGCGGCATGCGCGCCTCCATCTACAATGCTATGCCCTACGAAGGCGCCGAAAAACTCGCCCAATTCATGGACAAGTTCCGCAAGGAAAACGCCTAAGATAACAAAAAAATTCTGACCGGTCAAGCGACGGTCAGAATTTTTTTTGGCAAATTTACAGATTCAGCACTGGCGGCAGGATTTCCAGCCAGTAGCCATCGGGATCGACGATGAAGTAGATGCCCATGGCTGTATTCTCATAGCAGATGCAGCCCATCTCCTCATGCTTGGCATGGACAGCGTCGAAATCATCCGTGCGGAAGGCCAGATGGAACTCGTTATCGCCCAGGTTATACGGCTCCTTGCGGTCAGCCAGCCAGGTCAGTTCCAGCAGATGTTCACTGCCCTGTTCATCGCCCAGGAAGACGATCTTGAAGCCTTCGCCATCTATATGACGGACCTCTGTAAGCCCCAAAGCTTCCTTGTAGAACTTCTTGCTGCGCTCCAGATCCAGCACATTGATGTTATTATGGTCAAACTTGATCATTTTGCGTTTCTCCCTTCAAAAATAGCTTTTCATATCTCTGCACCAGCCAGTCAATCAGTTTATCTGCAGCCGGTGTCAGCAGCATCCAACTGAGCACGATGAGATTCACACTAGCGGCCCCCACCGCGATATCACTTACCCAATGAGCGCCGGACATCACGCGGGGCAGCGAAAACAGCACCACTACTGCCAACCCTGCCATAAATGTACGCCAGCCAAAGTAACGCAACATATAAAAGCAGAAAATCAGCAGGCACATGCCATGGTCACCGGGAAAGCTCGAACCCGACCAATCCTTGGCCGGCCAGCCGGTAAGATTCGAAACCCTGAGCACCGGCACGCCCAGCTCCGTGAAGAACTTGGTGGGACTTGGACGCTCCACATTCCAGGCCAGGTCAAACTGCTTGCCGATCACAGCAGTCAGCAGCATGACTGCCCCCATGCAGAGCATCCAGCGGCGGCCGGCCTTATCCATCTTCCGGTAATGCCAGCCAAAAATTCCCAGCATCGTCAAAAAGCCAATCGTGTCAAAGAAGCGCAGATTGGTAAAGGCCACCAAATAGCGGAACGGCAGATTATCCCCCAGCATCCCGTTGAAAAACAGGAACACCTGACTGTCAATTGCCGGCCAAAAGCCCTGCATCGCGCTATCATACTGCGCAGTGCTCCAACTGTAGAACAAAGCAATTCCCAATAAATTAAACAGAATAATCAAAGCAATCCTTTTCGTCGTAAACATCTCCTAAACTTTATTTCCCTCTTTACACTTTACCCTGTCCAATCCATTGTGTCAATGTTTCCTGTCTGAAATAAAAATGGTGGGAAATATACCAAGAG
Source organism: Pseudoselenomonas ruminantium (assembly GCF_900104055.1). Lineage (GTDB taxonomy): Bacteria > Bacillota > Negativicutes > Selenomonadales > Selenomonadaceae > Selenomonas_A > Selenomonas_A ruminantium_C. Next base: position 6,970 of record NZ_FNJQ01000031.1, read on the forward strand.
GTATATTTCCCACCATTGGGCAATCTATGGATCAGTCAATAACTTTATTCGCCCGCATGACCGCTTTGACGCTTTCGGCACTCTTCTGCAGGAGTTCCAGTTCAGCAGACGGCAGATGCAGCGGGATGCGCTTCTCTACGCCGTTCTTGCCGATGATGCTGGGCAGGGACAGCGCCACCTCATTAAGGCCATATTCGCCGTTGAAGGGCATGGAAACCGGCAGGACTGCGTGTTCATCGAACAGGACTGCCTTGGCCAGACGGCAGGCCCCCATGGCAATACCCGTGTTGGTCCAGCCCTTGGACTGCAGCACATCATAGGCCGTATTGACAACTTCCTGAGCGATTTCCTCACGGTTCAATTCTTTTTCATGGTCATAGAACTCATCGAGGCTGTCCAAAGGCACGCCGCCGATATTCACGGTACTCCAGGCTGGGAAGGCGGAATTGCCATGCTCACCGAGCATATAGCCCTGCACATCGGAAGCATCCACATGGTAATGTCTGCCGATGATGCTCTTGAGGCGCATGGTTTCCAGCGTAGTGCCTGTACCGAACAAACGGCCCAGCGGATAGCCAAATTCCGTAGCGGCCACATAGGTCGTGATATCCAGGGGATTGGTGATCATGATGAAGACAGCCTCTCGGGTATACTTGGTAACCTCTTTCATTACATCACGAATAACTGTAATGTTTTCCTTGGCCAGTGTGAGTCTGTCCATCTTCTGTCCCGGCAGGATGCTGGGGCCGGCGTCACAGATGATCACATCAGCGTCCGCACATTCCTCGAAGCCGCCGGAATGGACATGAATCCCCGGTACATAGCTGCAGGACAGCGAATGCACGGCATCCAGCGCCTCGCCATGAGCGACTCCCGGCTTGATGTCAATGCAGGCAATATCGGCCGCCAGCTGGCAGGCAATGGCCCGGGCTAGAACCGCAGAACCTACATGACCTAATCCTATGATTGCTAATTTGTGTGGCTTAAACACTGTAACATATCCCCTTTATTTAAAGTTTTCCTGTAAATTACATTTACAGTTTTACAGTATACACCTATTGTCAACAATTTACAACATAGTAAATAAAAATCACATTTTTGTAATCGGATTTTACTTCTTGCAATTTTCTTTCTCTCTCTCATCATTTTGTGCTATAATTACAGATTATATACAGAAAATGGAGACACTGATATGAAAAAGAATTGCCCCACCTATAAGAATTATGTGGAAATCCTCAAGCGTGAACTCGTGCCGGCAATGGGCTGCACGGAACCCATCGCCATCGCCTACTGCGCCGCCAAGGCCCGGGCGGCGCTTGGCCAACTGCCGGATAAGGTCACCATCGCCGCCAGCGGCAACATCATCAAGAACGTAAAGAGCGTCATCGTTCCCAATACGGGCGGCCGCAAGGGCATCGAAGCCGCTGCCGCCATCGGCATCGTAGCCGGCGATGAGACAGCAGGGTTAGAAGTCATCGCCCATGCCCAGGAAGCTGACAAAGCCAGACTCGGTGATTATCTTGCCCATACGGAAATCAACGTAGAATTTGCCCAGTCCGAACACGTACTGGACATCATCGTCAAGGTCAGTAAGGGCACGGACAATGCCGAAGTCCAGGTAGTCAATGAGCACACCAATATCGTCAGGATTGTCCGTAATGGCGAAATCCTGTTGGAAAAGGAAATCGTCCCGGTCGTTGACAACGGCAAGCCGGACTACGAATGCCTGACCATTGAAGATATCTATGACTTTGCCATGACCTGTGACCTCGAGGATGTCCGTGCCATCCTTGACCGGCAGATTGCCTATAACACGGCAATTGCTGACGAGGGACTGAAAAATGATTACGGAGCCAATATCGGCAAGACGCTTTTGAAGGCCTATGGCAATGCTGTGCACATCCGCGCCCGGGCCAGGGCGGCTGCCGGTTCCGATGCCCGCATGAACGGCTGCGAACTGCCCGTGGTCATCAATTCTGGCAGTGGCAACCAGGGCATGACCGTGTCCCTGCCTGTCATCGAGTATGCAAAGGAATTGGGCGCCGATAAGGAAAAGCTCTACCGCGCCCTGCTGCTGGCCAATCTCGTCACTCTCCACGAAAAGGAAGGCATCGGCCGCCTGTCCGCCTATTGCGGTGCCGTCAGCGCCGGGGCAGGTGCTGGCGCCGGCATCGCCTGGCTCTGCAGCGGTGACTACAAGACCGTCATCCATACCATCGTCAACGCCCTGGCCATCACCTCCGGCATCGTCTGCGACGGTGCCAAGGCCTCCTGCGCCGCCAAGATTTCAGCTGCTGTGGATGCCGGCATCCTGGGCTTTGAGATGTACCGCAATGGCCAGCAGTTCTACGGCGGTGATGGACTCGTCGAAAAAGGCGTGGAAAACACCATCCGCAACATCAGCCGCCTGGGCCGCATCGGCATGAAGGAAACCGACAAAGAAATCATCAGCATGATGATTGGCAAATAAAGGCATAAAAATAAGAGTGCAGCAAATGCTGCACTCTTTTAGTTTATCCGTCAGTCGGACTTAGTAGGAAGCTACTGCATCCAGAGCCTTGACGCCATAGGATTTCTCCATATGGACAGCCTGGCCGCCCGTGAAGATCACGAGGCAGACATCAGACGGAGCATTAGCCTTGACATAGTCGAGGTCAACTTCCATGAGCTTGTCGCCCTTCTTGACCTGCTGGCCCTGTTCCACGAACACTTCGAAGCCCTGACCGCCGAGTTTCACGGTATCAACGCCGAAGTGGATCAGGAATTCCGTGCCATCAGCGGCCTTCATGCCGATGGCATGCTTCGTGTCGAAGACGAACATGACTTCGGCATCACAGGGAGCCACTACATGGCCGTCAGCCGGAGCGATGAAGAAGCCGTCGCCCATCATCTTGCCAGCGAAAGCTGCATCCGGAGCTTCCGTGATAGCATGAGCCGTACCAGCAACCGGAGCATAGAACTCGTTGTCGCCATGAGCAGCCACTGGAGCTTCAGCCTGAACCTCTGCCGTTTCTTCTACGACCGGAGCATCTGCATCTGCTTCAACTTCCGGAGCCGTAGCCAGATATTCTTCGAGGTTGGATTTGATGACCGCAACCTTCGGGCCATAGATAACCTGTACGCCGGTGCCCTTGACGATTACGCCGGAAGCACCCGTAGCCTTCAGGAGTTTCTGGTCAACCAGAGCAGAATCTGCCACAGAGCAACGCAGGCGGGTTGCGCAGCAGTCCACGGACGTGATGTTGCGCTTGCTGCCCAGTGCGCGGGCAATGGTCTGACTCAGTTCATCAGCGCTGCCGCTTTCACCCTTGGCACCAGCCTTGCGGGCATTGACGTCAGCCTTGGTGTAGAGCTTCGTTTCTTCATCATCATCCTCACGGCCCGGCGTCTTGAAGTCGAACTTCTTGATCAGGAAAGAGAATGCGAAGTAATACAGGAAGAAGTAGATGATACCAACCGGGATAATCAGCATCCAGCTGGTCTTGTCATTACCCTGCAGGATACCGAAGATGAAGAGGTCGAGCAGACCACCAGAGAAGGTCAGACCTACTGCGATATTCAGGATATGGGCAATCATGTAAGCTGCACCGGCCAGGATAACCTGCACACCGAAGAGCAGCGGAGCAACGAACAGGAAAGAGAACTCGATCGGTTCCGTGATACCGGTCAGCATGGAAGTCAGCGCTGCAGACAGCAGGAGACCGCCGGCAACCTTCTTCTTTTCCGGACGTGCGCAGCGGTACATAGCCAGAGCAGCACCGGGCAGACCGAAGATCATGAAGATGAACTCACCGGAGAAATAACGCGTAGCGTCAGCACTGAAGTGTGCGACATTCGGGGAAGCCAGCTGAGCAAAGAAGATGTTCTGACCACCCTGAACGAGCTGGCCATCGATCATCATGCTGCCGCCCACGCCCGTCTGCCAGAACGGCAGATAGAATACATGGTGCAGACCGAACGGGATCAGCGCACGTTTCACGATACCGAAAATCAAAGTACCGATATAGCCCGTGCCCGTAACGACATTGCCAAGACCGAAGATGATATCCTGGGCAATCGGCCAGATGAAGGTCATGGCAATACCCACGAACAGAAAAGCTACCGTGGATACGATAGGAATAAAGCGGGAGCCGCCGAAGAAAGACAGGGCATCCGGCAATACGATCTTATAATAGCGGTTGTGCAGGATGGCAACGCCGATACCAACGATGATACCGCCGAATACGCCCATCTGCAGGGACATGATACCGCAGCTCGAAGCAATGGTACCTTCCAGCACGCCCGGAGCAATGGAGCCGTCAGCCAGGATCTTGCCCGTGAGCTGCAGCATTGCATTACAGGAAACATGCATGACGAAGAAGGAAATCATGGCAGCCAGAGCAGCTACTTCCTTCTCGGCTTTGGCCATACCAATCGCAACGCCCACGGCAAAGATGATTGGCAAGTTGCCAAAGATGGTGCCACCTGCTGCGCTCATAACCGTGAGCAGGGAATGGAGCACCGTGCCATCACCGAAGATGGCTTCCAGTCCATAGGTCTTGATGGTCGTCGGGTTCGTGAACGACGCGCCAAGGCCTAACAAAAGACCGGCAATCGGCAGAACTGCAACCGGCAGCATGAAACTGCGGCCAACGCGTTGCAGCACGCTAAAAATTTCGTCTTTCAATTAGACACATCCTCTCTTGGTCCAAATAAAAAAAGCCTTCATCTGCCATTTTACCTGAGTACCACAGCAGACAAACGCTTCTCCACCGGACCTGACATAAAATATTCACCCGCGTTATTATATCATAGTTATGGAGAATACATCAAGTTATTTTTCGTGTTTATGCAATTTTTCAGTATATTTATGATAATCCCATGCAAAAAAGTCCCTGTGATTTTGCGCCAAAGCAAAACCACAGGGACTTCTTTATTCATAGTCAAACATAGTTGAGCACGGCTTTTTCCATGACACAGCGATGTATGATTCCGCTGCGATTGGATTCGCCCATCTTTTTCGCAATGGCCGATACGTGTTTTTTCACTGTTGCTTCTGCACAGATAAGCTTGTCCGCAATCTGACGGTTGGACATCCCCCGACAGATCAGCGCCGTGATCTCGCGTTCCCGTTCTGTCAGCCCGAATCGTTCCCGGAGCACCCTGCGCGCATAAGCACCACGCTCACTCTGCGGATGGAACTCATACATCCGGCGCATGATCATAGGTTCAAGCAGACGCATACAGAACAATTCTTTATCTGTAAAATTGCCGCTCTCCTTGCGGCGCAAAAGCCAGAACTTGCCTAACAGCAACCCCTTGTGCACCATGAAAATCTTGCAGGCATAACTCATGCCCAATTCATCATGCACGAGCCTGCCAATATCCGTCTGAGACAGGAATGTATCATTAAACATATCCGAATCCCGGAAGACAATGGATTTCTTCTGCCACTCCAACGCACAATAGACGCTGGATTTATGTGCCAATTCTGCCGCTCGTTCAATCAAGATTCTATCCGGTACCACCGCAGCCTTAGTATATGCTATCGGTTCCAGACAATGTTTCTCGTTCTGATCATTTTTTACGACATAGGATATCCCGCAGTCAAATGGTGCCATCTCACTGATAACCTCGAACACCGTTTCACGGAACTCTTCTACAGAAGCCATCATGATCATGGTCGCCCCTCTGGTCATCTGCCAGCACTCATCCTCATTCAATTGTAGCACGCAACAACCTGCCTTTCTTGGGGAAATTTACACATACATATCATCCATAACACACCCGCTATTATACAACGAAAAAGCAGGTCTTACAAGACCTGCTTTCCTAATAAATATAATTCCTTTACCTGCAAAGCTTCCCCACTCTTGAAGGTATGTATGTGTGTCATCACTTCCCCAAGTGACATGAATTATTATACGAGGGATTGCTATGTCATACAATACTCCCTAAGGGGAATCTTTTCGCCTATCTGCCACTTTAGTAGTATATGGACGAAAAATCAGCGAACCTTATCCGCAGCTGCCGCTAATTCCTGCAGCTCCTCACCGGTGAATTCATACTTCTCATTGCAGAACTGGCAGCAGACTTCTGCTTTGCCATCAGCAACGAGGCTGTCGAGATCTTCTTTGCCCAGGCTGATCAGCACATTGAACAGCATATCCTTGGAACAATGGCATTTGAACGCCAAATCCGTCTCGGACATGTAGTTGATGTCAAAGCCCTGCAGCATCTCAGCGATGATATCCTTGGCCGAATAGCCCTTCTCCACCATATGGGATACGGAATTGACCTTCTGCAGGTTGGCTTCCAGCTTGGAGATGCACTCCTCCGTAGCATCCGGCAATGGCTGGATAAAGAAGCCGCCTGCACCGATGCATTTGAAATCCGGATTCACCAGCACGCCGAGGCCAATGCCCGACGGCGTCTGCTCGGACACATAGAGATATTTGGTCAGGTCATCGGCAATCTCGCCGTCAGTAATCTCGCAGCTGCCGGTGATGGGATTTTTGAGTCCCGTGAAGCGGGTAACAGACACAGTGCCGTTCGTGCCGACACCGCCGCCCACATCAATCTTGCCCTTGTCGTTGAGCGGCAGGTTCACATGAGGATTGCCCACATAGCCGCGAACATAACCTTCCGGCGTGGCATCGGCCGTGACGATGCCAAGCGGACCGCCGCCATTGAACTTGACCGTCAGGGCTTCTTTGTTCTTGAGATTTGCCGCCATCAGCAATGCGCCAGTCATCGTGCGCCCCAGAGCTGCCGCCGCCACCGGATAGCAGTCGTGGCGGGAAATCGCCTCATTTACAAGATTCGTCGTTACAGCCGCATAGATACGTACACCTTCGGCCGTAGCTTTTACTAAATGGTCTTTCATTACATCTTTCCTCTCAACGGTAAAAGCCCTCCCCGGCGGGGAAGGCCCATTTTTACTTCAACGTATAAGTCGCCAGGACTTCATCCGTATCAATATCATAAATCGAAATCGTCCCGTTGTCCAGTACCGCAAAGGTATTGCGGCCATCTTCGCGCTTGGACAGCGCCGCCGAACCCGGATTCAGGAATACCGTGTTGCCGCGCTTCTCGAGCACCGTAGTATGGATATGACCGCTGATAAAGAGGTCGGCCTTTAAGTGTGCCGCCAGTTTATCCTTTTCTGCATCCGTCATCACCGCATCCCCATGGGTTACAATGATGCGCAGGCCCTCGGCCACCACATAGGCATAGGGTGCTTCGATGGGCAGCTCGATGCAGCTGGCATCCACGGAAGAATCACAGTTGCCCTTGGCGATGATCACCGGCACCGGGCAATTGTTGATTTTTTCCACAAGTCCCATGGGATTGTAGTCGGCCTTCATGGGATTGCGTGGCCCATGGTAGAGCACATCCCCGGCATGCAGGATCATATCCGCATCATGGAACTGCTTGTCAAAAGCCGTCTGCCAGGCTTCCTCATGGCCATGCGTATCGCTGATAATGCCAATCTTCATTTGCCTCAGCCTCCTATGCGCTTAGCCGATTTTCTTGAGCAAATTAGCCATTTCCATAGCGGCCATGGCTGCATCGGTACCCTTGTTGCCTGCCTTCGTGCCGGCACGTTCCACAGCCTGCTCGATATTTTCCGTCGTCACTACGCCGAAGATGGTCGGTACGCCCGTCTGCATGCCTACCTGGGCAACGCCCTTGGACACTTCGTTGCAGACATAGTCATAATGCGTCGTCGAGCCACGGATCACGGCACCCAGTGCAATAACGGCATCATACTTGCCGGATTCGGCCATCTTCTTGGCCACCACAGGAATCTCGAAGGCACCCGGTACCCAGGCCACATCGATATCCTCGTCCTTGGCTTCATGACGATGCAGGGCATCCAACGCACCGCCCAGGAGCTTGCTCGTGATGAATTCATTGAAGCGAGCCACTACGATGCCCACCTTCATATCTTTTGCGGTAATAAAACCTTCAATAACATTAGCCATTGTCATTTCCTCCCAAAACGTAAATTATTTCAACGTGTCATCATTCAATAGATGGCCCATCTTGGTCTTCTTGATGGTCAGGTACTTCTTGTCAAACTTATTAGCGTGGATCATCAACGGCACGCGCTCCGTGATGGTCAGGCCATAACCTTCGAGCCCTGCGCGTTTGGCCGGGTTGTTGGTCATCAGACGGATGCTCGTAAGCCCCAAGTCAGAGAGAATCTGTGCGCCAATGCCATAGTCGCGCAGGTCCGGCGCAAAGCCTAGTTCCACATTAGCCTCCACCGTATCGCGGCCCTTATCCTGCAAAGCATAAGCGCGCATCTTGTTGGCCAGGCCGATGCCGCGGCCTTCCTGACGCATATAGAGCACCACGCCCTCGCCTGCAGCTTCGATTTTCTTGAGTGCCGCCTGCAGCTGATCGCCGCAGTCACAGCGCATGGAACCCAATGCGTCACCGGTCAGGCATTCGGAATGCACGCGTACGAGCACATCCTTCTTGCCGGCTACATCGCCCTTGACAATAGCCAGATGACATTTGCCATCGAGTTTGCTCTCATAGGACTTGATGCGGAAATGACCGTATTTGCTCGGGAAGTCCACATCTGCTACCTGCTTCACAAAGGTTTCCGTGCGCTTGCGATACTCGATCAGGGACTTGACCGTAATCAGATGCAGGTTATGTTCTTTCGCGAACTCAATGAGTTTCGGCGTGCGCATCATATGGCCGTCATCGTCCATGATCTCGCAGCAAAGACCGGCAGGATAGAAACCAGCCAGACGCGCCAAATCCGTCGTGGTTTCCGTATGACCGGCACGGCGCAGCACGCCCCCTTCTACCGAACGCAGCGGGAACACATGGCCCGGACGGCGGAAACTTGCAGCCTTGGCCTTGGGATCCAGCAGCAGCTTGATGGTCTGGCAGCGCTCATAAGCGGAAATGCCCGTCTCCGTATCGTAAGCGTCAATGGACACCGTAAAGGCCGTCTCATGATTGTCCGTATTGTTGACCACCATCTGGCCGATGTTGAGCTCATCGAGGCGCTTGCCGTCAATCGGCGTGCAGATGAGCCCCTTGGCATAGGTGGCCATGAAGTTGATGTCCTCCGGCGTGACGGTAGCGGCAGCTACGATCAGGTCACCTTCGTTCTCGCGGTCTTCATCATCCACCACGACTACCATCTTGCCATTCTTTATATCTTCGATTGCTTGTTCAACCGTTGCAAAATCTGCCATATTCAAAATCTCCTTACTTAAAATCCATTTTCCCGGAGGAAGTCCAAAGTCATTGTGCTCTTTGCCGGCGCCTTGCTCCCGCCTAGCATCTTCTCGACATACTTGCCCAACACATCCGTTTCGATATTGATGGGACTGCCGAGCTTCTTGCTGCCGAGGTTCGTGACCTCCCGGGTATGGGGAATCAGACTGACCGTAAAATCATGATCCGTGACACTGGCCACCGTCAGGCTGATGCCATCGAGCGCCACCGATCCCTTCTCCACGATATAGCGCAGCAGGCCGCTCTCTGCATTGACGGTCATCAGGATTGCATTGCCTTCATCGGTAAATTTGACGATTTCGCCTGTGCCGTCAATATGACCGCTGACAATATGCCCGCCCAAGCGGCTTGCCAATGTCAGGGCCCGTTCCAGATTCACGGGACTGCCCTTCTTGAGCTCGGCCAGCGACGTGCGGCGTACCGTCTCTGGCATCACATCGGCCGTAAAACTTGACCGGTCAAAATGCGTGACCGTCAAGCACACACCGTTGACCGCAATGCTGTCGCCTAAATGCACATCTTCCAGCACCTTCTGACAGTCAATGACAAGGCTGCCGCCGCCAATCCGGGCAACGCGCCCCACTTCTTCGATTATACCGGTAAACAAACGCTCACCGTCCTTTCACATAGCCTGTCAGCAAAATATCTGCGCCTAACTGCTCCACAGTGGTATTATTAAGTTCCACGGCCTCGCTGAGCTCGGCAAAGCCCTCGCCCTCCACAGAGGTCAAGGCCTCCCGCCCGCCGATAATCTTCGGGGCGATAAAGGCGTGCACCTTGCTGACCAGCCCAGCCTGCAGCAGGGCAAAATTCACCGTGCCGCCGCCTTCGACAAAGACCGAGCAGATTTCCATCTCGCCCAGCTTCTTCATCAGCAACGGCAAATCCACCTGCGGTCCGCTGCCAGCGATCATGATGGCCACGCCCTTGTCCTTCAGCGCCTGCACCCGATCTTTCGGCGCGGCTTCCGTCACGGCGATGATGGTCAGCGCCGCCCCATCATTTACCAGCTTGGCGTCCAAAGGCGTACGGGCCTTGCTGTCCACAATGATGCGCACAGGATTCTTGCCCGTTCCCCCCGGCAGGCGCGTGGTCAAACTGGGATTATCGGCCAGCACCGTACCAATGCCCACCATTATGCCGTCATAGAGGTCACGGTACTCATGCACACGCGCACGGGCTGCTTCGCCTGTTATCCACTGGGATTTTCCCGTATGCGTGGCAATCTTGCCGTCCAGGCTCATGGCGGTCTTGAGCACTACAAATGGCATCTTCTCGCGAATCCAGTGCAGGAACACCTCGTTCAGGGCCACTGCTTCAGCTTCCAGCACGCCGCAACGTACCTCGATACCCGCCTGTTCCAGGATGGCAATGCCCTTGCCTGCCACCTTTGGATTGGGATCGCCCATGGCGATGACACAGCGCTTGATACCGGCCTTCACCACCGCTTCCGCACAGGGGCCTGTGCGCCCGTAATGAGAACATGGTTCTAACGTCACATAGAGCGTGGCCCCCCTGGCTAAGTCTCCCGCCATATTCAGCGCATGGATTTCCGCATGTGGCGTGCCGGCCTTGCGATGCCAGCCAGCGCCCACGATGCGCCCCTCCCGGACGATCACCGCCCCCACCAAAGGATTCGGCGATGTGCGCCCCGTGGCATTGCGGGCTAAATTCAGCGCTACCCGCATAAAATCTTCATCTTGCAAATTCATCACCTCAAATTCAATGGAATCAAGGTTTGTGAATGAGACTTCGATGATAAGAAAACCAAAAAACCACCGCGAATCATCTTCGCGGTGGCTGTCTCTGCATGCAAATCAACATGCCTTTTCTCATCCCGACTATACGGTCGGCTCCGGAATCTCACCGAATCATGCCCCAGGAAACCTAAGGGCTTGCGGGCTATACCGCCGGTGGGGAACTGCCCCCCGCCTCAAAGACAAATCTCTGAGTCTTATGATAGCACAAAAAGGGCAAAAAAGCAAATCACACCAGCTTCTTAGATATGCTTTCCATCAACGCTTAAGCAGCCTTTTTCTCTGCCTTGTCCTGCGGCAGTTTATCATAGGCTTGAATGGCCTGTTCGAAGCGTTTCTGTACATCCTTCAGCTTATATACGCCATCTGCGTTGGCTTTGATTCCCTTGAGCTTCAGTGGGAAGATTTCCGGCGGGGTGTCCAGTGTCAGAGCCGTCCGGTCGCGCAATTGCTCGGGGTTCTGGTATACCAGGCTCATAGCAGCATACTCTTTGCCATCTTTCCCGGCAAATTTTTCAATGACCAGCTTGGAACCAATCGGCGTCTTTTTCTCGATGCTGTTGGGCAGGCTATACTCTTCCACGTCCAAAGCTGCCAAAACGCTGGCGATATTGGAATCATGGCCGCAGAGGAAGGTGAACTTGCGTCCCGGCTGGGCCAGTTCATTATTCATCTCCGTGAGCAGCGGATGCGCCACATTGACGGCCACGCTCGGGGCGGTGAACAACACATCGCCATAGACATCCTTCACGCTGGCAATCTGCTCCCATTCCTGCTGCGTGAGCTTATGGCCAAAGCCGGCCTTTGTGGTATCCGGCTCTTCATAATATTGCAGGATGAAGGCATCACTGGCAGAGTTAGCCAGCTTCAGGGAACCTTTCATCGCTGGTTCTTTGTTGACCTCCAGCAGAATCTGCAGGTCGTCATTTTTGAATCTGTTGAAGCCCTCCTTCTTCGCCATGGGCGAATCTTTCAGATCCAAAGTCTTTTCCAAGGTGCGGTACTCGCTGTCCAGCTTGTCATTGATGCCCTGCAACCCCTTTTTCCCGCCCATGGCGCTGATCTCTTGCATAGCCTGGCTGCGGAAGGCATCGCTGACGAAGGTCAGCTGCGGATTGAACACTGGGTCCATCTTGCTGGGTGCGTACTTGTGCTCAATCTTTACATTGGCCACGGGCAGCATGCCGCTGGAAAAATACTGTGCCGTTGCAATCGTGCGCTGCATGGAGTTGGCATAGAAACGCATCTCGCCATCCTTGGGCAAATAATTTTCCGTCATCAGACCATCCTTGACAAGCCGCTGGCGGAAATACTGCCCCATCATGGTTTCCAGCTGACCGCCACGCAGGGATAGTTCGCTGGGGCCCGAAGTCCACTTGAACCACGCATGCGGCGTCAGATTCCCCAAAGCTGAGCCATTGCCCGAGAGCGGAGAGCGGATATTGTGGCGGCTGAGCACCACCATTTCCTCTAACTGATACTTGTCCTGAAAATCTGCCGGCCGTTCCGCCTGCACCACACTGGACAGCGTCAGCATGGATAAACAGATTGATGCTGCCATTTTCTTTAAGTTCATAGTCAATCCCCCTAATTGAATTTGTTTCATCGACAATTCAAATTATAGCGCCTACAATAATAAGAAACAATCCTTAATTCCGCAAAAATATCCTTGATTTTGAAGCTGCCCCGTACGAGTCTCTTTTTATGCTGTTATCTTGGTCAATTATATGGTAGAATAGTATTGTAGTTATAAATTTTATGACAGGAGATGTTATTTATGGAAAATCCTATGCTCAGCAAGGTTGAAGACCTGAGCCGCGGCCAGTATATAAGCGAAGCGGCCAGCTATTCCGGCATTGCCTTCAAGGAAATCCTGATGGTCGTCCTGGTTGCTGCTTCGGCATTGGTCACGATTTTCAGCGGCTATGCCACGATGGTTACGACAGCAGTTGCCTGCGTTGGCTGCCTGATCATGACCTTTATCGTAAGCTTCAAACCCTCGACAGCTGGTTTTATCTCACCGCTGTTTGCGATCTTTGAAGGCGCCTCTATTGCGATGCTCTCGCTGATTGCGGAATCCTTCCTGCCCGGTGTGGTCATCCAGGCCGTGCTGCTGACCTTCACGATTGCCATCGCTGCCGCCATGGTATTCAGTCAGGGCTGGATTACGGTGGATGGCAAATTCATCAAAGGCGTAACCATTGCCTTGGGCGGCCTGCTGCTCGCCTATCTGCTGCGCTTCGTGCTGGGTTACTTCTTCAGCATTGACTTCAGCTTCATGAACGGTGGCCTGATTGGCATCGGCATCGATCTCTTGATCATCGGTATTGCCACTGCCTGCCTGTTCATTGACTACCAGCAGATTCAGGAAGCTGTCCAGCAGGGACTGCCCAAAGAATTTGAATGGTACTGTGCTTTTTCCCTTTTGATTACGCTTGTTTGGCTCTATGTACGCTGCATCGACCTTTTGCTGACCATCAGCAATATGGGCGACGACTGATAAACTCATAAGGGAAAAAATGCCCCCTCCATTTTATGGCAGGGGGCATTTTTTCTCAGCGTCCTTTCCATGAATTCAAATAGGTCTTTTTCTTCTCGTATTCACATAATTCAAACAGTAAATTGTCATTTAATACACGAATATATGTACCCTTCATTCCCATCGATTTACTTTCCAGCAATCCTGCTGCTTCCAATTTTCTCAGTGCATTCACAATAACAGATCTTGTCAGTCCGTACTTATCAGCTACTTTCGATGCAACGATCTCACCTTCCGTACCTGCGAATTCATGGAACAATGCCGCTGAAGCATCTTTCTCACTTTGTGACAATGCACTTAACGCACTTTTCACTTTGTAACGTTCCTCTAATTCATCAACCTTAACTTCATTTTCATAATTCTGCTGATGAACCTCTTGTGCCCTTTCCAGTTCACAATCTTCATAAGACACATTTAGTGCCCCCAACCACCATCCTATATATTTTTTTGCAATCTCTTTTTCCACGCCATAATCATTATTGACAGCATCTACATAACTCCTGAACAAGTCCCTGTTTACCTGTCCAACCAACAAAGCATTATCAATGACTCCCGACTGTATCACCATAAACAATACATTTTTAGCCTGTTTATCATCCAAAAACACTCTTTCCAAGGCATTCTGAAGCAAATTTTCATCGTAAAATATTTTCGGCATCATATCCAGTATAGATTTAAGCTTCTCAATTCCCATCTTACTATCCTCCCGTTTACACCCTTCTAAAAAATACTATCCATTGTTTACAATTCTATAATCATAAACGAAATCCTCTTAATGATAAAAAAACAATAAAAAACTGTTGCACAGATAAGACAATTCTTATCACATGCAACAGTTTTATCATGATTTAATCCGTTCCCAATGGATCTGGGCCATACTGATTAGGTCCATCCGTCCCTTTGGCAAATAACATGTATAACCCCAATACTAAATTTACTATAGGAACCAATGTACCTACAAACCACCAGCCTGGCCGGTCAAGATCATGAAGCCGCCGAATCACTACCATTATATTTGGAATCACTAAGACAAGATAAAGTAATCCTATCAGTAAGTCATCCAATAGATTCACCTTGTCTATTATCTCCAAAATTACATATCCTGCAACCAACGTCAACAATCGCATTATATAGCGTTGACGATTCAAACGATTATCGTAGCGAAAGAACATTTCTTTTATTCCCTCATCAGGAATATACATTTCCCTATTATCATTATCTGCTAATGATGCTCCACAGCTTGGACAAAAATTAACATTCTCCTCTATTGGCGAACCACAATTAGAACAAAACTTTTTCATTTTTATCCCCCTAGCTCTGCTATTATTCCAGCCATCCCTTAAAATCTTCCATATAATTTATAGGAACTACCACAGGTTCCCCCATCATGCCACCTCTTCCTTGCAGTTTAAAGCTTTTAATATCAGCATTAGCTGGTACATCGAAAAAATACGTGAATACAGAATCATTTCCCGGATTGATTTCTGTCAATATTTCCTGCGAATGATGTGACATCATCCAACTAACACTAGCCTTGGAAGATGTACTATATTCTCTGCCTTTTTCATCAATCAAACGAAACATAGCTTCATTAACAGTAATGGCATCATTCTGCTCGTTATGTATCATTACAGCTACCCCTATGAATTTTCCCTGAGGTGCTGCCTTATGATACTTACTTCCAATGGGCTCATTAAACTCTTTTGCATAGACTGGCGCAATTAAGACATTTGACGATACCCCATAAACCACCTCATGTCCATCCTTCATTTTTTCCTTGTAAAGATTTTTTCCAACAGAATTATCCTTATCTTTCGCCTTTTCCTTAGTATCCTTTACTGTTTCATTCGATTCTGTTTGCGTAATTTCTGTAGAGGCCTTTTCATTTTTGGTAAAGTAAAATGCTGTCATAAACGAAACCATTATTACCACCAGAAAGATAAATCCTACCACAATCGCAATGATTTTCCCAACGGAAAATCCATCTGACGATTTTTTCCCCTTGGCAGGAGCCTTCTTGCCTGCCGATTTACTTTGAGTCCCCTGTTTTGCCTCATGAGTCGCAGATTCCGTGCTGGTCCCACAAGAACTGCAAAATTTAGATCCGTCTTGAATTTTCGCACCGCAGTTTGAACAAAACATGGATATCCCTCCCCCTTACCATCAAATACTATGCATAAACTCGGTAAAATTATCCACCGGCATAAACTCAGCCTTATCCCCCAATGCAGCAAAATGTTCTCTACCGCATTGAATCTTTTCGCTTTCCGTCTTTCTGAGGGCATCAGTATCTATGTTGCCCTTGGTTTCCAAAACGAAGTACAATTTCTTTTCTCCATTCTGGTCAATCATCACAGCCCAGTCAGGATTATAGGAGCCCAACGGCGTACTGATTTTGAACCAGTCCGGCAGTTTGGCGTAGAGGTATACATCTTCGTTATCCTCAAAGGACTGGGCAAACTGCCGTTCATTCTCGCTGTCGTAGACCACATAGTTATAAGGGCTTTTAGTACTTTCCAGCATATTGCTTTCAAGATATCCCTTGAGTTCTTCCGACTCAAAGAGTTCCTGACAGTAGTATTCGCTGTCCCCGAGCCGTTGATATTTAATGCCGTCCACAATCAGCGACTTCATTACAGAGCGTAGGATTTTTGCTGTGTTTTCCATGAACACCTGCGGATTCTTTTGGAAATCCTTCAGCCGGTTGCCGTAATCATCAAAGGGAATCCAGGTGCCCTTCTCATCCTGTCTGGTGCCGGTTAAGAGTTCCACAATGGTACGGCGGGTCAGATTGGTTTCGTTTTGCAGATAGGCGACAATATCCGGCAGGAAATTACTGGAACCGTATGTACTTACAGCCCGGTCTGCCACCACCTTGGTTTCGACACCGCCTGTGCCGATGGTTAAATCCGCCTTGGTCTGAATGATTTTCGGCGAAGGAATCTTCATCTCCAAAGCCATTTGCTTACGGCAGCGCCGCAAGAGTTCCTCCGTGGAAAAATCAACCCGATAGGTAGTCTTCCACTTGATACTGTCCCATAGTTCCTTGAATTCCGGGGACAGGAACACTTCTTTATTGAGGACAGCCTCACGCCGTTCGCGCTTTTTGTGAATCGGCACGGTTCTGCAGGCCTGCATGCATATTTCCTGTATCTGTGCCTTGTAGGGAGCCAGTTCTTCTGCTACCACGAATTTATTCTGCTGGATATCGGCTTTCAGCGATTCCTGAATATTGCCCTCATCATCCACATAGCCATATTCCTTCAGGGATTCCATAACCATTTCGGCCTTCTCTGTGCCCAGATAAGCAGTTTCTTCCCCTGCCGTACCTGTTGCCACATCCTCTGCCGGTACGGGCACGAGGATATTGGCAAAGTTGGCAGTTTCCAGCACACGGAAACGGATGCCGTCTTCCTCGTATTCCTTCTGCAGGGAGCTGGCAAATTCGTCATAGCTTTCATTGGCCATAACCGTAAGGATATTCAGATTGGCATCGTACTGCCGTTCGCCCGTCTGATTGACACACAAGCGTAGGCCACGGCCGATTTCCTGCCGCTTCTTGATGGTGCTCTTAGTTTCATTCAGTGTACAAATCTGGAACACATTCGGATTGTCCCAGCCTTCTCGCAAAGCCGAGTGGGAGAAGATAAATCGAATCTTGCAGTCAAAGGAAAGCAGCCGTTCCTTATCCTTCATGATGAGGTTATAGGTGCTGTCATCTGCCGCCGTAGAACCGCTGGTATCCTTCCAATGACCCGGCTCATTCTTCTTGCCTTTATCGGCAGAGAAATAGCCATCATGAACGAGTTCAGCTTCATCATCTTCATTATGGAGCCTGTGCCACAAATCGTGATATTTCGGACGGCGAATCATATCCTGATAGATTTCCTCAAACCACTTGGCATACTTGCCCTTCACGGCATTGCCCTCGGCATCGTATTCGCGGTAATTGGCCACACGGTCAATGAAAAACAGCGAAAGTACCTTTATTCCTTTGGGATTCAGTTCCAGTTCCTTGTTCAGATGTTCCTCAATCGTTGCCCGCATCTGTTGGCGTTTCATTTCATCATCATGGACCGTACCAATGGCCTTGCCCAAATGCAGGATATCGCTGCAGCTGGTGAAGTCCATATACTCACTGCCTTCTGCGCAGTAAATATCCTTGACGATATAGCCCTCGTACACATCACGGCCACCGGATTTTTCGTAGAGGTCATCCCCCTGCTTCACGGTAACGGCTTTCCGCTGGACAACACCCCTTTTGTTCTGCACGTCCATTTCCACCCGTGCCGTAATGGGGGATTTCTTGTTGTTGACGGATTTCAAGAGCAGATAGGCTTCGTTATGGTCATCCTGGGCGGCAAAGCTCTCCACTTCGATGCCCTTGACCAGCTTCTTGGCAAAGCTGTCCACGGCGTTCAGGCGATAAAGCTTGTTCTCCACGCGGATAGGCGTTGCCGAATAGCGAATCGTACACAGCGGATTCAAGGATTCCACCGCCTCCACCTGTGCATCGGTGCTGATGGTGGACTGCGGCTCATCAATCACGACAATGGGCTTGGTTTCGCGCACCAAATCAATCGGCTTGGACTCGCCGAATTTCTTGTCGTTATAACGATTAATCAGGTTCAGGTCATTCTGGAAGGAATTGATGGTCATGACCATAATCTGAATATCATTACTCGTGGCAAAGTCACGGATTTTCTCAATATGTTTGCCGTCATAGACAAAGGCATCGTAATTCACATTGCTGTAAAGCCCACGGAAATGATCACGGGTTATCTCGATGGTCTTCTGCACGCCTTCCTTGATGGCTACGCTCGGCACAACGATGATGAACTTGGTAAAGCCATAAGCCTTATTGAGTTCCAACAACGTGCGCAGGTAAACGTAGGTCTTGCCGGTGCCGGTTTCCATCTCAATATCGAGATTCAGCTTGTGATTCGGCAAAGAGTTGGACTGGGGCAGGCCATGCCGCAGCTGCACCGCACGAATGTTGTTCAGCAAATCTTCTTCGTCCAACATCAGCCGATTGCCAATGCCCTGTCCCAAAGTCATCTGCCGGCTTTCATCGCCAAAACCTAACGCCATCTGCTCATTCGCAATCGCAGCCACGGTGAACAAGGCTTGTTTCGGCGTTTGTCCCTGAAAAACATCACGGACAGCGGCAATGGCCTCCTGCTGGTAATCGAGGGTGGAGTCAAATTTCAGTTTCATTATCCATCACCTCACACGCACACAAAGCTGTCTTCATCAAGGCCTGCCGCTTTCAGCGTTTCCTTGACATTGGTCTTGTCCATATCCGAGGCAAAGCCCGTATCACGGAACACCACCTGCCAAAGTTCCGACTCATATTCCTCATGCAGTTTCACGACCGCTTCCGCCACAGCAGTCGTGATATTCCGTCCCAGACAAATCATCAGGGCACCGCCACCGATAATATAGACCGTCTCGCCTGCTGCCTGTTCTTCCTCAATTTGACAAGTCAAAACCAGCCCCATCTTGAGCATGATTTCATAGAGTACATCCTGCTCGGTGCGGTCAGGCAGGAAATTGTCCGTAGACTGTTGCAACGTCATCACCAAATCATCCGGCTGCGGATTCCACTTCTGCAGATTGGAGCTGTCCAGCTTAAAGACCTTAAAGCCAATATCCAAATCCGCCGCCTTATCTCTAGCTTCTGCTTTGATTTTCTCCCCGGCACGACGAATACGCTCTTTGCCAATTTCGCAGATGTTTTTGTAGCCTGCTTTTGCAGCTTCACTATCTTCAGACGTTGATTCAGGAAGCTGCACCATAATAAATTTCCTATGACAACCATCTTCATTATTTAACTGCATAACTGCATGAGCAGTCGTAGAAGACCCCGAAAAGAAATCCATAATTATATCATCACTTTTTAAATCAACCAATCGCATTAACTCTACAATCAGCAATTTATTTTTAGGATTATCAAAAGGAATATCTATTTCTTTTCCTATTTGCGATACTTCAATATCTGTCCAATTACTCGTCCTAAGTATGGTATCCGAAGGTGCTATCCAATGTTGCACGCCTCCATTTTTACCAGTTCCATTTGGAATTCTTCTTATAAAATCACTAATGCCCGTCTTCGCATAATATTCCTCAAGTGTCATTTTGCTAGAATATTTATCCTCGTATACCTTATAATTTTCTACAGCTTTATCAGCTTTTTCTTTAGCATTTCTCCATTGACCAGTAGTAGGAGTAAATCCCAAAATATCATAGCGCATAGTCGGTCTATCTGCATTACTCCAAAACACATCCCACCTCCCCTTATTCGACGCATTCTCTTTTTTAGACCTAATTGCTTTCATTAAAAAACTATTTTTCGCATAAACAAAAATATATTCAGCACCCACATTAAGACTATTTAACCCATTGTCCGCAAATTGAGAATTAAGGCTTTTGGTTCTTCTCCTAGTTAAAAGCATATTTCTAAAAGAAATTTCTCCAAAAATCTCATTACATATTTTTCTCAAATCATCCAATTCATTATCATCTATACTAATACATATAGCCCCATCATCTGCCAACAAATTTCTAGCAAGTCTCAGTCTTGGATACATCATATTCAGCCAATCCGTATGGAATCGTCCATTGGCCTCGGTATTAGTATCAATCTTATTACCTTCGCCATCAACCTGTCCCGTGATTTCCTTGTAGTTCTGGATATTATCGTGGAAGTTGTCTTTATACACGAAATCTCCACCTGTATTATAAGGCGGGTCGATATAAATCATCTTAACCTTGCCATAGTAGGATTTCTGCAAGAGTTTCAATACTTCCAGATTATCCCCTTCGATATAGAGGTTTTCCGTAGTATCCCAGTCCTTGCTTTCTTCCTTGCAGGGGCGCAGCGTTCCCATGGAGGGCGTCTGGGACAGGCGCAGTGCTCTGCCCTTGCCATTCCACTTGAAGCTGTACCGTTCCTGTTCGTCATCCACAAACTCGCCCAACAGCTGCCGCAGAACATCGAAGTCAATTTTCCCTTCCTCGAATGCTTCGGGGAAAAGCTGCTGCATGGCCTTCAAGTTTTCTTCGGTAATATTCATGGATTCGCCTGTTAAATTTTTCATTGTTCCCTACTCCCTTGTGTGGTTATCTTCTTCATTTCTCGTTTCATTTTTTGCAGACGGGTATTGAGTTCCATCTTGCGATTGAATTGGCTCTCTGCTTTCATCTGCTTGCGCAGTTTGTTCATTTCCTGCTCTATGGCCATAATGCGTTGCAGTTTTTCTCTGGCTTCATCACCGGACATCGCTTCTGTATCCACCGACATTGCCGCCAGATGACTTTTGCTGATGGCATCAAACCAGCTTTCATACAACTGGCAGAAATTTGCCCCCGGCATTTTCCGCAGGGACATTTCCGGCCAAAAGTCATCATCTTCACTTCGCCAATCCGTATCTTCCGTAGCCACCAGCGTCATCCGTTCACTATCCGCCTGACTTTGGCGCAGCTTGCCCATATACAGCCGACGCTTATCTCCCAAGATAAAGAAAAGCAACATCGGATACGGAATGGCATGGATGATGACCTCCGCCAAGCGTTTCAACTGTTTCTCCGCTCGCAGATTTACTTCCAGCACTTCAATTTCCGGATAGTCTTTTTCCTCGTCACGATAAGGCTGTATAAAGGAATTTTCCGTTTTCAGGGCATAACGCCAGTAAATTTTCTCTACATGGTCAAAGAGCTTCTTATCAGCTGAACTCAACTCACCATTATCATAGAACTGCTTCTTGGGCACCACGCGGTCAATCCGTGCTGCTGTCGGCAGCTCCATTATTTCATAAATGCTCATAGCCACCTCATTTCAGCACCAGAAAGGCCACGAGCTCAAAGTCAGCCATACCATCATCAAAATTCTGTGGTGTGGCTGTACCGCCTTTGCTAAAGAGGCTGGCTACGCCCACTTCCTGTTTTTTGCCAATCAAATCTTCTATTGTTTGTTGGAGCAGGTCCGAATACCTGTCCATGTACCGTCCATGTTTGGTTTCCTTATTGAATACCTCTGCCAAATCCTTGGCCACAGTATTCTGTCCCGAACAGAATTTTTTCAAATAGTCGAGAACCTGTTTGCCCTGCAGGAAATTGGCCTGCACCTGCCCATCATCGGTAATATAGGCAAGATAGTAAGGGAACAAGGGATTCTGCTCCTTGGTCTGCCGTGCACCTTTTATCTGCCGCAAAACAAAGATTACCCCGGGATCTACAATATCGCGCAAATTATCCGAAATACGGGCAATCGCATATAAACCGCTGGGAGCATTGGCCAGTTCTTCCTCATGCTCCTTCATATACTCCATCAGATCAATTTTAAAGTCATTAAACGTCAAATCGGTAATTGAAATACCGCCGGAAATATCTTCCAAATCCACCACTTCATTCTGCAATTTCTGCAGCTGCTTCTTGCGGTATTCTAAATCATTCATTTCCTTGGTCTTTTGGTCGTCAATGATGTTTTCCTCACCGGTTGCCGACACATCCAACAGCACCATACGCCCTTTGACACGCTCCGCGAGGTCAATATACGAGTCGAGGTCGGCAGTCGGCCAAAAGTTCAAAAGCTGGATTACTTCATTTTGCGAACCGATACGGTCAATACGACCAAAGCGCTGAATAATGCGCACAGGATTCCAGTGTATATCATAGTTAATCAGATAATCGCAATCCTGCAGATTCTGACCTTCGGATATACAATCCGTGGCAATGAGAATATCGATTTCCTCCTCCATATCGGGGAAGATGCTTTTTCCGGATTTCGATATGGGCGAAAACAAGGTCAGCACCGTATTCAGGTCAGACACTTTGACACTGCGCTTCATCTTGGCCGGAATGGGTATGGTGGATTTATTGTTGCCTGTACCACCTGTTACCAAAGCCGTATATATGCCCAGAGGTGCCATTTGCGGGGCGATATTCTCATACAGGTATTCCGCCGTATCCGCAAAGGCCGTGAAGATAATCAGCTTGCCATTGCCGGCATTGATGGGATTCTGGATTTTGTCAGCAATCCTGTTTTTAAGGGTTTGCAGTTTGTTATCCCGTACCGGCGTGATGACCTTGGCACTTTTGAGGATTTCCTTCAACTCCAGCAAGTCAAGTTCCAAATCCTGCCGCCATTTGATTAAATCCATATCCTGCAGCAGGACCTTGACTTTATTGCCAAAGACCAAATCGCCCATATCCAAACCGTCTTCGTCAAAGTCCAGTTCCTCGATATTCAAATCCGCATGATACTCGCCCTCATGCTTTTCAATGATGGACAAGGTATGCTCTATCCGCTGGGAAATCTTCTCCACCGTCAGCACAAAAGAATGGATGGAGCTTTCCATGCGCTTCAGGAGATTGACCCGCATCAGATGAATCAACTGATTTTCACGATCAGCCTGACGGAACACACTGCGACCATTAGCCACGCTCATGTCGTAGCGGCTCTCATAGGCATGCCGCTTATCTGGACGCACATATCTTAGCGGCGCATAAAGTCCCAATGTCAGACGGTTGATCATCTTGTTCACTTCACCAATCGGCGGGAACTCGCCTAAGGTATCGATTTCCGGACATTCATTGATGGGCTTTAAGCGGGTGGGGAAACGGCCGATTTCTGCCACATTGTAATATTTTTCGATATGCTTGCGCGAACGGGCGATGGTCAATGTATCGAGCAGCTTGAAATATTCCAAGTCCATCATTTCCACAAAGACCTTGGTCGTACGCTCCCGTTCCGGCAATTCCGACCAACGGTTGAAGACCATCTGTGCCTTGCGCAGAGTGGTTTCAATATTGGGAATACCTGTGGACTTCAAGGCGTCATTTTTGCCCTCCGTGATGAAGGCAATCTGATTTTTGATATCGTTCATGCGATTGTTGACCGGCGTTGCCGAAAGCATCAGCACTTTGGTCTTGACACCGGCCTTGATGATGTCATCCATCAATCGCTCATAACGAGTTTTGCGGTCTTTATGGGGAACATTGTTACGGAAATTATGACTCTCGTCGATAACAATAAGGTCATAGTTTTCCCAGTTGAGCGTAGACAGATTGATGGCCCCGGAGAAACCTTTATAACGGCTTAAATCCGTATGATTCAACACATCATAGTTGAATCGGTCAGCTGCAAAGATATTCCGCTTATCATTCTGCGTATATATCGTCCAGTTCTCCCGCAGCTTCTTAGGTGCCAGCACCAGCACGCGGTCATTGCGCAGCTCATAATACTTGATGATGGCCAGTGCCGTAAAGGTTTTGCCCAGGCCGACACTATCTGCAATGATACAGCCGCCGTATTTCTCAATCTTGTCAATGGCCCCCATCACACCATCACGCTGGAACTTATAGAGCTTGTTCCAAATCAGTGATTCCTTGATACCCGTCTTGGTCTTGATGATGGTTTCTTCCGTCAGTTCACCCAGATAAGCCTCAAAGATATGATAGAGGGTAATGAAATAGATGGCCTCCGGCGTGTTCTCCTTGTAGAGAACTTCCATTTCTGACAGCACCTTCTCCGTCACATCTTCCACCATAGCGGGGTTGTTCCAGATACCATCAAAGATCTGCAAGACTGCCTGTCCCATGGGCCTGCTGTAAATGCAGGTATTCATATCGTTACGTGCGGAGGGCGTAATCCCCAGCCCATCACTGGAGAAATCCACCGTCCCCTGAATGGCAATATCCTGCTCCGGGTCAACATTCTCCACATAGGCCAGACGCATCTGGGCTGGATTGTTTTCCCGATAAGACTTGATGCTGACTTTCTTTCTAAGCCACTGCGCACAGTCCTTGGCGATGGCGGATTGGGTCAGCTTGTTACGGAGTTTCAACTCAAATTCATTGCCCGACAGTCGATTGCCAAACTCCCGATGCGCAATATAGAACTCTCGCTGAAAATCACTTTTCTGCTTGATATACGACGGTGTCGTGAAGATAAATCTTAATTCATCTACCTGCGACAATTCCTTTTTCAATGCCTCATAAGCATAAATCGTGAAATACGCTGAAATCACAGACAACTTTGCCTGTGGTTTTATGGCTTGCCGAAGTTCATCAATTACCCGCCCTTGCTGTTTGTTATCCAGTATCTTCGGCTGCTGCATCCCAAAATCCCTCCTGTATCCCATTATATGGTGGCAAAAATACCATGGTT
>NZ_FNJQ01000031.1:31691-35756 GCF_900104055.1 Pseudoselenomonas ruminantium
TAAGATACATGAGGGAAGCTGCTCCTAGTACGAGAGGACCGGAGTGGACGGACCGCCGGTGTACCAGTTGTTTCGCCAGAAGCATAGCTGGGTAGCTGCGTCCGGAAGGGATAAACGCTGAAAGCATCTAAGCGTGAAGCCTGTCCCGAGATGAAGTATCTCATGGAGTAATCCAGTAAGATTCCTTGAAGAAGACAAGGTAGATAGGTTGGGAGTGGAAGTGCCGTAAGGCATGCAGCGGACCAATACTAATAAATCGAGGGCTTATCTTTCAAGAACTAAGATGTTCGACATTGAAATTTCTTCTGTATAGTTTTGAGTGTTCATAGAACATTCAATTGAATATCTGGTGACGATAGCTGAGTGGATCCACCTGTTCCCATACCGAACACAGTAGTTAAGCACTCATACGCCGAAAGTACTTGTCTGGAGACGGACTGGGAGGATAGGGCGTTGCCAGTTAAGTTAAAGGCTTGCTGACGTAAGGTCGGTAAGCCTTTTTCTTTGCATACTATTTACTAAAATGATATAATAACGAGGTATATGTTTTTTAAGAGCGGCGGTGCCGCATAGGGGAGGGGTGTCGTTTTGACACAGTTTGATAAACGCAATATAACCATGATGATGGATTTCTACGAAATGACCATGGCCAATGGTTATTTCCAGGATCATGATAAAGATGTGCAGGTAGCGTTTGACGTATTCTACCGGGCTAATCCGGATAAAGGCGGTTTTGCCATTTTTGCCGGTTTGGAGCAGGTAATTGAATATGTGGAGAATATGGAGTTTTCCAAGGAAGACGTGGAATACTTCCGCCAGCAGCATATCTTCTCGGAAGAGTTCCTGAACTATCTGGAAAACTTCCATTTCAGCGGGGATATCTACGCTATGCCCGAAGGTACAATTATGTATCCAAATGAACCCTGCATTACGGTGGTAGCACCCTTGATTGATGCTCAGCTGGTGGAAACAGCTATCCTGGCGCAGATCAACCATCAGTCCCTGATTGCCACCAAGGCCCGCCGTATTGTCAAGGCCGCCAATGGCCGGGCGGTGTCGGACTTCGGTGCCCGCCGCGCTCACAATATGGATGCCGCCACTTATGGCGCCCGTGCTGCTTATATCGGCGGTGTAGTGGGCACGGCTACGGTGTCTGCGGGCCAGATGTTCAACATTCCCATTTCCGGTACCATGGCCCATAGCTGGGTAATGTTCTATGGCGACGAGTTCAAGGCCTTCAAGACCTATGCGGAAACTTATCCGGATGCTACGGTACTGCTGGTGGATACCTATGATGTCATCCATTCCGGCATCCCCAATGCTATCCGTGTGGCTCATGAAATCCTGGAACCCATGGGCAAGCGCCTCAAGGGTATCCGCATTGACTCCGGTGATCTTGCCTATCTTTCCAAGAAAGTGCGCAAGATGCTGGATGCCGCTGGCCTTGAAGACTGCATGATCGTGGTTTCCAACAGCCTGGATGAGTTCACGGTGGCATCGCTTTTGAGTCAGGGGGCTTGCATTGACAGCTTTGGCATCGGTGAGCGCCTGATTACCGCCAAGTCCGAGCCGGTGTTCGGTGCCGTTTACAAATTGGCGGCTGTAGGTGAAGATGGCGATTTTGCTCCGCGCATCAAGGTATCGGAAAATGTGGAGAAAATCACCAATCCGGGCCTGAAGGATCTCTATCGCGTCTATGATGCTGATGGTAAGGCGGTGGCCGATATGATGGCAGTTTGCGGCGAACCCATCGATATGAGCCAGCCTTTCCGTTATGTGGATCCGCAGAAACCCTGGAAGAACCGTACCTTTGAGAACTGCACGCTCAAGAATCTGCGCAAGCTCTATGTACGTCAGGGCAAGCGTGTGGAGGAACTGCCTAATCTCGATGAAATCCGCGACTATGTGAAGAAGCAGCTGGATGGCGAGATTTGGGAAGAGGAGCAGCGCTTTGAAAATCCGCATCGTCATTATCTGGATATGACGCCGGATTATTATGAACTCAAGATGGAGCTGCTGTCCAAGACCAGAGAGGAACATGCCTGATGATTACCGGGAAAACGCAAAATTTAGGGGTAATTGGCTGGCCCATAGCTCATTCCCTGTCGCCTGTATTGCAGAATGCGGCCATTGAAAAAGCCGGGATTGACTATAACTACACGGCCTTGCCGGTAGCGCCGGAAAAACTGGCTGAAGCCGTGACAGGACTCAAAGCGTTGCATTATCGTGGCTGGAATGTGACCATTCCCCATAAGACAGCGATTATGCCATTACTGGATGAAATTGATGAAGATGCCCGGATCATTGGGGCGGTCAATACCGTGGTTAATGATAATGGCAAGCTCAAAGGCTTCAATACAGATTGTCTGGGCTTTATGGGAGCTTTGACTAAGCGTAAAGTGTCGATAAGCGGCGAAAGGGCAGTGCTGCTAGGTGCTGGCGGCGCTGCCAGAGCCGTTATCTGGGGCCTCATCAAAGCTGGTGTCCGGGAAGTGGTGCTGGGCGTGCGCAATCCGGCCAGGGCAGAACTGTTGGCCACCGAATTTTCCCAGCATGGAAGGGTTACGGTCTGCCATTGGGAATCCGAGGATTTTGCGCAGGTTTTGACCGATTGTGCTTTGCTGGTCAATACGACACCGCTGGGCATGACACCGAAGGTAGAGGCCTGTCCGCCCATTGACTGGTCAAAAGTCAATCCGTCGGCGGTAATTTATGACATCATCTATACTCCCGCAGAGACGGTCTTTTTGCACCAAGCTCGGGAGCATGGACATATGACGATCAATGGCGAAGAGATGCTGGCCGGTCAGGGAGCCGCAGCCCTGCAGATGTGGACAGGCGTTGAGCCGGATCTCGATACCATGCAGCAGGCCCTGCGCAATGCGCTGGAGAGCTAATACAATTCTAATCTAAAATTCAGTCAATTTTCAGTTTGCAGCGTTAAAATAAGTTCATGATTTCGGCAGGAGAACAAGATCTTCTGTAGAAATCTTTCGGTAGCTGAAAATAATTTTCAGTTAATGTCAACTACATAGAGGAGGCACAGCGTATGAGGATCAGCAAGTTGCGAAACATGTCAAAGTCGTTGTTCTGGGGCGACAGACCTTTACCGGAGAACTCTGAAATGAAGGGCGTAATTGAAACCGACAATGGACGGACGGGGATACTGCTCAAACTGCATAATGGGATGTACGTGCTGGGGACGGCCGGCACCCTGTCAAAACTGAATCAGGAAAAGGTTCGCCATAAACTGAAAGAAGCATAAGCGAAAAATAGAACGAACAGAAGAAAACCATCTATGTCGGTAGAATAAACTGACATGGATGGTTTTTGTGATAATATAAATATAATAGTGGAATGTGGATAAAAACGGTTTCATTATGGCTTTTTGAGCTAGATGAAACCGTTTTGCATTATAGGTAAATGAGGGGGAGGGATTCTTATGGAAGGGAATATTTATGGGTATATTCGTGTATCGACGCAGGCACAGAATGATGATCGTCAGTGGATGGCAATGGAGAATTTGGGGATTCCACGGGAATGCGTATTTGCTGATAAGCAGAGTGGCAAGGATTTTGACCGGCCAGCCTATAATCAGTTGATAGCCCGGCTGGAGCAGGGAGATACATTGGTGGTCACGAGTCTAGACCGTCTGGGGAGGAATTATGATGAGTTGATTGAGCAGTTGGACATTATTACCAGAAAAAAAGATGTTGCTCTAATGGTTTTGAACCTTCCGCTGCCGGATATACGGAATCAGTATGGAAATAATTTGACGGGAAAGTTGATTTCGAATTTTGTGATGCAGATTTTTTCATATGTTGCCCAAACAGAGCGGGAAATGAATATCCAGCGCACGATGGAGGGGATTGCCGCAGCAAAGGCGCGTGGGGTACGATTTGGCAGAAAGGCTCTGGCAAAGCCCGCAGATTTTGAGAAGGTACGTCGCAGGTGGGAAAAGCGAGAAATATCCGAAAGAGAAGCCTCTAAAATCCTAGGCGTGTCACGGCCTACTTTTCATAAGTGGATAAATGAAGACGAATAAGTGGCAGAATAACCATGGTT
>NZ_FNJQ01000032.1 GCF_900104055.1 Pseudoselenomonas ruminantium
GTGAATACTGCGGCGCTTGAGAGCATATCAATATGCTTCTCAGAGCCACTTAATATAGATGGCGTTAGCCATCCGATATGATAGACAGAGCCATCCATCTCCGATGGACACGGATGACTCCGCCATGGTTTATGCTTCTTCCATTTCAGCCATACGCTGCCGCATGGATACATCGCCTTCCAGTTTCATTTTATAAGAACCAGGGATGATACGGTCCATGATGGCATCTGCCACAGCTCCGCCGCCAAGTTGGCTATGCCAGCCAGGAATGTCAAACTGTGAGCAGAAGATTGTGGCCGATTGCCCCCAGCGGCGCTCCAGAAGTTCCAGAAGCATCCGTTGCTGAAGCTCATTGATTGGGATTAGCAAAAACTCATCGAGAATCAGCATTTTGATTTTCTGATACTTTTTCATAAGATCCAATTGAGCTGTTTTGGCTTCTGCTTCTGCATATTCTGCGAAGAAATCCGGCAGGCGCAAATAGAGAACTTTATAACCATCACGACATGCGTTGATTCCAAGCGCATTGGCTAGGAACGTCTTGCCGCTGCCAGTCGGTCCTAGAAACATGACATTCCGCTTTTTGTCAATGTAAGCATTGGTACGGAGCATCTGAATTAGGTCCCGATCCAAGTGACGGTCCGGCCAGTACAAGATATCTTCCATATCAGCTGTGTTGCTGGGGAATTTCGCACTGGTGATGAGCTTTTTCAGCTTGGTATTCAAACGAACGTCAGATTCACGGTCAACAATGAGTGAAAAGCGCTCATTGAATGTCATGGATTCAAATTCCTCCGGATGTTCCATCTGATCCATATAAGTTTTTGCCATAACAGAGAGACGCATCTCCTGCAGCTTACGGACAGTTTCATTTACCATGGTACTCACCTCCGTAATAAGCTGCTCCTCTGACAAATGCATTCTGAGAATGCGCCGCAGGCTGCTCAATCTTGATATCCTGCTGAGTCACTAAGATGTTTTGGATGAGTTTATAGCGAGGTGATGGAACCTGCCGCAGTGCAAGCTCACAGGCAGTATTCAATCGTGGAATGCCGTATTGATCTGACAGTTTCAGGAGAGCAAGGCAGCCCTTGTAGGCTTGTTCTTCTACGCGGTAGCTGGCCAGCAGCCGCTCGATGACTGTGTGGACATGTTCGCCACATTTTTCTGACCACCGACGGAAGCGATTGCCATCCCATTGGCTGTATAGCTGATGATTTTTCGGCATATGTTCTTCCACAGTTGAATACTGTCCGCGTTTGCCAACGATTCTTTTGTGATTGGCGATCCGCCTCCCTTCTGTATAAATCTCTACAACATGGCTGGTAAGCCGCACATCCACACGCTTGCGGACATATTCGTAAGGAACTGAGTAGTTCTGATGGTCTACCGTGATATGGTAGTTGAGTTGAACCGTTGCCTTTTTCCAGTCTGCGTACTCATATGGGCACTGCGGTAACGGACGAAGAAATGGACACTCCTCCATATGGAATATAGAACTGCGTGAGCCATCTTTTTTCTGGAAGGGGGCTTCGTTGAACCGGTACAGTTCCTCCTGAATTGCCTGATTCATCTCGTAAAGGTCGAAAAACTTTCGATTGCGGAGTTTGGCAATGATATGAGTCGTTACTTGGCCGACGCTTCCCTCAACAGCAGCTTTATCCTTTGGAGCCAGCACACGTGCTGGCAACAATGCCATCCCGTAATGGTCTGCAAATTCTTGATAAGAGCGATTGGCAATGGGATCCTCATGTTTTCGATGCGAAATGATACCGGTGCGGAGATTATCTGACACGAGTAATCTGGCGCTGCCGCCAAGAAACTCCATGAGATGAATATGGGCCTGAATCCACGAATGTTCTTTCATATCACGGCATGCCTCTGCATAGCAATACATGCTGAACGGCAAGGTGGCGACAAACAAGTACGCTTTCGTAACCGCACCAGTTTCAGGATTATACAACTTAAGCGTAGTACCAGCCCAATCTACCATAAGCCGCTCAGCTGGCTTGTGATGAATATGCATGGTAAGGTGGTGATGGTCGACAAAATCACGATACCGCTTACAAAATTGGGAATACATGAAATATAGCTTATTAGCCTGCCGGCAGTCTGCTGCATATTCTTCCCATAGGAGTTTTAGCGTTACACCGCTTTTCAAGAGCTCCTTATGAATGAATTCATAGTCTGGCTGAACCTGACCAGGCAAATCTGCTTCAGCAGGAAAGAGGTGATGATGCAATGCTGCCAAATCCATACCATCCAAAGCAGCCGCATCCAGCGGATGCTCGTGGCAAGCCTTGACGACTTTAGCCACCGTGTTGCGGGATACCCGGAGAACAGCGGCAATAGACCGCTGACTCTCACCTTTGAAAAAGCGATGAAGAATCTCTTTTTCCTTGGACATGAAAAACCACACTCCTTATACAATGAATTCGTGGACCATTCCACGTGTCCATTGTACCGCGACACTGAGTGGCTCTCTAGAGCGTATTGGATTTAATTTTAGGGGCGGCTCCGTGCAGCGTAACAGGTGGCTCTCAATAGGAGATTGACCTGGCTCTGCGGAGCGGAATACTCAAAGAGTATAGGATTATACATGGTCACATGGAAAGTTTAGGCTTTATTTATATGGGAATAGCATATTTGTTTAGAGTTCCTTGTCGTATCGCACATGCTCACAATTCTGCTTGTGAAAAAACATTAAAAGGTTATGTTAAAAGTATATTAAAAAAAGGGTTTTCTACATTTGCTACAGACTTGTTTGCGTGTTCGAATGTTGCTGGTAAGTATATGTTTGGTGATGAAGCAAATTATTCTATTGTTAATAATTCAATTGAATTATTAACTTTTAGCTATAGCAAAGAGGCTAGAAATATTATTAGAAATGAGTTGGGAATAACAAAAGATACTTGTGTTATAGGACATATTGGTAGATTTGAAAAACAAAAGAATCATGAGCTTTTAATAGATATTTTTTTGGAAATAAATCGGCATATTAATTCGAAGTTATTATTGGTGGGAACTGGATCGCTAGAAAAAAATATTCGTAAAAAGGTATCTGCTTATGGTTTGGAATCTGATGTGATGTTTTTAGGAAACAGAAGAGACTGTGCTAGGATATATCAAGGAATGGATGCATTCGTAATGCCATCGTTTTTTGAGGGCCTGCCAGTAACAGGGGTGGAAGCACAAGTTAGTGGGTTACAGTGCTTCTTTTCTGATAGTATTTCATCGGAATTGAAAATAGGGGAAGCTTCATATTTTCTACCTATAAAGGCTCCCGCTGAAGAATGGTCTAATTGTATTATAAAGAAAATATTAAACAAGAAAGATCGGTACCGATTAAGCATGTGTGCTAGTGATGCTAGATTTGACATAGAAAAACAATCGGAACGATTAGAAAGATTTTATTTAAGATGGGCATAATGTATGTTAACTTTATTTTTTTATACATTGATTGATTTTATAGCAATATTACTTGTAGCAATATCGGATAGCGCGAATAAGGTTATAAAACTAAGCTTTATAGGTAATAGGTATATTCATTTGTCAGAGTTCCTATATTTTATCTCTGCGGTATTGCTCTTTATGATAGTTGCATTGCGTGATAATGTTGGGGCAGACTTTTCAATATATGCTAACGCATATTTAAACATTATTCATGATGATTTAAATGAGACTGAAAAAAATTGGTTGGGAATAGGATATGTAATTTTATGTAACGTTATTGGTGTATTTGCTGGAAATTCATATCACTGGATGTTTGCTGTAGTAGCAGCTATAACAATTGCATCATTCTATATTGCTTTTTACCTAGCAAATAAACAGAGAACTTGGAGTGTGACTTTGTTTATTGGCTTTTGCTTATATTATCAATGTTTTAATCAAGCGAGGCAGATGCTGGCTGTAGCAATATGTTCTTTGGCCTATATCGCTTTAATGAAAAAAAGAACAAGTGTTTTTATAATCGTTGTAGTAATTGCTATGTTGTTTCATTCTTCAGCAATTGTAATGATGTTGTTATTGATTGCTAATAAAATAAAATTTAATGTTAGTAAAATTTTTGTCTTCTTGTTTATATCTATAGCTTCAATGATAGTATTCGATATATTTGTTGATTTGATGAGTAAATCTTTCTACGGAATGATATATATTGGTTCTGAAATGTATGATGTGTCGTTTAAAACATCAGTGATAATTAATACGGTGTTTAGAGCACTATTGTTGATGTTTTGTATGTTTTTTTATAATAAACTTATTCATAATAATGAAGAGAATAGAATATTGATAAATACTGGTTTTATATGCTTGTTCTTTCAAATCCTAACATTAAAAAGTTACTTGTTTGGGAGAATAACGACATACTTCTTTATAACATATTTGTTTATTATGCCCCGAATATTTGAGTTGATATGTAAGCATACCGTGATTAGAGATAGGGTGGTGGTTAAATTCTTATTTGGTGTAAGTATAATGATATATCATTATACCTATTACTTTATGGTTGCGAAGGATTCTGGTTATGATAAATATGATACTTTCTTGTTTTAGGGGACTTTTATGTATAGTGAGAACGGAATGCAAATAAAAGAAAATAATAATGTATTGATGATGTATTTTGATTCACAACGAAATGTTATGGGGGATTTATATAAAAATATTGCTAATACTATGCGTTATAAAGAACGTATTATATTGGTTTTTCCATCATCATACAATACGGAGGAATACAGTAATGATTTCTTATATAAAATTAAAGAAGATGTAAGTAGCGAAAAAAATAAAATTAAACGTATTTATAAACTTATTGTATTTATAAAAAGACTAAAAAAAATTATAAAAGATTGTAATATTAAAAAAGTGTATTTTCAAATTGATCAATTAGTATATGATTATATTTTTTTACTAATGAATCGTAATCTTAAAACGATAATGTGGATACATGATATATCTGTACATGAAGGAGAGGGATTTATAGCTGAATTAAAAAAAATATTAGCTGAATATTGTTTGCTTCCGAAAATAGATAATTTTTTTGTTAGTTATAATAAGGCAAAGAATGAATTCGCTGAAATATATGGAATAGATTACATAAAAAAGACTGAAGTGATATATATTCCTAGATTAGTTGAATTGGAGTTTGAAGATATAAAGAATGCTGCTCATGAAATAGAATATGATTTTATATTTTATGGGAGGATAGAAAAGTATAAAGGTTTAGATTTGTTGATAGAAGCGATGAATAATCCTTTTTTAAAAAATAGCAAACTACTTATAATAGGTCGAGGAAGAGAAGATAGGTATATTAAGAATTGCATTTGTAATACACCAAATATCCAGTTTATAAATACATATGTATCCAATAGAGAGTTGGCAAATTATATTACAAAATCAAAATTTGTAATTTTGCCATATAGAAATGCTACAGGAACGCAAACAATACAATTGGCTAATTATTACGGGAAAATGGTATTAGCTACACGTTTCGGTTGCTTTACAGAATATATTGAGGACGGTGTGAATGGCATATTAATAAAAGAGTGTACATCTAAAGCTATAGCAGGAGCAATGTATGAGGCTTTACATAATAAAGAAATAGAAGAAAAACGAATTGAAAGCAGATTGAGTATGTTTGATTTATCGACTGCTGTACGTAAAATAGAAAATGTTTTAATGAATTGATTGGTTGATGATTGGGAAATAATAACTATTCAGTCGTCCTTTGATGTCATTTAAGGAATCTATTGAATTTGTCGATATTTCTCAATGCGTGTAAATCTAACCTGGAAACTCCGCTTGCATACATCCGCCAAGAAATACTTGGCAGTGCTGCGCCCAATTTTGATGAAACATATATTCGTGTAAATGGCAAGCAGCAATATATGCACACAGCCTCCAAATAAAATGCCACCTAATCCCGATTCAGTATTCTTCCGTATCTTTCCTTGTGCTTTCACGATTATGATCGAGGCAAAGAAGAAGCGGATAGCAAAGGGAAAGGATGATGCTGGAGATTACTATAAGAAGCGTTACCTGACAGAGTTCAGCGATTTGATAAAAATAGGTCAGGTTGAACATCCTCCCATACTCTATATGAGCACCGCAAAGAAGAGATCTTGTCACCCTCTGCAAGCTTTGGAATTACTTTTTCAGGGGACTTCTATATTGGCTTTAGATGGGACGACTGAATAGTTACTTAGAAAGCATGTAATAAATTGCTTTCTAATGTCAAATTTAATTGCCTGTAAAAGGTTGGGATGTATATACTTATGCTTGCCATTTGATGCTTGTTACGTATTACGTGAGCTTGTAAAAAAAGAATAAAAGAAAGTTCGGTATTAAAATTTTTTCGCGAAAATAAAAACGAGTCTTTTAGACTCGTCATAAAGTGAAGATTGAAAGTGTTAGTGATTAAATAGGATCCTTTCGTTAATATTTGCTTTTAGTTCAGGAATGTTTTTTACTGCGGTCATCCATATCATATCTTTGTTCATGGAACGGTAGTCATGGGCGAAAAGGTCGCGCATGCCTTTTATAGCTTTCCAAGGTATGGTGGGTGTGGATTGGCATAGCTCTAGAGACAGTCGTTTGGCGAGTTCACCGATTTGCATGATGGGCATTGCACAGGCGTTACGGAATACAGGATTATTTAAAAATTTTTCTTTATCATTGCCGTATTCAGACAAGGCTAATTCTACTTCATCGCAATACTTTAGGATATGTTCGAGTATCTGCCTGTCTTTGTTGTTAAGCAGCATAGAGCAATATTTCCTCGCTTTCCAGATTTTTTCGTAGGGGAGTATCCAAAGAGGTTATGCTGGCACTGATAATATCAACTTCTATTCCCAGCGCAGCTATGATGTCTTGCCGGAAGGAGCTTAGCGTGAATAGATCTTCGATGTTTCCGGCTTCGATTCGTATATCAATATCGCTGCCTTCTTTAGCATCACCACGAGCATATGAGCCAAATAAGAAAACTTTTTTGACCATGTATTGTTTGCAAATGGGAGTGATTTTTTCTTTGATAGCATCTATTGTATACACTTTATCCACCTCCGGTTTCGCTTGAAAGCAAGTATTTGCTAGAGAAACTGTCTTTTCTTAATTATATCATGAGATGCCGAAAATAAAAATAATATTCAGTAAAATAATTTGCAAACATTGGGGAGGTTGTTGTATTGAAAATCATAATCCTGGCCGGTGGTGGCGGTTCACGGCTGTTTCCGTTGTCGCGGAAGTCTTATCCGAAGCAGTTTCTGAAATTGGAAGATGATAGTTCCCTGCTGGCGCATACGGTGCAGCGGTTCATGTCTTTTGTGGCGGCAGAGGATATTATTGTCATCACGAATCAGAAGTATTTGTATCATGTGCAGAATGAACTTAGTGAGTGTAATGCGGAGGCAGCGCATGTCCTGCTGGAACCTGTGGCCCGGAACACAGCACCGGCCATTGCCCTTAGTGCAGAGTTTTGTCGTTCGCAGCTGGAGTGCAGCGATGATGAGATTCTGCTGGTGGCAGCGGCTGATCATGTGATTCGTCCGTTGAATCGTTTTAAGTATTGCGTGTATGAGGCTGAGCTGGCGGCTCAGGCTGGTAGGCTGGTGACATTTGGTATTCCTGCTGTAAAGCCGGAAACTGGTTATGGATATATTGAAGCTGGGGAAAGTTTCGGTGGCGGCAGGCAGGTGGTGTCCTTCAAGGAAAAGCCTGACTTAGCAGTGGCGCAGCAGTATGTGGCAGCGGGCAATTATTATTGGAATTCCGGGATGTTTGCATTTTCCTTAGGAACAATCCGGCAGGAGTTTGCGCTCTATCAGCCGGATATTGCAGAGCCGATGGAACAGGGATATGAATATATGTTGTCACATTTTGCTGATCTGCCGGAGATTTCCATTGATTATGCGGTGGCTGAACGTTCGCGAAATGTATGCATGGTGGAGCTTTCCTGCTATTGGAATGACATTGGTTCTTGGGATGCCATGTATGACATCCTGCCCAAAGATGATAACGGCAATGCGGTTAAGGGCGATGTACTGGCGCTGGATTGTAAAGATTCCCTGATTATGGGACGGGACAGGTTGATTGCCGGTATCGGCTTTGATGATTTGCTGTTGGTGGAGACTGATGATGTGATCGTGGTGGCGAAAAAAGGTGAGTCGCAGAAAGTCAAAAATGTGGTCGAGCGATTAAAGACCATGAAGCGTAAAGAAGCGGTGGAACATACCACGATTTTCCATGCCTGGGGGACGTCTTCCATTATCGGTAATGGAAAGGGCTATCGCATGAAAAAAGTCCGGGTTATGCCGGGGAAGAAATTGTCTCTGCAAATGCATTACCATCGGACGGAACATTGGGTAGTTCTTAGAGGAACAGCAGAAGTAGTACGGGGAAATGAGCATATGTATATCCATGAGGAAGAATCCGTATTTATTCCGCAAACGATAAAACATCAGCTCTCCAATCCCGGCAAAATCCCGCTGGAACTAATTGAAATACAGAATGGTGCTTATATCAGTGAAGATGACATTGTAAGATTTGAGGAATGATTGGATGAGTTATTGTACGCAGGCTTTTGGGGCCTATGATATCCGTGGGATTTACCCTACAACGATTAATGAAGAGATTGCCTATCGGATTGGGCGCTTTTTTCCAGCATTGTTTGCAGCAAAAAAAGTAGTGGTGGGCAATGATATCCGCTTATCCGGTCCGTCACTGAAGGTAGCTTTGGTAAATGGGCTGACAGAATCCGGTTGTGATGTCATTGACATTGGACAGTGTGGTACAGAGATGATTTACTTTACTACGGCTCACTTAAAGCTGGACGGTGGTGTGATGATTACCGCCAGTCATAATCCGAAAGAATACAATGGCATGAAGTTTGTGAGACAGAAGGCACGGCCAATTTCCGGAGATACTGGCTTGCGGGAATTGGAAGCACTGGTGGCCGATGGGGATCTGCCGGAACTGGCATCAGTCCCCGGCAAGGCGGAGAAGCTGAATATTATCGAAGATTATGTGCAGCATATCCTGTCCTATGTGGATGCGAGTCAGCTAAAGCCTTTAAAGGTGGTGGTCAATGCCGGTAATGGCGCGGCGGGGTCAATTCTCGATGTGATGGAAAAATATCTGCCTTTTGAACTGGTGAAAGTTCACCACGAGCCGGACGGGAATTTCCCCAACGGCGTGCCCAATCCCCTGCTGCCTGAGAACCGCGAGGCTACGGCCAAGGTTGTCCGTGAATTTGGCGCCGATGCAGGCGTAGCTTGGGATGGAGATTTTGACCGTTGCTTTATGTTTGATGAGCGGGGAAACTTTATCGAAGGCTATTATATGGTAGGTTTTCTGGCACAGGCTTTCCTGAAGAAGAATGCTGGTGAGAAGATAATCTATGATCCACGTCTCGTTTGGAACACGGAGGAATTAGTCAGAGAAAATGGCGGGATGCCGGTAATCTCCAAGAGTGGACATGCCTTTATCAAAGAGAAGATGCGCAAAGAGAACGCTATATACGGTGGAGAGATGAGCGCACACCATTATTTTCGAGATTTCTCGTATTGTGACAGCGGTATGATTCCTTGGCTTTTGGTGCTGGAACTTCTTTCGCAGGCTGATGGCAGATATTTGTCCGATTTGATGATGGAACGTATGGAACGGTACAGCATTTCTGGTGAAATAAACAGCCAGGTTAAAGATGTGGATGAGGTGTTAAGGCGCATTGAGACAGAGTATGGACCGCAGGGAAACGTTACGAAAATCGATGGTCTGTCCATAGAATTTACAAATTGGCGTTTTAATCTGCGTAAATCCAATACAGAACCTGTTATCCGCCTAAATGTGGAAACCAGACAGGATAAGGCATTGATGCAGGAAAAGACAGCAGAATTATTGACCAAGATTCGTACATAAATTAAAGATAAATATATCTACTGTTCCATCATAAGAGGGGGCTTGAATAGATGAAAATTGGTAAGCTGACATTGGATGGTTATTTCAACTATGGCAATGTGTTGCAGAATTATGCGTTGCAGCAGGTTCTTGAAGCGTATGGGGAGGTGGATTGTTTTTGGCATGCGCCGGATAATTTCCTGCCGCGGGTTTGGCACCGGTGGGGGTGGAAGGAGCCTGTGAAGTTTGTTTTGAACTGGCATGGGTTCCGCAGCAAGCTCTTTTCGGATGTGCATGGCATGGAAATGGTGCGGCAAGGGAAGATTAAGGACTGGTGTGACAGGTACATCAAACTGCGGCAGGCGGAGGGGAAACTTTCGCAGTTGGCTGATGTGTATGATTTCTTTGTCGTGGGTAGTGATCAGGTTTGGAATCCGAATTTTTCACTGGTAGAGGATTGTTTTCTGACTTTTGCACCACCGGAGAAGCGGGTGGCCTATGCGGCAAGTATTTCCTGTCCGTCTATTCCTGCGGAGAAGCAGGCTTTATATAAGGAAGGCTTTGCGGGGATGGCGCATATCTCGATGCGGGAACAGCAGGGAGCGGATACGGTCAAGGAACTTTCCGGGCGTGATGTGCCGGTAGTGGTCGATCCGACACTTTTGCTGACACCTGAAGAATGGCGCAAGGTCAGTCGGATGCCGGCGTGGTTCCATGGGGAAGATTATATTCTGACGTATTTTCTGGGCAAGCGGCCGGAGGTTGTGGCACGGCTGGAACAGGAAACGGGGCTGAAGGTGGTCAACCTCTTGGATGAGGATGTGTATGAGCATTATGTGACGGGGCCGGATGAATTCCTTTGGGCAATTGAGCATGCTAAGCTCGTGTATACCGATTCCTTCCATGGGACGGTATTTTCCATCCTGTTCCGCACGCCGTTTGTGATTTGTAATCGTTTGGGAGATGATGTATCGGAGAAAATGGGCTCGCGGATTGATACATTACTGGGGTACTTTGGACTGGAGGCGCGCCGGGGAACGAAGGAAAATGCCTATGCTATTGAAAATCCGCTGACAGAACCTGATTGGTCAAAAGTGGATGCAGTGTTGGCTGTAGAGAGGGCGCGGGCTGATGAGTATTTGAGGCAAGCGCTTGGAATCGCCTAGTTGTTTTTATTGATGGGGGAATAATAATGTTGGATATATCGAATATACGTAAAGAACAGCATGGCGAGTGGACGCGGCTGGTGGTGGATGTGGCTTTTTCCGGGGTAGAGGTGCCTTATGCAGAAAAGACTATGTACTTTGCTGTGAAGAATGAGCATGCGGATATGTTGACGGATGAGGTCTATGATGCCTTTTTACTGGTGCCGCTTTACTTAGCGATGTATCATCATACGGACCTGCATATTCATGGCAAGGTGTCGAAGAAGCTTTATAAAAATATCATGTGGTATGTGCGGCAGATTCTCTGTGATTTTTCGGATGATCTGTCTATGGTGGATGTTAAAGTTGATGGCTTTGGCACGGTTACGGGCAAAGGGGATATTATTGGTACGGGTATCTCCTGTGGTGTGGATTCGCTATGTACGATTTATGACCATTTTGTGAAGGAAGATGATCCGGAGTATCGGATCAATTCCCTGTTCCTGTTTAACTGTGGCACGCATGGTGATTTTGAAAACCCGGCTTCGCATAAATTGTATGAGGCGCGGTATTGGCAGAATAAGCGGGCTGCGGATGAGATGGGGTTGCCGGTTTATCAGGTACAGGCGAACCTCCATGCCTTCACCCATAAGATTGGGGAGCAGAAGCTGGGGTATTTTGCTATTTATTCCTGTATGTTCAGCTTGCAAAAGGCGATTTCGCTGTATTACACCTCTAGTTGTGCCAGCTATAAGCAAATCCTGCAATTTCATGAGGAAATGCATGATTTTGATATGGCAGAGTATGCGGAATCTTATTTGGTGCCTCTGCTGCAAACAGAGCATACGCGTCTGATTATTGATGGCTGTCAGTATAGAAGGTCACAGAAGATACTGAATATCGCAGATTGGGATGTAGCGCAAAAGCATCTGAATGTATGTGTCAATTCAACAGATGGTACGAACTGCTGTGTATGTTCCAAGTGCATGCGGACGCTGGTACCGTTAGAATCAGCGGGCAAGCTGGAAAAATTTGCCGGTGTTTTTGATATCGCGAAATTTAAAAAGCATGCTTATCGTGCAAAGTTGAAAATGGTAGGGGATTATCATACGGATTTTTATGCTAATGACAATGTAGATTTTGCCCGGTCGCACGGTATGTCTATGCCAAATCAGTTGCTCGCAAAAGCCTTCGTCCATGCGGGGGGGGCAAGTGTCTTTATAAAAAAGAAGATGCGTATGATTTTAGGCGAGGCTGTTTACGAAAAGGTGAAGCATGCTGTTCGGGGGTAACCGCATGAAGGAGCCGCAAGTTAAGTATCAAGGTAGCAAGCGGCGGATTGCGAAGAATACTTTGCTGTTGTATGTCCGGCAGGTGCTCATCCTTGTTGTATCCCTATATACGTCACGGGTGGTTTTGAATACTCTTGGCGTAGATGATTTCGGCATATATAGCTTGGTGGGCAGTTTTGTTGCTATGTTTGGTGTGATTTCTGGTGCTTTTGTGGTG
This sequence comes from Pseudoselenomonas ruminantium, assembly GCF_900104055.1. GTDB lineage: Bacteria > Bacillota > Negativicutes > Selenomonadales > Selenomonadaceae > Selenomonas_A > Selenomonas_A ruminantium_C. The sequence continues at coordinate 12,543 of NZ_FNJQ01000032.1, forward strand.
GCGATAACCCGCTATATTTCCTTTGCTATGGGTGAGGGAGATTTGGAAAAACTCATCAATCTGTATTCTACAACGATGTGGATGCAGATTCTGATGGGGGGCGGAATTTTCCTGCTTATACTGGGGGCAGGCGTTTACTATGTCACATCCGTCATGGTTTTGCCGGCAGGCCGGATAGAGGCCACGCTCTATGTGCTGGTGTTTTCGGCGGTTTCATTTTATATCAACCTGCTCAGTGTCCCTTATAATGCGCTGATTGTGGCGCATGAACGGATGCAGGCTTTTGCCTATATTGCCTTGGTGGAAGTCTTGCTGAAGTTGGCGGTGGTAGTGGTTTTGCCGTTGCTTGTCTATGACAAGCTCATTGTTTATGGCCTTTTGACGGTGGTGGCTTCGCTATTTGTGCGCTGGCTGTATATGTCCTACTGCCGCCGTAATTTTACCGAATGCGAGTTTCGGCGGCACATTGACTGGCCGCTGCTGAAGGATATGATGAAGTTCGTTCAGTGGGCGTTTCTGGGCAATGGTGCCGTAGTGCTGAAGGAACAGGGCATTAGCATTATCCTGAATCTGTTTTTGGGAACTGGGATAAATGCAGCCCGAGGGCTGGCTAATAGTGTTAATGGGGCTGTGATGAGTTTTACCCAGAATTTTATACAGGCGGTGCAGCCGCAAATAACAAAGTTGTATTCGTCAGGGCAAACAGCAGCAATGTGCAATCTGATTTGCGTCAGCAGTCGGATGAGTTTTTACATGATGTTACTGCTTAGCTTGCCGGTTATCAAGCAGATTGACTATATTTTGGAATTGTGGCTGGGGCTGGTGCCGGAGTTTACTAATATCTTTATTGTGCTGACTCTGGTGGATTCCATGGTGAACAGTCTTTCTCAGCCGCTTTTATATGGAACTTTGGCTGAGGGGAAAATCAAGGTTTATGAGATTTTGTTGACGGCTACCTATCTGGCCAGTTTGCCCTTGAGTTATATTTTGCTGGCTATGGGACATAGTCCGGTGGATATTTATATTTTGGTGATTTTCCTGCGTATCTTGATTCAAGTTTTTTTGATTCAGCAGGGAAGCCGCTATGGTATGGAGTTTCGCTATTTCAGTCGTCAGGTGTTTTTCTATGCATTGCCGGTGGCTGTATTGTCGGGATCGGGAACCTATTTTCTTGATATTGGAAGCATGGAAATGGGAGTGGTAAGGTTCCTGCTGGAAACAAGTGTGATCATGGCGGTAACGTTGCTGATTATCATGACGATTGGGGTAAAGCGGGAAGAACGTGGTGCGGTCTTAGGAATTCTCAGGTCGCGTCTGCAGAAATTTTTTGGCTAGGAGAGAGTTTGGGTGGATAAATTTTACAGTGTTGAAAAGAATGTGCAAATGTTGGTTTATTTATTGAAGGCACATGGTATCAAAAAAGTAGTGGCAAGTCCCGGGACGACTAATCTATGTTTTGTGGGAAGTTTGCAAAATGATTCTTTCTTCGAAGTCTATTCGGCTGCTGATGAGCGTCAGGCGGCTTATATGGCCTGCGGATTGGCTGCGGAAAGCGGGGAGCCGGTAGTGATTACCTGTACTGGGGCGACGGCATCCCGCAACTATATTCCGGGGCTGACCGAGGCATTTTATCGGAAACTGCCGGTGCTGGCGGTAACGGCTACCCAGCATATTGGCCGTATCGGTCAGAATATAGCGCAGGTCATTGACCGGCGGGTAATTCAGAATGATATTGCTAAATACAGCCTGCAGTTGCCGACTATCCACGATGCCGAGGATGAATGGGCTTATGGTGTAAAAATCAACGAAGCACTATTGGAACTGCGGCATAATGGCGGCGGTCCGGTGCATATCAATCTGACCACGCAGTACAGCCGGGATTATAGTGTCAAGGAACTGCCACCGGTAAAAGTCATCCGCCGGCTCACTTTAGGGGAGAACTTCCCATCCCTGCAAGGAAAAAAGGTGGGGATTTTCGTTGGCAGCCACAAGGCGTGGAGCGAGGAGCTTACGGCGGCCGTAGATGAATTCTGTGCCAAGTATGACAGTGTAGTGCTTTGCGACCATACCAGCAATTATACGGGCAAGTATCGTGTGTTCTTTTCGCTGGTTGCGAATCAGATGCTTTATGACGCGCCGGTTCGTCATGTAGATGTGATGATTGATATGGGCGATGTGTCCGGAGCTTATGGCGCTTTGATGCCTGCAGAAGTATGGCGGATTAATCCGGATGGTGCAGTACGGGATACCTATCGGAAGCTGACGAAAGTTTTCCAGATGAAGGAAGTGGATTTCTTCAAGCAGATGAATACAGAAATTCCGACAGGCAACCATATTGAACTCCTTACGGCATGGCAGGAGGAAAATGCCCGTTTAGCGGGGAAAATTCCGGAACTTCCTTTTTCAAATGTGTGGATTGCCCAGCAGACGGCGGCTAAGTTGCCGCAGGACTGCGTACTGCATTTAGGGATTCTCAATAGCCTGCGGGCGTGGAACTTCTTTGCTGCGCCGGAGTCGGTACTAAATTATGCCAATACGGGCGGTTTTGGCATTGATGGTTGTCTTTCTGCTCTGATTGGTGCATCCCTTGCGCATAAAGACAAGCTGTATTTTGGCGTAATTGGCGATCTGGCGTTCTTTTATGATATGAATGCTTTGGGCAACCATCATTTGGGGCGCAATGTGCGGCTGATGCTTATCAATAATGGCCGGGGGACGGAGTTCCGCAATTTCAACCATCCGGCGCAGGTCTGCTTTGGTGAAGATGCCGATGCCTATATGGCGGCAGCAGGGCATTATGGCAATCAGTCCCGGAATTTGGTGAAGCATTACGCAGAAGACTTGGGCTGTGAATATCTGACGGCAGATTCCAAGGAAAGCTATCTGGCAAATCTTGAGCGTTTCTTGACAGCTGAAATCACGGAACGCCCCATGGTCTTTGAGGTGTTTACCGACAGTCAGCTGGAGAGTGATGCGCTGGATATGATTTATCATATCGAAAAGACCGCGAAAGGGCAGGCAAAAGAAGCTGTACGAAATATTTTGGGAACCAAAGGGACGGCAACGGTTAAGAAATTACTGGGAAGGTAAGGCGGAATTGTGAAAATATTAATTTTGGGCGGCACCGGCGCTATGGGCGTGTCGCTGGTGGAAATCCTGGCGAAAGCTGGGCATGAAGTTTATGTGACTTCCCGGCGCAGACGTGAAAACCGTGAACATATCCATTATCTGCAGGGGGATGCCCATGATTTGTCATGGTTGGAATCCATTACGGCAGGGCAAGAATTTGCGGCAATGGTGGATTTTATGATTTACAGCAGCAAGCAGTTTGCTCAGCGGCGGGATAAGCTGCTCGCTATGGCTAATCAGTATGTTTTCCTGAGTTCCAGCCGTGTGTACAGTGATTCGCCGGATAATCCCATCACTGAAGAAACTCCGCGATTGCTGGACAGCACGCAGGATCAGGAATATCTGGCCACGGATGAATATGCATTGGCCAAAGCCCGGGAGGAAAATATTCTACGGGCCGGAAAATGGCAGAATTATACGATTATACGTCCCTATATCACTTACAATGATGAACGTTTGCAGCTGGGGACAATGGAGAAGGAAGCCTGGCTTTACCGGGCACTGCAGGGGCGAAGCATCGTTATCCCAAAGGATATGGCCGATAGTCTGACCACGCTGACCTATGGTTATGATGTGGCCGAAGGAATTGCCAGTATATTGGGCAAGGAGGAGGCACTAGGGGAGGCCTTTCATATTGTTGCCCCTAAGCCAATAAAATGGCAGGATGTGGCAAAAATCTATCAAAATGTGCTTGCAAGAGTCACAGGCAAAAGACCAAGCATTAAATACCTGCCGGATAGTCAGGAATTCTCCCGGGTGTTCAACAATAAGTATCAGGTGTATTGTGACCGGCTTTATCGTCGCATGTTCGATAGCAGCAAGATAGAACGTATTGGCGGCAAAAAGGATTTTGTGGATATAGAAGAAGGCCTCGTAATGTGTCTGGAAAATTTCATCAGGAAAGGCTCACCGTTTCATTCAATCAATTGGGTGATTGAAGGCTGGTTTGACAAACAGACTGGCGAGAAGACAAGCTTTTCAGAAATGCCAGGCATAAAATCCAAAATCAAGTACATATTAGGTAGATATTTTGGTTTTGCTGATTCTGAAAATGGTATAAGAAAATTTTATCTAAGGGTAGTAAAGAAATAATGAAGGAGTGATGTTGGCATGTTGGATATCAGTTGCAGGTATAACACATGATGAAGGAAATTGAAGAACAGCAGCTTATAGAAAAATATAGGCAGTTGTCAGCAGATGGTCGTATTCGTATCAATTGTCAGATTGACTGCGAGCTGCGGATTGATCGGGAAAATGCGGAACGGCGCCGGCAGTCCCAGCGCAAGGGCATAGAAGCGGCTCAAAAGGCTGGCGTTCATTACGGGCGGCCGAAGTCGGATTTGCTGGCGGATTGGGATGTGGTGTATCAGCAGTGGAAGCAGCGGGAGATCACGGCGGCTGATGCGGCAAAGAAGCTGGGTATATCCAAAGCTACACTTTACCGGATGGCCAAGGCCCGCACAGAAAAAGTCCGCAAGCTTTGAAATAATGCGTTTGCGGGCGGAGTCAAAGGCTAAATAATAGAAAAGCCCGCCAAGGCTATATAAGCTTGACGAGCTATTATGAGCAAGTATGTGAAAAATGCTTTATCTGGCAATATTTATTCCGTGTTTTTTTCCAATGCGAATAACTTCATCGACGGATATGCTGAATGAGTCAGCAATTTCTGCGAGAGGCTTATTTTTCTTGAGATTGCTGACGACAAGGCTTGTAAGCATTTCTAAACGGCCTTCCTTTTTTCCCTTTCGTAGCATTTTCTCAGAGTGAAGTTCAAGTATTTTACCACCCATGATGCGATTAACCTCCTTTTTAGTATTCTTTTGATTACTGAGCAGGTGTTCTGCAACACGTTTTGCAAGTTGCATTATATCGGTATAAATACTGGGGCGTTTAGTGTTTTTGGCATAAGATTCGAATTTAGTAACCATTTCCTGTAAATCTGCTAACATAGCAGTGCGTTTGTCTGGATACTCTTCCATAGTTGTAAATTTGTCTTCGAAGCGCATGATGTAATAGGGAATGAATAGCCAAAGATGCTTGTTGAAGATTTCCTCCAGTGAATACTCCTGGACTTTTATAACAGGCACTCTATAGGTGACTTCCTGTTTATCGGGAAATTCTACTGTTAGAGACAACTCATCTGGCGTGGTGCTTTTGTGTCGCAGATAAATTGCACCGGATAGTGGGAATTTGATGTGATAAGGGGCTGTTTGCTTGCGGGCATCTTCCAGAGCGATAGCAAAGTCGTATTCGAACATACGTATGGCCATAGTGCCATCAGGAGTGCTCTGGCATTCGAGGTGATAGAGATACTCACCGATGCGGAAGAGGGAATCAGTGATGATTTTGCCACCGATTTCTAGATGTTCATTGCGAAGCTGCTGGAGTGAAGTGTTCTCATCATAGTGGGTGCCAAAAGTTTCATTGATGGCTGGGATTATGGTTGAAGGTAACTTTTGTAGCATGGTACGGTACACATCATCAAAGATAGTACCGTGAGGAAGATTGTGGCTGCTGGTTTTCTTCAAAATAATCGCCTCCGTCTATGTATATATTATAATGCTTTGAAAAGGTGTTTTCAATAGTAGGCAGCGGCTGGTTCGGTGCGGCGTTAAGTGTGTGTGCAGAGAATTGAAATAATGAATTTCACATAAATGTGGCAAAATACCGTCAAGTTTCCTTTTGGGCTGGGCTTTTTTCATGGACAAAAACAGGTTCTTTTGCTACAATGTTATATCGAGTTATATTTTGCAAAAGGACTGAATAGATAAGTATGAAGATCATAGATGGCAAAGCACATCGCTATGTCAAATTTCTCGTTTATGGCTGCCAGATGAATGTGGCGGATGCTGAGCGCATGGCGGGCCAGTTGGCAGATATCGGCTATGAGCGCCTGAGTGATGAGGCGGCTATGGAAGAAGCCGACCTTCTGATCATCAACACCTGTGCGGTGCGTGAGACGGCTGAGGACAAGGTTTACGGCAAGATTGGCGAGATCAAGGGCCTCAAGCGCAATAATCCCCAGCTGATTTTTGGCATCACGGGCTGCATGGCGCAAAAGGAAAGCGACAGCCTCATTAAGCGCGCTCCTCATATAGACTTTGTGCTGGGTACGGGCAAGGTACACGAGCTCAATCAGGTGGTGCAGGAAATCGAGCAGGAGCACGGCCACGTGGTCAACACTGCTCTGGACGATAAGACTGCTCCCGCTATCGCCGAAGACAGCCGTGTAGCCAGAGAAGGCAAGCTTTCGGCCTGGATTCCCATTATGTATGGGTGTAATAATTTCTGCACCTACTGCATAGTGCCCTATGTGCGCGGCCGGGAGCGCAGCCGCCGTCCCGAAGATGTGGTGAAGGAAGTGGAGCAGGCCGTAGCCCAGGGCTATAAGGAAGTCACGCTGTTGGGGCAGAATGTCAACAGTTATGGCAAGGACCATAAGCTGGCGACCTTTGCCGAGCTTCTGCAGATGGTGGACAAAGTGCCCGGCATCAAGCGGGTGCGCTTTATGACCTCCCATCCCAAGGATCTGAGCGATGAGGTGATTGAGGCTATTGCCACGGGCGAGCACCTTTGCGAGCATATCCATCTGCCGGTGCAGTATGGCAGCAATCATCTGCTGAAAGCCATGAATCGCGTTTACACCGTGGAAAGCTATAAGGACCTCGTGAAGAAGATACGGGCGAAACTGCCCCATGCGTCTTTGACCACAGACCTGATCGTGGGCTTCCCCGGTGAAACGGAAGAGGATTTTGCCCAGATGCTGGACTTCCTGAAGGAAATCCGCTATGATTCGGCCTATACCTTTATCTACTCCAAGCGCAGCGGTACGCCCGCGGCCACGATGGATAATCAGGTGGACGATGCGGTCAAGAAGGAACGCCTTAACGCCTTGATGGCCGTGCAGAATCAAATCAGTCTGGAAAAGAATCAGGCTTTGCTGGATTCTGTCATGGAAGTCATGGTGGAGGGCCCGAGCAAGAATGATGCGAGCGTCTGGACGGGGCACACCCGCACGAATAAGATCGTGCTCTTCAATCATCAGGATGAGCAGCCCGGTGATTTCATTCAGGTAAAGATTACCCATCCGCAGACTTGGGTGTTAAAAGGAATTCGTGTATAATTGTAATGGAGAGCTCCCTCATCGTGAGGGAGCCTTTCTGACTTTTTATTGGAGGTAGCGCTTATATGGAACTTACGCCCATGATGCAGCAATATCTGGCCACCAAGGAACAGCATCCCGAGGCCATTCTCTTTTTCCGGTTGGGTGATTTCTACGAAATGTTCTTTGACGATGCCCGGATTGTCTCCAAGGAACTGAGCTTGACTTTGACCAGCCGCAGCGGCAATACGGACAAGGCGCCGATGTGTGGCGTGCCCTATCATGCTGCTGAGGGTTATATCAATAAATTGGTCAGCCGTGGCTATAAGGTGGCCATTGCCGAGCAGATTGGCGATCCCAAGGCCAAGGGCCTGACCAAGCGGGAAGTCATCAAGATCATCACGCCGGGGACGGTGCTGTCCGAGTCGGCCCTGAAGGATGCGGCCAATAACTATATCGCCTTGGTTTACGAGCGGGCGGAGCAGATTATCCTGGCCGGCGCGGATATCTCCACCGGTGAATGCTTCTATGGCATCTATGGCGGCGGCAGCCGGGAACAGATGCTCTACGACGAGCTCTATCGTCTGGCTATGCCGGAACTGCTGGTAGTGGGCAAGCCCTCTTTTATGGATAATCTCAAGGAATTCACGGACTTGCGCCTGCCGACAGTATCTTACACTATGATTGAGGAAATCTCCCCGGCGGTGGAAGATAGGATTATCGAGCACTTTGCAGCCGATGTGCGGCCCAGTGACGAAGGTGCCAAGGAAGCCGTGGCCACCCTGTTGGACTACCTTCATGCTACGGTGATGACGGACTTGACGCATCTCAATCAGCTGAGCTTCCTCGATGCTTCGGAAAATCTCGTGATTGACACCTATACCCTGCGCAATCTGGAAATCACCCGGAACCTGCGGGATGGGGGCAAGAAGGATACTTTGCTCGATGTGCTGGATTTCACCAACACCGCCATGGGCAGCCGCCTCTTAAAGAAATGGCTGGAATATCCGCTGCTCAATATCCTGCCCATCAATCAGCGTTTGGATGCGGTGGAGGAGCTGACCAAGGACTTTGCCCTGCGGGGGGGCCTGCGGGAAGCCTGCAAGGATATCCATGACTTCGAGCGCCTCTTGACCCGCATCGAGGTGGGCACGGCCAATGCCCGCGATTTGATTGCGCTGAAAATCTCTTTGATGAGTCTGCCATCCATCAAAAACAAGATGGCCAATGTGCAGGCCAATGTACTGGTCAACTGCCAGCAGAATATCCATGTTTTCGACGATCTGGTAGACCTGCTCCAGCGCTCAATAGTGGATGAACCGGGCATTTCCCTGCGGGATGGCGGCATCATCAAGGACGGCTACAATGCGGACCTCGATGAATACCGCCGCATTGCCCATGACAGCAAGTCCATGCTGCAGGAAATCGAGGAGCGGGAGAAGGAAGAAACGGGCATCAAGTCGCTGAAAATCGGCTACAATAAGGTGTTCGGTTATTATATCGAAGTGCGCCATAGCGGCGCGGATCTGGTGCCCGACCGCTATATCCGCAAGCAGACGCTGGCCAATGCCGAGCGCTATATCACCGAAGAACTTAAGGAATTTGAGACGAAAATCCTCGGCGCTCAGGAAAAGATTGTGAGCATTGAGTACAATCTCTTTACGGAAGTCCGGGAGGTTATCAAGAGCCGTCTGACGGAGATTCAGGGCACGGCCCATGAAATCGCCATCGTGGATGTGCTCACGAGCCTGGCTGAAGCAGCCGTATCCTATAACTATGTGCGGCCCCGTATGGCCAATAACGGCGAGATTGATATCAAGGACGGCCGTCATCCCTTGGTGGAACGAATTCTGACCCGTGACTTGTTCGTGCCCAATGACACGAAGCTCAACCATAGCAATTGCGAAATCATGCTGATCACAGGCCCCAACATGGCCGGTAAGTCTACCTATATGCGGCAGACGGCACTCCTTACCCTGATGGCGCAGATTGGCAGCTTTATCCCGGCACGGGAGGCCACGATTTCTCCGGTTGACCGCATATTTACCCGTATCGGCGCCAGCGATGATTTGGTCAGCGGCCAGAGTACCTTTATGGTGGAGATGAACGAGGTGGCGCAGATTCTCAAATACGCCACCAAGAACAGCCTCGTGATCCTCGACGAAATCGGCCGCGGCACCAGCACCTTTGACGGCATGAGCATTGCCCGGGCCGTGATCGAGCATATCGAGCAGAAGGTTCATGCCAAGACTCTCTTTGCAACGCACTACCATGAACTCACGGATCTGGAAGACGATATCGTCAAGAATTACTGCGTGGCGGTCAAAGAGCGGGGCACCCAGGTGGCCTTCCTGCGCCGCATCGTGCCCGGGGCGGCGGATAAATCCTACGGTATCCATGTGGCGCGTTTAGCCGGCCTGCCCAAGACCGTGACCAAGCGGGCGGAAGATATTCTGGCCGAATTGGAGTCAGAGGTGGCAGTGGCTGTACCGGCAACGGAAAATGCCAAGCCCGCAGCAAAGGCGCCGGCGCCCATGGATATGATGGGCTCGCTGTTTGCGAACAGCCTCAGCGATAAGCTGTTGGCACTTGATGTAATGACCATGACCCCGCTTGAGGCCATGAACGAACTTTATAAACTGCAGGAGCAGGCGAAAAGGGAGGCAGGACAGGCATGACGAAGATTCATGTGCTTGACGATAACACCATCAACAAAATCGCCGCGGGCGAAGTGGTGGAGCGTCCGGCATCGGTTATCAAAGAACTTATAGAAAACGCCATGGATGCGGGGGCAACCCGCATCGAAGTGGAAATCATGGCAGGCGGTACATCCTTTATGCGGGTGACGGATAACGGCAAGGGCATGAGCAAGGAAGATGCTTCCGTGGCCATCCTGCGCCACGCCACCAGCAAGATTCAGGAGGTCTCTGACCTCAATAACATCTCCACCATGGGCTTCCGTGGCGAGGCCCTGCCCACCATTGCCTCCGTGTCCCGCTTCACCATGCTGACGCGGGAGCCGGGCAGCGACCTGGGCACCAAGGTGGAAATCAGCGGCGGCAAGACGCCGGATATTATCGAAACGGGCTGCAATATTGGCACCAGCATCAAGGTGGAGGATTTGTTCTTCAACACCCCCGCCCGCAAGAAGTTCCTCAAGACCAACCATACCGAGGGCGGCAAGATCAACGACTTTATCGTAAAGCTGGCCCTGTCCCGGCCTGATATTGCGTTCCAGTTTATCAACAACAACAAGACCTCCGTGGTGACGCCGGGCAACGGCAACCTTTTCGATACCGTGCAGGCCATTTATGGCGGGCAGGTGGCCGATTCCCTGCTGACCTTGAATTTGGAAGATGAAGACTTGAAAATCTCCGGCTTCATCACCAAGCCCTCCATGCTCAAAAGCAGCCGCAGCTGGCAGACCTTTATCGTCAATGGCCGCATCATCCAAAATCGGGCCATTGCCAAGGCCATCGACAATGCCTACCGCTCTCTGATTCCGAAAAGCGGTTTCCCGTTCACGGTGCTCAAGATTGAAGTGCCCCAGCGCACCATTGATGTCAATGTGCATCCGCAGAAAAGCGAGATGAAGTTCGAGGACGAAAGCCGCATCTTTAAGGCTGTCTATAAATCCGTGCTGGACGCCATCCGTCCCAGCACGGGAAATCTGACGGAAGTGGCTGCCGTAGTGGAAAAGCCCAAAGTGGAATACACGATGGAGCCCATGCAGTTTGTGCCCGCAACTTCCCCTGCCCCCCAGACGGCGGCGCAGGCTCGTCCACAGAGCAGTTATCAGCCCAAAACGATTTATGAAGCGGTCAGCCGTCCGGCTGTGAAACCAACGGTGAGCTTTGCTGAAGCCCAGGCGCAACTGCAGCAGGAGCGGCAGGTTCACTATCAGCCGGCAGAACATCATGAACAGGTAGCTGACGGTCAGAATATTGACCAGTCAAATGCTGACAGGTCAAATGAGGCGTCAAAGATTGACCGGTCAATTCCGGACCAGCCTGCCGAAAACACCGGCCGCATGATTCCCATCGGGCAGGTGGATTTGACTTATATCATCGCGCAGGATCTGAAGGGGCTCTATATCATCGACCAGCATGCCGCCCATGAGCGCATCCTGTTCGATAAGCTCTCGGCTATGGCCGACGGCATCCCTTCCCAGCAGTTGTTGGTGCATCAGCTGTTGACCTTTGACCGCAAGGAAGCAGCCATGGTGGAGGAGAATAAGGACCTCTTTGCCAAATTGGGGTTCCATATGGAAGCGGCGGGAGACTTTGACTACCGTCTGATGGAAGTGCCTGCCGATGTGCCGGTAAATGAAGCCGAGGACATCATCCGTGAAATCCTCACGGACTTGGGCAATATGCACGAGACCACGGCCAAGGAAATCCGCCAGGCGTGTCTGGCCACCACCGCCTGCCGGGCAGCCATCAAAGCGGGCGAGGAACTCAATATGCGGCAGATGGAAATCCTGCTGGATGAACTTTCCACCACGGCATTTCCTTATACCTGCCCTCATGGCCGGCCGACCATTTTGAAATTCAGCAGTGAAGATTTAGCCAAGATGTTCAAGCGGACAGGCTTTGGCTTTTGAGAAAGAGTGATGGAGAGAACGTGAAAGAATATAAATTGCCGGCCATTGCCACCACCGGCCGCAAATGGAACCGCCCCAGCGAGAAGTTGGCCCGGGAGATGGCGGAGCGCTTGTCTATTCCTTATGCTGAGCGGGGCAGGGAGGCCATTCCTGACCTTTGCCAAAGCTATGACGCCAAGTTTGCCCTGGTGGCGAAAAAGGGCCTGCTGACCTTGGTAACCCCGGAAGCGGAACTCTTCTTCCACCCCAATATGGCCCATCTGCGGCTCAAGAATCTGCGTTTTGGCGATGGCGACCGCATGGCTGAAGCCATGGACTTGAAGCCTGGCATGGATGTGCTGGACTGCACTTTGGGCTTTGGCGCCGATGCTATCGTGGCCAGTTCTGTGGTGGGTGACAGCGGCAGTGTCACAGGCCTTGAATCCCAGCCGCTGATTGAAGCGGTGGTGGGCTACGGTCTGGCCAATTACACCAACGACACCGATACGGTGATTGCCGCCATGCGCCGGGTTAAGACACATTGCATTGAAGCGTACGAATACCTCAAGGCGCAGCCGGATAACTCCGTGGATGTCATCTACTTCGATCCCATGTTCCGCCATCCATTTGCCGAGAGCAAGAACATTGCGCCTTTGCGGCCCGTGGCCAATAAGAATCCCCTGACCTTGGAGACTATCGCCGAGGCCCGGCGCGTGGCCCGGCACCGCATCGTGCTCAAAGAATCCAGCAAGAGCCACGAATTTGCCCGTCTGGGATTTTCTGATATGGCTGGTGGCCGCTACAGTAAAGTGCGCTATGGCGTGATAAAATTATGATATAGAGGTTGTTTGTTTAGGGCTGGGAGTAAATTGTTTGTTACATCCCGGCTTTTTTATGTATAAAAAAAGGAAGGAATTTTATGATAATTATAGAAATTCTCAAAATAAAACCAGATATTTTGAGAATTATCGTATGGAGGGGGTTGCCTTGGTTTTTTCTTCGAACCTGTTCTTATTTATGTTTTTGCCCCTGACTCTGCTGTTATACTATAATCCTTTTTGTAAAGGCAGGAAATTTCGTAATGTGCTGCTTCTTCTGGCCAGTCTGGTTTTCTATGCCTGGGGAGAACCGTTCTTTGTCTGGCTGATGTTGCTCTCCATCCTTTGTGGCTGGCAGGTGGGGCTCAGAATTGAGGGGGCGGAGCAGGCAGGACGGCGCAAGCTATGGCTGTTTTTGGGGGCGTCCTTTCATCTGGGGATGCTGTTCGTTTTCAAGTATCTGACCTTCGCCGCGCAGCAAATGGGGATTTTGCTGCAGGAGGATTTTTCGGTCATCCAGCTGACATTGCCCATCGGGATTTCGTTCTTTACCTTCCAGATCCTTTCCTATCTGTTGGATGTCTATCATGGGAAGGCGCCGGCCCAACGAAATGTGCTGGACATGGGGTTATACATTGCTCTGTTCCCGCAGCTTATCGCCGGGCCGATTGTGCGCTATGCGGACATTGCGCAGGAAATCCTGCATCGGCAGGAGACGCGGAAGGATTTTACCGATGGCATGATTCGCTTCAGTTATGGCCTGGCCAAGAAGGTATTAGTGGCCAATTATATGGCGGTCATCGCTATGGACACCCGGCTCATGGCGGCACAGGAGCCTCTGTCCATAACGGCGGCCTGGCTCGGGGCCATTGCTTATACCTTCCAGATTTATTTCGATTTTTCCGGTTACTCGGATATGGCCATCGGGTTGGGGCAGATGTTTGGCTTCCATTTCCGGGAGAATTTCAATTATCCATACATCTCCCGCAGTGTGACGGAATTTTGGCGGCGCTGGCATATCTCCCTGTCTTCCTGGTTCCGGGACTATGTTTACATTCCCTTGGGCGGCAGCCGTTGCAGCCGGAGTCGTCTGATGTGGAATCTCTTCATTGTCTGGTCGCTGACGGGCTTTTGGCATGGTGCGAACTGGACGTTTCTGTTATGGGGATTGATTTATTTCGTCTTGCTGGTTCTGGAGAAGTTCACTGGCTTTGCGGAGCGGCTTGGTGTCTTCGGTCATGTTTACACCTTGCTGGTGGTCATTATGGCCTGGGTGGTGTTTCAATTTCCCGACTTGGGGCAAAGCCTTTCCTATCTGGGGATGATGTGGGGGCTGGCGGGGAATTCCCTCTTTGACGGACTGGCGGCGCATTTCCTCATGAGCGGCTGGTTGGTCTGGCTTATGGGAGTGGCATTTTCGCTGCCGCTTTATCCATGGGTGGCAAAGAATTGGCAAGGTTGGCAGCCTGTGGCTGAGCCGTGCATAGCAGCGGCTTTGTTCCTGCTTTCCGTTATCGTTACCGTGGCGGGGAATTACAATCCGTTCATTTACTTCAATTTCTGAGGTACAACTATGAGTATGCGTGATTATATGATGCGTTTTTGCGCAGGTAGTCTGGTTCTGGCATTTTTCATGATCCTTGTCCGTTGGTTTACCGTGGTAGTGTTGATTGAGGACTGTCAATGGGATAATGAACTGACACGGCTGGTCCTTTGGGATAATTGGCGCCTTATGGAGCAACTCCATCCGCGGGAAAAGGATATCGATTGGGCTGGCATTTATCCTTTTGCGGAACCAGAACCGGAGAGGAACCTGCTGGAACAGATACGCTATCAGGAAAATAAATTGCGGGAAGAACAGGCCAGATTTGCCCGGTGGAGCGAAAGTCATTTTCCGGGCTATACGAAGTTGGTGGAATGTGGGCGGCGTTATGACCGGCTCATCGGTTGGGATATCAGACCACTGGTACCCGGCAGTGTACATGTGATGGCAGATGGCTGGTTGTTCTATCCCACGTTGCGTTTTGACATTCAGGAGTATGTCGAGGAGACGGCTTCCTTTGCTGAATTTTGTCAGCAGCAGGGGGCAAAGTTCCTGTTTGTACCGAATCCACCAGCTGTGGATGAAAAAACGGATGGTGAAATTATCGGGCGGCTGGACTTTGGCCTGCAGAAAAAAGATGCGATGCTCCGAGGTCTGCAGGGGCGAGGCATAGCGACGCTTGATCTGTATCCGCTCATGCAGTTGGAATTTCCGGGGACGCCGTACCATCAGCTTTTTTTCCGGACGGATCATCACTGGCTGCCTACAACCGGCTTATGGGCTTCCCGACAGATAGCAATGTGGCTGGAAGTGAAAGGGGGACTTTCACTTGCGGAGGATCTCCTGTTGCAGGAAAACTATCGTCAGGAGTCTTATCCAGCCTATTTCCTGGGAAGTCAGGGAAAGCGGCAGACTATGGTTTTTGCACAACCGGACGATTTTTGCCTGCTTTATCCTAAGTTTCCTACTCGTCTGCATTATGAGATACCGGGCCTGGGTATCGATAGTTATGGGGATTTTTCTGTCACTTATGACCTGCATGAGGTGGAGCAAAAGGATTTTTATGGTTCCAATCCTTATGCGGCCTACAATTATGCGGATTGCTCTCTTATCCATATCGAGAACCTTGCCTCGGAAGTCCCGGATGTGAAAATTCTCGTGGTAAAGGATTCTTTTGCCAATAGTGTGACGCCGTTTCTTGCCTTGACGATGAAGCATATGGATATCATCGATCCGCGCTGGTTCAAGGGCAGCATCCGTAATTATGTGGAGAAGACCAAGCCTGACTTTGTGCTGCTCATCCATACCATTGAACTGGATTATCCGCTAGAGCGCGATTCTCATCAGGATGACTATGATTTCCGATAGTTTCTTGTTGGGAATTTTGTCACAGCTATCAGTGCCATGTGACGGTGCTGGTGGACACGGATAATGTCAATGCCAAATGATGCAGGACAAGGGCAAACTTGCCGATGCTGTGCGGCAGAATCAGGAGCTGACGGCGGAGGTGGAGCGGCTGAACAAGGAAATGGAGCAACTTTTGAGCTTGTATAGATGGAGAATTTATGTTACACTTTGTGTAAATATATTGCACAGGGAGAGGCTATGAAGCGAGTTATCGTTCATGTGGATATGGATGCATTTTTTGCCTCTGTGGAAATCCGGGATAATCCAAAACTGAAGAACAAGCCGGTAGTCATCGGTGCGATGCCTCATGAGCGCGGTGTGGTTTCCACCTGCAATTATATCGCGCGGAAGTATGGCATTCATTCCGCCATGAATATTAAGGAAGCTTACCGGCTTTGCCCGCAGGCGGTATTTATGCATGGGGATTACGAGAAATATCGCAAGGTTTCAGCGCAGCTTCATCATATCTGGGAAACCTATGCGGATGTCACGGAGTACATTGCCTGCGACGAAGGCTATCTGGATGTTACCCGCTCGGTAAAGGAGTTTCGTAGTCCCGAAGAATTAGGGTTGCTGATAAAAGCCCGGGTAAAGGCCGAGACGGGGCTTACCTGTTCGGTGGGCATCGGCTATTCCAAATCGGCAGCCAAAACCGCCAGTGAAGAGCGAAAGCCGGATGGCTTTTTCATCATTCCGGACCGGGAGGCTTATTGTGAGCTTATCCATGACCGGGATATCCGGGTGATTTTTGGCATTGGCAAACGCACGGCAGAGAAACTGAATGGCTATGGCATTCATAAAGTCAGCGATATTATCGCCAGTCAGAAGCAGATTATGAGCCTGCTGGGGGATAAACATGCACGCTTCATAATAAACTCTGCGCTGGGGCTTGATGATCGTCCGGTAATACACTATGATGCATCCGATGCCAAATCCCTGAGCCGGGAAATGACCTTCCAGCACGATCAGCGGAATTTTACCTTCCTGCAGGATGTGCTCCTGCTTTTGGCCCGCAATGTGGATGAACGGCTCAAGACGCGGGGGCTTTACGGGCGAACGGTAACCCTGAAGATTACCTATGGTGATATGAAATCCATTACCCGTTCCCAGACTTGCGAAAGCACGAATGATGGATATGAGATTTATAAGATAGCGGTGGAGCTGCTGCGGAAAGTAAAACGCCAGCCGGTGCGCCTGCTGGGGCTGGGGATGCAGAATCTCAGCAAGGACTATATACGGCAACTGACCTTCGCCGACCTGCGGCAGGATAATACAGAGAGTGGCATGGAACAGGGCATAAGACAGCTGGAAAAACGATATGGCATGGACTTGTCTTTGGAAAAAATGCATTCATCGTTAGGCTATATCTATGAAGCAGTGGAAAAGATGGCAGCAGGAATTTGAGACTGGAGGCAGAACTATTGAAGAGAAAATGTTTTTTTGTGAGGAGGTCAGATCATGATTATCGGTGTATCCAAAGAAATCAAGAATAATGAGAATCGTGTAGGTTTGACGCCGGCAGGGGCAGAGGCTTTGGTCAAGGCGGGGCATAGGGTACTGGTCGAGACGGGCAGCGGCCTGGGCAGTGGCTTTGCGGATGAAGACTATGCTGCCGTGGGGGCTGAACTTTTCCCGGATAAGAAGCAGCTCTTTGACGAGGCTGAGATGATTGTCAAGGTGAAGGAACCGCTGCCATCTGAATATGACCTGTTCCATGAGGGGCAACTGCTCTTTACCTATCTGCATCTGGCCGCTGAACCGGAACTGACGCAGGCACTGCTGAAACATAAGGTAACCTCTGTTGCCTATGAAACCGTGGTAGGCAGGGATGGCCGGTCACTTCCCTTATTGGCTCCCATGAGTGAGATTGCCGGGCGCATGTCCGTACAGATTGGCGCACAGTTCCTCGAAAGCCGTTATGGCGGAGCGGGCGTCCTCCTGGGCGGTGTCAGCGGAGTGGCACCGGCGCAGGTGGTCATCATTGGTGGTGGTGTCGTGGGCACCAATGCCGCCAAGATGGCCGCAGGTTTGGGTGCCAGAGTGACGGTCATTGACCTTTCCATTGAGCGCCTGCGCTATCTGGATGATGTGTTCGGCGGGCGCATCGCTACGGTCAGCTCCAACAGCTTCAACATTGCCCAATGGGTGCGGGAAGCGGATCTCCTCATCGGTGCCGTGCTGGTGCCCGGCGCCAAAACGCCGCAACTGGTGACGGAAGCGATGGTCAAGACCATGAAGCCGGGCTCGGTCATCGTGGATGTAGCCATTGACCAGGGCGGCAGCATCGCCACCTGCGACCATGTGACCACCCATGAGAATCCTACCTTTGTGAAACATGGCGTATTGCATTACTCAGTGGCCAATATCCCCGGGGCCGTAGCCAGAACCTCTACATTGGCCCTCACCAACGCTACTTTGCCCTATGCCCTGAAACTGGCAGAAAAAGGCTGGCGCGAGGCTTGCAAGGCCGATGCAGGTCTTGCCCAAGGGCTCAATACCATAGAAGGCAGGCTGACCAATCTTCCCGTGTCCGAGGCGTTGGGCCTGGAGTATGTGGATAAAGCAGAGTTTTTGAAATAGCAGACGGAATATTATGAGGTGTTGCTTCATGGGAAAAGGAAAACAGTATCCCACAGATGCAGAAGCGAAGCGGTTGATCGTGGAAATCGGGCGGCGGATGTATCAGAAGAATTTCGTGGCGGCCAATGATGGGAATATCTCCTGCAAGGTGGATGCGGAAACGATTTGGACAACGCCCACGGGCGTTTCCAAAGGCTTTATGTCAGAAGATGAGCTGGTGCGGATGCGCTTGGATGGAACGATTCTCGAACAGGGGGAGCGGGCGCCTTCCAGTGAAGTGAAGATGCATCTGCGCATCTATCAGGAGCGGGAGGATGCTGCCGCAGTGTGCCATGCGCATCCGCCGGTTTCGACGGCATTTGCCATTGCAGGCATAGCACTGAATCAGGCGATTTATCCGGAGGCGCTGGTGAATCTAGGCATCGTTCCCTGCGTGCATTATGAGCCGCCGGGTTCGCAGGGGATTCCGGAATCCATTGCACCCTATGTCCGGGATTACAATGCCGTGCTGCTGGGCAATCATGGGGCAGTGACCTGGGGAACCTCTTTGATGGAAGCCTGGTATCGGCTGGAGGCCTTGGAGCATTATGCCAAGATCGTCATGTATACCCGGAATATCATCGGCAAGGCCAATGTACTTTCCCATGAGCAGGTCGATGAGGTGATAAGAATCCGGGAAAAGATGGGCATCACCACCGGCGGCGTGCCAGCCGGTGCCGACAACCCCAGCAATCTTATCGATATGGTCTGAGCAGGATGGCCTATATATGGAGGAAATGATCGTGGCAGAACAGGAAAAAAACATCATGCAATATGAAACGGTGGCTCTTGATGAGCAGGAAAATGCGCTGGTCATCATCGACCAGACCAAATTGCCGGGAGAAGTAAGCATCCTGCACCTGAAGGAACAGAAGGATATCTGGCAGGCAATCTATCTCCTGCAGGTGCGCGGTGCGCCGGCGATTGGCGTGGCCGCTGCCTTTGGCCTGTATCTGGCGGCACGGGAAATTCAGGCAGACACCTGGGAAAGTTTCTATCCGGTGCTGCAAAAGGCCCGGGATTATTTGAATTCATCCCGGCCTACGGCTGTGAACTTATCCTGGGCTTTGAACCGGATGGTAAAGGTTGCAGAGGCAAATCAGGAAAAATCCATTGCCGCCATCAAGGACCTGCTGCGGAAGGAAGCTTTGGCTATCAAGGCCGAGGATGTATGGATGTGCCGGCAGATTGGTGAATATGGTCTGACTTTAATCCAAGATGGCGCAGGTATCCTGACACATTGCAACGCAGGCCAGCTGGCTACTTCCAAGTATGGCACCGCGCTGGCGCCAATCCATCTGGGGCGGGAACGTGGCATGAATTTCAGGGTGTTCTGCGATGAGACGCGCCCGCTATTGCAGGGCGCACGGCTGTCTGCGTTTGAGCTCATGGCCGATGGTGTGGATACCACGGTGATTTGTGACAATATGGCCTCGCAGGTCATGAAGAATGGCTGGGTGGATGCGGTGTTTGTTGGTTGTGACCGGGTGGCGGCCAACGGCGATGCCTGCAACAAGATTGGGACTTCCGGTGTGGCGATTTTAGCCAAGTATTATGGTATCCCCTTCTATGTGCTGGGACCGACTTCCACCATTGACATGAACATTGAAAAAGGGGCAGATATCGTGATTGAACAGCGTCCTTCTGAGGAAGTCACGGAAATGTGGTATCAGCAGCGCATGGCACCGTCGGGCGTCAAAGTCTATAATCCCGCTTTTGATGTGGTTGACCATGAATTGATTGCTGGCATTGTCACGGAATATGGCATTGCCAGAGCGCCTTTTACGCAAAGCCTGCAGGAGATTTTCCGGAAAAAAGCACAGAATAACCAGTGAATGTTCCTTCATCAGGGCGCGCAGAATTTGACGGAAACAGGGAATCGTAGTATACTGTTAGAGTTATTAATGAAAATTTCCTCAATATATTGAGGGTAAATAAGCAAAAGGAGCGAATTTTGCATGTCAGGACATTCTAAATGGGCCAATATCAAACGTAAGAAGGGTGCCAACGACGCCATCCGTGGCCGTATCACCACGAAAATCGGCCGTGAGATCACCATTGCCGTACGCATGGGCGGCGGCGATCCGACGGGTAATATGCGTCTGAAGCTGGCTCTTTCCAAGGCCAAGGCCAACAACATTCCGAAGGACAACATCAACCGTGCCATCCAGAAAGGCCTCGGTGCTTCTGAGGGCAGCAACTACGAAGAACTCACTTACGAAGGTTACGGCCCGGCTGGTACGGCTGTTATGCTGGACATCCTCACGGATAACCGCAACCGTACGGCTGCTGATGTGCGTCACCTGTTCTCCAAGTTCGGCGGCAACCTCGGTCAGGACGGCTGCGTAGGCTGGATGTTCAACAAGAAGGCCATCTTCGTGGTGGAAAAAGAAGTGTTCGACAACGAAGACGAACTCATGGAAATCGTGCTCGAAGCTGGCGCCGATGACATGAAGGACGAAGGCGATGTATTCGAAATCACCGCTGAGCCTGATGCTTTCGATGCCATCGAAGCTGCTCTGGCCGAAAAGGGTATCGAAACTGCTTCCGCTGAAATCACCATGGTTCCGGAAAACACGGTAAAACTTTCCGGCGAAGATGCAGAAAAGATGCAGAAGCTCGAAGACGCGCTGGAAGACAACGACGATGTCCAGAACGTATACAGCAACTACGAAACGGACGAAGACTAATAGCACACAAAAATGGGCTCGTTATGAGCCCATTTTTTTATGGAAAGGAATTTTATGTTAGCATTAGGTATTGACCCTGGTACCGCCATCTGCGGCTTCGGACTGGTGGAATCCCGTGGCAGCCGCTTGATTCCCATCAAGTACGGCTCGGTGTTCACCTCGCCCAAGATGCGCATGGAGGACCGGCTGGTCAAGATTTACGATGAACTGGATGCGTTGATGAAGGAGTACAAGCCCGATATCATGGGCATTGAAAAACTCTTCTTCAACCGCAATGTCACCACGGCCATTCCCGTCGGACAGGCACGTGGTGTCGTGCTGCTCGCAGCGGCCAAGAACAATATTCCCATCGTGGAGCGCACACCGATGCAGATCAAGCAGGATGTTACGGGCTACGGCAAGGCGGACAAGAAGCAGGTCATCTACATGGTGACCAAGCTCCTGCACCTGCCCGAGCCGCCCAAGCCCGATGATACCGCCGATGCTTTGGCGGTGGCCATCTGCACGACTTATTGCATGGGCAATGCCGCTTTCCGCAACAGCCTTTGATCAGCTGAAGGACTTCATCAGCCAGAGAATGAAATAGGTCAGGCCGCCAGCGATTAGCGGGCCGACTGCTACACCATGGAATAAGAGCACGCCAGCCATCGTGCCGATAATCAGCGCCGGAATCACATCCGGCGTGTTCTTTAGGAGTTCCACCCCGCCACCGCCGGCAATAGCGGCCAGCAGACCGGCCACGATGGCGATGATGCCGGCATGCGTGCGGAAGGCATCAAGCATGGTCTGGATGGTGATGGTGCCGTTGGCAATAGGCACGAGGATGGCCGCGGTCAGGATGATGATGCCCCAGTTGAGGCCCTGTGAGCCCAATGCATTGAGGGCTGTGGTCAGTCCCAGGATTTTCAGCCCGAGTACGATGGCGGTGGCATAGACAACGGTCATATTATGTCCCACATAGCTGAGCAACAGCACGGCCCCTAAGGTAATATATTCGACATACAATTGAATCGACTCCTTTTTTAATATCTTGTTATCATTATGCTATGTTTATAACCAAACTCAACAAATAATGTTAAAGTTTTTTATAAACTTTGTTGCTCATTAACTGCTCTCGACAAGCCGAGTAAGGGCAAGCCCTCACCAAGCAAGCGGTCTACGCAGCAACTACCACAACCGGACGTAGCACTACGCCCTCTACCCCGTCTGCCGAAACATTCGGGAATACTTTCCTCAGGATCTGAAACGCTCCATTGACATCAGCGTTTATCAACCTGCCAGTATTGGCCTTAAAAAGCCCACGATGAACTCGTCTGTTCTTGTCATAGTTTTTCTTGACTGGTTCTTCTCCATCCAGAAATGATGTACCGCTCGTATAACTCTCCTCGGTGAGGACGACTG
>NZ_FNJQ01000037.1 GCF_900104055.1 Pseudoselenomonas ruminantium
TGCTGGCGGGTCATTTAGTGAAGTGGCGAAGAAGTATCCCCGCCTCTGCCCCACAAATCTGTAACCAATTGCGTTTAAGCACGTACCCACAAACTGCAATTTAGATAAGGCGTGCAGTGGTCATGGTTTGGCTCCTTGAATCATAACGGCAAGGTATAGTCCAAGGATAGCGGCGAGCAGGCCCAGCATGACATTGGTGGCGATATTGGTGAGGGCTAGGAAGATACTGCCGCTGCGGAGCAGAGTCAGGGTTTCCATGCTGAACGATGAAAAGGTGGTGAAGCCGCCCAGGAAGCCTACGGTCAGCAGCAGGCGCAGGGGTTCGGACAGCAGGTTGTTGGCTTTTGCCATGGACAGCAGGAAACCCATGATCATGGCCATGAGGAAACTGCCCAACGTGTTGACGAATAGGGTGCCGAAGGGAAACATCATACCAAATCTGGCGCCGATGGCGGTGGTGGCAAGGTAGCGGCAGACGGCTCCGAGGCCGCCGCCGATGAAGACATAGAATAAATGCATTTGCAGGCTCCTTTGTGTAATGGCTATGGCTTTTATAGTAGCACGAAGGTTTGTGACTGACAAGGCTGGATTGGTCATAATATGAATACAGAATACTTCCCTTACAACTATCCACAAACCATGTGTAAAGTTGTATACTGATGGTGGGATTTTGAAGGAGGATGATTCTGATGAAAAAGTATTTAGGACTGTTTTTGGGCCTGCTAGTTTGGGGCGCTTTGCTCAATCTGCAGGGCACGCCTTCCATCACGGAGGAAATTGCGGAAGAAGCGGTGGTGGCCGCGCATCCAGATACGGCTTTCTGCGAGGTGGAACGTCAGGGGAGTGACTTCCAGGTGGCATATCTGACCACTGATATGCAGCAAGGCAAGGTAACGATGGCCCAGGATGGGCATATCATAAGCATGCAGTGAGATGAAATCAAATAGGCAGGAAGTTTTGCGTGTATAAGCATGAACTTCCTGCCTGTTTTTTATTTGCTGCACTTTAAGCTTGTGGCGCTGTTTGGGCAGGATTTATTTGAAGAAAGCTAGAATTTAATCAGAATAAGTAAGAGATAAAGGGGGCGGGGTTATGGATAGATCCGTACTGGTTATTCCGTTGACCGGGAAAATAGATTCTGTCAATGCGGCGGCTGTGGGGCAGGATGTGGCACGGCTGCGGGCGGCGCAGGAGCATCGTGCACTGGTCTTTGATGCAAAGGAGCTGAGCTATATCTCTTCGGCGGGGCTGCGGGTGCTCATGCAGGCAATCAAGGAGGAGAAGGTGCAGAAGCATGAGCCGGTTTCAATGGTGGAAGTATCCCGGGAAGTTTATGATATCCTGGACATGACAGGTTTCACGGAATTCATGAAGGTGGAGAAGGTCTTCCGGGAAATCAGTCTGGAGGGCAGTGAACTCATTGCTCAAGGCTTCTTTGGCAAGGTTTACCGGCTGGATGAGGAGACGATCGTCAAGGTATATGGGGAGGGCGCGGACAGTATTCCGCTGATCAAACGGGAGCAGTCCCGGGCCCGCAAGGCTTTTGTCAAAGGCCTGCCCACGGCGATTTCCTACGATATCGTGCGGGTGGGTGAGCAGTATGGCGCTGTTTTCGAGCTTCTGCAGGCGCGGAGTTTCAATGACTGGGCCCAAGATTATGAAAAGCAGCCGGATAAAATGGAAGAACTCCTGCAGTTGTATGTGGATTGCCTGAAACAGGTTCATGCTACGGAGCTGGATCGTGGTGAGCTGCCATTGGCCCGGGATATCATGCTGGAAAATCTGGGTAGCCTGCAGGAATGCCTGTCTGCGGAAAGCATCAGTCGGATAAAGAGCCTGCTGCAGGCATTGCCTGATGATTTCCATGTGGTGCATGGGGATTTTCAGATGAAGAATGTGTTGCTCTGCGATGGGGAGCCCATGCTCATTGATATGGAATCCCTCTGCACAGGGCAGCCGCTGTTTGATTTGCAGGGGCTGTATGTGACGTATAAGGCCTTTCCGGAGGATGAACCCGGCAATGCGATGAATTTTTTGGGGATTCAGGATGGAACGGCAGCTCATATCTGGCAGAGGATTATGGAGCTGTATTTTGGGACGGAGGATAAGACGGTACTCGGGCGGATGGAGGATAAGATTCGCGTGGCGGCAGCGGTACGGTTCCTGTATTTGCTGACGGTTACGGGACTCAAGCATCATGACCTGACGCCACGGCGCATCCAGCATACCCGTGAACAGCTGGCAGAATTATTATCCCGGGTGGATTCGCTGGAACTGAAGTGATGCAGGTATACATGGAGAATATAGAGGATTCAGGCCAGGCGATGGCGAATAACGAAGCAGGTTTCCTATGCAGGCATAAAGGTTTTATGTAAGGAGGGATTCTTGTGTCAAAAGCATTTCGTCTGGCCTGTTTTTTGTGGACGGCGTTTTTCCTGCTGGTATTTACGGCTGCGGCTGACGCTGCACAGCCCCGGGCGATTGGCGGCTTGGGCAAGCAGGTGCATCAGAACAGCGATATGGGGAAGGATGCGCGGGGGGAATTTGAACTCGTGCATCTGAAATGGGCCGGCCTGACCGCGAATGAGGAGATTCGCCGGGACTATCCGCAGCTTAGTGCTGCGCTGGAGAAAATCAACCAGCAGGAGTGGCAGCGCATGCAGAAGGTCCGGGCGGAGATGAAGGTGGATGCGGCCAACTTCCGCAAGGAATCGCCCAAGTATTATCATGCGTATGTGTACGATTTCGATGTGCAGCTGCGGCGGGCGGATACCTCCGTGGTCAGCTTCCTGCAACAGGAATACACCGGTGGTAGCGGGGCCCATGGCATGTATAGCTGGCAGGGCGTGAATCTCAGTACGCTTACCGGAGCACCGATTCCCTTATCGGCGGTGGTCCGTGACCGGGAAAAACTGGCGGAGGCAATCTGCCAGCAGTTGCGGCAGGACTATCCCCGCAGTGGTTTTGGGGATTTGGATGAGAATATCCGGGAACTTTCCTACAAGGACCAACTGAACTGGACGTTAGATCCCCGGGGAGTCACGTTCTATTTCAATCCTTATGAGATTGCTTCCTATGCAGAAGGTTTGCTGATGGCGACCATCCTTTTTGAGGAGCAGCCGGATCTGTTCCAATGGAATTATCGCCAGCAGCCGGGGGCATATGCCCAGCCATTCCCTGCGGATTATAATCTCACGGCCTCTTTGCGCGATAAAGGCAAGCGGGATGTGATTCATGTCTGCTCGCAGGATGGTGCCATCCATGTGGACCTGAATGGCCGTGAAGCAGAGTTCCTGCAGGCAGAACTTACAGATCCGCAGCCGGTACTCGTGCATATGGAAGATGGCCGGAACTATCTCTATATCGATGGCATGAATCAGGATACCAGCCGCAAGACATTGGTGGTAGAATTGGGCAGGAAGTCAGTTCGCTATGTGAATGTGCTGCCCTATTCCTTCCGGCATACGCAGGCTGTATCGCCAGCCGTGCAGGTCTATTGGAACTTCCTGACGAATCCCAACGGTTTCTATTTTGACAAGACTGCGCCAATCATCACCACGTCTCATACGGATATATGTGCTGTGGGAGAAAAAGGCGAACTGACTTTCGGCTGATATGGCAGAAAAGAAGGGGCTGTGTGTTCACAGCCCCTTCTTGCTTGGAATAATATGTTATTTCTTTTTCCGCAATACGACGGCACTGCGGGCAGGAATGTAGATTTTCAGCCATTCCTTCTTGTCTTTTTCATAGAGCGGATCGAAGTTGGTCTTGTGGATGACGCTGTCGTCGGCCAGACCGTTGCCGCCGAATTCTATGGCATCGCTGTTCAGGACAACTTCATAGGAGCCTTTCGGTACCAGGAAGCCGTAGTCCGGGAAGGACTGCGTCGGGGAGAAGTTGAAGACGAAGACCAGGTTGCCACGGCTGTAGGCCAGTATCTGATCGCCATCGTTATGCCAGATTTCCACAACGGGTTCGTTCTGGAAGTTCTTCACCTTTTTCATGATGGTGAGCATTTCCCGGTCGAAGTCGCCGAGATAGTGGTAGCAAAGATTCTGGTCATCGACCAGATGCCATTGGCGGCGGGCGTATTTATAGCTCCAGCCGTTGCCCTCACGCGGGAAGTCGATCCATTCGGGATGGCCGAATTCATTGCCCATGAAGTTCAGATAGCCGCCATTGATCGTGGAAGCCGTAACCAGACGGATCATCTTGTGCAGGGCAATGCCGCGGTCTACCATGCCGTTGCGGTTGTCCTTGGAGAAATGCCAGTACATATCGGCATCGATCAGGCGGAAGATGATGGTCTTGTCGCCTACGAGTGCCTGGTCATGGCTTTCGGCATAGGAGATGGTCTTTTCATCGGCGCGGCGGTTGGTCATTTCCCAGAAGATGCTGGACGGTTTCCAATCTTCGTCCTTCTTCTCTTTGATGGTCTTGATCCAGTAATCGGGCACGTTCATGGCCAGACGATAGTCGAAGCCATAACCGCCATCCTCGAATTTGGCAGCAAGGCCCGGCATGCCGCTGACATCTTCGGCGATGGTGATGGCATGGGGCTTGATTTCATGAATCAGCTTGTTGGCCAAGGTCAGATAGCAGATGGCGTTGTCGTCCTGATGGCCGTTGAAATAATCGCCGTAGTTCATGAAGGCTTCGCCTAAGCCATGGCTGTAGTAGAGCATGGACGTGATGCCATCGAAGCGGAAGCCGTCGAAGTGGAATTCTTCCAGCCAGTACTTGCAGTTGGACAGCAGGAAGTGCAGCACATCATCCTTGCCGTAGTCGAAGCAGAGGCTGTCCCAGGCGGGATGTTCGTGGCGATCGCCGGGATAGAAGAACTGGTTGGGATCGCCGCAGAGATTGCCGAGGCCTTCCACTTCATTCTTGACGGCATGGCTGTGGACGATATCCATGATGACAGCCAGTCCCATCTTATGCGCCGTGTCAATCAGGTCCTTGAGTTCTTCCGGCGTGCCGCAGCGGCTGCTGGCGGCGAAGAAGGAACTTACATGGTAGCCAAAGCTGCCGTAGTAAGGATGTTCCTGAATGGCCATGATCTGGACGCAGTTATAGCCGTCTGCCTTTACGCGGGGCAGGATATTTTCCTTGAATTCTTTATAAGTGCCTACTTTTTCCGCATCCTGCGACATGCCGACATGGCATTCATAGATGAGCAGCGGTGCGGTGGTGGGCTTGAATTTGGCATCGTGCCAGGTGAATTTCTTGCGCGGATTCCAGACCTGCGCAGAGAAAATCTTGGTGTTTTCATCCTGTACAACGCGCTGTGCCCAGGCGGGGATGCGTTCCCCCTCACCGCCACGCCAATGGACTTTCATCTTGTACAGGTCTCCGTGCTTGATCTTGCCGGCAGGAATCTCTAACTCCCAGTTGCCGGTGCCCGGAATGTGTTTGAGCTTATAGGCTTCATCTTCCTGCCAGTTGTTGAAATCGCCGATCAGGTAGATGGCCAGGGCATTGGGCGCCCATTCGCGGAACACCCAGCCGCGCTTCTGTTTGTGCAGGCCGTAATAAAGATGACCAGAGGCAAAGTCCGATAAAGTACGTTTGCCATTCTGTGTCAGCTGATTGATTTTCCAGACTGCGTGTTCATGACGTCCCCGAATAGCATCCTCATAAGGTGCGAGCCATTCGTCATGTGCAATTAATCCTAATTGTTTGTTTTTTACCATTATTATCGCTCCAACAGGCCTGTCTGCCGGAGCCTATCCCCCTAACTTGATAAAAATTTTCCCTAACAAACAAAACTAGTATAACACATTTTTGAGAAATTCGCTCGATTTTGCCGTAGACTTGCAAAGGGGGAATTTTGCTATCCACACAGTTATCCACAGAGGTTCGGGGAGAAAGGGCGCATATACAGGCGGTTTTTCAGGCTTTTTTCAGAAAAAGAGCGACTTATCCACAGTTTCCACAGGAAAAACTGTGCACAATGTGGATAAGTGCAAGATTTATGCTAGCTGCGATATTGGTATTTTTCTGACGATTGTGGATAAGTTGCAAAGGGGGATAAATATGTTATAATGACATCTTATCAGAGTTTTGCAAGGAGGTTTCGATAAAATATATGGCAATGTCTAAAGGGAAACAGATTTGGCTGACGGTGTTCCTGGGGCTGATGACGGCGATGGCGCCTTTGGCCACGGATATGTATCTGCCAGCCCTGCCCACGGTACAGGTGGATCTGGGGATTTCGGCATCGTTGGCGCAGATGACGCTGACCATGACCATGCTGGGCATGGCTCTGGGGCAGATTTTCGCCGGCCCCATCAGTGACCGTTATGGGCGTAAGTGGCCCTTGGCCATTGGCATGGTTGTCTTTACCCTGTCTACGGTGGGGTGTGTCTGGGCGCAGGATATTATGGTATTCCTGTTCTTCCGCTTTGTTTCGGGCTTTGCGGGGGCCAGTGGCATCGTGATTGCCAAGGCCATTGCCCGGGATGTGTGTCAGGGGCCGGAACTCACGAAGTTCTTTGCCATGCTCATGATGGTCAATGGACTGGCGCCGATTATCGCGCCGGTGATTGGCGGGCAGATCCTCTTGTTCACGAGCTGGCGCGGCGTGTTTGTGGTCCTGGTGGCCGTGGGTATTTTCCAGCTTATCGCCACGCTCATCTATAAGGAAACTTTGCCGGCAGATAAACGGCTCAAGGGACTCAAGGATTCCTTTGCCAAGTTCCCCATGCTGCTTCAGAATCGGTATTTCCTGGGGCACTGTCTGGTGCAGTGCTTTGTATTCGGGGCCTTCTTTTCGTATCTTGCCGGTTCGTCATTTGTGTTTCAAAATATCTTCCATGTATCGCCGCAGATGTTCAGCCTGATCTTCGGCGGCATCGGGGCCGGGCTGATGCTTGCAGGTGCTTTGCCTGCGCGGCTGGCCGGGCGCGTGGAAGATGTGAAGATGCTGCATGTATCGCTTATGGTGCCCTTGATTGGTTCTGTGCTGTTGCTGCTGGCTTTTACTGCGGGAGCCGGTATGGCGGTTATCCTGCTGGTGCTCTTCCTGACCATTACGCCGTTGTCGGTAGTGGGTGCAGCCAGCTTTTCTTTGGCGCTCTCGCGGCAGGGGAAGAATGCGGGCAGTGCCAGTGCCCTGATTGGCTTCTTCTCCATGATCTTAGGCGGCTGTATGATGCCTTTGGTCGGGATTGCCGGTGAGAATACGGCTCTGCCGATGTGTGTGATCATGATTATGGGTTATGGGCTGGGTTATGCCGTATTCAAACTGATGATTGAACCGGAACATAGGGCTGTGTAATCCTGTTTCAAAAAGCCTGTCAGCGTATTGCCTGCTGGCAGGCTTTATGTTATATTGATTCTGTTGTTTTTCATGATGAAAGGAATGTTACGATGGAATATAAGATGATTGCTTTGGATTTGGATGGTACGCTCAATAATGATGAGAAAATCATTACACCGCGTACCCGCGAGGCGCTGATGTCGGTACAGGAACAGGGCGTGATCGTGGCGCTGGTCTCGGGCCGTCAGGCACCGGGCCTGCAGCGGGAAGCTGATGCCCTGCATCTGGAAGATTATCATGGCCTGCGTATTTCCTACAATGGCGGCCGTATTCAGGATGCCACCACGGGCAAGATCCTCTTTGATAGTGCGATTGACAATGAGACGGCGGTATCTTTCCTGCGCCATCTGGAAGCATGGCCAGAACTTTCTCCGATCGTGGATGACGGCAAGTACATCTATACTACCGATGCCAGCCGTCATAAGGTCATGGATGAGTGCCGCAACAACAATATGCAGGTGAAGATCGTGGACAATATCGCCGATGCCGTGGATTTTGCACCGGTCAAGATCCTGACGGCAGCGCCCAACGATATCCTGGTGCCGCATCTGGCTGATATCCGTCGGGGCTTTGAGGATAAGCTGTCCTTCGTACAGTCGGCGCCCTGGTTCTATGAAGCGACGATGAAGGGCGTGAGCAAGTCCAGCGCTCTGGGACAGGCTTGTGAGCAGTTGGGAATTTCCCAGTCTGAGGTCATGGCTTTTGGCGATGCCCAGAACGATATGAGCATGCTCGACTTTGCCGGTTACGGCGTGGCCATGGGCAATGCCTGTGACGAGCTCAAGGCCATGGCTGATGAGATCACGGCGACGAATAATGAAGACGGCATTGCCGTAACGCTGGAAAGGCATTTTTCTTTATGATGGAAGAGAAACAGCATAAGCGCCGCATCCACTACAGCGGTAAGTATCCCCGGCATTTTGCGGAGAAGTACAAGGAACTCAATCCGGAAAAATATGGCGACGAAGTGGCGCATGTCATCGCCAAGGGCAATACGCCGGCGGGGATGCATATCCCCATCATGGTGAACGAGATTTTGGACGTGCTGGCTATCAAGCCTGGTGAGCAGGGCTTTGATGGCACTTTGGGCTACGGCGGGCATACGCTGGCCATGCTGGAAAAGCTCGCTGGTCAGGGGTGCCTCTATAGCGGCGATATCGACCCGATTGAGTCGAAGAAGACCGAGGCCCGCATACGCGCAAAAGGTTTTGGCGAGGATATATGGCAGCTGCGCAATATGAATTTCTGTCAGATTGATGAGCTGGCCCGGGAAGTGGGCGGATTTGATTTCGTGCTGGCAGACCTCGGCGTGTCTTCGATGCAGATCGATAATCCTGAGCGAGGCTTTACCTTCAAGAGCGATGGCCCGCTGGATCTGCGGCTGAATCCGGAAGCTGGCATCACGGCGGCCGAACGCTTGGCCGATATTTCCAAGGAAGAATTGGAGGGCATGCTGCGGGAAAATGCCGATGAGCCCTATGCGGCAGAGATTGCCCGACAGATTACCCGCCGCCGCTGGCCCATCAAGACTACGAAAGAGCTCTATGAGGAAGTGGTCAAAGCGCTGGCCAAAGTGGAACTGCCGCCGGAGGTCAAAGATAAGGTCGGCTATAGCACGAAGAAACAGGCTTTGGCTCGGGAAGAACTCACGAAAAAAAGCAGTGCCCGGGTGTTCCAGGCACTGCGTATTGATATCAACCATGAATATGAAGTCCTCTATGAGTTTATGGAGAAGCTGCCGGAAGCATTGAAATCCGGCGGCCGTGTGGCCATCCTGACCTTTCATTCCGGTGAGGACCGGATTGTCAAGAAGGCCTTCAAGGCCTTCCATCAGCAGGGAATCTACAGCGACATCTCGCAGGATGTCATTCGTCCCTCCAAGGAAGAGTGCTATCGCAATAGCCGTGCTCACTCTACCAAACTGCGCTGGGCCATCAAGGCTTGAGGCTGTCCTCCAGCTTGGCAAAGAACTGCTCGGTGGGGAGAGGATGGGCGAAGAGGAATCCCTGCCCGATATGGCAGCCGGCAGCCTGGAGCAGACGCTCCTGCGCTTCGGTTTCGATGCCCTCCACCAGCACCCGCATGTTCAGGCTCTGTCCCATCTTGATTACCTGTTTGAGGATGACCAGGGAGCGTTCATTCTGTTCGGCGGACAGCAGCATGCTGCGGTCGATTTTCATGACGTCCATGGGCAGGTTCCTGAGCATGGCAATGGAGGAATACCCTGTACAAAAATCATCCATACTGAGGGCAAAGCCCATACTTTTCAAACGCCTTGTGATCTGCAGGGCGTTTTCATTTTCTGTTTTTGTGTTGAAATCGATAAAAACCGTTTCTGTCAGTTCCAGTTCCACGAGCTTGCGGGGAAGCTGATAGCGGTCGGCAATGGCCTGCATGTTGGCCAGATAGCCGCGTTCGGAGATATGAAGGCCGCTTTGGTTGACGGAGATGGGCACCACAGGTAATTTCTGCTTGATCCGTTCCTGCAGCAGGGCGCAGACGGTTTCCAGCACATAGTAATCCAGCTTCAGCGCAAAGCCGTTGCGTTCAAAGAGGCTGATGAAATGGTTGGGCATCATGAAGCCGAGTTCTGGACTCTGCCAGCGCACCAGAGCTTCGGCTCCGCAGATTTTCCGCGTGTTCAGATCGTATTTTGCCTGCAGGTGAATCTGGAATTCGCCCATTTCCAGTGCTTTTTCCATATAAAGTTCCATCTGTTGGTGCTTGATCATCTCGTCGTGCATGTTGGTGTTGAAGATGCCGATGGTCTGCGTCTTGCCGATGATCTCATTGCGGGCCATCATGGCATTGTCCATCAGCAGGCTCACGTCAAGATTGCCCTGGCGGGGAACCAGACAAAGGCCAAGTTGGTAGCTGAAGCTGGTGGGGATACCATTGACCACGACAATGCGTGAGGCCTTCTCAATCTGTTCTGCCGACTGTCGCAACGTCAGGCCGGTGGGACGCTGACAGAGCATATAGGCATGGGTGATTTCTGCAGACAGGCCGTAGCGCAGTATCCAGGGAAATCTTTTGGTTACGGCTTCCAGCGTGGTTTTGATGGATTCGGCATAGGTTTGAGGGCCGTAGGCTTCCTTCAGGAAGGCCATGCGCTGTGGGACAATGACCAATACGAACAGCTCACCTTTTTTCCGGGATTCGCTATAGTTGGCAATGGCGTTGGGCAGCTCGTTGGCGAACCAATGCAGGTTATAAATATTGACATTCTCAACCACATTTGCTTGTTGCCACAAGGCCGTGTTATGTCTGTGCCGCAGATTCAGGTAATAGAGAAGCCAGGCGATGATCAGCAGCAGCAGGCCGCCCAGCATACAGAGGGCCATGAAGGGATTGCGGTAGATGAAGGATTGCAGGGTGTCCTTGGCTTGTACGCGGTATACCTGACTGTTGACGATGCTGGTGATATCCTGCGGATCGATATGGGCGATTTCCTTGTTGAGAATCCTGAGCAGGATGGGATCGGCCGCATCGCTGATGGCCATGGATACTTTGTGACTGAATACGACATTGCCATTGGTATAGAGGTTGTAGTAGTTCCCGCGGAAAATATCGCTCTGAGCGGTGATGGATTTGACAAAGGTCATATCGGCTTCGCCATTATTGACGGCGGCCATGCAGTCGGCGACATCGGTATAATAGCGCAGCTGTTCTGGTGGAAACAGGCGCTCGATGTAGTCCTGGGTGTAAAAATGGGGACGGGCGCAGGCCACGGTAGGATTTTCTGGCAGTGATTTGTCCTTCCGCAGGACGGATACATAGTTCAGCGTCAGATAAGGGAAGGTGATGGTGGCATTATGTGCCTTGGCCCAATTGTGATCCGTATAGAAATCCATCACCAGATCGATGTCTCCATCTGTGAGGTGCTGCATCATAGTATGCTGGGTTTCTTCGGGAATCACTTTTAAGGTGATGCCCAAATCGTTTTCCACCCGTTTGATGATATCGGCAATGACACCCTGGGGCTCGCCATCCTGAAAATAAGTATAGGGGGGCTGGCGGGGGGAAACCATGGTCCGGATTACCGGGTGGGCGGCCAGATAGGCCTTTTCTTCGGCGGTAAGATTCAGGTCATTGCCCTTGACATGATACTTTTCCAACAGACTGCTGGGATATAAGGGATTGACGTTCCGGATGACCTTGATCGCTTCGATAAAGCGGTCACGCAGTTCCGGGCGGCTTTCATCGACAAGCAGCCAGCCGAACCCCTCACCTAAGGGGATGTAGAGCGTATGCGGCGGCAGGGTGGAAGGCGTGGGCAGATGGATATCGGTCAGCGGTGCATTGGGCAGGTAGACCAGATCGAGGCTGCCTGCATGCAGGCGCAGCAGATTATCCTCCAATGAACTGCGGGTGTAGGTAAGATGCACGTTTTCATAGGTGGCAATGGATTCTGCGAATTCATAGGCGGCGCCATGGTAGAGCAGCTTGCTGCCTTGCCAGAAGGTCCCAGGGGTGTCGTCGAATCCGACACGCAGGACAGGGCGCAGGAAGTCTGTTTCCTGTGCCTGAGCTGTTGGTGATAGGAATATGGTCAAGGCCATGATGGCGAACAGGTATATCCGTATCCAGGAACGCATGAAAAACCCTCCTCCTTGGGAAATTCTGCGAGATTATTCTTACACTTCCTATTCGTGATTGGGGGGGAAAATCCTGCAAGGCAAGTGGCATCATGTACTTTTCTTTTGGGTACGATAACGCGTTTGTCGTATAGAATTTATTTATAGCTGTGATTTATGTCTATTGACTTTTTTTTTTCAAGACTCTACAATAGGAGATGTTAATCCTGACAAAAATACTAAGGATTAAATGAGCGTAAGTTTTATCAGGTTTACCCTGTTCGTTAGAAGGAGAGTTTAGTAATGGCAGAGCAGCTTTTGGAAATCAAAGACCTTCATGCCGGTGTGGAGGATAAGGAAATCTTGAAGGGACTTTCCTTGTCTGTAGGCAAGGGGGAAGTGCATGTTATCTTGGGGCCGAATGGTTCGGGCAAGTCCACACTCATGAATATCATCATGGGACATCCGAAGTATACGGTGACAAGCGGTTCCATGGAATTTGAAGGCGAGGATATGAAGGAGATGAAGACCTTCGAGCGCAGCCGCAAGGGGCTGTTCCTGTCCTTCCAGACGCCGGAAGAGATTCCGGGCATCACTGTGGAGAATATGCTGCGCACGGCCAAGCAGGTCATCACGGGCGAGAAAGTGAAACTGTTGCCCTTCCGCAAGGAGCTCAAGGCGACGATGCAGGAACTCAAGATGAATCCGGAATATGCCCAGCGATATCTCAATGTGGGCTTCTCGGGCGGCGAGAAGAAGCGTACGGAAATCCTGCAGCTGTTGATGCTGAATCCGAAGCTGGCGCTGCTCGATGAAACGGATTCGGGACTTGATGTCGATGCCGTGCAGATCGTATCCGAGGGCGTGGCCAAGTTCCATAATGAAGAGAACAGCTGCCTCATCATCACGCATAATACCCGCATCCTCGAACATCTCAAGGTGGACAAGGTGCATGTACTAATGAATGGCCAGATTGTGGAAGAGGGCGGCCCGGAACTGATTGAAGATATCAATCGCCGCGGCTTCACCCATATCCTGGCAGAGCAGGAAGGGTAAGGCTATGGCAGAGAAGAAAAAAACTTATGTAGAGGATATCGAGCGTACCCTCTATGACATCAAGAATGCGGACCATTCGGTCTACAAATCCCATAGCGGCCTGACGCCGGAAATCGTGCGGGATATCTCGCAGCGCAAGCATGATCCGGAATGGATGACACAGTTCCGGCTGAAATCATTGGAAGTCTATGATTCTCTGGCCTTGCCAACCTGGGGGCCGTCGCTCGAAGAGCTCAATATGGACGATATCGTGACCTATGTCCAGCCCGATGCGAAGATGACGGGCAAATGGGAGGAAGTGCCCGAGGATATCAAGGATACCTTCGATAGACTGGGTATTCCCGAAGCGGAAAAGACTTCTTTGGGCGGTGTCGGTGCCCAGTATGATTCGGAAGTGGTCTATCACTCCATTCAGGAAGATATGGTCAAGCAGGGCGTTATCTACACCGATATGGAAACAGCGCTGCGGGAGCATGGTGATATTGTCCAAGAGTATTTCATGAAGCTCGTGCCGCCAAAAGACCATAAGTTTGCGGCCCTGCATGGCGCGGTCTGGTCCGGCGGTTCCTTTGTCTATGTTCCCGAAGGCGTGCATGTGGAAATGCCTTTGCAGAGTTATTTCCGCCTCAATGCCGCCGGGGCTGGCCAGTTTGAACATACGCTGATTATCGTCGAGAAAAATGCCAGCCTGCATTTTATCGAGGGCTGTTCGGCACCAAAGTACAATGTGACGAATCTTCATGCGGGCTGCGTGGAGCTCTTCGTCAAGGAAGGCGCGCGTCTGCGCTATTCCACCATTGAGAACTGGTCGCGCAATATGATGAACCTCAATACGAAGCGGGCGTTGGTGGAAAAGGACGGTCTGATCGAGTGGGTGTCCGGTTCCTTCGGTTCGCATATTTCCTGCCTCTATCCCTGCAGCGTGCTGCATGGCGAAAATGCCCGCTGTGAATTTACAGGTGTGACCTTTGCGTCCAAGGGGCAGAATCTCGACACCGGGGCCAGCGTTATCCATGCGGCACCGCATACGTCGGCGAATATCAATACCAGGACGATTTCCAAGGCGGGCGGCAAGGCAACTTACCGCAGTGCGGTCAAGGTTACGAAAAACGCGCCCTACGCCAAGTGTTCGGTCAACTGCGAATCCCTGATGCTTGATAATCTCTCCCGTAGTGATACGCTGCCGGTCATGGATATCGAGGGGGACGAGGCGGATATCGGCCATGAAGCCAAGATTGGCCGCATCAGCGACGAGGCCATCTTCTATCTGACCAGCCGCGGCATTGATGAGGAAGAGGCACGGGCTATGATCGTGCGTGGGTTTGTCGAGCCAATTGCCAAGGAATTGCCGCTGGAATACGCACTGGAAATGAACAATCTCGTGAATATCGAGCTTGAAGGTACGATGGGATAAGGAGGATACAGATGATCAGTGAAGAAATTTTTTCCGCCATTCCCATGCGCACCTGGCGGTGGCTGAATGTCAATGAAGTAAAGGTTCCGGCAGGCTTGTCTGCTGAAGTGAAAACGGAAAAGATCCTTGTGGAAGCCGGCGAAAGCAAAAGTGTCGTGCTGGACAGGAGAGAGCCTGGGGCGCTGGAAGTGCAGGCGCATATCGCAGATGGCGGTGAGCTGAACCTTATCTATGCCCAGCTGGTAGATGAGAAAGATGCGGCAGCGAGCCGTATCAAGGTCTATGTGGGCAAGGGCGCGAAGTTCAACTATACGACGGTGGAAGCCGGGGCCAAGCATACGGCAGCAGAACTTACCGTGGACATGGCCGGCAATGACAGTGTGGCCGATGTCTGGGGGCTGTATTTCGGCGATGGTGAGCGCAAGATCGACCTCAACTATATCATCCGCCAGCAGGGCCGGCGGACGGATGCCAATATGCAGGTGCGCGGGGCACTCTTAGGCGGTGCCGAGAAGACTTTCCGTGGGACGCTGGACTTCCTCGAAGGTTCCAAGGGTTCCGTGGGACGGGAGGACGAGGAAGTCATGGTCCTGTCTGACCATGTCCAGAATCGCAGCGTGCCCATCATGTTGTCCCATGAAGATGATGTGGACGGACATCATGCCGTGAGCATCGGCAAGATGGATGAGGGCAAGCTCTTCTATCTGATGAGCCGCGGGCTGGATCTGGCCGAAGCGCAGAAACTCGTAGTCGAGGCGAACTTCCAGCCAGTCCTGGACCGCATTGCAGACGAAGAATTGAAAGCAGAGATTGACGCTTATTTGCAGAGGAGGCTTTCGCATGGCTGATGCACAGGAATTTTTAAAGGATTTTCCCTTATTGAACCAGAAAATCAATGGCCGCAAGGTGGCCTATCTCGATAACGGCGCGACCACGCAGAAGCCGGAGCAGATGATCCAATCCATTTGCGGCTATTACGGCGGCTGCAATGCCAACCCCCATCGCGGGGCTTATGCGCTGTCCATCAAGGCTACGGATATCTATGAAGGTGCCCGCGAGCGCACGGCCAAATTCATCAAGGCCAAACGCCCGCAGGAAATCATCTTTACGAAGAATGCTACCGAGGCCTTGAACCTTGTGGCCTACAGTTATGGTCTGCATAATGTGGGTGCAGGCGATGAGATCGTGATTTCCATTTCCGAACATCACAGCAACTGCGTGCCCTGGCAGATGGTGGCCAAGGCCAAAGGCGCAACGCTTAAGTACATCTATCTTGAGGAAGATGGCAATCTGTCGCAGGAAGATATCGAGACGAAGATCACCGAGCGCACGAAAATCGTGGCGGTCACACAGGTTTCCAATGTCCTGGGGCTCAAGAATGATGTCAAAGCCATCGTGCAGAAGGCCCATAGCGTTGGTGCTGTCTGCGTGGTGGATGGTTCCCAGAGCGTGGCCCATATGGCTGTGGATGTCAGCGACCTCGATTGCGACTTTTTCGCTTTCTCCGGTCATAAGATGCTGTCACCGATGGGCATTGGCGTGCTCTATGGCAAGTATGAACTGTTGGATGCGATGGAACCCTTCCTGCGCGGCGGCGATATGATCGAGTATGTCGAAGAGCAGGATTCCACTTGGGCCGAAGTACCGGCCAAGTTCGAAGCTGGTACGCAGAATGTGGGCGGTGCGGCAGGTCTGGTCGCGGCCATTGACTATCTGGAGAAAATCTCGTTTGAGCGTATCGAGGCCATCGAAGCGGACTTGCTGAATTACGCCCTGCCGCAATTGCGCGAGCTGCCGTTTATTGAGCTGTACGGCTGCGATACGACGCGGGACAACAAGACGGGAATCATTGCCTTCAATGTCAAGGATGTGCATCCGCATGATGTGGCCTCCATTCTCGACAATGACGGCGTGGCCGTGCGGGCTGGCCATCACTGCGCTCAGCCACTGCACCGCTATCTCGGGCAGAACGCCACCTGCCGGGCCAGCTTCTATCTCTACAACACGCGGGAGGATGTTGATCGCTGGATTGAATCATTGAAGAAAGTAAGAGGTGTACTTGGGTATGGCGCTTGATGATGTGTATACGGAAGTTTTAGGAGAGCATAGCCGCAACCCTGACCATAAACATAAGCTGTCCTGTGCGACCTGTCAGATGAAGGGCAGGAATCCGAGCTGCGGCGATGAGATTACCATTGAACTGCAGGTGGAGGATGGACTGGTCAAAGAGGCCGCCTTTACCGGTGTGGGTTGCGCCATTTCGCAGGCCAGCACGGATATCATGGCGGAACTGATTCGCGGCAAGAGTGTCGAAGATGCCCGCCGGCTGGCCCATAAGTTCATCTCCATGATCAAGGGAGAACTGGTGGACGAAGACGAACTCGAAGAGTTGGACGAAGCCTTGGCGCTCAAGAATGTAGCTCATATGCCTGCACGGGTGAAATGTGCGGTATTGGCCTGGCATACCTTAGATGATGCCCTCAAGGAACAGAAATAAGCTTATTTGTGTATGAATCAGCAAGTTATCCACAAAATATGGTGGATATCCATGGCAAAACTGTGGATAACTCACCTGTTTTGTGGATTTTTTGTGTATAAAGATGAGTTACCAGCCAGCGGAGCAGTCGTTCCGCCCGCAAAATATGCACCTGCCGCCATGGGGATAAAGTGGTTTTTGTGCTATAGCAGGAAAAAGAGCAGATTTGGAAGAAAATATAAATGTTGGTGTTTTGTTTGACTTATAGAAGGGGAGGATATCATGAAGAAAAAGATCTTGTCAGGACTTTTGGCTGGGGCGTTGGTTTTTGGCTTTTGGGGGAGTGCTGATTATGCGCAGGCGGCCAGCCGGGCGGAACTGGCGGCCATCAGTGTGTCGACGGCCAGCGATTTCAAATATTGGCAGCCCAATTCGCCGACCAAGGCGAAGTTGGTGAAGTTCGTGGAAGAGGCAGTGAATCCGCAGAGCAAGAATTACATCCCGCCAGAGGCGCGGATTGCTACATTCGATCTGGATGGCACACTTTACTGTGAGACGGCACCTTATTATTTCCAGGAAATGATGTTCCTGCATCGCGTGCTGGAGGACAAGAACTATCAGCCTACGGAAGAGATGGTGGCAGTAGCCAAGGAAGTGCAGCCGTTGATTCTGGGGAAGAAGCCGATTCCGAAGGATCTCAATGCGAGAATGGGCAAGGTGCTGCATCAGTCCTATGCGGGGATGACGGCTGATGAATATGCGGCTTATGTCAAGAAGTTCATGGAGACCAAGGAAATCGGGCTGACGAACCTCAAGCGTGGCGAAGCTTATTATCTGCCGATGGTTGAGGTGGTTTCCTATCTGCGCCACAATGGCTTCACGGTCTATATGGATTCGGCCTGTGAGCGCGAAATACTGCGTTGCCTCGTGGAAGGGGTACTCGATGTGCCGCGGGACAAGATGATTGGTTCTAATGTGCATTATGTGACCAGCAAGCAGGGAAATGATGCCCCAGATCATCATTTCTTTGACCGTCATACGGAAAAAGTGGTCCGTTCCGGTGTCTTTGCCGGGGAAAACGGCCAGAGCAACAAGATCTTCAGTATTTTCTACGAGATTGGCAAGCAGCCGGTGCTGGCTTTCGGCAATTCCACCGGTGACAGCGGCATGCTGGAATATACCTTGCAGAACAATCCGTATCCGAGTGCGTCCTTCTTCGTGCTCTGCGACGATACCGAGCGGGAACTGGGGAATCCGGCCAAGGCGGAAAAGCTCAAGAAATTGGCCGATGAGCGCGGCTGGGACACCATTTCCATGAAAGACGAGTTCAAGACCATCTATGGTGACAAGGTGAAGCTTGCGAAGAAAGCCAAGTAAGGAAAACTGGATTTTTAGAGGCAGATAGGGTAAAATTAATTTATTAAAATTAATTTTACCCTGTTTTACAGAGAGGATGAATTTAATGGCAGTAAAAGAGATTCGCCCGGATGATTTCAACGAAAGTGTATTCAAGGTAATCGGCAAGGACTGGCTGCTGCTGACCGGTGAAGCAGACGGCAAGAGCAATGCGATGACCGCTTCCTGGGGCGGTATGGGCATCATGTGGGGTAAGCCCGTGGCCTATGTCTTTATCCGTCCGTCCCGCTATACGAAGGAATTTGTGGATAAGGCCGACGGCATGACGATTTCGGTATTTGGTGAAGACCGCCGTCAGATGATGAACTACTTTGGCACGGTCTCCGGCCGCGATGAGGATAAGATTGAGAAAGCTGGTCTTACGGTCAAGCATGACAATGGCCGCACTTACTATGATGAGGCCCGCGTGACCATGCTCTGCCGCAAGCTCTATGCGCAGGAACTCAAGCAGGAGTGCTTTATCGACAAGGCAGCAGATGAACGCTGGTATCAGGACGACTATCATACGATGTATATCGTTGAAATCGAGAAAATTTTGGTACAGGAGTAAGCTATGGCAGGTGAAGCCAAGGAAAAACTCATTCTCCTGCTGAAAAAGTGTTCACTGGCTCAGGGCATGAGCGACGAGGAAGTGCGGGAACTTTTGGCCTCGGCACAGGTGAGTCTGCGGGAATATCCCAAAGGAGAAATTGTCTTCCATGAGGGCGATACACCGCATTCTCTCTATATCCTGCTCGCCGGAGAAGTGCATATCCTCAAGGATACCTTCTCGGGGCGGCGGATTTTCCTGTCGGAAATCAATGAGCCTGGGGATATGTTCGGGGAAGTCTATGAGGTATTGAAGCAGCCCTATGATATGTATGTGGAGACGGTCACGCCTGTGCGCTTACTGGAGAT
Source organism: Pseudoselenomonas ruminantium (assembly GCF_900104055.1). GTDB lineage: Bacteria > Bacillota > Negativicutes > Selenomonadales > Selenomonadaceae > Selenomonas_A > Selenomonas_A ruminantium_C. The sequence continues at coordinate 19,158 of NZ_FNJQ01000037.1, forward strand.
ATCCAGCAAGCTGTTCACCTGGGATGCGGGCGGCGAACTCAGCCGCAGCGCGTTGAAGATCCAGCGCAACCTCATGCGCATCTTTGCCCGCAAGGCTTACTTCATGCACAACAAGATCAAGGTGCTGGCCAGCGGTTCCCTGCGGGAAAAGATCGTGCGCTTCCTGTTTCTTGAACTGCAGGGCAAGCGTGAACTGGAACTTACCGGCAGCCGGGAATTCATGGCTGCGTATTTGGCGGTCACGCGCCCGTCGCTATCCAGAGAATTATCCGCTATGCAAAAGGATGGGATACTGCAGGTGGAGGGAAAAACAATCAAAGTGCTGGATATGGAGCGCTTTGAAGAATATCTGTAAAATAAAACGCAGCCGCTGTTTGCGGCTGCGTTTTTGCACGTAGTTTAGTCTACGATTGCTTTATAATAAGTATAAGCCTGGAAGAACGGCAGGATATCTTCCTTCCACTTGATGCCATTGGATTTTGGTACGTAGACAATGTCACCATCCTGCAGGGCGACGTTCTGCGTAAGATCATGATGGCGGATGAAGGCCTTCATGTTCAGTTGGCGGTAGTACATGGTATTATCGATTACCCGGATAACCTGTACGCGGGTACTGCGCCCGCGGTTGCTGAAACCGCCGGCCGCGGTGATTGCCGCGTAGGCATTGAGATTGTCGATATTCATATCCTTGATGCCAGGGCTGTTTACGGAGCCCATTACATAGACCTTGCGGGCACCGTAGCTTTTCATGGAAACGACGATGCTGGGGATCTTGATGTATTGGGACAGTTTTTCCTTGATGACTTCGCCTGCTTCTTCAAGCGTCAGGCCTGCCAGTTTTACGCCGCCTACGTAAGGAAGCGTAGCATATCCGTCCGGGCCGACGACGATCACATCACCATTGCTGTCCGTGGAACCCGTGCTGTAGCCGATACCATTAGGAAAGCCCAGAATGCTCAGCTGAATCACATCGTATTTGGTCAGACGATATTCGCTGGTCAGCTGATCGCGGTGAAGGCTGGCGGTTTTAAAGATGTTATTGGCTTCAACATATCCGTTGACTACCGGCTGGACAGTTTCCGTGGACGGGACCTCGATTTTATTGGCGCCGGTCCCCGTGACTGCGGCTTCTGCCGGAACGACGGTGAAGAGCGCCAGCGCTGTCAGCAGGCTGCAGAGAATCGTTTTTTTCACAGTAACAACACTTCCTTTATGGATATCTCGCATTAATAAGTCAATTTCAACTATTTAATTATATCGAAGCCAAGAGGCATCGTCAACAGCAAGGATAGGCAAAATTGTCTGAGGGTGCTATAATTTGAACTGTATTATGGAAGCTGTTGACGGAGAAAGGCGGAGTTTGGCGGTATGGAACGAGGCGAGCGGCTCTTTTGGAGCGTGATGGGGGCCTTGACGATTTTTTTGACGGGGCTGATCATGTGGCAGATCATGCAGACCGATTTTTCCCTGCGGCAGACGGAGCATCGGCGCAAGTTCGGGGCGGTGTATATGACACTGAACAATCCCTTCTATGAGATCGTGGATGAGGAAATCCGCATGGAAGTGGAAAAAAGGGGGGATGTCCTGCTCTCCCGCGATCCGGTCCTGTCGGTGGAGAGGCAGGAAGAGGCTATAAAGGAACTCATTGACAGCGGTGTGGAGGTTATCTTCATCAACCCCGTGGATTCGCAGCGCATTGGTCCTGCCTTGCAGCTGGCGAAGGAGGCGCATGTGCTGGTGATTGCCATCGACACCAATGTCGAGGCTGAGGATTATGTCGCGACTACGGTGGTGTCGAATAACTATCTGGCCGGGCAGCAATGTGCACAGCACCTGTTGGCGCATGCCACTGGAGGCAATATCGCGCTGCTCAAGCATTCCGAAACGCGTTCGTCGGTGGAGCGTATCCAGGGGTTCCTCGATGGACTGAACGGCAATCCGGCTTTTAAAGTGGTGGCGCAGGCTGAGTGCCAGGGGCAGTTGGAACAGGCCATGCCTGCCATGCAGGAAATGTTGAAGCGTCATCCTGACATCAATGTGGTGATGGCCCTGAATGATCCTGCAGCTATGGGGGCCATGGCTGCGCTGCAGACTGTAGGCCGGCTGGATCAGGTGCTGGTTTATGGGGTGGATGGCGTGCCGGAGACCAGGGAAATGATCAGTCAGGGCCACATGATTGCTACGGCAGGACAGTCACCCCGGGCAATCGGCCGGCAGGCAGTAGAGCAGGCCTATAAGCTGCTGGCCGGGGAGCAGGTACCTCGGATATTCCAACTGCCCACACAGCTGTTGGACAAGGAAAATATCAATACGGATATGGGAGGTTGGGACTGATGACGGAGGCCTATACGCCGGAGGAACGGCGGCTGGAATGGCTCTACGGCCTGTTAGGACTCTATAATGGGCTGGTGGTCCTGCTGATGGCAGGCTTTATGAGCCTGACACAGGAAAAGATCATCACGACCATGTCTGCACATGCGTTCCTGACCACATTGCCCATTGTCCCATTGCCGGCGTTCAAAGGTTTTCTGGCCTCGGTAGGGGCCTATGCGCTACTGCTGCTGTTAGGGAAGCTCTACCGGCATGGGGGAATAGCCAGCGGTCAGCGGCATCTGGTCTTTGCGGCGGAAATCGGTGTTTGTATGCTATTGATGCGCAGCCTGAATCTCGCCTATGATGGTGTGGTGCTGTTGGCCGTTGCAGACCTTATGCACCGCTATCAGGGCGAGAATCAGAGCTGGCTGCTGCTCGGAGCCATGCTGGGGCTTTATTTCATGGCCAACTATAATCTGGCCATTTTCCAGCGCCATGTGGCCCCCTTTGATGTCTATGCCGCCTATTACCGGCCAGAGGTACAGTCGGTGCTGCTGGCCATCAAGAACGGCCTGATTTCCCTGAATATCGTGCTGTTCGTGCTCTATCTGGTGCTGCTCGTGCAGAGCAAGCATCATGAGAAGGAACGCATTGCCAGCCTCAACAAGCAGCTGGAGGAGGCCAATGTGCGTCTGCGGGCGTATGCGATCGAGGCCGAGCGCACGGCAGAAACCCGTGAGCGCAACCGTCTGGCACGGGAGATCCACGACACGCTGGGGCACACGCTGACTGGTATCGTGGCCGGGTTGGATGCCTGTCTGGTGCTGGTAGATGCAGCGCCGGGCGCGGTGAAGAAGCAGATGGAAAAGATCCGGGCGACAGCGCAGCATGGCATTGTGGATGTGCGCCGTTCGGTGAAGAAATTGCGGCCAGATGACTTGGAGAAGATGCCGCTGAAACAGGCTGTGAAAAAGGTCATTGCCGAGTTTGGTGCCTCTTCCGGCGTGGACATTCATCTGGTGGAACTGGGGTGGCCGGAAAAACTGCGGGAGGATGAGGAGGAAGTCATCTACCGCATCGTGCAGGAAGGCATCACCAATGCCCGCCGCCATGGCAAGGCGGACAAGGTCACCGTTACCTGTGGTCTCGAACCGGGGCGGTTCTATATCATCATTGCCGATAACGGGACCGGATGCGAAGCGCCGCAACAGGGGTTTGGCTTGCGCCATATGGAGGAAAGGCTGGCCTTGCTGCATGGGCGCCTGCGTTATTGGAGCGACAATGGCTTTACGCTGGAAGCCACGATTCCAATGGGGAAGAATGTAATGGATAATAATGGGGAGGATAATGGATGATCAAGGTGTTTATCGCTGATGACCAGGAACTGATTCGCGAGAGTCTGAAAATCGTCCTGGATCAGAATGAAGATCTCGAAGTGACGGGGGTAGCTGAAAACGGGCAGATTCTCATGGAGATGCTGGCCCAAGAGCAGCCGGATGTGATCCTGATGGATGTGCGCATGCCGGAACTGGATGGGGTGGAGGCCACGCGGGAGGTCAAGCGCCTTTATCCTGCGGTGAAGATCATCATCCTGACTACCTTTGATGATGATGAATATGTATTCAATGCTCTAAAATATGGCGCCAGCGGGTATCTCCTGAAAGGTGTTTCGGTGCCGGAGCTCACAGGTGCTATCCGTACGGTGGTGTCCGGCGGGGCCATGATCAATCCGGGGATTGTCACTAAGGTCGTCAAGTTCTTCAATCAGATGGCTCAGGGCAGCAGTGCTGTAGAAACCAATAGCGCGGCAGAAGGGCTGAGCCGTACGGAGCGCAATATCGCTCATCTGGTGGGGCATGGCCTGTCCAATAAAGAGATTGCGGAAAAGCTCAGCCTTTCCGAAGGTACGGTGCGCAACAGCCTGTCCAGCACCTTGTCGAAATTAGGGCTGCGGGACCGTACGCAGCTGGCCATCTGGGCGGTACAGACAGGCGTGGCGGCTGCTGAGGTGGATGTATCGTGAAGCGTGGATTTGCCCTTTACTTAGCGTTCCTGCTGTTTATGACCTGTTTTTTGGGCTGGTATCTGACGCGCCCGAAAGTGCTGACGGTAGGACTTTTTGCGGGCAGCAACTGGAATGTGCCGGAGGGTGATTCCTATGCCTTGCTGGAAGAGGCAATCAAGCGTTTTGAGGCAGAGCATCCCGGCGTGACCGTCAAGTATGTCAGCGGCATCCGCAAGGATGATTATTCCGAATGGCTGGCAGAGCGGCTCCTGAAGGGCGAAGAGCCGGATATCTTCGTGGTACCCGGAGAGGATTTCAATCTGTATGCCTCCATCGGGGCCCTGCAGCCACTTGACCGGTCCATGAATGGCGATGAGTCGTTCGATCCGTCGGTATATTACCCGCGTGCGCTGGATTACGGCCGCTATCAGGGAATCAGTTATGCTCTGCCTGTGGGAGCTGTGACCACGTTGATGTTCGTGAACAAGACCTTGTTGGCCAAGGAAGGGATTCCCATTCCGGCGAATAACTGGACCTGGCAGGATTTCCTGCAGATCTGCAAGGCGGTGACCAAGGATACGGATGGCGACGGCCGGCTGGACCAGTTCGGGGTATATGACTATACCTGGCGTAAGGCTGCGCTGACCAATGACGTGCCAATCTTTGCCGAGGATGGGCGCAGTGCAGATTTTTCCGGGCCGCATATGGAAGAAGTCATGCGTTTTATGGCGGAGCTTCATGCTGTGAGCAAGGGGCAGGAAGTGACGGCCAAGGATTTCGATATGGGCAGGGTAGCCTTCCGCCCCTTTTCCTTTGCCGAGTATCGCACCTACAAACCTTATCCCTGGCGCATAAAGAAATACAGTTCCTTTGAATGGGACTGTATTAAATTGCCGGCAGGTCCTTCAGGCGGCAATGGTTCCATCATGCAGACCATGCTGGTGGGTATCAGTGCCCGCAGCAGCGAGCAGCGCCTGGCCTGGGAACTACTGAAGACCATCTGCTATGATCCCGTCATTCAGGAGATGGTACTGACGAAATCGCAGGGGCTTCCCGTGCGCAGGGATGTGGTGGAGTCGGCTAGAGCGCAGGAGTTGTTCACCAACTCTACGCCGGGCAGCGATGAGATGAATCTCAAGACGGTCAGTGAGGTCATGGCCGATTCCCTGACAGAACCGAAGTTCCCGAGATATAAGGAGGCCATGAATCTGGCAGATAACCGGCTCTTTCACGCCGTACAGGAAAATTCATCCCTTAGCAATGCCCTGAGTCAGGTACAGAAGGAAATCAATATATATCTACAGCGATAAGGATATGAAAAAAGCCGCCAACAGGCGGCTTTTTTCATACAGCTAGTGCATATTGCAGGACTTCATCACTGCCGGCCGATACTTCACAGCCAGCGGAACGTGTCTTGAGGTTCGATACCTTATCATAATTGACTACCAACACCGGGGAGATCATGTTGATGGAATTCTTTTTGAGCACATCCAGGTCTACTTTGATGATGGGGGTGCCGGCTTTTACCCGGTCGCCGGATTTCTTGAGCGCCGTAAGGCCTTCACCGTTCAGGATGATGCTGTCCAGACCGATATGTACGAGAATTTGGATGCCATCGTCGGTAGTGATGGCAAAGGCATGCTTCGTGTCGAAGAACAAGGAAATCACGCCATCACAGGGCGCCAGAACTGTGTCGCTGTTCAGCTCAATAGCCAGACCGTCGCCTGTGAGTTTTTCAGCAAATACAGGATCGGGGACAGAGGCCAGTTCCATAGTCTTTCCGGAGAATGGTGCCAACAGCACCTGGCACAGTGATTTTGCTGTCGTCATAGTATCGAGCCACCTTTCCACATAGCATAATTGTATAGTTCATAAGTTAATTGGTTGTAGTTGCGAATTTTCACACAAGTTCTATAAATTCATTTTACTACGAAATGGGAATAAGTCAAGGGAAACTGTAAAGAATCAAAGGTCAGGGCAGGTTCGGGATATTCTTGCTGATAGCCGTATGGCGGATGATATCCTGTACTCGCAGATCGATGGCCAGTTCCTGCTTATGCAGGGTTTCGGCCGTGGCAAATTCGGCAGGACTGTCCTCGCGCAGTCCCTTGATATAGTGCTGCCAGGCCTTGATGCTGGTTTCCGTGGACTGCTGGCGCTGGCGGGCCAGATATTGGGCGCCGGCGGGGACCTCTATCGCATCCAGCTTCGTCTGGCGTTCCTGGAGTGCCGGGATGATATCGTCCTCAATTAGAGCGGCTATCGTTTGTTTCTGCTGTTTGGAGAGATGGCCGGTCTTCGAGCTGTTCAGCCGTTTGAAGTGGTTCTGGAACACTTCGAAGTTCTCATTGCTGTCGCTGACGATTTTTTTCGTGGCGTCGATATAGTCGGCAATATCCTTGTTCTGCAGGGGGGATATCTTATCGAGGTAGGCTTTATAGTTCTTGATATAGGCTACCTGCCAGTGTCCATCCTCGGCCTGTTCCATGGCTAGTTGCAGGGTGAAGGGCGTCTGGGTGTAATCCTCCAGGATTTCCACATCTGCCGTGGCACTGCGGCCATTATGTTCCACTTTGCCTACTTTTACGAGAGTGGTGTTGCGGATCTGGCTGCGCTCGATAAAACGCTCAAAGTCGATGCCGAGCTGGCGCCCCTTAAGGATATCCGTGCCTTCCGGCAGGTTCCAGCTGCCGCTGCTGATACGCCCCAAAGCGGCGTTCTCCATGCCCTCTGCCAGCTGTGGTTTGATCATGATATAGAATTTTTCAAACATGGCCTTGGTCTTCGGTGTTAGTTCAGAATCATAGGCGAAAAGGTCGACCGTCAGGTCATCGTAGGCTCGGGAGGAAAGCAGTTCTGCATTCACATAGTGTTTGAAGGCGGCTTCATCTTGTTTGGCGATGGCCGTCTGGAGCTGCTCCAAGGCATACTCCGGGGTGCGGATGTAGAAAAAGAAATACCAGACTGTTGCGCCAATCAGGGCGGCCAGCAGGAAAAAGACCAGATACAACCGCCGGTGTTCCCGCGCCCGCCGTGCCCGCAGACGCTGTTGCCAAGTATAATCGTCCATTTGCGTTATCTCCGTTCATTAAAGTACCCTAATTATACTCGATATGGTAAAATAAGTCTACAAATCGAGCAGACTAAGGAGTTAAAACGCAGCAATGAAATGGGTTAATCATGAAATCGTAACTGGTGTAATTGTATATGGGGCTACAGCAGATCCCCTGGCCACGGTCTTTTCCATGGCTGGTGCCATCTTTCCGGACAAAGTAGAAGGGCGTCCTGGGGCAAATTATTGGAGCTGGCGGGCCAAACATCGGGGCTGGTCACATTGGCCAGTTATCTATATTGCCATCTATGCCCTGATGCAATTGGGATTTTTGCCGCAGGGGGCTGAGGCCGAACGGGGTGTATCGTTTATCTGCATCGGTGCCTTGCTGCATATTGCGGAAGATGCCGTCTGCGGCAAAGTGCCGTTCCTGTTTCCTTGGCAGAAGGTGGGGATAAAACTTTTCAAGGTGGGTTCGGTCACGGAATATTTGTTTGCCATGGCTTTAGTTATCATAACCTATATCATTCACGCTCAAACTATGATAAAATAAAGACAAATAAATATAAATAATACTACGGGGGCGGTAAAGATGGTACGTGGTGCAGCAGTTAAGGGTAGACCGAATAAGATTATGCGGTTATTGGCAGAGAAGTATCCGACCAAGGAGGCTGTATATGAGCAATTGATCTATTTGCAGTCGCGTCTGTCCCTGCCCAAGGGCATCGAACACTTCATGAGCGACCTGCATGGTGAATATGCGTCCTTCTTTCATATTCTCAACAATTGTTCCGGGGTTATCCGGGAAAAGGTGGACTACGTTTTCGGTGAACGGCTCAGTGAGGAGGAGAAGGCGGAGTTCTGTACGCTGATCTATTATCCCAAGGAAAAGATTGAGCAGATAACGAGTGCCCATAAGAATACGCCGGAGTGGTATCGGCAGAATCTGTCACAACTGCTGGAACTGTCCAAGCTCATGAGCTATAAGTATCCAGCCTCCAAGGTCTATGGCTTTATACCCAAACGGTATGAGTCGGTCATCGTGGAGCTTATGAATACCCGGCCAGAGGCGGACAATGCGCAGTTTGTCTATCATAAGCGGCTGCTCAACACCATCGTGCAGATTGACAGCGGAGCGGACTTCATCGAGGCATTCACGGTGCTCATCAAGCGGCTGGCAGTAGACCGGCTGCATATTGTCGGTGATTTCTTCGACCGGGGAAATCGGCCTGATGCCATCTTGAACCTGTTGATGAAACATCCCTCGGTGGATATTCAATGGGGCAACCATGATGTGCTTTGGATGGGGGCGGCACTGGGCAATGAAACCTGCATTGCGGCGGTGGTGCGCAATTCTTTGCGTTACAATAATACAGACGTGCTCGAACGGGGCTATGGCATCAGCCTGCGCCCTCTGACCACCTTTGCTTCCCGCAGCTATCCCGATGCCAATCCCATCAAGGCCGCGGAAAAGGCCATCACGATGATGATGTTCAAGCTGGAAGGCCAACTTATTCGCCGGCATCCGGAATATCAGATGGACAGCCGGCTGCTTCTCGATAAGATTGACTTCCGTTCGTCCCATGCGGTGTTGGGCGATGGCAAGCGCTATGAACTGGAGAGCGCTTATTTCCCCACGATTGACGAGGATAGCGTTGATCCCTATCAGCTGACGGAGAAGGAAGCGGACATTATTGCGGACTTGAAATCGTATTTCCTGGAAAGTGCGGTATTGCAGCAGCATGTGGATTATCTCTATCAGAAGGGCAGTCTCTATACCCGCTATAATGGCAATCTGCTGTTCCATGGCTGTGTACTGCTCAATGAGGATGGTACGATGCGATCTGTGTCCTATGGCGGGCAGGAGCTGAAAGGCCGTGCCTGGTTTGATTACTGCGACCGCATGGCCCGGGAGGCTTATCTGCATCATACGGCGAGTGCGGTGGATTTCATGTATTTCCTCTGGTGCGGACGGCTGTCGCCAGTGTCAGGGCGTGAATTCAAGACCTTTGAGCGGGCTTTTATTGCCGATGAAAGCACGTGGAAGGAACCTTCTGATCCCTATTTCAAGTACATCAACAGCGAAAAGACTTGTGCCATGGTGTTACGGGAGTTTGGCCTTGATCCAGTGAAAGGTCATATTATAAATGGGCATGTGCCGGTCAAGGTGAAGAAAGGTGAAACACCGGTAAAAGCGGGCGGCAAGGCCATCATCATTGATGGCGGGTTCTGTAAGGCCTATCATAGCAAGACGGGAATCTCAGGATATACCCTGATTTCCAATTCCCGCGGACTGCGCCTCTTGCAGCATCAGAAGATTGCTGATGTAAGAGAGGCATTGAAGGAGAACCACGATATCGAATCAGTGTCAGAGACTGTGGAACTGCAGGCCTGTCGGACGACGCTCGGGGATACGGATGAAGGGAAGCTCATACAGGATGAGATTACCGACCTATATAATCTGCTGCTGGCATATCAGAACGGGTTAATCAAACCGCAGGAATAGAGCTTGGCAAAACTCATCCTGCGTCAAGTTTCATGAAAATTGCAGTTTGTTGGGCAGTTCGTGCTGAAGGTATCCCGTTCATACGTTGTCAGGGGTTCACGGGGGAGTACTTTTGCTGTTTCCGCTAAACGTCCCTCCCTG
>NZ_FNJQ01000033.1 GCF_900104055.1 Pseudoselenomonas ruminantium
GCAATCGGCACGAACCGTTGCTCCCGTAACAAGAACATCGATGTGTTTGCAGCTTACAGCCGAGACTTAGCTATTTTGACACAGATATACCTTTGGGTGGAGGCGGGGATGCTTATTCGCCGACGGAACGACTGCCTGAACGAAGTGAAGGCTGGCCCGCAAACAAACGTTGCTGGAATCTGAGCTGAACATACGCGCCGCCGGCCTGCCCGGCGCAGGTAACTAAAACAGTAGGCACTATTGCTGGCGGGTCATTTAGTGAAGCGGCGAAGAAGTATCCCCGCCTCCGCCCCACAAATCTGTAACCAATTACGTTTAAGCATGCACTCACAAACTGCAATTTATACGAAACGTCCGTTGACGTTTTTGTCAACGGACGTTTCATACTATGCAAGGGATTTTTCGCATCCCCTATAATTTTCTGCTCGTCAGGCTTCTGCCGTTACATCCGGTTCTTCCGGGAACAGGTAGCTGTATCTCTGCTTGAATTCAGCCGGTTCCATGCGGTAGGCATTGGCCAGGCCTGGATCGTCAAGGTCGCCTTTTTCGAGGCGCATCATAAGGCCTCTTGCAATCTGATAATGCACAGAGTTGATATTGACCTTGCGTACCATGGTCTTGCCGGTAGCCGGATCTTTGATATCCTCAAAACGCATCGGCACGGCCTTGTTGTCCTGAATGGAAATCAGGGCGCCGCTGTCGCCGGACATCAAGAACTGTACAGCGGAGTAACCGAGCTGGCGGGCATAGTCGATATCGTAAGCAATCGGCGCCGTGCAACGCAGCTCGTAGCCGATTTCCTTATCGATGACGGTGATCTTGATGCCCAGCTTCTTGACTTCGGCCAGCACCGCCTGTTTGAGGATTTCACCGAAGTCCAGTTCGCTGTAGCGGATATGGCCGTGTTCATCGGTGACCACCGTGCCCAGCTGTTTGAAGTCTTCCGGGGCGATCTTCTCGATCACGCCTTCGGCGATTACAGCCACGCCATAGTTCTTGCCGGTCAGGTAGCGCTTCACGATAGCACCCGTGATGATATCCACCACCTGCTGCAGGGGAATCTTATCTTCCGGGAATTCTTCTGGGATGATGGTCAGCGCGGCACCGGCGCTGCGCCCCATGCCCAGCGCCAGATGGCCTGCGGTACGCCCCATGGCAATCGTGAAATACCAGCGGTTATTGGTCGTACGGGCATCTTCCATGAGGTTTTCGACTTCCTGGGTGCCAAAGGCACGAGCGGTTTCAAAGCCGAATGTCGGAATCCCCTCCGGCAGCGGCAGGTCATTATCGATGGTCTTCGGCACATGTACCACATTGATGGTCCGCCCCATCTTGCGGGCATAGTCGGAAACAGCTGCAGAACTGTAAGCCGTATCATCGCCGCCGATGGTGACGAGGTGCGTAACGCCGAGTTCTGTCAGCGTTTCCACTACCGTACGCAAATCGGACTCCTTTTTCGTCGGATTGAAGCGGGACATCTTGAGGATGCAGCCGCCGGTCAGATGGATGCGACTGATATTTTTCGGTTCGAGCCGGATGTAATTCTTTTCACCACGGGCCAGCCGGGAAAAACCATCATACATGCCGAGTACATCCCAGCCCTGCCGGGTTGCTTCATTGACCACACCAGAGATAACACTGTTGATGCCGGGAGCCGGTCCCCCACCGCAAACCACGGCAATCACATTTTTGATACCAATCATGACAAATCCCCCTTTTATCTAGTCTACATTGGTACAAATTCGACTAAAAAGGGGGATTTCCTGCTACAAATTTGAAATTTTAACCACCTCATCCGTCAGCCGTGTGGCTGACACCTTCCCCTCAAGGGGAAGGCTTAGTGCTTGCCCATATGGGAGCGCTTGGTGGCGTTGGATCTGTTCCTGACCTTTGCCCGGCGGCTGCGGTCATTACGGCCTTTGTGGGCTGCGCCCTTGCGATTGGCGTATTTGGATAACGGCTTAGCCTTGGACTTCTTCTCCTGGCGTTCCTTCTTGATTTCCTGCATGATCTGGGCCTGTTTTTCCAAGCGCTTATGATGACGCTCGGAGTGTTCCTTGCGGATGCGGCTCTTGATGCCGGCTTCAATGCGGCGCAGCAGGTCATACTGGCGCGCATTGACGAAGGTCACGGCCTTGCCTTCCTGTCCTGCACGCCCCGTGCGGCCAATGCGATGGATATAGCTTTCCGTATCATGCGGAATATCGTAGTTGAACACATGAGTCACGCCTTCGATATCGAGCCCGCGGGCCGCAATATCCGTGGCACAGAGAATCTGCAGTTCCGCCTTGCGGAAGCGCTTCAGGACGAGCGCACGCTGTACCTGTGACAGGTCACCATGCAGCTCATCCACCAGATAGCCACGGGCCGCCAAGGCCATCGTGACCATATGCGCCCGCTGCTTGGTATGACAGAATACCATGGCCAAATACGGATTGTCGCTGTTGATGCACTCGCAGAGACGGTCGATCTTATTCTCTTCTGTCGTGTCCAGGATTACCTGCTCGATAGCATCGAGCGTGATATGCTCGCTCTTGATCTGGATGTTTTCCGGCGCCTTCATATACTGCGCGGCCAAAGCCTTGACTCTGGCCGGCATAGTGGCCGAGAACAGCATGAACTGCCGGTCGTTGGCCGAAGCCTTCAGCAGTACCTCGACATCTTCGATAAAGCCCAGCTTCATCATCTCATCCGCTTCATCGAGGACCACTTTGTTCACATGGCTCAGGTTGATGGTCTGGCGGCGCAGATGGTCCAAGAGACGCCCCGGCGTGCCGATGATCAGCTGCGGATGACGGCGCAGTTTCTGTTTCTGCCGTTCGATATCCTGTCCGCCATAGATGACGAGCGAGGAAATGCCTGCAGCTTCCCCGACGATGGACGCCACCTTAGCCACCTGAATGGCCAGTTCGCGGGTTGGTGCCACGATCAAAGCCTGCGCCACATCCACCTGCGGCTTGATCTTTTCGAGGATTGGCAATAAGAAGGCCAGTGTCTTGCCCGTACCGGTCTGGGCCTGCACGATCAGATCCCTGCCCGCCCGCGCCAAGGGGATGGCCTTTTCCTGCACTGGCGTAGCCTCGCGGATGCCGCGTCTTGCGAGCAGCTCGCAAATATCCTGGGAAATTCCCAATTCCTTAAACTTAGTCATTACGACGAAAGTACCTCCGTGCCCGTTTCCGTAATCAAAATCGTCTTCTCCCACTGTGCGGAGAGCTTCTTGTCCTTCGTGCGCACCGTCCAGTTGTCCTTGCTGTCAATCACTACGGTCTTCTTGCCCTGATTGATCATGGGTTCCACCGTAAGCACCATGCCTGGCACCAGCAGCATGCCCGTACCAGCCTCGCCCTCATGAGCAACGAAAGGTTCCAGGTGGAAGTCCTTGCCGACACCATGACCGCCCAGATCCGTCACGACCGAATAGCCGTTGGCATGGGCATAATCACCGCAGGCCGCACTGATATCGCCGAGGAAATGCCAGGGTTTGGCGGCGGCAATGCCGCGCTCCATGCATTCCTTGGTGACACGCACGAGACGTTCGGCCTCTGCCGATACTTCGCCAACCATGAACATCCGGGAAGCATCTGCATAATAACCATTCAATGTGGTCGTGATATCCACATTGACGATATCGCCCTCCTTGAGGATGGTCTTCTGGGAGGGTATGCCATGGCAGACCACATCATTGATGGAGATGCAGCAGCTTTTTGGGAACCCCTCATAATGCAGGCAGGAAGGATAGCCGCCCTTGGATTCGATGAATTCGCGCACGGCATCATCGATTGAAGCGGTATCTATGCCCGGTTTGATCAGGGAAGCTGCCACATCCAAAGCGCCGTCATTGACGACACCAGCCGCCCGAATCATCTCGATATCATGCTTGTTGTTGATGATCTTCTTGGGCGGTCTTACCTGCCCCTTGAACGCATTGTACTTGATCTCGCTGATCCGTTCATCAAAATCTACGTGGCATTTCTTGTATTTCTTGCCGCTGCCACACCAGCAAAGTTCATTTCTCTGCATAAGATGCACAATCTCCTTTAGATTTCTTACTATACTATTCATAACGATATCCTAAGTAAATACACAATATGTTATTATAACGCCATTGTGCAGATTTTACCATATAAATTTTAAAAGCCTCTCCGCTGGAAAGCGAAAAGGCTTTGACTGACAGTAAGATCAGCTATTCTTCATCCCATCACCAATACGGCTGATATTGGCAATGGCCACCTGATAGGACTTGCCGCCGGATTCAGCAATAACCGTCGGCGAACCATCGGAGATGCTGACACCGGTAACCTTACCCTCAAACGTTTCTTTGTTGATGACCGTCTTGCCATTCTCATCCGTGGAAGACGTCTCCTTCACCCATTGCACATCCTTGCCAATCATATTGCTGAGCTGACCGACGAGCACCGATGTATCGATATTGCCCACCAATTTAGACACGTTGCTCAGGCCTTCCGATACATTGGTCATCTGCTCCAACGCGGAGAACTGGGCTAACTGGGCCAGATACTCGCCATTATCCTGTGGATCCAGCGGATCCTGATACTTCATCTGCGTGACCAGAAGCTGCAAGAAGGCGTCCTTGCCTAATGTGCTGTTATCCCCACTGGCAGCCTGCGATTTGGCCGCCTGATAACTTTCCAAAGATTGTGTTACGCCATCAACTGTAATGGTATTCAATGTATTTGCCACATTCTTCACCTTCTATGCTATACTCGATAATCAACGCCGTCCGCAGCAGCACTCTCACTCTGCTGCATGGCAGCCACAGCCTCGGCATCTTCGCCATAATCTTCTCCATTGCCCATGAAACTGCCTGCTCTGCTGCTATTATGGCTCTGGTTCTGCTGCCAGGCCTGCTGGCCTTCCCCTTGAGGCAGGCTGCCATCACCAAGTCCGGCATAAACATCAACATTATCTACTTTCAGTCCCTGATTATTCAGTTCCTGTTTGAGCTGCACCAAAGAATTTTCAATAATCGTGCGTACCTGAGCATTGTCACTATGGAAGGACGCATTCACGGCCCCATTAGCCGATACGGAAACCTTTAAGGTCAGTTCCCCTAAATGGTCAGGATGGAGCTTGATAACCATTTCCGTATTTTCGCCCCGCCGTATCAGGCGGGCCTGTTCAACGATCTGTCTTGCTACCTGGAAATCATCCTGTACATCCCTGTTTGACGGCACCTCCGCCTGACGCTCCGTTCCGCGGATGCTGTCGGCCAGATCCTGCTGGAATACGCTTACCGGACCACTTGGCGCGCCCTGCACATTCGTCACCGGTGCTTTATCCCCTGCAGCCTCTTCTGCAAGCTGCTGTATAGCCTGCCCATCCTTAGCTGCTACGGTTTCCGTTGATGGCTGTTGCGGTGTTTGCTGGCGGAAATCCTGCTCCTGGCGATTTCCCATTTGCCGGGCGTCAGGATGCAACGGCTTCACCGTAATCTCTGAACCATCTTCCACCATCTCATTTGCCAATGACGTCTGTATCTTGTCCGAGGCATCCTGCCGCTGCTCTGGCTGGCGCAATACCGCTCCCTGCTCCGGAACGGTAAATGCTTCGCCACCTGTCCGGGCAGGAATTTCCATAGCTGCATTCTGCCTATTGCTCTGCGTATTGTTTTGTATATTACCTCGAAGATTTGTTGGCATAATTGCATCATTTGGCTGCGGGAGTGGCATTTCCTCGGCGTTTTCCACCTTTATCTGCGCCTTGCCGAACCAAGCATCAACAGACAAATTATTTTCTTTAACGGCCGCCTGAACCATTTGCGGCGGTACTACAGGTCTCTTATCTCCTGCCTGCTGCAAATCAGCCTGACTCATCACTTCCCCAACAGCTCTGGACGGCATCGTCTCTTCACTCTGCTGGAAAAGCGCCATTCCTTTGGCATTAAGTACTGTATCCCTGCCATAGTCAGCCTCACCTGCCGACAGATTCGGTGTCATCACCTTAAAAGGTACCGCATTATCTTCCTCGAGTTCCGGATTCGCATTAGTCAGGACGTTCTTATCTGCCATCTCTGCCTGTACCTGCAGGTTCAATGCCTGACTGGCCAGCTGCTGATTTCCCAATTGTGCTTCCAACAATGTATTGGCTTTGACTGCTGCTCCATCCTTGACCGGTTCCATCCCCATCTGTTTGAAAAGCAGGTTCGCGTTAAACGGTTCTCCCTGCTGATTTTTTCCCGCTGGCAAGCCCTCTGTTCCAACGGTTTTATCCAGAACCACGATCTTTCCTTCTTCATCCGCTGCTCTTGACGTTTTGATCTGCTGCCCTGAAAGCATCGCGAGGAAATTCTTGTTCTTTTGCGCTTCCTCCGAAGATTGCGGCAGCAGGCTCTGCAGATTCTGTGCACTTTGAGCAGGTTCCGGCGCAGCCTCCATGCTGAGCTGTGCATTCCCCTCCATGGTAAATGCCATCACGGCCGCCGGTGCTATCCGTGCCTCCAAAGGATCGCTTTTCTTTTCCGCTGCTCCATCTGCCTCCCTGAGCTTCTGGGGCTTGCTATCCTGTGGCGTTCCTTCGCCCCGTTTCCCTACATCCTTAGAAAGAACCTCCGTCCCTTCCGTTTCTGACATATCTTCATTTATCTTCGCATCCCTGGCTTCTCCAGCACTTCCCTGTGCCTCAGCTGGCGATTTTGCCATAGCATTTTTTACATCTTCTCCAGCTTTTCCCAGTATATCACCGAATGTTTCCTTACCCGTCCCTGCGGAACTTGCGTCCGTTTTTCCAACCATCCTTGGTGTTTGGCTTTTGACTGCGGCTCCTGCTTGCGGAGAAATCGTCATCAAACTTGCTGTGTTCACCAAATCACCTCCCTTTCATGTAGTTTATCGGCCAAAACTGCCATATCCTTAAATTTTTCTGCAAAAAAAATGAAGAGACCGGCAAAGTCTCTTCAAAAAAATTTATTCCGTTACTTCTTCCGGCCCGCCATCTGCATCTTCGGTCAGCTTATGCTGCCCGAGCATGGTGGTCAGGTCATTGCGGGAGAAGCTGTAAGTAAAGCTGGCAAAATCCTGCTCCGGGCTATAGCGGCTGGACGGTGCATTGAGCAGGCCGCAGATCGTATCATAGAGCATATCGTTGGTGAAATACCGGTTACGATGATCATACAGTGCCTGCGTATGCCCCGGCATGGCCTCATGATAGGCCGGTGACAGATACATCCACAAAGGAATCCGTACCATATCGAAGGTAAATACATCTGGGTTATGCGATATTTCCAGATTCTCGCCATGGTCGGAGAAATAAACCATCGCCTGCAGGTTCAGATGCTTCTGCGCATAGTCAAAGACCTGGCTGACCACATAGTCCGTATAGAGGATGCTATTGGCATAGGAAGGTGCCGACAACATGCTGGTCTCGCCCTCCGCCGTCTTGAACTTGTCAAACGCTGCAGGATAACGGTTGTTATAGTAGATATGGCTGCCCATGATATGGAGCACGATGAAATTGTTCTTCGACGGGTCAATCTGCGTCAGATATGGCAGGAGCGCCTCATCATATTTATCCGTGAAATTATAGGAATCATCGGTCCAGCTGGCATGGTCAGCAGTCTTGGCGACGAGCGTGATGGCACTGTCATACTGGCCATAGCGCCCCTGATTGCTGAACCACCAGGTCTCATAGCCCGCTTTTTTCGCCACATCCAGGATGGACGCCGACTCAAAGAACTCCTTGCCATTGTACTGGCTCTGTTCCGTAAGCGCCCGCTGCAGTACCGGTACCGTCTGGGACCAGGAGGCATAAGCATTGGCAAACTTCAGGAATCCCGGTTCACCACTCGCCAGCTTCTCACTGAGCCAGGGCGTGTTCTCGAAGGGGAAGTCCGGCGTATAAGCTTTCATATAATTGCGGGACGCCGATTCACCAATGATGAGAATCACCGTGCCGGGCGCTTTGGCAGCCAAGGATTCACTGGCGTCAATCATCAGGCTGTCATAACGCTCATCATGGCCAGAACTATATTCCTGCGTCTGGCTCACATAGGTAGTCACATCGTTCCAAAGCTCTGCCCAAGATGTCTGGGGCAAATAAAAACTCTGCGCCCAAAGCGTCAGCGCCACCAGCAGGGCCAGCACACCGAACTGAGAAGCCTCATTATCCTCAGCTTCCGTAAAGCGGGCAAAGCGCAGATGCTGCCGATAGCAGGCATAGATGAACAGGGCAAAACCCGCTACAATCGCCGCCGTAGGCAAAAGTCCCAGATTGGACTGGATAAAGTCGATGCTCTCCCGATAGTTGGTCAGATAAAGGGCCATAAGCGAAGCCGGTGACAAACAATGCCAGAACAGACAGTAATAAACCCACTGCACAAACGGTATCGCCAGACAGGCAAAATTCAGGAGCGCCATCAAAAAGGACGTGATCTTCACATGGCCCAGCCGCACCAGCACACTTTCCAGACACATGAGCAGGATAAAACCTGCCGTCCCCACGACGAAATCAAAACAGATTTTCGAGGGGTACCAGCCCGTCGTAAAGGTCCAGGAATAAAGCAATGGAAACGTCATGGCCCAGGCCAGTCCCGTGAAGAGATTCGGCAGGGCCGCCATACTGAATATCCTGACCTTGGTCGCCCATTCCATCAATACCAGCCCCAGGATCACAGGAAC
Source organism: Pseudoselenomonas ruminantium (assembly GCF_900104055.1). Lineage (GTDB taxonomy): Bacteria > Bacillota > Negativicutes > Selenomonadales > Selenomonadaceae > Selenomonas_A > Selenomonas_A ruminantium_C. Next base: position 8,637 of record NZ_FNJQ01000033.1, read on the forward strand.
CAGGATTGGCATAAAATACTTTGCCCCCATATCCTGACCGATATCGATATAAAAGGCAATCAAACAGCAAAAATAGACACTCGCCGCCGCCAGGTGACGGATCAAAGCATCCTGCTGCTTTGCAGTCATCAACATAAGCATTCTTCCTTCTAGTCGTATTGAAATCCATGGTCAATTCTACACGAAAATAATTCCTGCGTCAATTTATCTCTGATTTACACAAATTCAAAGTATTTTTTTAGCCAATTAGTTTTGTGCTTGACTTTTTTTATTTCAGATAATAACATAGTAAGTGTAAGAAATTTGTGAAATGAGGGAGATTTATGGACAAGAAAGATTCATTACGCTTGGAAAATCAACTTTGTTTCCCCCTGTACGCGTGCGCCAGAGAAGTGGTCAAGGCTTACCGCCCCCATCTTGAGGCGCTGGGACTCACGTACACCCAGTACATTTCCATGATGGTTCTTTGGGAAGAGGGCCAGGTCAGTGTACGGGACTTAGGGAAGAAACTGCATCTCGATTCCGGCACGCTCACGCCGCTATTGAAGAAGCTCGAGAGCAAGGGATATCTGAAACGCTCTCGTTCCACCACCGATGAACGCGTGGTTATCGCCTGCATCACTGAGGAAGGCCGCAAGCTGAAACGTGCTGCCAGCAAGATCCCTCAGGCCATGACACAGGAAATGTCAGATTTCCCCATGGAAGATGCCAAAGAGCTCTATGCACTTCTTTACAAACTGCTCGGCATGCTGGAAGTAAGCAACGAGAAACAGGATCTCAGCAAGAAAAACAAATAATGCGTACAAAAACAGACTCGCTCCCTAGCGAGTCTGTTTTCTTGTATTTATCTGTTTTCGACCGTGCCCCAGACACCGTCCTGATAGAGACGCTCGAGCTTCACCTGATAGATTTCACCACAGTTCACCGGGCTGTCCGTATACACGCGGATATAATTATCCGTCAAGCCATCGGTCACACCATCATTGTTGGTTTCAAAGAGCACCTGCTTGGTCTGCCCCAGGAAATGCTGATGGAATTCCTCCGTCTTACGATTAGCCAGTTCCTGCATGCGCTTGGCGCGGTCTTTCTTGACCGGATCGGGGATCTGGTCCTTGCGTTCAGCCGCCGGCGTGCCGCTGCGCTTGGAATAAGGGAACACATGCATGCGCGAGAAGTTCATCTTCGCCACGAACTTCAGGCTGTCCGCAAACTGCTCTTCCGTTTCCCCCGGGAAGCCCACGATGATATCCGTGGATACGGCCACACCGGGCACTTCGCGCTCCACCTGCTCGATCAGGCGGCCGAACTCAGCCGTATCATAATGACGGTTCATATCCTTGAGCACCGCATCCGAACCGGCCTGCAGCGGCAGATGGAGATGGGCACAGAAGCGTTCATCCTCACGGATCAGTGCAAAGAGATCCGGCGAAAGCTCAATGGATTCCAACGACCCCAGGCGCAGGCGCTTGAGTCCCTCCACCTTCAGCACTTCGCGGCAAGCATCCGCTAACGTTACCTCTCCGCCTAAATCCTTGCCATAGGCACCCAGATGAATACCGGTCAGCACAATTTCCTTGAAACCGGCATCCACCAGCTTCTTCGCCTCGCTGTGAATCTTGTCCAGATGCCGGGATTTCACAGGGCCACGGGCATAGGGAATGATGCAGTATGAGCAGAAATTCTGGCAGCCGTCCTCAATTTTGAGGAACGCGCGCGTGCGCTGAGGCATGTCGTAGATGGGGATATCCTCGAACTCATGGGACTCCATGATATTGCCCACTTCATCCAGGATGCCGTCTTCGCGGGCGGCCTGCTCCACATATTCCACGATCTTGCTGCGCTCTTTCGTGCCCAACACCACCCGCACGCCTTCAATGGCCTTGATCTCCTCCGGGTGTACCTGCGAATAGCAGCCGCAGACCGCAATGATGGCCTTGTCATTCGTACGCTGTGCTCGGCGGATGATCTGCCGGGATTTCCGATCGCCGAGGCTCGTCACCGAGCAGGTATTGATCACATAGAAGTCCGCCTTTTCCTCAAAGGGTACGATATCGTAGCCGCTTTTCTTAAACAGGCCTTCCATGGTTTCCGTTTCAAACTGATTGACCTTGCAGCCCAAGGTCGTAAGTGCCACCTTTGGCAAAATAATTCTTCCTTTCTATCTTTACGCGCCTAAATCACCGTTCTCATACTGCGCTACGGTAATGGCCGCCACCGCTGCCGTTTCCGCCCGCAGGATGCGGGGGCCGAGGGTTACGGCCTTACCGCCCGCTGACTGCACATTTTCGGCCTCATCCAGGGTAAAGCCCCCTTCCGGGCCGACCAGCAGGATAAGCCGCTTGCCACGAGCTGCCTGCAAACATGATTTTACCGTAGTTTCGTCCTCATTTTCGTAACAAAAGACAATTTCCGTCTGTTCATCCTTGGCACTGGCCTGCAATAATGCAGATAGATCCGTGATTGGCGCCACTTCCGTAAGTGCCGTGCGGCCGCATTGCTTGGCGGCTTCTTCGGCAATCTTCTGCCAGCGGGACTGGCGGGCGGCTGCTTTTTTCGCATCATAGCGCACGACGCAGTTATGGCTTTTCACCGGCACGATTTCCGTCACGCCGAGTTCCACAGCCTTCTGCACCACATAGTCCATCTTGTCTGCCTTCAACAGGCACTGTGCGAGCACCAGTTCCAGCGGAGATTCCGTATCCGCTGCCAGCCTTTCCTTTAGCTGCATGGTCACGGCATCTTCCCGGAAGGCCGTCATTTCCATACGCCCAACCTGGCCGGAGTCATCCACCACGATGACTTCCTGCCCGGCCTTGGCGCGCATCACATGCATCAGATGATGCGCATCGCTGCCAGTGATTTCGATGGTGTCGGCCAGCAAGCCTTTATAAAACAACCTTCTCATTTCGCTTCACCACGGCTGATGGTCATGGCTACCCAGCCTTTTTCTTCTGTAACCTTGTCCACGACAAAACCATGCGCCAGGCAGGCCTCCGTCACATCGGCCAGCCGCTCGGCGATGATGCCCGAAGCCAGCAGATGACCGCCCTCGGCCAGATGCTCATCGAGCTCGTCGAACAGCATGATGATGATATCGGCGATAATATTGGCCACAATCAGATCTGCCTTGCCGTCAAAGGACTTCAGAATGTCACTGACACCAGTCTTGACGATATCTTCCACGCCATTCTGACGGATATTCTCTTCTGCCACCTCTACGGCTACCTTATCATAGTCCATAGCCGTGACATCCGTGGCACCAAGTTTTGCCGCCGCAATGGAAAGCACGCCGGAACCCGTGCCCACATCAAAGACGCGCATGCCGCCCCGGACCAGCGTCTCCAACTCGCGGATGCACATGGACGTAGTCGGATGCGTACCCGTACCAAAGGCAGAACCGGGATCTAATTCGATCACGATATCATCGGGGCTGGCTTCGTAATCTTCCCAGGTCGGTTTGATGACAATCATGCCGCCGATCTTTTCCGGATGGAAATAGGCCTTCCAATTGTCAGCCCAATCCTCGTCCCGCACGGTATTCCAGGAAATCGTGCAGGGGCCTTTTTCCATATCGTCATCAGCCAAAGCCTTAAACGCCTGAATGCGCTGCTCAAAAGTCCGCAGCTTGTCGTCTAGATCCTCGTTCACCGGCAAATAAGCCTTGACCGTGACAATGCTGGTATCAGCCGCCCGCTCAATATCCGAAAAATCCCACTGCCCGGCATCAATATAGTTATTGAGCATCTCCGGGTCTTCAATCACCACGCCCGAAGCTCCTAAATCATGATAAATCTCCGCCACCACATCCGTAGCCTCATGGGTGGTCTGAATACTGACTTCCGCCCACTGCATATCCATCGCTCCTCTTTTATAGTAGTTTCTTCATTATATAAGCTTATCCCATCGCCGTCAATCTTAATCCTTGTTTGATACCTTGAATTCTTCTATGCTCTATTACCAACCATCAGCCTGCAGGCAACCGCAAATTATTCAGCCGCGCCTTGACTTCCTGCCAATCTGGCATAAACTTCTCCACAAAGCCATAAAACCTGGCATTATGATGCTTCTCCCAAAGATGTGTCAGCTCGTGGAGGATCACATACTCCAGGCATATGGGCGGCTTCTGTGCTAACTGCACATTGAGCCAGATGCGCTTCGCCACGATATTGCAGGTCCCCCAGCGAGTCTTCATATACTTGGTACGCCACTCGTTAGACTTCAGACCCGTAATCGCTTCCCATTTCGGCAACAGCACCTCTGTTTTCCTAACTAGTTCTGCCCGGTAGACCTCCCGCATAAACTTCTCCCGCCAATCCACGCTGGATTTTTTCGGCAGGTACAGCAGGATCTTGTCTCCCATGATCTTATAAGCAGGTTTCTGAGACTCGATAACTACGATACGATAAGGCTCGCCCCACAGGTAAATCGTCTCCCCTGACACATATTGCCGCTTAGCTGCGCGGGGCTGCTCCTTAAATCTCTTTATCTGCCTGCGCACCCAGGGAAGATTTGTACGGACAAAGAGTTCGATCGCCTTATTGGGCACACGCAAAGGCGCAGAAATAACCACCCTACCGCAGGGTGGTTTGACATATAGGTGCATATTCTTGATTTTCTTCTTCTGTACTTCAATGGCCACTTCCGCCACCTGCATCTGCATCACAAAAACCTCACTCAGCAGCTGTCAGGCGGCGTCTCAATTCTTCGCGCAAATCCTGCAATGCCACGATATAAGCAGAAAAAACCATCTCCATGACAGTCAGCGCTCGTTCTTCATCATAAACATGAATGGCCACATTACGCTTCTTCAACATATCCAACCAGATTTTCTCATCTTTCAGCCAGCCCAACTTATATGCAGCTTTGAAAATCTCCCGCGGCGAACCCGTAGCAGCTTCAGCCACGCCATACAGTTCCAGCGTTTCCTTCAAAGCCTTCCACGCCAATTCAAAAGTCAGGTTGAACTGGCCGATTATCCCCATACGATAGATCTCATTTTTAGCTGCCAATTCTCTGTCCGCCTGCTCAAGCACCCCTAAACAGCTGGCAAATGATTCATATTTTTTCATTTCCGCTACTCCCAAAGCATATAAATCTATACCATCGCGGTCAATCTCACTTCGCAAAACTTCGGATATTTGCTCATCCAAATCTACAACATCAAATGACAACAATGTATTTGTCTTTTCTTCCACAGACAACGAGAAGCCCAGGACATCTCCACCTGCCACAGCCAAATCGATATCACTATAGGCGTGGTTATCTCCCCGTGACCGGGAACCGAACAACAGCAGCTTTTTTATTCCATACGCCTTAGCTATAGAAACAATCTCTATTATAACTTCCTTATCCAGATCATAATGACTCATCTTGTTTTCCTTCTACATCTATCATCTTTCCTACATTATAAAGGGTATATATCCAAAAAACAAGGAATCATCTTGGCTGCTGCACACCTGTCCCGTTGAAGTCGGGCACGTATTCTTCGGAGGCACTGCGGCGTTCCTGTACATAGGCATTTTCCAGTCCCAGGCTCAAGGCATAATCCACCACCGACTCATACTCGAAGGTGGTCAGGCGGCGATTGATTTTCTTATGCTCACTCGCTTTGTACATGGGGGTGTACTGGCTCATCAAGCTTACCTGAATATTTTTGCCAAAATTTTCCCAAAGCCACTTCACCAAAGCCATGCTTTCATGTCGGTGGCCCGGCAGGACCATATGACGCACCAAAACGCCCTTCTTCATCTGCCCATTATCTGCAAACTGCACCGGCCCGGTGATTTCCACCATCTTTTTTATCGCTTCGCTGGCACAGGCAAAATAATCTGCCGCCGCGGAATACTCACTGCCGCTGGCTTCTTCCCTGTACTTCAGATCCGGCAGGAAAATATCCACATAGCCACGCAGGGCCTCAATCGTCTCTACCGTTTCATAGCCGCTGGAATTATAAACCACAGGCAGAGCAAAGCCTTTACTCTTCGCTCGATCCAAGGCCTCAATGATCTGCGGCACATAGTGAGTGGGCGTGACCAAATCCAATGTCGCCGCGCCCCGCGCCTGCTGCTCAAGAAAAATCTCCGCCAGCCGTTCCACGGTGACTTCCTGCCCCTTGCCGCCATGACTGATCTCATGGTTCTGACAGTAAACACAGCGCAGGCTGCAGTAGGAGAAAAAGACCGTTCCGGCACCTTTCTCGCCTACCAGGCAAGGTTCTTCCCACTGATGCAGGGATACCAGTGCAATGCGCACCTTATCCCCTGCACCGCAAAAGCCCGCCCGCTGGGTGCGGTTGACACCACAGCGGCGCGGGCAGAGATTACAATGCGTAATATCTAACATCTTTTGCGTTATCTTCCTTTTTCATCCAAAATCTTTTGGTCGAGTATTGGTCCATACTTTGGCCGCCACCAGGAGATGGCGCGCACGGCATTGATATAATCCTGCATGGCCTGGTCGTCAATTGCAGGTGCTTCGTCGCCTGCAATGGCTTCGGGCACCAGAGGCACGGTATCAGCCTTGCCGATAGCCCTGCGCGTGATCCAAAAGCCGTAGTTGACGCCCTTCGTACTCGTGGTGGTCAGGCTCTGCCCCAAGGCCATATAGCTGGTGCCCCTTGGCGCCACAAGTTCCATCAGGGTTGGGAACATATCAATCTGACTGCCCGCACTATCAGGCAGCAATGTTCCTTTATGGATATGCTGACCGGTCAGGATAAAGGGAATGCCATAACGGGCATACATATCCGGCTGTTTTTCGAGGTTATAGCGGTCACCATGGTCGCCCACAATCAGAATCAGACTGTCCGGGTATTTCTCTTTGACCGCCTTGACGAATTTCGTGAGTTCCCGCTGGGCATACCAATAGTGGCCCAGTTCCCGCAGGAGTTCTTCGTCCTGCTGATATTCTGCCGGCAAAGCTGCCCGTACTTTTTTTTTGTCAAAGCCCTTGGCCTCCACATCGACATCATAGGGCGAGTGGTTCGAGGCATTGAGCAGGACATTGAAGCTCGGCACATCCGTCAGACGCTCCAGCACATTCGCGTAGAAATATTCATCCTCACAGCCCCAGACACTGCCCGGCACATCGCCGAAGTCGCCCCGGCTGTAGAAATGCCGGAAACCCTGCGCCTGCGTGAAAGCACCAATCCTCTCCCAGGTAGCCGGCCCGGCGTAGAAGAAATTCGTCTCATAACCGAGCTTTTCCATCTGTGGCGCCGAAGCCGTAGGATAGGGCGCCGCAAAGGATTCCGGCATCGTGGTCAGATAGAGATTAGCATCAGCCCAGCCCGTGACCATGCCCGTCACGGCAGAAACCGTGCTGGCACCATTGGGCAGGAAAGTCGGACAGTAATCCGTATCCGCCTCGGCCACCAACGCCCGTAAATCCTCGGCAATGGGAATATCCTTGTATTTGTCCAATAACGGCCAGTTGGCCAGGCTCTCGGACAGAATGACAAAAACATGACGGGGCGAATTATCCGTGCCCTGCTGGACATTTTTTTGCAGATAAACATCAAGATTATCCGTATCGGCAGGCTTGCCACTCAGATTGGCCGCCAGCTGGCGGATATCTTCCATGGTGAAATCCAGCCCATTGCAGGCCAGCATGCGGCTGTTGAGATTATAGGCCCGGTAGATGGCCTGTGGATTGTCCAGGATGGCTTCATTCAGGAATTCATCCTTGGTCACGCCGGCATTTTCCCAGTCCACCGCCGTCTGCCAGCCCAGACTGCCGCCGAAGATGCCCAGCAGCACGGCAATATAGACCAGACCAACGAAACCAGTACGGACGATAAGTCTGCCCCATAAAGGCCAATGCGCAATGGGCAGCAGGGGTATCTGCCATTTCAACAGCCTGCGCAGTAAATACCAAAGTGAGAAAGCCAGCACGATAGCGCCTGTAAAACGAGCAGGCAATGCGTACTGGTCCACCATCGTCCAAAACAGGGCTGACCAATCCTCATTCATACCTGTGAAAATCATCTGATTGAAATTCATGCGGTAGATGCGGTAATAGGGGAAACTGGCCATATAGAGCACGGACAGGGCAAACAGAATGATGCCGTTCAAGCCGAGCCAAAGATACTGCTCGATTTTGGGCAGCAGATAGTGTGCGACAAAGGCCGGCAAAAAGCTCATGAGCGTCAAGGCCCCCGCCGTCTGCATGCTCAGGCGGCTGCCCCGCCAAAGGGCCAGTAATATATCTGCATGAGCGGTATTCGGCCCCCAATAATCGTGGAGCCAAAGGATAAAAAAGAGCCGGAAAAGGGAAAGGACTGCCAGGTAAAACGCATATACCTTCAGTCCTTCGATAATAACCCTATGAAAATTTTCCCAGCTCAGACGCGATGGGAAATTCATACTCATGGCAGAATGATTTCCACCCCGTAAGAATCAGCCGCTTCCTGGATATCCTGCGCCGGCAGCGTGTCAGTGATCAGGCCGGACAGGGTATCGAGCGTCGTATAGTTGTAGTTGCCATCCGTGCTGAGCTTGCGGGCTTCAGCTACGACATAAGCCTTCTTGCTATGACGGATGATAGCAGCCTTGTTGATACCGTCATCGATATCGTAAGTGGAAACGCTGTTTTCCTTGACATCAACGCCTACGGCACCGACGAAAGCGATATCCGGTTTCAGACGGGAGATGAAGTCCAGCGTCATGCCGCCCCAGAAGCCATCGCGGCTCTTGTTAATCTTGCCGCCGGCGAAGACCACGCGGATTTTCGGATTGCGGGCAAGTACCACGAGAATGTCAATCATGTTCGTGACCACCGTGATATCCTGGTCCATCTTAACCAGCAGTTCGGCGATAGCCAGATTGCTCGTGGAGATATCCAGGAACACCATATCGCGTTCATGGATGAGCTTTACAGCCGCCTGCGCAATGCGCTGCTTGGCCTCGACATCGGTGTTGCGATGCTTGCTGACTTCCAGCATATGGCTGTTTTCACGGATGCGCACAGCACCGCCGTAAGTGCGTTTGAGCTTGCCCTTCTTTTCCAGAGCGCCCAAGTCCTTGCGGATGCAGTCCTCGGTGACCTTGAACTTCTCGCTGAGCTCGCGTACGCGAACCTTGCCATCACGGGCTAACATGTTCAGAATGATTTCCTGGCGTTCTTCCAAAAACATAGTTCGTTCACACTCCCATAAATTTTTCCTTACATCTTGGGGAAAAGGTAAGGTATTGTTTGCTATTATTGTCTGAAACCTATCTTATCATATTTACTAGGAAAAATCTATCCCTAAATAATAGAAAATAATTATTTCGAATATTTTTGCAATCCCAGTGGGAGCCAATAAGCTTCCGTACCGGCAATCTGCTCCGGCGAGAAGCGGGCATAGAGGGCACTGGGGTTCTTGCCCAGCATAAAGCAGCTCAATGTCTCATAGCCTTTCAGCCGCCCGCTGTCCGTATCGGCTTCACATTCCTGCTGGTCCACGAAGAGCTGATACATATCGTCCTTGCTGTCCCGGCGCACGATATCTTCCGCATCCACATCCTTTACGAGCTTCACCCCCTGTCTGTCCAGCACCTCGATACCGGCACCTTCCCGCCCCCAGATGGGCTTCTTGATCCAATCCGAACCAGGGGGCATTTTATCCGGGGTAAAGTCCCGGGCAAAATAGGAGGGCAGCATATAGCGGCTGATAATATCCGTTTCCTCAGCGGTAAACACCCGCTTGGCACCGGACTGCTGATTCAAGGCCCAGACCAATGCCTGGAACGCCTTGGACTGCATGATGATCGCCTCAGGCGGATTGAACATGATGAAGCGGTCATGGAGATAACCATCCATGAAATCCTTGCCCAAGGTATCGCCTTCCGGCGTCGTTTCCTCAATCAGGATCTCCAGCGGATGCAAGCGATAGATGGCATTGGCCGTACGCCCATCCGGCAGCAGGATACTGCCATCATTCCGCAGCGCCAGATCGTAGAACGACGTGAAGCAGATGGCATCATCGGCCTCCACCGCCATGGTATTCTGCCGCATGGCATTCATCAGGAATCTTGTCGTAGCCAGATCCTCATCATAATCATGGAAACAGGCAAACAGAAAGGGATGCTTGCGATGAAACCGCCCCGTGCTGATGCTGACGCCGGGATGAGAAGCCAGGAAAATCTCATTGAGCCATTGGCACAAGCGGTCGTATTCTCCCTCATTGGGATTTTCCTGCTCGAAATGGGTGCAGGCCACCGTATTGCCATAATAAGCCTCCACCACGGCGCAGGGGGTGTCGGCATTGATTTCCACCATATGGAGATTGCCCTGCTTGTCCAATACATAATCGAACCGGGAAAGCCAGGTGGACAGATGCAAGGGATTCTCCTTGGTCAGATACGGAATCAGCTGGGGCGGAATCTCCAGATCCACCAGGAAATTCTCCCCGCACCGTTGGCATACGCTGACCGCCCGCTGAAAGGCTCCATAGAGAACGCCGCTGACATAGCGCAATTCCTCAGCCCGTTCACGGCTGATCAGCGCGATATTTTTCGTGGGATATTTGTCCTCATATCCTTCATACTCCACAAAAGGGAAAATATTGCGGTTCAGTAAATCCCGCCAATCATCACACATATCCTATCTCCTTCACTTCTTACGAGGATGAACTTCTTGAGCCGGCAGAACCGAAGCCACTCTTGGAACCGGTCGAACTACTCTTGGCCGTACTCTTCGTACTGCTCGTACTGCTCTTGCTCGTGGAAGCACTGGTAGTCTTACGGCTGGAAGAACTGCTGCGACTGCCGCTGGAACTGGAAGACTGATCCTCTTTGTCCTTGACCGGCTGCACCGGATCGAAGGTGGTATAACGATGCGTCTTGGCATTGTAGTAACCGCCGCGGCCATTGCTGAGCCCATGAAACAGATAATACCCGGCCGCCAAGCCTGCCAGCAGGGAAGCTGAACCGCTCAGGATGCTCAGATTGCCATCGTCCTCCCGCTTGAAGGTAACCGTCCGTCCGTCATCATAGGTGGCAGTTTCCGAGCCATCATCATTCTGGGTTAAGGTGTACTCATTCCCCTCGCTATCCGTCAAAACATTCTCATTTGCCGCCTGGCCTGCGGGGACTTCCCCGTCCTCGCTCATCCAATTGGCAAAAGCTGCTGTAGTCGCCACCGCTGTGAATATGGCCAATGCCCTTGTGGTTGTATTGCTTAACAATTTTTTCCCTTCTTTCATCCTCTTTCTTTTTTATCATATGGCATACTTTCCAGCTTGTCAAATGTCTATATCTATAAGTCAATCATTGCAATTTCATAGCGATTAATTTCTAATCTTGCTTTAATTGTAATTGTTTGCAAATAATGCTATGATGTCTCTGTATGTAAAATGAGGAGATGATGTTTAAATGGAAGAAATGGAAAACAAAGAAACGGGTAAATGCTGGAATAAGAAATTGGTTGCCTTAGTCGTGGCAGTCGTCCTGATTGCCTGCGGTGTAGGCGGCTATATGTATTACAAACGCACCCCTGCTTATTCCCTGCAATTGATTCAGGATTCCGTCAAAGAACACAACTGGGAAAAGTTCAGCCGTCATGTGGATACCAAGAGTCTGGCCGACTCAGCCTTTGACGATATCATTGAAATATCCCTGGAGGAAGATACGACCATGGACGCCCAGACCAAAGCCTTGGCCGCCAACTTTGCCAAGCTGCTGAAGCCGACGCTGACGAGCCTGATTGAATCCTCCGTCAAAGAATATGTGGAAACCGGCGAATTCAAAGATCTCGATGATAAAAAGGATGGCGGAAAAAAATCCAAACGCCAAAAAGAGAATCCGGCAGAAAATCTGTTAAAGGAAACCAATGCCGATAAGCTGAAATTCACCGGCGTGAAATCCACAGAAAAAGATGGTACCGGCACAGTAGTTGCTATGGGGCTTCATGATGAATCCCTCAATGCCGATTATGAATTGAAAATCCGTATGATCCAGCTGGAAGATGGCACCTGGAAAATGAATAAAATCGAGAATCTCAAGGATTTCTATAATGCCACCAAAGAGGCCGAGAAGAATAAAAAAGCTTGAGCCAAAACACAAAAAACGCTTGCTGCTGCGCAAGCGTTTTTTTGTGTTTATCACATTTATAATTTTTGCTGCAAAATTTCCTTGGCCATATTGAGCTGTTTGTCTTCCGTATCCTCTTCACTGAGATTTACCGTAACATCCGGCTCAATGCCGATACCGTCAATGCATTTGCCACTGGGCGTATAATATTTGGCAATGGTCAGCTTCAGTCCATCATCATGGAACAGGGGTACGACCACCTGCACCGAGCCCTTGCCATAGGACTTTGTCCCTACGATAGTCGCCGCCTCTGTATCCTGCAGAGCACCGGCGAGAATCTCTGAAGCGCTGGCGCTGTTGCCGTCAATCAGGACCACCACAGGGTATTTGACGGCTTCCAGATCCGAATCGTATTCTTCCCGGCTGCCATCCTTCTGCACGACCGAAACGATGTTGCCCTTGGGAACCAGCATCTTCGCCACATCGACACAGCTCGTGATCAGGCCACCGGGATTCTGACGCAGGTCAATGATCATTCCCTGCATGCCTTCTTCTGCCAGCCGGTTATATTCTTCCCGGAACTCTTCTGCCGTATTCTCGCCAAAGGAAGCAATCCGGATATAGCCCATCTTCGTATCATCGAGCATCTTGCCCTTGGCCGAACGGACTTTGATCATATCCCGCTCGATGGCATATTCCCGATCTTCTTCATCTGCGCGATGGATCATCAGCTTGACTTCCGTGCCGGCTTCGCCGCGGATATGCATGGCCACTTCCTCGGGCTGAAATTCCGACACCGGTGTGCCATCCACGGACATGATCTCATCCCCGACCTTGAGGCCGACCTTTTCTCCGGGAGTGCCTTCCAAGACCGACATGATCGTGACCTTGTCGTCCTTGAAGCCCATCGTCACACCAATGCCACCAAAAGCACCAGCCGTATGTTCCTTGAGGGATTTATATAAAGAAGACTTCATATAGATGGAATGCGGATCGCCCAAAGACTTCACCATGCCGTCAATGGCCCCGTCCATCAGCTTGCTGCTGTCCACATCACTGACATAGCGCATTTCAATCATGCGCTTGACACCGAAGAACCGCAAGAGATCCGTGGTCTTATCCCCGCCCAGTCCCAGAAGCTTCATCAGCCCCATAACGGTCAGGACACTGGACACCAAAGCCGTTGCCAGGACAATCAGCGCGATTTTCTTCTTACTCAATAATTTTCACCTTCTATCGAAATGATTCAAGATCAAAGATAGCCATAGGGGCTGACCGGCGAACCATTCTGCCGCACCTCGAAATGACAGTGCGGGCCAGTGGAATTACCGGTAGAACCACAATATGCGATGGTCTGCCCCTGGCTCACGCCCTGCCCTACAGAAACCGCCAGCGACTGATTATGCCCATAGAGAGTGGTGATGCCACCGCCGTGATTGATGATGACCGTATTGCCATAACCGGAAATCCAGCCTGCATATTCAACCGTGCCGGAAGATGCCGCTGCAATCGGCGTGCCATAGTCGGCACCGATATCGATACCGCTGTGGTATTTCCGCGTGCCTGTGATGGGATGCGTGCGCCAGCCATATTCCGAAGTGATCGTGCCGCCCACCGGCCAGATCATCGAGCCATTGCCGCCGCCACCGCCGGCAGGTGCCGGCATGTTGGCCATACTGCTGCGGCGCAGCATATCCTCTATCTGTTTGGACGCAGCCATCATTTCGTCATACTGCCGGTCAATAGTGGCCTTGTCGCTCTTCATCTGATCGATGATGGACTTGCGTTTGCGGACCTTCTCCTCCATGATCTCTCTGGCCTGCCGGGCCTTGAGTTCCTGCTCGGCCCGGGCCTTGCGGTCTTTTTCCAGGCTCTGCTGGGTTGTTTCAATCTCGGCTTTTTCATCGAGCACCAGATGCACAAGATCATAATCCTGCTTGATGACCTTCTTCAAAAGATCCATGCGTGTCATCAGATCAGAAAAATCCTTGGCCCCGAAGAGCACATCGATATAAGATATCTGGCCGTTCACATAGATATCCCGCACCCGTTTGCCGAGCTTCGCGCTCTTCCTATCATAGTCGGCCTCCACTTCCTTGAGGCGGCTTTCGTTCTTTTCCATGCGTTCCAGCGTTTCATCCAGCGCCGCCTTCAGTTCCTTGTGCTCGGCGATGGCCGCATCGGCTTCTTCATCGATCAGCCGCTTTTCCTCGGACAGGGATTCAATCTTAGACTGCAATGCCGCACTCTTTCCCTTTAGTTCCTCGGCTTTCTTCTCATAACCAGCTTTGTCATCTTCGAGCGAAGCATAGGCCGTAGAAGTCATCAGCGCCACTAAAAGTGCGGTTGCCGTTATCTTTTGCCAATTCTTCATAATCAAACCTCAAGGAACCGCTTCAGGGAGAAGGCCGAACCGATAGCCCCAATCACCATGCCGGAAAGGACAATCGCTACGGTCACATAGTTCATGAAAGGATACTGCGGCATCAGCGGGAAAAACGCCAATGTACTATATATCTTCGCCGCCATTGCCGCATAGAAGCTGCGCAAGGCTATCGCCGACAAGATGCCGCCGATGCAGCCCAGTACAATCCCCTCCATCAGGAACGGCCAGCGGATAAACCAGTCCGTCGCGCCAACATATTTCATGATGGCGATTTCCTTACGCCGGGCAAAAACCGTCAACCGGATGGTATTGGAAATGATAAAGATGGTCGCACCAGCCAGCAGCAGCATCAGCACCAGGCCAAAGATGCGCATCAGCCGGGTGATGTCAAAGAGATGTTCCACGACGTCCTGCCCATATTTAGCCGATTCCACGCCATCCATGCGCTCGATGGCCTTGGCCGCGGTTTCCACCATTTCCGGTGTCTTGACCGTCACCTCGAAGGCATCCGGCAAGGGATTCTTGTCCCCGAGAGCATCGAGCAGGTATTTCTGATCACCCAGCCGCTCGGAAAGGCGTTCCTTGGCTTCATCCTTATCGACATATTTCACGGTATCAATGCCCTGCATCTTTTCGATATCGCTTTGCAGGTCAATGCGTGCCTGTTTCTTCAAATCATCCTGCAGATAGACACTGATCTGCACCTGCGATTCCAGCGTGGAGGCCATGCGGTTCATGTTCAGCACGAGAATCAGGAACACGCCCAGCACGAACAAGGACACCGCAACCGTACCGATGGAGGCAAAGGACATCCAGTTGTTGCGCCGCAGGGAGCGGAAGACTTCCTGAATGAAATATTCACCAGTCCTAACCTTCATAGCCATAACCTCCCCGCTGCTGGTCGCGCACGATGCGACCGTCTTCAATGGCAATAACCCGCTTTTTCATGGTATCCACGATATTGCGGTCATGCGTAGCCATGACGATGGTCGTGCCCGCCTTGTTGATGCGCCGGAAGATATCCATGATATCCCAGCTGGTTTCCGGGTCCAGATTTCCCGTCGGCTCGTCGGCAATCACAATAGACGGATTGTTGACGATGGCCCGCGCAATAGCCACGCGCTGCTGCTCACCGCCCGAGAGCTGGGAGGGGAAACTGCGGTACTTATCCCTGAGGCCTACCACGTCCAGCACGGAATTGACACTGCGCTGCATCGTGCGGCGCGGCGCCTCGATAACCTGCATGGCAAAGGCCACATTCTCAAACACCGTCTTATCCGGCAGCAAACGGTAATCCTGAAAGATTACCCCGAGCTCACGGCGCAAATAGGGAACCTCGGAACGCTCCATCGCCACCACATCATGGCCATTCACGAGCAGCTTCCCCTCTGTGGGCAATTCTTCCCGAAACAGCATCTTGATGAAGGTGGACTTGCCCGCACCGCTGGGCCCCACCACGAAGACAAATTCGCCCTTCTTGATATCCACATTGACGTGGTTCAGGGCCACCACGCCCGTATCATAGGTCTTGCTGACCTCCCGCATCTGTATCATCAGGAATTTCCTCCAAATAAAATAAGCTAACTTTTATTTTATCATAAAATGACCGGTCAAAGCAAAATTTGACCGGTCAGAAATGAAATATTTGCCTATCGATCATGAATCATCCGCCACTTGGGAGGAATGCGCTTTCAGCGCATGCTTTCTCTCATACATCCGTACATCCGCCCGCTCAAAGACCTGCCTGTAACCATCATCCTGATGAGGTTTATATTCTGCCATTCCCACAGCGACAATCACGGATTTTTTCTGTCTGTTTTCTTCCACCGCCTGATTGAACTGCTCCAGGAGCATCATCCTGTTTTGATAATCCTCCCGTTCCAGGATGGCCACGAATTCATCGCCGCCCACACGGTACACAGGACTCTTCTTGAATATGCTGCAAATCAGCCCGCAGGCCTCCTTGATAAATTTATCGCCAACTTCGTGGCCTAAGTTGTCGTTCACCCATTTCAGGTCATTGACATCAAAGACAGCTATGGCCAGTTCAGCAATATGCCCTTGTTCCATCTGCTTCATAAGCAGGTCCACCTTTTCGGCATAAGCCAGTTTGCTCTTCACGCCGGTAAGCGCATCCGTATAGGCAAGGCTCCAAGCCGTCTTCAGCTCCAAAAACTGTTCTTTCTCCCGCTCCAGCGCGATTTCCAGATTCAGACGGTATTCCTCCCGCTCATTCTCAATAACGAAAGTCCGCAACAGGCAGCTGCCCAGCATATAGCTGATGGCATAGAGCGGATAGGTGGGGAAAAACACCTGCACCGCGATGAATACCATCATGATCAGTCCTGACAGGCCGATTGCCAGATGACGCTTGCGTTGCTTTTCCGTACTCGTGGACACGATGAACAGCGCATAGATGGAAATCACCAGCAGCATGACGACCTGATAAACGAAGATTACATCACGGGCAATCCCCGCATGGTAAACTCCCGCCGCATCCAGATAGAACATCACGGGCCACCAGCGGTTCACCAGCGTACTGATGACTACCAGGATGAACAAGATCAGTCCCGTATAAGTCAGGAAGCTCCTGAACTTTCCCTTGATTCCCAGATAGATCACAACATAGTAGAGCCAGAACAACACCCCGGCCGCCATAACGACAAAATACACTTCTGTGTCTACATATAACCAATCCAGCTCCGAAATATCATATAACCAGGCCCAAAGCAAATCTGTAATATAGTAGAGGATGACCGTATATAAAAAATGACGGTAATTCCGCTGCGCGCCTTCCTTCTCTGCCTCACGCTGGGCAAACAGCACATCATGATTGGTTATGAGCAGTATCAGCAGAGCCAAAAAATCAATCAGGCAATAATACATATATGCACTGCCCCCTCCTCCATCTTTTAGCAGCGAGCGCCGCCGAATTTTCAAGCAATAATATCCCTCTCTTCAGTAATAATATTTTCCACAGACAGCGGCAATTCCTGCATTGAAAAAGGAAAATTCCTCATTTATGCCGAATACTGATACTGAAGCGAGGGATTATCATGAAAAAACATATGACAGATTTTTACTTATTCATGCTAGCACTTATCCTGGCTGGCGGCATTGGCTATTATTGGCACAGCCAGGGACTTGCTGACCTGCTGGTCATCAATGCGGCAGCTGCTACGCTCATAGGGGCCTTACCCCTAGCCTACATGCTGGGGAAGATCCTGCCCTTCAGCCGTGGCGCCCGGCAGGCGAAGAAAAATGATATCATCCTGCAAAGCAGCAGCCAACTGGCCGATATCGGCAATATCGATACGCTGATTATCGGCCGTCATGGCATCGTGACCGAAGGCCATCCCTATGTGGCCAGCCTCTATCCCGCAGGCGTCAGCCAGAACACCCTGCTGGCACTGGCAGCTTCTGCCGAGAAAGATGCCACTCATCCCTTGGGCAGGGCCATCTATGAAACAGCCAGCCAACGGGGCGTACAGCTGCTCGAAGCCAGCACCTTCACCGAAATCCCCGGCTGTGGCGTGGAAGCCATTGTCGGACGCAATTCCCTGCGCGTAGGCAGCATTTTCTGGCTCAAAAAGGAAGGCATCGACATCAGCGCCGACCTCATAACCAAGAACGACCAGCTGGCCCAGCGCGGCCATAGCACGGTCTTTGTCGCCAATGGCAAATACTGCCGCGGCATCATCGCCATTGATGATGCGCTCGACAATGATACCCTGACCGCTATCCGCAAGCTTCAGCGCCAGCATATACACACCGTGATGCTCACACGGGAAAACAAGCGCACAGCGGAAACGATTGGCAAGCAGGCCGGTCTGGATTCCGTACACGGCCAGCTGACACTCGAAGGTAAGCTGCGAGAGATACAACTCCTCAAAGCCCGCGGCACCGGTGTAGCCATCGTAGAGCGTGGCAATGTCCCCGATGAACTCATAAAGGCCGTGGACGCCGTTATCGAGCTTGCCCCGGCCAGACATCCGCTGGATAAGGAAGCCGGTCTGCCACCTGCCCCGCAGGAAAATCCCCAGGCCATCTTCCTGCAAAGCGGCCTCTTGTGGGATTTCGCCAGGCTGCAGGAAATCGGCAAAGCCACTCTGAGCCGGATCAAACTGAACAAGCTGATTGCCCTGATCGCATTTGCCGTGATCCTGCCCCTCTCCGCCGGCGCCCTCTATCCCTTCGGCATTCCGTTTCTCCCCGCATGGGGTGCACTGGCTGGGCAGGGGCTGGCCCTGTTGCTCGTCACCATAAATTCCCTGCGTTAATAGCTCAATCAATAAAGTACGCAAAAAGCCCGGTGGCTGGTGATGTTTTTCCGCAGCTTTTGACAAGCTTGTCTATGGCGAAGGAAAAATATTACCAGCCACCGGGCGTCTTAACACCACGATGTAAAAAAGCAACTATGCTTTCACATATAAAGTTTTCACCTGAATATTGACTTCATGCACAATCATGCCCGTCATATACTCCACCGCATCCCGCACATCCTGCTGAGCCTGTCCCAGCAGGGTGGGAATATGGTTGCCATAGGTGAGCACCACACCACAGACGATCTTCAGTCCTAGATCTTCATTACCGCGCATAAGATGCTTGACCTGCAGGCCATCCACCTTCGTGATGGCCTCGATTTTTTTCAGTACCACCTGCACGATAGACTTGACGGCCGAATCATCGATGCTGAGCTTGCCATAATAACTGAAAACCGGCCGCACGATGGACTTCTCGCCCAGACGGCGCCGCTTGGTCGAAGAACGCTTGAAAAGCGTCTGCAGCGGGTCCACCAGATAACCGGAAAAATGCGGCTTCAACTCAATCGTCGGCACCGGAATGATATGCTTGCCTTCCTTCAGGCGATGATACTGTGCCGCCTCCATTTCCTGTTTGGTCGCCACATCCTCAATGTGGATGATCTTGGCGATCTGCGGCAGGCGCAGGGCTTTGGCAATCTTGAACACCATGTTCTCGGAAGTGCCCAAAATCAGAATACGGTGCGGTTTGGCCTCCTTAATAGCCGCTTGCACCTCTTCCGCATGGCCCGGCAGGACAAAGATTGCCCTGCGCACGGCCATGATCTTACTCGGTTCTTTCTTGGCAGAATGACCGCCCACTATCTTGCCGTCCTTAATCAGGATTCCGTCATCGATAATGGCGTCCGCCTTATGCTTATGCGCCACAATCAGCGCGTGGTGACTTTTGCCGGTGCCACTGGGCCCGACCAAAGCAATCACATCCATATACTGCTCTCCTGACTAACGAATCAAACTTCAACTAAATTTTTCCAAAGGGCGATAAAAAGCCTCCGCCCACTTGTCCTCAATGGTAAAGACACCCACCTCAGAAGGATAGCGCGTGGGATATCCATGGAAATCCGAGCCGCCCGCCGGCAGGAGGTCAAACTCCCTGGCCATCATATAATAACGGGCCGTGTCATCAGCATCATGCCGGGGATAGAACACTTCAATCCCCTCCACACCACGCTGACAGATATCCCGTACCAGTTCATCATCGCCGACGAGTTTAGGATGCGCGAGCACCGGTGTACCGCCAGCGGCTTTGATCAGCTCGATGATTTCTTCCACTTCCAGATGATAGTGGGGCACATAGGCAGGCTTTCCCTTTTCGAGGACCGCACTGAAACAGTCCCGCACGGAGGTAAAACAGCCTTTCTTCACCAACACCCGGGCGATATGGGAGCGGCTGATGGAACGGCTGCCCCCGGCCAAGGTGAGCACCTCTCCCTCGGAAATGGGGTAACCAAGCTCCTGCAATTTCGCCACCATATCACTGAAACGTGTCCAACGGGCCTCTGTCACATCATTCAGTTTGTCAATCAGGTCAGGATAGTAAATATCCACGTTGAACCCCAGGATATGGATCTCATGCACCGGATGATGGGCGCTGAACTCAATCCCAGGGATTATCTTGATCCCCTTGGCGGGGAAAATTCCGCTCTCGTACAGATGGCAGACGCCATCCACTGTATCATGGTCGGTAATGGCCATGTATTTGAGACCGGCAGATTTTGCCGCTGCCACAAGCTCCTCCGGCGTGAGTTTCCCATCGGAGAAGGTCGTGTGCATGTGCAAATCACTTGCCATTATTGTCACTCCTATGCCGAATCAGCACATCTCAGCGCGGTTCAACGATGAGCTTGATAGCAGTGCGCTCTTCACCTTCGATATTGATATCGGTAAAAGCAGGAATGCAGATGAGATCAATGCCATGCGGTGCCACAAAGCCCCGGGCGATGGCTACCGCCTTGACCGCCTGATTAAGGGCGCCGGCACCAATGGCCTGCATCTCCGCACTGGAATGCTCCCTGAGTACACCAGCCAGAGCCCCTGCCACTGAATTCGGATTAGATTTCGCAGATACCTTCAAGATTTCCATGACTTTACACGTCCTCTCTTGCAACAAAACTGCAACAATGTTCTAGATTTTTCCTATGACATATCTAACTGATACTAAATTAGTATTCTGCACAGGCAGGAAAAATCCTGCCTTGAGGAAAATTCTTCTGAAAATCTTTTAGGCATCAGCCTGTTATTCTTTGATCAGGATGCGCTCGACACTGACTGTCTTATTCGTGGCATCATCGATATCCACGATCAGTGCCGAATACACCATCGGCCCGCTTTCTTCCAGATCGAACCGGCAGGGCAGGCAGGTCGTGAACTTCTGCAGGATGATTTCCGTCTTCACGCCCAGGATGGAATTCCAAGGGCCGACCATCCCCAGGTCCGTGATATAAGCCGTTCCTTCCGGCAGGATGCGGTCATCGGCCGTCTGAATATGGGTATGGGTGCCAACTACAGCATTGACACGGCCATCCAGGTACCAGCCCATGGCCATCTTCTCCGAAGTGGTTTCCGCATGGAAGTCCAGGAAGATGATATCACATTCCCGCTGGAGCTCACGCAGGATTTCCTCGATTTTCTGGAACGGGCAGTCCATATCCGGCATAAAAGCCCGGCCCGATAAATTGACCACGCCGATGTTCTTTGCCTTGAAGGGATAGACGCAATAGCCCTTGCCCGGTGCGCCCTCCGGATAATTGGCCGGCCGGATCAGGAAGGGTTCCTGATCGATGAATTCCAACACGTCCTTCTTATCCCAGACATGATTCCCAGAGGTGATTATATCGGCACCGCCATGGTAAAGTCCATCCAGCGACTTGCGGGTGTATCCCTTGCCGCCGGCAGAGTTTTCTCCGTTGACAATCACCACATCGATATTTTTCTCGGCTTTAAGCTGGGGGGTGTATTTCTGAAACGCCTTGCGTCCCGGCTTGCCCACCACATCGCCAACCAGCATTACACGCATAATTTACTCCTCTCAACGGTTGTAGACTACAACCCTATCCTTATCCCGCATGCCAATCATGCGCTCCTTGATGCGGCTGGCCTGCGCCATATCAAACATCTGATCCAGGAGATTGCTCTGCATCGTGGAAAATTCCGGCTCCAAGGCATCCAATGTATGCACATCGATCTGCAGGCTTTCACCGAACTTTTCATGGAACAACTCCGTCAGAAGATCCAGCTCGCCTCGCAGCATGGTCGCCAGCTGCCGCCGCACATGTACGGTCATGAGCTTGCCATTCACATCAGCATCAATGCCCAGCCATACCGGTCCGCTGCCATGCAGATCATGATAGGTCTGCATGCTCTTATCCACCAGATCAGCAAATTCTTCCATCTCGTTCCGGGATGTCTTTGCCTGTACCACAAAATCCAAGGTAATCTCCGTTTCCTTCGGATCATAGGTCACGGCATAGAGTTCCGGATAACATACCAGCATGGAAGCCAACAACTGCACGCCGGTACTCATTTCCTTACGGCTGTCATTCCTGCCGTTCAGGTTAAATCCAAACATATCTCGATCCTCTCCATAAGTGTAAGAAAGGGCGCAAGGCTCACAGCCTGCACCCTCCTCACTTATGTGCTTATTCGCACGCCTTATTTTGCATAATCCACAACGCGGGTTTCCCGGATGACCGTGGCCTTGATCTGGCCAGGATACTCCAGTTCCTCCTCGATTTTTTTCACGATGTTATGAGCCAGCGCTACAGCTTCCGTGTCATCTACCTTATCCGGTTTTACCATGACGCGGATTTCGCGGCCAGCCTGAATAGCAAAGCAACGCTCAACGCCTTCATAGGATTCAGCGATCTCTTCCAGACTCTTCAAGCGCTTCAGATATGATTCCAGGCTCTCACGACGAGCACCCGGACGAGCTGCCGATACAGCATCGGCGGCAGCTACCAGTACAGCTTCTACACTGGTGGCTTCTACATCACCATGATGGGCGGCAATGCAGTTGATAACATCCTTGGACTCCCGGAACTTCCGGGCAATGTCAGCACCGATCGTGGTGTGACTGCCTTCCACTTCGTGGTCGATGGCCTTGCCGATATCATGCAGCAGGCCACCACGCTTAGCCAGCGTTACATCACAGCCCAATTCCGAAGCCATGACGCCAGCCAGATGAGAAACCTCGATGGAATGGTTCAGCACGTTCTGGCCGTAACTCGTGCGATAGCGCAGACGGCCCAGGAGCTTGATAAGCTCCGGATGGATACCATGGACACCGGTATCAAAGGTTGCCTGCTCACCGGCTTCCTTGATGCGCATATCCACTTCCCGCTTGGCTTTTTCCACCATCTCTTCGATGCGGGCAGGATGGATGCGGCCATCCTGGATCAGCTTCTCGAGTGCGATGCGGGCCGTTTCCCGGCGTACCGGATCGAAGCCCGACAGGATAACGGCTTCCGGCGTATCGTCGATGATGAGGTCAATGCCCGTCAGCGTTTCGAGCGTACGGATATTGCGGCCCTCGCGGCCGATGATACGGCCTTTCATCTCATCGTTGGGCAGGGCCACCACGGATACCGTGGTTTCTGCCACATGGTCAGCAGCACAGCGCTGGATGGCCTGGCTCAGGATATCCCGGGCCTTCTTGTCGGACTCATCCTTGATCTGCTGCTCATACTCCTTGATTTTCATGGCTTTTTCATGCTTCAGCTCTTCTTCGGCCTCAGCCATGAGCATTACCCTTGCCTCTTCAGCGGTCAGGCTGGAAATGCGTTCCAGTTCCGCCTTCTGCTGTTCGTGCATCTCATCAATCGCCTGCTGGGTTTTGTCGATGCGGGCTTCCTTGCGGGAAAGTCCCTCTTCCTTCTTCTCCAGTGAATCCAGCTTGCGGTCAAGATTCTCTTCTTTCTGTACTACGCGGCGTTCCTGACGCTGAAGTTCGCTGCGACGCTCTTTCGTCTCACGATCGAGTTCCTGACGCTGACGATGGATTTCCTCCTTCGCCTCGAGCAGGGCTTCCTTCTTCTTCGTCTCGCCTTTCTCTTCTGCATCCGCTACAATGCGTTTTGCTTCTTCTTCAGCGGAACCGATCTGGGCTTCGGCGGTACGCTTGCGCGCCGTATACCCCAATCCGGCACCGATGATTGCTGCGATTATTACCGCTACTACTTCGATAACGATAATACTCACCCCCTTCTTGCTTATTTGCGTTCATGCATTATTTATTTGTTTTGATAGTTCATTAACTATACCCTACTATTTTAATGTTTTTCCCCATAAGTGTCAAGAAATCTATAGTCAAATCGGCAGAAATGAAGTAAAATAGAAAGGTATTTGTCTTTAAGCGAATTTTGGGGGTAATC
Source organism: Pseudoselenomonas ruminantium (assembly GCF_900104055.1). GTDB lineage: Bacteria > Bacillota > Negativicutes > Selenomonadales > Selenomonadaceae > Selenomonas_A > Selenomonas_A ruminantium_C. The sequence continues at coordinate 32,725 of NZ_FNJQ01000033.1, forward strand.
ATATGTTAAAATGCTCAGAGTGCAGCCGGGATCTGCCGGAAAAAGAAGCACTTGTCAATAAAAATGAGGCGGGCGAGCAGCGCATCATCTGTCCGGAATGCTTCCAGAAGCTCACCGGAGTAGATTACAAGACCTTTGCCTTCCGCAAGGAAAACGCCAAGCAGACCTTCTGGGCGGTGCTGTTCTGCCTGGCCGCCACCATCTATGCCTTCGTGGAAAAAGGCGTGGAATGGGGTATCGGCGGCATCGTGCTGACCATCCTTGTGTACCTGTTCTCCAGCAAGGTAAAATAATTACAGCTTACATCGTGGCACTAAGACGCCCGGTGGCTGGGGATATCTTTCCTTCACTTAGACAAGCTTGTCAAACGTTACGGAAAGGTATCCCCAGCCGCCGGGCTTTGTTCTATATCTTATTTTCTATTGCTATTCTACAACCAGATGATATGCTATTTGATGATTTCTTTGAATTCCTCAGCAGTAACCTGGAAAGTGTCCAATATTGCCTTGCTGCTCATAGTGCCGCTTTCGTACAGTTTCCTGAGGATGGTCTTTCTGGCCGCTTCCATGCCCTGCACATAACCTTCGTCATAAAGAGGCGGCTTCATGCCCTGTTCGATATGACGGTTGTTGAGTCCGCCCAGCAAGGAATTATTTAGCTGCACGTCAGGCTTCTTCCAAAGAGCTTCCCTGTCCACCATGCGGGTGGGAACGATTTTCCCCTTCAGCTGATAGTCGCCATCCGTCAGCATCTGCCAGGTTTCATCAGCAGGCCAGGATTTCTTGAGGCAGCGCTCCACATTGAGCTTATCGCTTTTCTGATAGAACTTCTTCGCCGCTTCCATCGTGCTGCCGCCCGCCATCTTGCGGCGGATCAGCCGTTCTTTCAAGTCCTGCGGCTCTGCGCTGATAAACAGGCTGTAATCGGCAAAAGAACGCACGTTCAGCCAGTGATTCTCTCCTAAGAGCAGCCAGTTGCCTTCCAAGATGACAATCGGTCTCTTGACCGTGACCATGTCTTCGAGCACATCATGGATCGTGCGGTCATAGACCGGCCAGCGCACATTACTCTTGCGCACATCGGTGAGCTTGCCGATCAGTTTATCCACCGCAAAGGTTTCCGGACTGCCCTTGATGGAACTCAGCGGAATCAGCCGGCCTTCCCGCTCCACGCTGTGCGTGGTCAAATATTTATTGGGATAATGGAAGCCATCCAGTCCCAAGGCCTGCACGGGCACCAATTCCTCATCTGTATTGGACAGCCGTTCCAGGAACAGCGCCAATGTAGACTTCCCCACGCCCGGCGGCGCTGCGAGAAAAACGATCATACGCCGCCCCAATTTCTGCTGCATCTTGCTCATACGCCGCAGGAAGGGCAGGAACAGATTGTCAATCGTCGCCTGATTATACTGCACCTTATGCGCCAGCCCGTTGATCATCAACAAGCAGGTGCGCCATTCTTTTTCATTCATCTTCCTACCTCCCTGTAATTTTTCATAGCAATACTTCCTTGTTATGACAATTCCCATTAATATTATCGTCTATTCTGACCAAAAGTTAAGCCCTTTCCGATTGACACGCCTGTACTCCCTATACTATGATAGGATAAAACAAGCACGAAGGAGAGAAAATAATATGTCCATCACCGCCGCCAGCGTCATCCTGAAATTCAAACAGGAAGAAGAAGAAAATATCCGTCAGGCCCTGCAAGATTTCCAGCAAGTCAGCATCGAAGAACAAGCCCCTTCCGGAGATCTGATCCTCTATGTGGAAGAGAATGACTACCAAAGCCTGCATAAAACCTGCAGCGAACTTGAAAAGATCCCGGGCACTCTTGGAGTCTATCCCTGCTATGTCGGCGAAGCAGAATAAATTGCAGTTTGTGGGTACGTGCTTAAACGCAATTGGTTACAGATTTGTGGGGCAGAGGCGGGGATACTTCTTCGCCACTTCACTAAATGACCCGCCAGCA
>NZ_FNJQ01000011.1 GCF_900104055.1 Pseudoselenomonas ruminantium
CGTTGCTGGAAACTGAGCTGAACATACGCGCCGCCGGCCTGCCCGGCGCAGGTAACTAAAATAACGCGTACTACTGCTGGCGGGTCATTTAGTGAAGTGGCGAAGAAGTATCCCCACCTCCGCCTCACAAATCTGTAACCAATTGCATTTAATCTCGCACCAACAAACTGCAATTTATATATGTTACAACATTCCTGCGAACCCCAAGAAAGCTAACGACAGCATGCCTGCTAAGATAAAAGCAATGCCAATCCCCTGCAAAGGTTTGGGTACGTTGGCGTAGACCAGCTTTTCCCGCAGGGAGGCCATGAGAATGATGGCGACGGCAAAGCCCAGGCCGGAGCCGATGGCAAAGACAATGCTCTTCAGGAGGCTGTAATTATTCTCTACGTTCAGAAGCGGCACAGCCAGCACGATACAGTTGGTGGCAATCAGCAGCAGGTAGATGCCCCACATATTGTATAGGGCCGGGGCCTGCTTCTTGATAACCAGTTCCAGCAGCTGCACAAAGCTGGCCGTGAGCACGACGAAGACGATGGTGGTCAGGAATGTCAGCCCCAAAGGTTCCAGCACGAAGAAATAGACAATCCAGGCCAGGATGGAACTCATGGTCATGACGGAAGTCACCGCCATGCCCATGCCCACGGATGCACTGAGGTTCTTGGAAATACCGAAGAAAATGCAGAGGCCTAAGAATTTCGTCAGCACGAAGTTATTGACCACGACAGCGCCGATAAATAATGTTAAATACTCTCCCATGAGTTAGGCCTCCTTTCCAGCTTTTAATTCCGCAATGCGGGCTTTTTCTTCCTGCTTGGCATTCCATGTCTTGCAAGCCGCCACGAGATAACCGATCAGGATAAAGGCGCCCGGCGGCAGGATCATCATCAGCATGGGATCGTACCCTTCGCCGAAGACCGGCATGCCTAAGATGGTGCCTGCGCCAATCAGCTCGCGGATAACCGCAATGGTCAGCATGGCCAGCGTAAAGCCGCACCCCATGCCGAAGCCGTCGAGGAAGGACTTGAAGACGCCATTCTTTGACGCGAACACCTCAGCTCTGGCCAGGATGATGGCGAACACGACCACCAGCGCCAGATAGATGCCCATGGCTTTATAGAGCACGGGGAAATAGGCCTGCAATACCAGTTGCGCGACAGTTACGATGGTCGCAATCGATGTGATATACACCGGCACACGCACCTTGGGATTCACCCATTTGCGCACGATGGAAACCACTACATTATTGGTGGTGATAACAAAGGTCACCGTAAGCCCCATGGTCAGGCCATTGATGACAGTGGTCGTTACGGCCAGCGCCGGGCACAGGGACAGGGCCAGAATGAAAATCGGATTTTCGGCAATCAAACCTTTACTGAATATCTGCCAATGTTCCTTCATCACTTAGCACCTCCCTCAGCCTGATAGGCGGCTACCGCCTCCACGGCCTCCCGCACGCCCTTGGTCACAGCGCGCGAGGAAATCGTAGCGCCCGTCATAGCCTGAATGTTTTCCCTGTTGCCCGGATCTTTGGTGACCTCCAGCTTATCGGCACCTTTGCCCGCAAACATCTGCCGAAAGGCAGGTTTCTGGGCGTTATCCCCGAGCCCCGGGGTTTCGTTATGCTCCAAGATGGAAAAATCGATTACCTTGGCATCGGCCGTCACGGCCACGAGCATCTTGATCTTGCCACCATAGCCCTTGCTCTCGCCAGGCACGATATAGGCGATGGCTTTGCCGTCCTTTTCAGCCGCAAACCAGCCCTCATGACCGGCCACTTCCGTGAAGTGTTCCGCTTCGGGCACCAGGGATTTCATGGACTCCTGCTTCATTTCCTCGGCTTTCTGTGCTGCCACAGGCGCCGTCACAAAATACACGGAGCCGATGACGATGCCGGAGATAAAGCAGGCCGCCGCCAGATTGAAGGCAATCTTGAACGTGGAATGTTCGTTATTCGCCATTATTTCGCACCTCCTGCCCCAAAGATCCGCGGTTTGCAGAACCGGTCGATCAGCGGCGTCACCGCATTCATCAGCAGCAGGGAATAGCAAACCCCTTCGGGATAGCCGCCCACCAGACGAATCAGCACGGTTAAGGCACCTGCGCCCACTGCAAAAATCAGCTGGCCCTTAATGGTCATGGGAATGGTCACCATATCCGTTGCCATGAAGAAGGCCCCGAGCATCAGACCGCCAGCCATCACATGGAACATGGGATCGCCGGTAAAGAGACCAGACGGCCCGAAAATCCAGGTCAGCACCGCCACCGTCGCAATCATGGTCACGGGCACCTGCCAGTTCACATAGCCCTTCCAAATCAGGTACAGGCCACCGAGCAACAACAGCAGCGTGCTGGTTTCACCCAGTGAACCGTTTCTTGTGCCAATAAATAAGTTCCAGTACAAGTCCGACTGGCTGCCAAAAGTCGCCACGAGGGCATCATAGCCCTGCATCTTGAGGATATTGAGCGGCGTTGCGCTGGTCATGGCATCCACGCCACCAGCAGCATCCCGCATCTTCGTCCAGGTAGTCATGGCCACCGGCCAGGACACCATCAGCGCCGCGCGCCCAATATGCGCGGGGTTGAAGATATTGAAGCCCAGCCCCCCCATGGACTGCTTGGCCACGATGATTGCGAGTAAAGAGCCAATGGCCACCATATAGGGTGGCAGCAGCGGTGACATGGACATAGCCAGAAGCAAACCTGTGATGCAGGCACTGCCATCAAAAGCCGTAATCGGCTGATGCATGCCCTTCTGCCAGAGGAATTCACCTAAAACTGCAAAGACCACACCGACAAGCATATTGATAAGTGCAGGGATACCAAACCACCAGATGGCAAAGACCGCGGCCGGCAAAAGCGCCGCATTGACCTGCCACATGATATGGCTGATGGTTTCATCGTCACGGATATGAGGCGATACAGACACCGTAAAGAGTTCCGGTTCCTTCTTCATTACTTCCTCACTCATTTGACCGCCTCCTTTTTCGCTTCCGCAGCTTCCTGAGCTTTCTTCTGCGCCTCAGCCGCCGCTTTGGCCTTCATCTGTTCGGCCCGGATCACGCCCTTGGCATTCTTGATATACTGCACGATATTGCGCTTGGCCGGGCACACAAAGGTGCAGCAACCGCATTCTACGCAATTCATCAGGCCGTAATCATCCCGGCAGGCCTCATAAGCCTGACGCTCCGACAAGATGGAAAGCATGCTGGGCACCAGTCCCATCGGACAGGCCTTGACGCATTTGCCGCAACGGATGCAGTTCATCTCCGGACCATGATCCACCTGTTTGGCAGTCAAAGCCAGGATTCCCGAGGAGCCTTTCATCACCGGGACTTCAGCTGTGGCCTGGGCCATGCCCATCATGGGACCACCGGCAATTAATTTCTTCGGCTGCTCCTTAAAGCCACCGCAGTAGTCGATTGCCGCCTGATAGGGCGTGCCAATGCGGATGCGCAGATTTTTCGGCTCGGCTATGGCATCGCCGGTTACCGTCGTAATGCGCTCCGTCAGCGGCAGCCCATGTTCCACAGCATCGGCAATCGCCGCCACCGTGCCCACATTCTGCACCACCGCGCCCACATCCATGGGCAGACCGCCCATGGGTACTTCCCGGCCGGAAATCACTTTGATCAGCATCTTTTCCGCGCCCTGCGGGTACTTGGTCTTGAGCGCCGCCACTTCAATATCCGTTCCCTGCGCAGCCTTCTGCATGGCCTTGACGGCTTCAGGCTTATTGTCCTCGATGCCGATTACCGTACGTTTGACGCCCAAAAGTTTTTGCAGGATTTGGGTGCCTGTGATGATTTTTTCACCCTCTTCGAGCATCAAACGATAGTCGGCCGTCAGATACGGCTCGCATTCGGCGCCGTTCAGAATCAGGATATCCACGGGCTTGGCAGGCTTCAATTTGATATGGGCGGGGAAGGTTGCACCGCCCATGCCCACGATACCAGCAGATTGGATTGCCGCGAGAATCTCCGCATTCTCCATGGTCTGCCAGTTGCGCGTAAGCGGCAGGCCATCGGCCCATTCATCCTTGCCATCGCTGGCGATGACCACGCTCAGGCAGCTGCCCATACCCGAATGGGGCCTGGGCTCGATCTTCACGACCTTGCCGGACACCGGCGCATGGATATCTGCATGCATGAAGGCAGGACTTGTACCAATCAGCTGCCCGCGCTTGACCTCATCGCCGACCTTGACCGTCGGCGCACAGGGGGCGCCGATATGCTGGCCCATAGGAACGACTAATTCCTGGGGCACCGGCATATTTTCAATCGGCTTGTCCTTAGCCAGTTCCTTGCCGTCCTTGGGATGAATACCGCCCAGAAAACTTCCGAACATACAATCACCTCTTGTAACTCTCCTAAAATACCATATGTATCAAGACTGATGCTTGTCCAAAATCTCGACAATCACCGGTTTTAATGCCTGATTTTTCGCCGCCCGCCGGTCAAACTTCTTGATGACCATCAACGCGATAAGGAAGAAAATCAATGCGCCCAAAACATAAGGCAGGCTGCCACTCGCGTCCAATAAGGGTGCTGCAAAATGACCAATCGCTGCCCCCACCGCGCCGAAAATCAGCGGCAGGATAAAGACCACGAAGGCCCCGGTCAGCACATTCTCCTCCCGGAACTCGAAAAGCACCTTGTCTCCGGCCCTGGCTTCCACAGGATTGACTGCTTCCACCACTACCCGCTGAGCACCGCCGCAGGCCCCGCAAGAGCCGCATTCCTCATGGCGGGCAATGCGGACTTTTGCCATGCCATCAACGGTTTCCAAGACAATACCTTGTTCCTGCTTCATTTATATCACCTCCACAAGGTACACAATACATACTATTCGATTTCATACAGTCAAAGTCCTGTTTTTTATTTTTATTATTTTTTTATTATTAAAGTCAATTTTTTATTCAGAACATTAAAAAGCTGCCCTCCCTGAGGGAGAACAGCTACAATTTTATACTTTTTTCAACGCTCTAACGCATCTTCTACGGTCAATTTCTTGATGTCTTCTATATGGTTGATAATCTTTTCATTGACTTCTGCCTTCTTTGCCAGGGTTCCCTCCTGCGTTAAGTTGCCTTGCATTTCCAACGCAGAATCCCTGCCTTTATCCACCAATCTGCCGGTTTCATCCTCGGCTTTCTCAGCTCTGGCCTTGCCCTCTTCTACGGCTTCCTGCACCACATCCGCCGCAGTCGGCTGGCGTTTGCCGTTCTCATCTGCCTGTTTCTGTATCTGCTCGACAGCACGGGTAGTCATGGATGCCTCACTGTCCCGCAGTTCCAATTCCCCATTGCGAATTTTGGCTTTATTCGCAGCAATACCCAAATCCGCCCGCTCTTTCAAAGCCTGCTGTGTCAGGAAATCCTTCAGCTTCCCATCGCGGGTTATATCTGCGGCAGCATTGTAGATTTTCCGATTCAGCTGGTCAATCTGCTTTTGCAGACCGGCAATATCCGCCGCCATATACTTGCCATCATTTTCCTCAATGTTCTTCTCAATACCACGCTTCTTGTCATAAAGGGCATAGAGCTTGTCATCCAAAGTCATGCCCTTATCCTTGAGTTCATCCGCCTGCGCCTGCAAATCTTCCCGTTCCTTGTCCGTCAAGCTGGAATCTTTAGCCAGCCGCTCTTCAATCTCTGCTGCCTGCTTCCTATACTCTGCCTTGTCCCGTTCCTCCTGACTGAGTTTATACAGCTGCTTTTCTGCATCCGTCATAAAATCCGTCTGCGACAGCCGCTTCAAAGGGTCAAGTGCGTCCTCGCTAAGCTTGCGCCCTTCTTTGCTGATATAGACCTCCGCCGCCTTGCCGATAACCGTATCTTCCTTCTCCTTATGCGGGGAAGTATCCTTCTGCATCTTCTGCCAGACGGATTCTATCTGCAATAAACTCTGCTTATCCTCTGCCACATGGGCAATCATTGCCATTTCTTCTCCCTCCCTTGACTAGACACTCTCTAATCATACTATCGGCGAAAGGGTAAAATTCTTAATGGTAACTTGATTATGAACCAACCTTATTTCTGGAACAGCTCCCGTATCTCCTCATCCGTAAGCCGCGACAGGAAGTTTTCTCCGGGCTGGATCATCTGGTCGATCAGGGATTTTTTCTTCTGCTGCAGCTCGTAGATCTTTTCCTCCACCGTGCCCTTGGCCAACAGGCGGATGACCTGCACGTTGTTCTTCTGCCCCAAACGGTAAGCACGATCAGTGGCCTGATCTTCCACTGCGGGATTCCACCAGGGATCGAAGTGGATGACCATATCGGCCCCGGTAAGGTTCAGCCCTGTGCCGCCCGCCTTGAGAGAAATCAGGAACACTGGCGTCATGCCCTCATTGAAAGCCTTGACCAGACGGATGCGCTCTAAAGACGGTGTCGAACCATCCAAATAGTAATAGGAAATCCCCAGCTGCTTGAGCCGCTCGCCGATATGCGCCAGCATAGTCGTGAACTGCGAGAAGATCAGGATGCGGTGGCCCCCCTCGACAGCTTCGCCCACGACTTCTTCGAGCTGGTCGAGCTTGCCCGAACCGCCGGTATAACCTTCCAGGAACATCGCCGGATCACAGGCAATCTGCCGCAGGCGCGTGAGGATGGCCAGTATCTTGATGCGGCTGTCCTCGCCGGAAGCCAGCTGCTGGGCAAATTCCTTCTGACTCTTGAGGAACCAGCCCTGATAGACCTTCTCCTGCTTCGGCGTCATAGAACTGACCATCTTGCGCTCCACCTTATCGGGCAGTTCCGTGAGTACATCCTTTTTCATGCGCCGCAGGATAAATGGCATCACATGGCGCTTCAGATCCTTCAGGCTGCGCTCGTCCTGCTCCCGCACGATTGGCGTTTCATAGCGGTCCTTGAATTTCTTGTGGCTCAGCAGATAGCCCGGCATCAGGAAATCAAAGATGGACCATAATTCTGTCAATGTATTTTCAATCGGTGTACCCGTCAGCGCAAAATAGCCACTGGTCTTGAGCCGCTTGACGGCCCTTGCATTCTGCGTGGTGGGATTCTTGATATGCTGGGCTTCATCCAAGAATGCATAGCGGAAACGCCGCTTTTCGTACATATCGATATCCCGCTTGAGCATATTATAGGTCGTAATCAGAACATCGAAGCTGGCATCAGCCTCTGCCAGCAGCTTTTCCCGCTCCGCCTTTGTTCCGGCTACAGCACAGGCCTTGAGCTCCGGTGCAAAGCGCTCGATTTCATCGAGCCAGTTATACATCAGCGAGGTCGGTGCTACTACCAAAGATGGCGGCTGCTGGTAATCCTGCTTGGCGAGCAGGAAAGTGATGACCTGCAGGGTTTTCCCTAGCCCCATATCATCGGCCAGGATGCCGCCCAGATGGTAATCAGCCAACGAGGATAGCCAGCTGTACCCCGTGACCTGATAGTCGCGCAGTATGCCCTTGAGGCTCTCCGGCACTTCTGCTGTATTATCCTCAGGATGGCGGATATCCCGCACGATAGCTCGGAACTCACGGCTGCGCTCCAAGCGCAAGGATTCATCCGCCCGGGCCAGCTCATCTAAGTACATGGCCTGCGAGATTGGCAGCTCCACCTTCATACCATCCGCTTTCGCCTTGCCAATGCCCGTGTTGTCCACAAAATCGGCAATAGCCTGCATCTGCTGCTCGCCCAGCGTGATAAATGTCTTATCCTTCAGTCGGTGATATTTGCGCTTTTGCCGATAGGAATCGAGGATTTCCATGAGTTCATTGAAATCCAGGTCCTTGGCATTGAAGGTAACTTCCAAAAGATCCGTATCGTTGACACTGACACCGGCCGTGACCTTCGGCATTGGCCGCACGGGCCGGTTGGCAAAGGCATCGGAATAGAACACCTCTACCCAATCCGGCAGGTTCGGTAATTCTTCCACCAGGAAGTCATAGCTTCTTTCCTCATCTTTCTGTACCAGCTGGTCCCGCTTTTTCTGGAAGCCATAGTGTGTAAGCCGCAGCAGGAGCTCCTCCTCACTGCGTTCATCCCGTACGAGCTTGCGCCCGTCCCGCAGGGGCGGTTCCTTTTCCACCAAAGGATTGAAGCTGGCATCTCCATAGGCAAATTTCGGCCGTACGGCAATGCCGTCCCCTTCATAGTCGATATAAAGCTCTGCGGCCAGCGGCTGTACCACATACTGTTCCTGAAACTTCGGTGCGATTTCCACCTCAGCAGCCAGTTCCATCTGCGGCAGGACCTGACCAAAGAAAGCCGCCAGATCCGCCGTATTGATGTCAATGGCAGTGCTGCTGTCAAAAGTGCGCTTCAATGGCCTGAACCCTCGGGCAAATTTGGCATCCGTCTGGTAGATCACGCCCTCTTTGTAAACGATCTGCCCATCCTCACTCAGGCACAGCACCTCACCATCCTTGATGCGCAGCTGTCCATGGCCTTTGTTTTCCCGCAGCTCCATCACCAGCCGGGGATTGCCCTGGCGCGTGGTGACCGTTTCCCAATCCCCGTTTTCAATGCGCATATCAAAGGATGTATCGCCCATGATTGCCAAGAATTCCCTGAGCGACTCATCCGTCAGATTAAACTGCTTCTGATCAAAGAGATAGGAGTGAGTGCCCATATAATAGTAACGATTGGCTGAACCCGCCGCAAACATGCCCTGCTCCAGACGGCTGTACTTTTGGATCAAGGCGTAGATTTTGGCCGATATTTCATCGCCCCAACGCACATTCCCGAGATTGACCTGATTCTTCGTGCCCAGCTGCCAATCATCACCACGTTCCATCGCCTGAAGAAAATTACCGATATTCTTCACCACATAGAGCTTATCCAACCCAAAACGAAATTCCAGCCACAAGCGGTTATTGCCATAATAGGAATCAAAGCCCAACCGGGGCACTAGATGCCCAAACTCTGCCTGAGTCCCGTGCCTCCTCGCCCGATCCTCGTCAGCAGCTTCCCGGAAGGCTTCAAACATCCGCTGCACCGCCATGGACTGCTTCCCGTTTGCTGACCATGCCTCCTTTTTCTCCAGCATGCTGCGCGCGGTTTCAATCCCCATTTCTTCCATCACACCGCGCAATATCTCCTTGGCCGACTGAGACCTTGCAAACCGTGGTGTGATATCCGCCTGCGACTCCTGCTCTTCCTGTATCGCCTTCAGCACCGCCACCACATGCTTGCAGGCCCCCAGATACTGCTCTGCTGCCGGACAATCGCATTCATAGCGTTCCACATTGTCCCCTTTTTGACTCAGCTTTACATGAACATGATAATCCTCTGAGCCATAAACCGTAGCCGCCCACTCCGTAGCCGCAGGGTTCAAAGCCTCCACATCATCTACCCGGTAATCATTATAATAATCAACCCCGCGCCGATACACCGTCTCACTGCTGGCCAGAGATTTTATCGTGATATCTTTTAACATCGCCCGTTCCCTTTCTCTTGGACATTTTCCCCTTGCTGTGCTAAGATAAATCTATTCCTTAATTGTACTATGAACGAAAGGTAAAACCAACCTCTATGGAAAATAAACACAGGAGTCAAATCCTTATCCTGCGCCTCTCTGCCATCGGTGATGTACTCCACGCCACCCCTGTAGCCCGGGAGCTCAAGAAACTGCAGCCCAACGCACATATCACCTGGATGGTCAGCCCGCCGGCAGACAAACTCTTAGCAGAAAATCCCGATATCGACGAAGTACTGGTCTGGGACCGAAGGCCTCTGGACAAAGCCTTTGCCAGTTTTGACCTGCCCACCGCATACCGGGAACTAAAAAAAGCCCGCGCCCTGTTAAAGGCACGGAACTTTGATCTGGTTCTCGATATTCAGGGATTATTCCTGACCGGCCTGCTGGCCAGGCTGTCGGGCGCAAAACGCCGCATTGGCATCCACGAGCGCCACGAAGGCAATCCCTTCTTCATGAGCGAGATGGCGCCCAATATCGAAAGCCCGCATAAGGTGCTGCGCTACCTGAGCGCCCTGATGCCCTTAGGCTTTGACCTGAAGAACTTTACACCGGGACTGACGCTGAACCTGCCGGAAAGCCTCAAAGGCTTTGCCGAAAATTTTTGGCAGGAACATGGCATCGATCCCCAGCGCCCCATCCTGATGGTCACCATCCGCACCACCTGGCCGGACAAGAACTGGGAACCGGAAAACTTCGGCAAGGCTTTGAAAGACCTGCCGGAACATGTGCAGATTGTCTTCTGCGGTGCACCCAGCGATGAAGTCTTCATCAAGGAAGCCCAGTCCCAGATGGACCGCACCAGCATCTCCATTGCCGGGCAGACCAGCCTGCTGGAACTTGCAGCCCTGCTGCAGTCCGCCACGCTGCTGCTCTCCTGCGACACCGGCCCCCTGCATATCGCCGATGCCATCGGCTGCCGGACGCTCTCCCTCTGGGGCCCCACCCAGCCGGATGTATACGGGCCGCTGACCAAAGGCCACGAATTCATCCTCACGCCCCACGAATGCAAACGCTGTCTCAAGACAAAATGCAAGTACAAGACCAACGCCTGCATGAAGGCTATCACGCCGGAGATGACCGCAGAGAAACTCAAAAATATTTTTGACATTAAATAAAACAAAGCCCGGGGACTCATTACCAGTCCCCGGGCGTCTTTTCATATCGATGTAAACCTAATTATTTTGCTTCTTCTGCCGCTTCCCGCATCACGATGGCATTTTCCACCGCTGTGAGATTCGGATCGAAGGCTTTGATGGCTGCGGCCTGCTGCTGTTTGCTTTTGCAGAGCACCAGCTCGATGCGCTCGCCTAAGAGACGCTTCACCTGCCGGAAGGCCTGCCAGAAATCGCGATTCCAGGCCACCATCACATAGGCATAGGCCAAATCGCTATGGGCAGCATTGACCAGCTCTGCCACCGACGGGCTTTCCGCCTCGCTGCCCGTTACCAATATCTGCACCCCCTGCTCCTGTAATTCCTTGGCCTGCACTTTGTTTTCTGCTACGGCCAAAAGAGCTACCTTCATCACGGCATCATGGGCAGATAAGCTATGCGGCTCGCTCATATTCGTGACATGGATACCCTTGAGCGGTCCCCAGCCAATAGCCTGCTCGATGACCTTGCCAGGGTGGTCGGTATGCAGGTGCACATCCACACCAGTTGCCGCCCGCTCTACCAGCGCAAAGGACGAAAATTCCTTGAGATGCGCCTCCAATTCCTTCATATCCACCTGCACGTTCTTCACGGAAAAACGCACACAATACGGACGGACCACATCAAAGCGGGGATCTGGGAGTCCCGCCTGCTGCGCTTCAAGTCCCAGAGAAAGACTTACTGCTGGCGAAACGAAATTGCCATCCAGCCCCTTCAGGCATCCTTGCAGGAAGGCAAACATGATCCGCGCCCCTGCATCTTCTTCCCCAATCTTTGCCAAAGCCCTTTCACCAGCGGCAATAGCCGTCTCCAATATCTCGGAGATGGGCTTGTTAGCCCGCACGGCATGATAAGCACCCTTAGCCACTTCCTTGGCCAGCGTGATGATGGGACGCTCCGGCTGTTCCGGAATCACACGCTGAGCGTAGAGAATACCATACTGGAAGGCCTTGCCAAACTCTGTGGACGTAGCATTGTGCTTGCCCAAGAGTCCCTTGCCCAAACCACGGAACATCTGCGCCAGCACCACGCCGGCACTGCCCCGGGCACCGAAGAGCGCCCCAGAAGCCACCCGGCGAGCCAGACCGCCGATGCTGTCATCTTTGGCATCCTTGAGCGGCATGATGGCCGCCCCCATGGTCCGCAGCACATGCGTGCCGGGCATGCTGCCCGCGCCCTGCATGCGGTTGATCTCCTCATACTCCAGCAAGAATTCACTGTAGGCCCCGGAGACCATGCGCTTAAAATCACTGCCCGTAATAACTTCTCGATTTCCTGTCATAGTATCACACTCGTTTCTATAACTGTTTTCATAAGATTTTCGGCAAAAAACAGGATTATAATGTATATTTCGCGAAATAATAAAAATAACCTTTTAAAATTACGCAAAGTGAGGAGTTTTTTTATGCCAACAATCAAGAAAAACACCACTGATATACAAACTGCAGAAAAAGCCTCTGCGCCAAAAAAAACCACGGCCCGCTCGGCCAAAAAAGCCAAACCGGTGGAAAGTCCCACGGAAGAGCTGCGGCCGGAAGTTGTCGAGGCTATCAATGTTATTAAAACACCGCCTCCCAAAGCTGTCAAGGAGCATGAGCGGATTTTTGCCCTGGACATCGGCACACGCAGCGTCATCGGCATTGTCGCCGAAGAAGGCGATGACGAAAATCTCCATGTCATCGCTACAGACCGATTGGAGCATAAGACCAGGGCCATGCTGGACGGCCAGATTCATGACGTCCCGCAGGTAGCCGCCGTGATTGAAAAGGTCAAGAACTCCCTGATTGAGAAAACCGGCCCCATCAAGACCGCGGCTGTAGCTGCCGCTGGCCGTGCCCTCTACACCATGACCGCCGAAGCGGAGATGGAAGTCAATGGCCTCATAACCGCCGAGCAGCAGCGCAACCTCGATTTTGCCGGTGTGCAGGCCGCACAGGCCGCCCTCGCGGAAAGCCACACGGTGGACGATCCCACCCGCTATTACTGCGTGGGCTACAGCACCATCCGCTATGTGCTGGACGATATCCAGCTCAAGATGCTGATTGGGCAGCGTGGCAAGAAGGCCAAGGCCGTGGTTATCGCCACCTTCCTGCCCCGGCAAGTCATCGACTCCATGCAGTCAGCCCTGCACGCCACGAACCTTGAGATGCGCGCCCTAACCTTGGAGCCAATCGCAGCCATCAACGTGCTGATTCCGCCCACCATGCGCCATCTGAATCTCGTGCTTGTAGATATCGGCGCAGGTACCTCCGACGTGGCCATCACCAAAAACGGCTCGGTCATCGCCTATGGCATGGTGCCGCTGGCCGGTGATGAAGTCACCGAGGCCATCAGTCAGCGTTTCCTATTGGACTTCAATATCGCTGAACGCATCAAACGGCAGGCTTCCGTGGGCGAAGATGTACATTTTACCGATATCCTGGGCGTGGAATACAATCTTTCCGCCGCCGATATCCTCGATCCGGTAATGCCCAATATCGAAAACCTGGCCAACGCCATTGCCAAACAGATCTTCGAACTCAACGGCGATACCCCGCAGGCCGTGATGCTGGTAGGCGGCGGTTCGCTTACGCCAGGACTGTCCCACTTCGTGGCCGATGCGCTGGGCATGCCGGAAAACCGCGTGGCCGTACGCAAACCAGATGCCGTCAACGGTATCGTGGATATTCCCGAGGAACTGCACTATCCGGATGCAGTAACCCCCTTGGGCATCCTGAAGATTGCCTCCCTGAACACCCTGCACTTCCTGTCCGTCTATGTCAACGACGAGGAATACAGCCTGTTCAATTTCCGGGAACTCACGGTGTCCGACGCCCTGCTGAATGCCGGCATCAACATGCGCAAGTACAATGGTCACCCAGGACTCGGCCTGATGGTCAACATCGGTACCGAGAAAAAATTCTTCCCGGGCACTTTGGGCACCTTTGCCAGGATCACGCTGAATGACGAAGAAGCTGACCTCGATACCGTGATTCGCGACGGCGCCCGCATCACGGTTATCCCCGGCGAGAACGGCACAACGCCGACCGTACGGTTAGGCGACCTCGTGACCGCCGGACAGGAATACACCATCTACATCAATGGCCGGGAAAAACATATCCGTCAGAAAGTCACCGTCAACGGCAAGGAAGCGGAAGCCGACCAGCTTTTGGCCGACGGCGATGTGATTGAGAGCCGGGAGTTCAAAAGCCTCGGCGAAGCCTTGCTAGCCGCCGGCTATCCGCCCACTGGGCGCAAGATCCACTACACCCTGAACGGCAAGGAAACCACCTATAGCTGCACACCGGAAATCCTCCTGAACGATATCCCCGCCAGCATCTCCATGCCCATCCACGAGGGTGACCATGTGGAATACATGGCTGATGAAGATCCGAAACTCGGTGACATCCTGAATATCAAGAACTCCGATACCTCCGTGATGATCTATTACGAGGGCAAGGAATTTGCCATTCCCTCCGCCAATGTGGAGCTGATGGTCAACGGCCGTACCGCCAGCCCCGGCACCATCATCGATGACGGCTGCGAGGTGACCTACCACACATCTGAACGCATGACGACTACCGTCAGCGATGCCCTGCTGGCTGTCAACTTCCAGCCTCCCGCTGCTACCAGCCGCGTGAACTTCACCATTCTCGTCAATGGCCAGCCCGTGGACTTCATCGATCCGGTGAAGAACGGCGATACCTTGGAAGTAAAACTGACCAGCCGGGATGTGCCCATTACGCCATCCCTGTCGGCCACAGCAGCCGGAGCCGCCGTACCACCGGAGACCAGCGCTGCTTCCGTCCCCATAACACCGGCACCTGCTTCCATCCGCGGCGTCCCCACCCTTTCCACCATCAATGCTGCCGATGCTGCGCCCATGCGTCACGCCGAACCCAGCAAACATATTCCGGGACTGGCTGAAGCCATTGGCCAGACCAATGCTGCACCAGCTGAAAAACCCGTACGCCGCTCCATCGCCGATTTTATCCGTCGCGACTAAATGACAGCATAACAAAAGCTCTCGCAGGATTCAACTCCTGCGAGAGTTTTTCTATTTCAGCATCAACCAATCATCTTTTTGATATCTTCTTCCACCGTGGAAATGGTGCCGATACCGAAGTTTTCCACCAGTACTTTTGCCACATTCGAAGAGAGGAACGCCGGCAGCGTCGGCCCCAGATGGATGTTCTTCACACCGAGGTGCAGCAGAGCCAGCAGCACGATCACGGCCTTCTGCTCATACCAGGCGATATTGTAGGCAATGGGCAGTTCATTCACATCAGCCAGGCCGAATACTTCCTTGAGCTTCAGCGCAATCAGGGCCAGGCTATAGGAGTCATTGCACTGGCCGGCATCCAGCACGCGGGGGATGCCGCCGATATCGCCCAGATCCAGTTTGATGTACTTGTACTTAGCGCAGCCTGCCGTAAGGATAACCGTATCCTGCGGCAGGGCTTTGGCAAACTCTGCATAGTAATCACGGCTCTTCATGCGGCCATCGCAGCCAGCCATCACCACGAACTTCTTGATGGCACCGCTCTTTACCGCCTCGACTACCTTATCCGCCACAGCGAAGACCTGCTCATGGGCAAAACCACCCACGATCTGTCCCTGCTCGAGTTCCGTCGGTGCTGCGCACTTCTTCGCCAGTTCAATGATGGCCGAAAAATCCTTCGTGCCATCAGCCTTGGCCTCGATATGCTGGCAGCCCGGCACGCCCGTAGCCCCCGTGGTGAACAGGCGTTCCTGGTAGCTGGCCTTCGGCGGTACCACGCAGTTGGTAGTCATGAGAATCGGGCCGTTGAAAGCCTCGAACTCTTCCTTCTGCTTCCACCAGGCATTGCCGTAGTTGCCCACGAAATTCGCATACTTCTTGAACTTCGGATAATAGTGGGCCGGCAGCATTTCACCATGCGTGTAAACATCCACGCCCGTGCCCTGCGTCTGTTCCAGCAGCATTTCCAGGTCCTTGAGATCATGACCGGAAATCAGGATGCCCGGATTATTGCGCACGCCCAAGTCCACCTTAGTGAGCTCCGGATTGCCATAGGTTTCCGTGTTGGCCTTGTCCAGCAGAGCCATGCCATCCACACCCCACTTGCCTGTCTCCAGCGTCAGTGCCGTCAGCTCATCGGCCGTCAGGCTGTCATCCAGCAGTTTTCCGAGTGCCGACTGCAGGAAGGCATCAATGGCCTCATTCTCATACCCCAGGACATTGGCATGCTTCTGATAAGCAGCCAGACCTTTCAGCCCATAGGTAATCAGTTCACGCAGGCTGCGGATATCTTCATTCTCCGTGGCCAGCACGCCAACCTTGGCAGCCTTGGCTGCAAATCCATCTTCCGTATCATGCCACAGAGCTGCATCCGGCAGATTTTCCCGGTCAGCCAGCTGCGCCAGAAGTTCCTGCTTCGTCTGCAAAGTCTGAGCCACGCGGGCAGCAATGGCCTCCTGATCGAAATTGGCATTGGTGATGGTGATGAACAGGTTGATGGTAATCAGGTAATTCACCTCAGGGCTGACCTTTTTCCCTTCTGCCCGCAGACGGGTGGTAACTGCTGACAAGCCCTTGGTCACATAGATCAGCAGATCCTGCATGGCTGCCACTTCCGGCTTCTTGCCGCAGACACCCACCTGGGTGCAGCCTTTGCAGCCAGCAGTTTCCTGACACTGATAGCAAAACATTTTCATTTCCATAATACACTCTCCTCGCATACACGCTTTCGTCATTCACTGACTTCATTATAGCGATAGCGAGGCCTGCCGACTGTAACGCTTGTTACACCTTGCCTCAATAAATAAAAAGGCCGCAAACCGAAGTCTGCGGCAAAATAAACCTGTCTTAAGCAGCGATGTCAACCTTCCCCCCTGGGGCTGGTTTGGGCTTGTAATTGCTGATCTGGGCATTCGCCTGTTGGAAACGGCTATGCCCGAGGTTCGTCTCCGTACCGAACTGAGACACACGCGTCACATCGAGGGCTGCTTTCATGCTGTGCGCCGTGTTTTCCTCACCTTGTTTAGCAACTGCCTTGGCCTGCTGCTGGAACTTACTGGAACCTAATTTGGTTTCATTACCAAAATTCGACACCTCATAGTAGGACTTCGCCTTATCCATGATCTGCGAGGTATTCTTCATACCCACATTATTGGTCTTCTGGTTGTCACGCTGGAAGGCACTCGTGCCGATTTTGGTATTGTTACCAAGGTTGGACGCCTTATAGATAGCCGCTGTTTCCTTTGCAATCTGCGAGGTCTCCCGCTCACCGATGCTGATGACGGTATCGTTATTGCGCTGGAACGGACTGGAACCTATCTTGGTTTCATTGCCGAACTGCGATACTTTGCTATAAGACGCTGCCTGGTCGCTACGCTCTTTAGTCGCTTGCATTCCCACAGAATGAACCTCGCGATTGATTTGCGGGAAACTCGAAAGCGTCGTAGCCCCTACACCCGAGATACCCATAATCGATCCCTCACTTTCCCTGAGACATTCCTTAATCCTTTATATATAGGTATACAGCCCTAATATAATTATAAACAGTTTTTGTCTATGTTGCAAGTGGTTGAACGATATTTATTATTGTTTATTAGTGTACTCGTAGCAGCCGGAATTAAAATAACGCCTGAATCAGGCCTAATGTCCCAAAAAGAATGAACAGACCTGCCGAAATCTTCTGCATGGTGGCCGTAGAGACTTTTTTCTGCAGATAATTACCTGCCACCAGGCCCATGCCATCGGCCAGGATCATGCCCGCGACAACCCCGGCAAAAACCATCAGCCAGCTGCCATAGTCAGCCGCCAAGGCCACTGCCGCGAGCTGTGTCTTATCCCCCATCTCGCCGATAATGAAGGTCAGCGCCACTGTCACCACCGGGCCAAAACGGCTGGTCTGGCATTCTTCTTCCTCATCGCCATCCTCACCCTTCAGCGACCAAAGGCCGAAGCAGATAAAGAGAATCGAGGCTGCAATGGCCATTTTTTCCGCGGGCAGGAAGCTGCCGATAGTTGCACCTAGCAGCACCGCCAAGGCATGTACCACGATGATTCCCAAAGTCATGCCAACAAACACCCGGCGGCTGTCATACCGACCAGCCAGCGCCATCACGAGGAACTGCGTCTTATCCCCCATCTCGGCAAAAAAAATCAACAAAAACGCCGCCCAAAAGGCTTCCATGAAATCCACTCCTAAATTTTTACACAAATGATAGCTCTCATTATAACGCTATTGTTGAGATTTTGTCGATAGGATTTTACAGCATCAATAT
Source organism: Pseudoselenomonas ruminantium (assembly GCF_900104055.1). Taxonomy (GTDB): domain Bacteria; phylum Bacillota; class Negativicutes; order Selenomonadales; family Selenomonadaceae; genus Selenomonas_A; species Selenomonas_A ruminantium_C. The sequence continues at coordinate 17,842 of NZ_FNJQ01000011.1, forward strand.
GCAAAACAGCCTGTATGCGCACAGACTACAAAATACACAGCACAAACACCAATATCCATATTATATCGAGTGTGCTACAATTGAGACAACAATTCTGGCAGTCATCCGGCTGCTTATCTAAACGTGTCACAGGAGGTCTTAATTCATGTATGAACTAATCGGCAGCATTTGTGCTGTCTTCCAGAATCTTGCCGATCTGGTCTGGGGATTCCCCACGAATCTGGAATGGTATGCCCGGCTCCCCATCATCGGAGAATTGCCATTGGTCATCATTCTCTTAGTGGGAACTGGCATTTATTTCACCCTGCAGTTGGGTTTTGTGCAGGTCAAATATTTCCGCTATGGTCTGAACACCCTGATACATAGCCAAAAGACGGAGCAGGGCATCAGCCCTTTGGCCTCATTCCTTCTCTCTACAGCCATGCGCGTAGGCCCCGGAAATATCCTGGGCGTGACGGGCGCAGTTTCCACGGGTGGTCCCGGCGCCTTGTTCTGGATGTGGTTCTCCGCCTTCTTCGGCATGGCCACGGCTTTTGTCGAATCTACGCTCTCGCAGATTTACAAGGATAAGCAAGGGGATGAATATGTCGGCGGCCTGCCCTGCTATGGACGGAAACTTTTGGGTGGTGCTGCCATCATCGGCGGGACTTTGAGTCTGCTGTATATCGTCTATGCCTTGCTCTGCATTCCAGCTCAGGGTTTTAATACCATATCGGCCATGACGGCCATCACGCAGAATATAACAGGCGTGGAGCTGGCCGCTGACAGCACGCTTGTCTGGATTTTCTTCCTGCTGCTGATGGGCGTAACCACGTTCTCCATCTTCGGTGGACTGCGCCGCATTACCAAAATCACCGATGTACTCGTCCCCATCATGGCCGTTATCTATGTGGCCGCCGTTGTGATTATGGTCGCTCTGAACCTTGACCGTCTGCCCTGGTTCTTCTATGTGGTTGTAACCGAAGCCTTCCATCCCGAGCCAATTTTCGACGGTGCTTTGGGTATTGCCCTCTCACAGGGTATCAAACGCGGCCTCATGAGCAACGAGGCCGGACAGGGCACGCTGTCCATGCCCGCTGCAGTCTCCCATGCCAAACATCCCTGCGACCAAGGCATCATTCAGGCCATCGGCGTCTTCCTTGACACCATGGTCATCTGCACGCTGACAGGCTTCGTCCTCATCATGGGACAAGCATGGCTCGGCAATGGCGCTGCGGCTTGGATGGAAATGGGCCGTCTGGAAAAATTCCTGTTCTCCTGTGCACAGCTCTTAGGCGGTGGTGTTGGTTATGGGCTGGCTACGCTGGTTATCAGCATCTGCTTTGGCATCTTCGCCTTTACCTGCCTGCTGGGTTTCCTGTCCTTCTCGGAAATCTGCGCCCGGCAGATTTCCCATAACAAGATGTTCATTGCCTCCGTCCGTCTGGTGAATTTGACGGTACTGGCCTTCGGCATGGTCACCAACATTGCCGGCTTTGACCTCAGCGCACTCTGGAACCTCAGCGACTTTGCCAATATCGTCATGGTCTGCTGCAACCTGCCGTTGCTCTATCTAGGTTTCGGCAAAGTGCAAAAAGCCTTCGCCAATTTCGAAGACCAGAAGGAAGAATTCAATTCTGAAACATTTGGTACGCCCGTGCCAGTTTGGGACGAATGCAGCACAGCATCAACTTTGCACATGATAAAGGATGCCCAGAGTTAATAACGTCATCAAGGTAAGACTCCACCCCACCAACCGAAAAATCATAATCAAGCGATCATAGTTCCCAATGTTGGCATAAAAATTGCTTGGATTACCCGGTTCATAGTACAAGACGGTCTCAGCATATAATTCGCCTTGTTCCGATAAACCGACAGATGATTTCTCCTCATAGTGCTTTCCCTGTACGTCATAAGCATATACCGGAAACCAAAAGTAATCCGTTGCACTACCATAATCATGCGCGACTCTTTCATGCGACCAGCGAACCACCGTCCCCTTTGTCTCTGCCGTACAAACCGCTAATTTCTTTTTTATCTTCCATTTTATACCGACGGCTACCAATATGAATATAACGCCTACGAGCATAATAAACGCTGGCGCTAATAACCACTCAGACATATTTAATCTCCTCACATATGATATACATGGAAACGGCTTGCAGATTTCTCTGCAAGCCGTCTTTTATTGCTTATTTCAGATTCTCTATTTCCGTTCCCGTTGCTCTGAGGCGGGCGATGGCACGCCGCAGGGCCAGCTGAGCACGTTCGATATCGATGTTTCTGGCTTCGTCGCCTCCCTGATGGAAAGCAGCGATACGCTCTTTGGCGCGGTCCATGGCACGCTGAGCACGATTGATGTCGATATCAATGGGCTGTTCAGCGGCGGTGGCCAGCACCGTGATCTTTTCCGGCGTGACTTCCATGAAGCCGCCGGACACAGCGATAAGCTGTTCGTCCCTGTCGGAACCATTGAGGCGCACGCGCATGGCATGGGGCAGAAGGCCCGTCACCAAGGGAGCGTGCTTGGGCAGGATACCGAGCTCGCCGCCCGTGGAACGGACGATCAGCATGCCGATATCTGCAGCATAAACCACTTTATCCGGGGAGACAATCTCTAGCTGAATCGTAGCCATAGATTATCCCTCCTTTTCCAAGGTCTTTGCTTTCTCCACAGCCTCGTCGATGTTGCCTACCATATAGAAGGCAGCTTCCGGCAGGTCATCGTATTTACCTTCGAGAATTTCCTTGAAGCCGCGCACCGTTTCTTTGAGCGGTACGTATTTCCCCGGGGAACCCGTGAATACTTCTGCTACGAAGAACGGCTGGGACAGGAAACGCTGAATCTTACGCGCACGGGATACGGTGAGCTTATCTTCGTCAGACAGTTCTTCCATACCCAGGATGGCGATGATATCCTGCAGTTCCTTGTACTTCTGCAGTACAGCCTGCACGCCGCGGGCCACCTGATAGTGTTCCTCGCCGAGAACTTCGGCGTTGAGGATACGGCTGGTGGAATCCAGCGGGTCAACGGCGGGGTAAATACCCAGCTCGGCAATCTGACGAGAAAGTACCGTCGTTGCATCGAGGTGGGTAAAGGTACCAGCCGGAGCCGGGTCAGTGAGGTCATCGGCGGGCACGTATACGGCCTGTACGGAGGTGATGGAACCTTCCTTGGTGGACGTGATACGTTCCTGCAGTGCACCGATATCGGTGGTCAGCGTCGGCTGATAACCTACGGCCGACGGCATACGGCCGAGCAGTGCGGACACCTCGGAACCTGCCTGGATGAAACGGAAGATGTTATCGATGAAGAGCAGCACGTCCTGATGCTGGACATCACGGAAGTATTCTGCCATGGTGAGGCCCGTCAGACCTACACGCATACGAGCTCCGGGGGGTTCGTTCATCTGACCGTATACGAGAGCGGTCTTGCCGATAACCCCGGATTCCTTCATTTCGCCCCAAAGGTCATTACCTTCACGGGTACGTTCACCTACGCCGGCGAATACGGAGTAACCGCCGTGCTCGGTAGCGATGTTATGGATAAGCTCCATGATCAGTACTGTCTTACCTACGCCGGCACCGCCGAAGAGGCCGATTTTACCGCCGCGGGCGTACGGTGCGATAAGGTCAACGACCTTAATACCCGTTTCGAGTACCTGTGCACTGGTTTCCTGATCTTCAAATTCCGGAGCAGGACGATGAATCGGCCAATACTCAGCGGCCTTGACCGGAGTTGGATCCTTATCCACAGTCTGGCCCAGTACGTTGAAGATACGGCCCAGCGTGCCTTCACCAACGGGAACACTGATCGGAGCGCCGGTATCTTCGGCGTCCATCCCGCGGGTGAGACCATCGGTGGAGCTCATGGCGATGCAGCGGGTTACGCTGTCGCCCAGGTGCTGCATGACTTCGACCACGAGGTCAATGTCTACTTCACCAGCTTTGCCCTTGATGGTGATTGCGTTCAATATTTCCGGCAGTTCGCCCGCCGGGAATTCAATATCTACGACAGGTCCGATAACCTGTACGACTTTACCTTTTGCCAATGGTAAACCTCCTTACGATGCCCTTATTTCAGAGCTTCGGCACCGCCAACGATCTCGGTGATTTCGTTGGTGATACCTGCCTGACGTACCTTGTTGTAGTAGAGGTCCAGTTTGCTGATAAGCTCTTCTGCGTTGTCCGTTGCATTGCTCATGGCGTTCATGCGGGAGCTGAGTTCGCTAGCCGCAGACTGCAGGAGCGCTGCATAGATCGTGGTGTAGAGATACTGCGGCAGCAGGCTCCCCAACACCGTAGCTGCATCCGGTTCATAGATGTACTCGGTATGCGGCCCTTCCGCCTCAGACTCTGCCTCAAAAGGCAGGAGCTTTAAGACCTGGGGTTCACAGTTGATGGCCGAGATGAACTTCGTATAAACCATCTGCACTTCGCGGATCTCGCCGGTCTTGAAACGTTCCACCAGATCATCGGCCAGTTTCTTGGCCAGATCGAAGTTGGGGCGCTCGCTGACGCCGATAACGCTCTTTACTACATCGTAACCACGATTCTTGAAGTAGCTGGCACCCTTGCGGCCGACGATGACCATCGGGGTGTTTGCCTTATCCTCTACCAGTGCTTCCGCTGCCTTGCAGGCGTTGGATGAATAAGCACCGGCAAGGCCCTTGTCACTGGTGACAAGCAAAATGAGCTTTTTGCCGTCCTCATGCTTAGTCAGCAGGGGATGGGAAAAATCATTTCCCGCGGTAGCAGCAATCTGCTGTACCACCTGCACGACCTTTTCTGCATAAGGTTTGTTGGCAAGTGCTGCCTCTTTGGCATGACGGAGACGCGAAGTCGCCACCATGTTCATGGCACTGGTTATCTGCTTGGTACTCTTTACGCTCTTAATGCGATGGCGGATGTCCTGTAAACTAGCCAAAAAGAATCACCTCGCTAACCTTATGCCATTTTGTATGTTACAGTTTCCTTGAATTCTTCGATAGCTTTCTTGAGGTCAGCCTCAATCGCATCATCAAGTTTCTTCTGCTCGGCAATCTTGTCCCCGATATCCGGATGCTGAGCGCGCATGAACTTCAGGAAGTCATTGTGGAACTCAACAACACGTTCTACCGGAATGTCTGCGAGGAAACCGCGGACAGCGGTGAAAATCACCATAACCTGTTCCTGTACGAGGAGCGGGCTATACTGTGCCTGTTTCAGGGTTTCAACCATGCGGGCACCGCGGTCGAGCTGTGCCTTCGTGGCCTTATCGAGGTCAGATGCAAACTGAGCAAATGCTGCCAGTTCGCGATACTGAGCCAGGTCAAGACGCATGGTACCAGCAACCTGCTTCATGGCTTTGATCTGTGCCGAGCCGCCTACGCGGGATACGGACAGACCTACGTTGATAGCCGGACGGATACCGGAGTAGAAGGCATCGGATTCCAGCATGATCTGACCATCGGTAATGGAGATTACGTTGGTCGGAATGTAAGCGGAAACGTCGCCGGCCTGGGTTTCGATGATCGGCAGGGCCGTGATGGAACCACCGCCCAGTTCGTCACTGAGCTTCGCTGCACGTTCGAGCAGACGGGAATGTAAGTAGAATACATCACCAGGATATGCTTCACGTCCGGGCGGTCTGCGGAGCAGCAGGGACATAGCGCGGTACGCAGCTGCATGCTTCGTCAGGTCATCGTATACGCAAAGGCAGGCTTTGCCCTGGTACATGAAGTGTTCGGCCATCGCAACACCGGCATAAGGAGCCAGATACTGCAGCGGCGCACTGTCAGCAGCCGTAGCAGCTACGACGATGGTGTACTTCATGGCACCGGCTTCTTCCAAGGTCTTAACCACACGGGCTACCGTGGAAGCCTTCTGACCGATGGCTACATAAACGCAGATACAATCCTGGCCCTTCTGGTTGAGGATGGTATCAACGGCGATAGCCGTCTTACCGATACCACGGTCACCGATGATGAGTTCGCGCTGGCCGCGGCCGATAGGTACGAGGGCATCGATAGCCTTCAAACCGGTCTGCAGCGGTTCATGTACGGACTTGCGGTCCGCAATGCCCGGTGCGCGGTACTCAACGGGACGGAAGGTGTCGGCTTTGATGTCGCCCTTGCCATCGATCGGACGGCCGATAGCGTCAACAACGCGGCCGATCATGGCTTCGCCTACCGGCACCTGCATGATCTTGCCCGTGCGCTTAACCTGCGCACCTTCTTTGATCTGGGTTTCGCCGCCTAAGATAACGGCACCCACGTTGTCCTGTTCAAGGTTCAGGACCAAACCATATATATCATTACCAAAATCCAACAGCTCACCAGCCATGGCTTTTTCGAGACCATGGATATGGGCGATACCATCACCGATTTCGATAACCGTACCAACTTCATCGACGTTCAAGTCTACTTCGTAGTTCTTGATTTGGTCTTTGATGATGGCCGTTATTTCTTCCGGATTCATTTTCATAACTTCGCTGTCACCCCAGTTTCATCACTTGCTCGTCAGTAATTCTTTTTGCAGCGCCTGGAGGCGTCCGGCCACACTGCCGTCGATACGGCGGTCGCCGATCTTGACTACCACGCCGCCCAAAAGGGCCGGATTCTCGTGGAGTCTGAGTTCCACCTTTTTCCCGGTAACCTGCTGCAGTTTCTGAGCGATCTTTTCCTGCTGTGCCTTGGTTGCGGGCTGAGCCGTCGTCACATCGGCAATCACGATGCCGCGGGCGGCATTGGCCATTTCCCGATACTGTTCGGCAATCACGGGCAGCAAGGCAAAGCGGCGTTTATCCACCAAAAGGAACAGGAAATTGTAGATGTTCGGAGAAAGCTCCCCTTCATACATCTTCCTCACCAGTTCTTTTTTCGCCTTGCGCTCCACCTGCGGATTGGCAAAGAAAGCCTTGGCTTCCGGAACAGCTTCGAGGTCGTTCTTGACTTCGAGCAGCTCCTCGCCATATTTTTCCAATTTGCCTTCTTCTTCAGCCAGTTCAAAGATCGCACGGGAATATTTATGTGCAAGCTGTAAGTTTAGCATGGCAGATCACCAATCTTATCCTTGTCCAGCTTATCCACAAATTCCGTGATAAGCGCTTCGTTGTCAGCTGCATCCAGATTCTTGGCAATGATCTTGCCAGCAGCTGCCATGGAAAGTGCCACCATTTCGGTGCGCAGTTTCTCAACAGCCTTAGCACGGTCACGCTCGATATCTGCCTGAGCGGATTTCTTCATCTGCTCAATATCAGCTTTCACCTTCTGCTCCTCTGCCTCACGGAACTCAGCAGCACGCTTCTCCGCATTCTTCTGAATCTCTTCAGCTTTCTTGGTAGCGGCAGCAAGTTTTGCCTTGTATTCGGCCAGCAGCTTGTCTGCCTCTGCCGCATCGGCATCGGCTTTATCAAGGCTTTCCTGAATCTTATCCTGACGGGCTTTGAGCATATTCACTACGGGCTTATACGCAAATGCACGGAGCAGAACAACCAGGATCAGGAAGTTGATGATCTGTGCAAAAAACGTCCCATTTAATTCGATCAATTCCTATGCCCCCTTTTTTATCAACTACATCAAAAATGATTATTTGATGAGCGGGTTAGCATAGAGCATGATGAGGGCAACAACCGTTGCAATGATAGCCATGGACTCGATCAGACCAACGGAGATCAGGGTGTTGGTGAAGAGCGTGCTCTTGGCTTCCGGCTGGCGGGTGATACCTTCGATGAAGCGGCTCGTTACAAGACCATCACCGATACCAGCGCCGATTGCGGCAAGACCCATCGTAATACCTGCGCCAACCAGAGCAGCGGCTACCATAATTGCGTTTTCCATGAAAAAATCCTCCTTAATACCTTTAACTTCAAAATTCCCAGTTTGGTTTTAGCCTTCCTCTTCGCTCTTCACTGCATTGGCCAGATATGCCATGGACAGCATGGTGAAGATGAAAGCCTGTACTCCGCCGATGAAGATACTGAACGCCAGCCAGATTACTGACGGGATCGGCATCCAAATTGGCATGAGCTGCAGCAGGATGATGATAAGGATTTCACCTGCCAGGATGTTGCCGAATAGACGGAAGGCCAGCGTAATGGGCTTGGCGACTTCCTCTATGGCGTTGATGATCACAAAGACCGGCGTGGGCTGGAAGAAATGAGCGATGTAATGACCGCCCTTCATATAAAGCCCCAGTCCGTGTACCATCACGATGACCAAGAGTGCAAGGCCTAAAGTGGTGTTCAAGTCATTTGTCGGGGATGCCATCTTTGGGATAAGCCCCAGCCAGTTGGAAACCAGCAGGAACATAAAGAGCGACACGACAAAGGGCGCCAGGAAGCGTCCGTTCTTGCCCATGGTCGCATCAATCTGTTCATGCAGCCAGACCACGATTGCTTCCACCACATTCTGCCAGCCGGTTGGTACCAGTTGCAGATTGCGGGTTGCCAATACTGCGATCAGCAGTACGATAGCCATCGTAATCCAAGTCATGACCAGAGTTTCCCAATTGAAGGTAAAGCCGGCAAACTGCACTACTTCGCGAACACCGATTTCATGCATATACCTCAACCTCCTCCCAGGAATTCCTGAGTTACTATTTGGCGCTATTCATGCGGATCATAAGAACCATAGCCCAGGCATAACAGAGGACGAAGCCCAGCGCTGTCATGCTGAACACCTGCGTAGAAATCTGGACTGCTGCGAACAGGACGATAAATAATACCAGTAGTCGCAAAACCAGCCCCCAAAGCATCTGCCGCTTCGCATTGCCAGCTGATAGCTGCGCGGCTCTCCACAGCCGCATGGACATGTTTCCTAAAAATACCAGGCCCGTAATGAAGCCAATGATAAGCGCCCCGATAAGCTCTGCCGTGCCATTTGCCACGAGCATGCTGCCTATCGCAAGGGTAATTACCCCCAACCCCATTATAAACCTTTTCATGAATATCGACAAAACTTCTTTCATATTCCTCCCTCGGCAAAAAAATTGCCTTTCAGTTGAATAATGAATATTAGGCTATTGCCCATCTTATACAATTCAACATAAAGATAAAAAACCCTTTTTTTAAAAAGAATTTTTATAAGTTTTTTTGCATTTTTTTCCATTGCCATAAAGGAATATTTATGGGATTTTTTTATGGAATTATTGATATTTATATTACGATAAATCAATTTTCCAACTTTGTCCCATTTGGTCGCAATGACTATTATAGGCAAATTATTGTTAAAAGGCAAGAAATAATTAAAAATATGATTAAATTTATTTATTCTAATAATTTATATTTATTATTGCATAAAAAACCACAAAAAAACCTTCCCCTAAAGGGGAAGGTTAAGAAGAAAAGCTTATTCTTTTACCGGATATTGATTGTTGTCGAATGCTGTACTTCTGCGGCCTTCGGCATCTTTACCATCAATACGCCATCCTTGAATTCTGCATCGATCCTGCTTTCATCGATATTGTCGATGTAGAAGGAACGGCTGACCGAACCCATGCGGCGCTCCCGGCGGATGTAATTGCCCTTATCATCCTTGTCGCCGGACTCACTCTGCTGCTGGGCGGAAATGGTCAGATAACCATTCTGATAACTCAGGTTCACATCCTCTTTCTTCATGCCCGGCAGGTCTGCGGTGAGTTCATAATGATCGCCATTATCCTTGACATCCACCCGCATACCGCCGCCGGCACTGAAATCCGACATCGTGGGGAAGAAATCATCATGGAAGAACGGCTCATTGAACACATCCCAGATACTACGCGGAGCATTACCTGCTGCCAAATCCTTGCGACCGCCAAATGGAACCAGACCAAACATAATCAGCAACCCCTTTCTCATATATACCGGCCAAGGGAGCTTGCTGTGCCTCTCTTGACTATTTGTAACATTTCCAACCAGGTGGCTTTCGCATTGCCTCTTTCCTGATTACAAGTATATAATAACACAAATAGTCAAAAAGTCAATAGGTCAAAAAGAAAAGTTTTTTAAGGAAGGCTTTTTATTCCACGAGCATTTGAATCCTTTCCCAATTCTCTTCCTTCGCTGCGGCCTGTAACTCCAGCAGCACAGTGGCCTTCGCTTCCGGCAGGGTATAGCCTTCCAGGGTTTCCAGCATATAGTCCAGGCTGTCTTTGTCCTTTGCTTCGGCAATCTCACGCAGGGCTTCGATGGTTTCCAGCAGTTCCTCATCGCTGATGGGCGGCTTGTCTTCCTTTTCCGCCACAGGAACAGCCTTTTCACTCTTGACCGGCACCCAGTTCAGCACCCGCTGGTTGATCGTAAAGGAACATTCCGTCCCCTTGCCCAGTTCCGATTTCATCTGCAATTCACTGCCAAAGAGTTTCAGCAGCCTTTGGGTGACATTGAGCCCCAGTCCTGTTTCATTGAGCATATTGAGCGGCCTGTCCTCATCCAGGGAAAGCATTTTCCGGACAGACGCCAAATCATCTTCGGTAATGCCTACACCAGTATCCTTGACCTTCAGCTGGAGCTTCACATCTGCAGGACCAATCTTCACCATCGTGAATGCCAGCTGGATCGTGCCTGCCACGGTATATTTCACGGAATTGCTCAGGATATTCAGGAGTATCTGCCGCAGGCGCAATTCATCGCCATAGAGTACACTGGGCATATCCGCAGGCATGTCCACCACGAAATCGAGTCCCTTGGCCTCGATTTCCTCCATCAGCTCATTTTTCAGATGGCGGATAAGGTCAGTGACCTTGTATTCCCCCTCATTGATGGCAAAATCCCCAGCTTCCATCTGCAAATAGTCAAAGATACGATGGATGATGCCATAGACCTTTTCGCCGGCGATATAGCATTCTTTGGCATATCCTTGAATCTTTTCCTCCGTAGCCTCCTTGCGGATTTTCCGCTCCAGCGCAATCACATCGCGCAGTGGCTGAGCAATATCCCGGCTGACACTGGCCAGAAATTTATATTTGGCAATGCTGTTTTCCTCATTCTTTCTGGCAAACTCTGCCAGTTCCCGGTTGCTCTCGGCCAGTTCCCGGGTGATAGCATCCAGGAAGGCCGCCATGCGCGTGGAGAGCAGCATCTTGGTGTTCTCCGGTTCCTCTGCCGGCTCGTCGAAGATATTGAGCGCGGATTTGTTGCGCCCTTCCCGGAAGCCTACAGCCACAAGCGCGCAATTGAGCAGTCCGCCATGCCCCTGATAGCAGTATATTTCACCGGTACCGCTGGAGCAGAACAGCTGATTGGCAATGCGCTGATAATAGCGGATCTCTTCGCTTTCCTTCATCTGCAAGAACAGGCTGCGGGTGCCGCAGGCACTGATATACATACCTTCCGGGGCAAACTGGCTCATCTTCTCGCTGGCCAGCTCTGTTTCATGCAGAAAGTCCTCACGCTCTCCATAGGTCAGACGTACGCGCTCGCCTATTTTCACGTCCCCATTGAAGAAAATACGCCCCTCTTCATCAAATCCCGGCGGCACACGGGCGATCAGGCATTCATCCCGATCAATGGTCAGCGGGAACTCGGCGATATTATAGACGAAATTCTCGTCAGGTTTCACCTTCAGATAGTGGCGATAGATATCCACGGCTGGCATATTATCCAACTTGCTGATCACGTTAGGCCCCATGGTTTCCGTAATGACCATTTCCTTGCCAATCGGCTTCCATCCCAGCACATAATCGGCCCGCACACTGAGATTTTCCCCGCAGAACACGGCCACAACCACGCCCTGCTCCACGATCTCACTGCCCAGCAGGAAATACTTCTGTTCACCGCGATGCAGCAGAGCACTGCCGGCAATAGATACTTCCTCGCCAAGATGTTTGACCGAGCCCGTCATGCTGCCAAAGACCACCACATTTTCATTGCCGCAGACAAAAGCATCCAAAAAACGGCCAAAGTCCGCATCCATCGTGCCCAGCACCAAAGCCGCCCGCACATCCTGCATGGCTGCAACCTTCTGCCCCAGCTCCAGGCCTGACTTCCCATAATCATCCAGCATGCCATTTTTCTCCATCAACCGGATCTTGGCATTCTGGAAGAAGCTGCAGTTGATCCGCATATAGCCGCCAGGATCGCCGAAAAACAGGGTTTCCGTCATGCCCACGACCACAGCCCGGGGCAGGAAGGAACGAATCCTTTCCCGCACTCTCACCGCTTCATCCATGGGCATCTTATAGAACGACAGCTGCATGAAAATCGCATTGGCCTGCTTGCTGGCCGGCCTCATCGAAAGAGTCTGCAGCACCTTGTCCAATTTATCCCAGAATCCCTGATCGCCCGCACTCCAATTGAGCGTGTAATCATACTGAATCATCGCCCACCCTCCTTATGGCAAAAAATCCCTTACGGGGAAACGCAAGGGATTCTACATCATAACGACCATTATTTGTTTGTACTATTCGCCACGGAGAAAAAATTTTCCTTTATATAAGCGGGAATTACGCAAGAAATTTCCGCAGGACCGCGGCATCCTTCCCACAGGCCAGCACCACCTGCAATAAGAGCCGTGCCTTGCGGGGATTCAGCAAACCGCTGGCGATAAAACCTGCCTGCTCGTAAGAAGCCTCCGCTTTCGTCACCATACCGGCTGCACTGCTGCTGGCGCGGATGACGATAAGGCCAGCCTGAACGGCAGCCGCCAGTTCCTTTTCTACTCGTTCAGGGATACTGCCATTGCCCATACCAGCATAGACAATCCCTTTAGCTCCCTGTTCCATCACCATGCGCACCAAACGTCCATCATCATCACTATGTCCATAGAGAACGGGCACATAGGGCAAACTATCCCGCTTGGTCAATTGTTCGCTGACGCTCAGGGCATTGGACAGATGACAGCTGTCCGGACTATGATAGAACACCACCTGTCCGTCATTTACCGCGCCGAGTGCCCCACCGTTGGGCGACTGGAAGGTTTCCACTGCCATGGTAGAGAGTTTCGTCACCAGCCGGGCACTATGGATCTCATTGTTGAGCACCACGAGCACGCCCCGGTCGCGGGCACTGTCACTGGCAGCCACCCGCACAGTATCCAACAGGTTCAGCGGCCCATCGGCGCTCAGTGCCGTCGCCGGGCGCATGGCACCGGTAAGCACGACAGGCTTGTCCGCAAAATGCACCAGATTCAGCAGATAGGCACTTTCCTCCAATGTATCCGTACCATGGGTGATGACAACGCCATCCACGCTGCTATCCAAAAGCAGTTCCCTCACCCTGGCCACCAGTTTCAGCTGCAAACCTGCCGTGATGTCCTTGCTGTCAATGGCCGCCAGCTGCTCACCGGTGACTTCGGCGACCTGCTGTATCTGCGGCACAGCAGCCAGAAGGTCTGCCACGCCTACTGCCCCGGCCTGATAGCCGGTCGTCGCGGCACTGTCTCCGGCACTGCCCGCAATGGTTCCGCCCATCGCCAGTATATGAATTCTTTTCTGCATAAAAAAGCCCCCTGTCCTTCGCACATTGCTTCTAAGCAACATTATACGAAGAACAGAGGCTTTTCTCAACCGTTCCTGTCTATATCTTATTTTGCCATGGGCTGATGCTTGATGGCCAGCTTATCCAAAAGCTTGTCCATCGCACCTGTCAGTCCGTCTTCCACAGCATTGGTGAGCAGTCCCGTGGGAGTCGTTTCGTTCTTGAAATCAACCCCGCCAAAAATACTTGCCTGCGGCAGGCCACGCAGTATGCTCAGGACCGAACCGCTATTGCTTTCCGATGAGCCATCCGCTGTGACCATACTGACCACGCTTCCGGTCTTCACATCGATCAGGTGCAGGGATATCTTGGCTACCGCTTTCGTGGTTTCCCTATCAAAGATTGGATTGTTTTCATCGCTGTAATTGATGCCCATACCTACGATATTGCCACAAATCACATAATCAGCGTGCTGCAGTTTGCCAATCTTCAACGCGTCACTGTCCGCTATACTGCCAGATAATGCCAGCCCCTGCTCCTGCAGGATCTTCCCCCTGTCAGCAACCTCTGTGATATTCAGGCTGGTACTACGCGACAGATAAAACGCCGCGCTCTGGGTGGCCAGATCCGTCAGATTCTCCCTGATTTCACGATTGCTGCCATCTTCGCCCATATACCCGATTCCCACGATGCTGACAGATGCATCCGCGGGAATCCGTGGAAAAGCCAGCGTAACCTGTGTCGCCAGCATAAGCATACAGCAGGCCAGCAGCAAGATACGATACGATCTCATCCTGACACTCCCTTACAAGAACAGTTTGTGTTCATCCAGATCCTTAACCATGCCCTTCACGACTTCCTGTGCTGCCTTGTCCAGGGCCTTCACATAATCCGTTTCATTCAAAGCTGCACTGTTTTTGGAATAGAGAGGCACATTGAGATTCTTTGTCTTCTTCACGCGTACCTGGCTGCGCTGATTCCAGACCACCTCGCCGTCAGCCGCACGAATCACGCGCATATCGACGATGACACCAAAGCCTGTATCCACCTTATTGGCATTTCGCAGCAAACCACCGCCAATGCTGCCAAACAAGCCAAGTCCCGGTATATTCTGCAATACGGTAGCCGCAAGCGACGTGCCACTCTTGAAGTCCGTATCTTCCCAGGTACCCTTGCCCAGATTTACGATCGTACCATGAATCAGATATTCCGCGTTGCTTTCCTTGCCAATACGGGAAGTCACAGCTGAAGCTACGATCTGTCCCTTGTCCGCCGTAGACAGCGTATTGGCCATCTCATCCTTGAAGGCCTGTCCTTCAAAGACCGCACTGAGGTCACCGGACTCAATGGCCCGTTTTGCATCCACGAATTCCTGACGACGCTCATTGTAGAGCATTTCTTCCATATCCTTGCCAATTGGCTTCTGCGTCTGCAGCTTGAAACGGCCGCTGTCCATCAATTTTTCCATGACCAGTTCTGCGAAGCGTTCATCCGATTCCAGTCCCTTGTAACGGGTATCATCGGAGAATTTCATGACCACGCAGTTGGGGCTTTGGCTTGCCGTTGCAGCAGGCTCAGCGGCCGCAGCTTCCGTATCCGTGCCGGGAAATATCAGGGCAGCCCCCAAAGCCATGACTGCCGCACATTTTAACATGTTCTTCATCCTAAGTCCTCTCATTCCTTACTTCTGCAGACTCTTAGCCTTCAAACCAGCAGGCATGCTCAGTTTGCTGCTGTCCGGCGTACCGGAAAAATCCATGATTTTCAGGATGCACTTGCGTCCCACCAGCTGACCTGCCCCATTGCGGCTGTAAGAAGCAGACGCAATGCGCACGAGCTTCGTGCCATCAAAGTAATAGCGCACAGCTTCCAAACCAGCCGCACTGCTGGCCTTATAATCCTCATAGCTCTGGCCATTCGGCAGATTGCCGGCCCCCACATAGTTATAAACCGGCTGGCCTGCAGGAATACGGTCTTTAGGCAGCATCACGCCCAAAAGCCGGGAAACATCACTGGTGCCGAAGGACTCGCCATAGAGCAGTTCCTTTTCCGGCTGGAACTCGCTGGCCACCACTGTGGCTTTGCCATCGAAAGATTTCCAGGTTTCCTTGCCCTTCTTGACTTCACGCTTGAAGTCATAGACATCGCTGCCCTTTTTCAGCTGGCATTTGCTGTAATCGCCATAATTGGTCTCCACATAACGGTCTTCTCCCTGCATGACCACCATGCCCTTGTAGCCCTTATGGGTATAGAGGGGCGGAGTAGACATCCGGCCAAAGGTGGCGGAAAGGTTGCTGCTGTCCCGATTGTGTTCCCGCTCAGCCGGGGTAATATTCTCATAGCTGATGGTACAATTCCGCTGAGCCAGCATGTTGCGGTAGGCATCCAGCTTACCGGCAGATGCCATATTAAAAGGCAGGCACAGGGTAAATGCTCCCAGTACAGCCGCTGCCATCCATTTATTTCTGCGCATTCAATGCACCTCCCATAGTACCTTCCTCTACCGGATTATCCAGCAGATCGTTGATATCGCCCAATTCCGCCTTGTACACCTTGACATCATTCAGCTTGGAGATGGCGCCCTCGTCCACGCCAGCCTTGAACTCCATGATATCCAGAGTAGACAGGAGCTGCTGTTTGCCCTTGTAGAGCAGATACTTCTGGGCCTTCACCAGCTTGCCGTCCTTGTAAAGCAGGTTGTAAGCCAACTGGCCGGATACGCCGCCAGCCTGATTGCGAATATCACAGATGTACTGGTCGCAATCGTATTCATCGCTGCCCACCTGACGCTTGGAACTACCGCTGAACGCCGGCGCTCCCAGGCTCTGGGGATGGCTGGTCCACTTATCCTGCCAAGCGAGAACCGCTAATTCCTCCGGCAGTGCCAGACGATCTTTCTTCTCCGTCCACTTCTCATCCGGAGAAAGCTTATCGCTGCCAAGCATATTTAGTGGCAGGACCTTAGCCTTCGTAACTTTTTCGATATAAAACTGATAGATTTTATCGTTGGTTCCCAGCACTTTGGGATACCATAAATTTTCCTGCAGGATTGCCGTCATCCGCTTACCTGCATCACCGGTAATACGGACCTTTTCCGTTTTTCCTTCATATCCATATGACAGGACAAAATCCTGCTGCAGCATGTTCTGATATTCAGCGGCTGCAGGCTGCTGAGCTGAAACTGTTCCCATCATCAGTCCACAGGCAAAAACACCTGCAACTATTTTCTTCCAATTCATCGTTTTCTCCAATCTATCCGAAATACGGCTTCTCACTTGCTCTTGCCATCCAGCTGGGACAAGATCCCCTCCTTGCCATGAATGGCTTCCTTGACAGCCTTCTCTATCGCATTCTCACACTGCTCATCGCTGACATTGACGGAACCCAGCATGAAAATGTTTCCCTTTGCAGCTACAGCTCCGGCAGAGCTGTCTGACTTCCCCTTGCCTCGTCCATAAAGAACGATTCGACCGGTTTCCACATCGACAACCCTGATGAGTACAGTTGCGGCAACCTTGTTCTTATGAAGGCCAGCAGCGCTATCGATTCTTCCGCTGTGCATAATGGCGCCGCTGCTCTTGGCTGTCAGACTGGCCACACTGCCCAGCACCAGATAATCTGCGCCGGAAAGCCTGCCTATTTCTGCTGCCGTAGCACGATCCACCATGCCCGTCATATTCAGGCTGTGTTCATCCATAAGCTTTTGCAAAGCTTCCCGCTCAATGCATTCAAACCGCATCGTTCGGTTCAGTTCAAAAGCCAGATTATCCGTGGCACTACCTGCATAATCGCCAAAATCATGCCAGTTTTCTGCCGCCTTGTTCTGCAATGGCAAAACCGCGACTCGAGGATAATCATCAATTCCCTTGACTTTTGCCAGCGCCATACTCGGTATCATCACCAGGACCAGCACCAGCAAGAGCAGCCATTTCCCTCTGTTCAAAAGCCTTTTCCTCCTTCAATCTGTCCATACCTTACACGATCAGGCACCTTTTTGCAGAGAATCAGCGGTGCCGGGAAAAATGCCTGTTATCCGCTGCACTTTTCCAAGGACTATTTTCCCTCTCATTCGATATCTTGTCAATGATTTTTTCATATTTCTTTAATATTTTCCTAAGGTATCCTTAATGTGTTCTTAAGATAGCCTTAAGAACAAAAGAGAGGCCTGATTACCAGGCCTCTCCCAGACGGCATCAATGCAGGGACAGCTTCAATTCACTGTTACTGATTGCCAATATATAGATATTTAGTCCTACTTCTTTTAACATTCTCGCCAACACATGCGGCTTCTGCACGGATTCCACATCGATGATGGCAGTTCCCCCATCCATGCTCCGCAGGATAACCTTCTGCACACCGGCCATATTACCCATCTTCTGCGTCAGTTCCTCCACCTTTTCCAGGCTGTCGGCCTTTACGGTCAACGTTATGCCCTGATGGATCTTCATGGCCGTTTTCTTGAACTTAGCTTCCAATTCTTTGGCCGCCTGAGCTGCGGCCTCCTTGCGAGCACGATTCCCTGCCAGTGCGGCACTGTTGTCAATCCCCCGGCCTGTGGTCTGGAAAGTGGCTACGATACTGCCCGTAGCATAATCCACCACACGTACGGTAAGTTCTGCGGCTGCGGATTGCAGCGGCGTCGTATTATAACCACCCTGCCCATCCGGAACCTTTATCGCATAGGCATGAACCTCACTGGTGCCCAGTACCCGGTAATCCACCGGACGACTGTCAGACACCACATGATTGAAGCCCACTACCAGCAACTGTTCGTTCAGCGCCTGTTCCGTCAACAGATCATGGCTGCTGCCATTTCCCAGCTCTTTATCCAGGATCTCCACATGAATGCGGGGATCATTGAGCAGGGCCACCGTATTCAGGCGGCTGAGCAGCTTGGAATCCGCACTGGTATCCACATCTACCTGCGCCCGGATATGCCATACCTGCCCTTCCTGCCCGCTGGACATAACTTCCATACCAGTTACAAAGCCCTGCGCCTGCGCATAGATCTCATCGAGCTGCGTAACATAGTTCTCCACCAGCGTCTTCGAGGCAATATAAGTTCCTGCCACCTGTTCCACAGCCTGCCGGGCTGCGTCCCGACGAGCTGCATTCTCATCCACACCATATCCATCCACTGTCACCGTCTGTGCTGCTGCCGTCTGCACCAGCATCAGCCATACAGCCAAAAGGACAAGCAATCTTTTCATCAACAATTCCTCCAACATAAGGTATTGATTCTCTGCCCGTCCATCATAGCACAAGTCATTTATGCGGGGCAACCGCTTTTCTGCCGGCCAGCGCTTCTTTTTTTCGCAGCCCATGGCGGGTGCGCCACTCTATCAGCATATGCCGCAGAGCCATCAGGGGATGATGCAGGAGCATCCGCGGCCCGCCATAACGCATCATCTCCCGGATCTTTGCCCCTTCCGCCTTGCCATAGCAATGAATAGGACAAACACTGCAAAAACTCTTGATATCCATCCGGGGACATTTCGCCAGCTTCCCCAACGCATAGTCAGCCATCGCCCGGCATTCCGGACAGAGGTCCTCCCCTGCCGCCCGCAGATGCTTGTGCCCCCGGCAATAAATCCTGATGATTTCTCCTACCGTCAACAATTCCTCCTGCCGCCGCTTATCCACATCAACCATTGTCAAAATCCCCCGCTTCTCATGATTTTTTCTCCATTCTATCATGAAAAACGGGGGATTTCTGCTACAAATGTTACTAACTCTGTGGATAAATGTGGATAACTTATCATTTTCGCCACAGGTTATCCACAGAATTCACAGGTTTATACACAAGCTATCTGTGGATAACCGTGTCAAGTCATAATTTTCCCTTTGCACTGCTTTCTTCCATAAAAAAGCGGCCGCTATTTCCACACAGCGGCCGCTTCAGAATCTCATTCATCCATTTTAGCGGTTTGTTTCACGCCCATCTCTTCATACAACTTGTTGAAGCGATTGGTGATCTCATCATGGGTATCCTTGGTGATCTGAGGCATGTCATCCTGTCCCATCTCATCCTTCCAAACGATACCAGCCTGTTTGAACCCTTCTTCTACTGCGGCCTGCATCTGCTGCAGTTTTTCCGGATCGCCGCCGGCAATGGCCGTTGCCATGTCCATGATGCGGGATGCAACGCTATCCACAGAATAAGCGCCGCCTTCGCCAATGGCCTCCGCTGCTTCTTCCGGCGTGGTCCCTACTGGCGGCAAGGCAAATTTGTCCGTGCCGAACAGGATACCGTCAAAGTTCAGCTTGCCGATACCTTCATCAAGATACCCTTGCAGCTTGGCATTCTGCTCGGTAAGCGTCTTGATCATCAACTGATAGCTCTTGTTAATGCCATCCTGCAATGCATCGACCTGCTCACTGGTGAGTTTGTCCAATGCCGTGGAAGCTTTCTTGGCTTCAGCAGAGATATCCACCGAAAAAGCCTCGTTAGTAGTAGTTGTGGTTTCCTTCGTCGCTTCATTCGTGGTAGTGGTGGTGCTCTTCGTATAGCTGGCCTTCACCGCTGCAGTCTGTTGCGACAAAGAAGAAATCGTATTGACATCCATGTTCATCTTCCTCCTTTATCCATGAACCAAAAATGCAGATAAGGTTCCTATTTACATTATCGGTGAAAACCACGGAAAAAGCAAGCATTATTTAAAGATTTGCGCGACTTTTTTCATTTGTTCAACCATATTCTTTTTTACAGCGTATGCCGTACGATCCGCAAGGCCTGACAGGCCACATAAAGCCGGCATAATAGATCCGCCCGGTTAAGGCTCACCCCCATCACCGTTTCCACTTTCTTCAGCCGGTTGCGCATGGTGTTGGCATGGATAAACAGTTTTTCCGCCGCCTGGCTCAGGGACTCACCTTCCTGAAAGTAAATCTCCAGCGTATGCAAAAGCTCTGTGCCGTTCTGGCTGTCATACGCCATCAGCGTCCCCAGGGTTTCCTGCGCAAAGTCATCCAATTCCTCCGTACGGATATGGGATAAGAGCTTCAAGACACCCAAATCTTCATAGCAGGTGATGCCATTTTCCGGCTGGCGGAAACGCCCCAGGCTGAGGGCCTGCCGGGCCTCCTGAAAGCTGCGGCAGATTTCCGCCACCGAATAATGCAGCCGGCCAATGCCCACAGAAAATGGCGGGATTGCAGGAAATGCCTGCTTGATCTGTGCCATAGCACCAGTCATGATCTCTGCCAGCTCACTCTGGCTGCGAGGCGGCGTACGGGATTCCTCAAAGAGAATGACCAACTGCATCCGCAGGAGCATCAGGATTGGCTGGACAAACCGGGCCGAAAGCACCCGTGTCCATTCCTTGTCCAGTTCGGCCAGCAGAATTTCCTGCTTATCCCCCTGCAATGGCCGGTCAAACTCCACGACCACCACATGATGCGGCCTGTCCAGGCGCATATTCCAGTTTTTCCCCATCTCGATGACTTCATCTGAGGAAGCAAAATTATGATAAAGGACATCATAGAGGAACTGCTCCCGATGCCTGCGCACCATGGCATTGATCTCCCCCTCATGCCAAAGCAGGAAGGTCAGCTGCAAGCTCAGCTCCAGAAACAGACAGTACGCATTTTCCGTCATATCCGCCTGCGGGCAGTCTGCCGCCAGCCAACCCCAAAGCTGCTTATTCTGCACCAGCGGCCGCACCGTAAGCCCCGTAAATGGCGCAAAATCCTGCTGCTGCAAAGCCTGCCGCTTGCGCCGCAGCAGGGACAGGCTCTCCTCACGAACCCCGGGAGTTGCTCCCCGCAAGTCCCCCAACCTGTCCAGCAGCACCATTTCCAGCCCTGTATAGCCATGAACTACCCTCAGCTTGCCTGCAATATCTTCTGCCTGCCAAAGTTCTTCCTTATCTTTTTCCATCTCGATCCTCCCGCCAAAAACAAAGCGGCTGCCGGGCCTTGATAAACTTCAAGGACGGCTGCGTATAACGCACCAGCGGATAATCCTGCCACCCGATGCCCTCTCCTTCGATATTGCAAAGGCGCAGTGCCTCCACGGGACAAGCCTCCACGCATTGCGGCTGCCTGCCCGCTGCCAATCGCTCCTGACACATATCACACTTAGCTGCCTTCCCCGTATGCGGGAGAAGCCGCGGCGCATGGAACGGACAGGCACCGACACAGCGCCCGCAGCCGATACACTTGGCACTGTTATGCAGAACGATGCCATCACGGCGCTTTTCATAACAGCCCATAGGACACACCCGCATACACTCCGGCGAAGTACAATGATTGCAGGACATGGATAAAAAACCCTGTTCCCGCCGGTCACCATCCCACTCATCCACATGACGGAACGCCCGCGGCAAATCCGGATGCTTATGCTGGCAGGCCTTCTCACAAGCCCGGCAGCCCACACACCGGGACAAGTCAACCTGAAACCCCAGCTGCTGCGGCTCCATAAAAAAATCCCCCTTTGCGCACCTACTTTACTATATGATACCACAAGGAAGAATTTTTTCACCTGCTAATTTTAGCGGATAACAAAGGATTTCCCCCATCCCCCTTCCATTCTATGATTAATAGCTACAAGAGCCCCAGCATGCTATAATATGGTCTGCCAAAATACAAAAAAGGGTTCCAGCTAAACGCTGAAACCCTTGAATTTACTGGTGCGTCAGGAGGGATTCGAACCCCCGACCCACGGCTTAGAAGGCCGTTGCTCTATCCAACTGAGCTACTGACGCGATTTGAGATGGTCGGGATGACAGGATTCGAACCTGCGACATCCTGCTCCCAAAGCAGGCGCGCTACCAAACTGCGCTACATCCCGCAAATCACTTGTCTATTATAGCGAAAAAACATATCCCTGTCAAATAATTTTTCTTTAACGCAGACAATTCACCATGCGCTGCTGACAGAAGGTCACGGGCATCAGGCCAATGCTTTCCGCAAAATCGCAGGCCAGCTGCATATGTGCTCCGATGGCATCAGCACCATGGGCATCGGAACCGAGGGTGACAAAGTGACCGCCCATTTCCTTGTAGCGGCGATAGACAGGCTCCAGCTTTTCCAGTGCTTCCCTATCTCCCAGACGGCGGGTGTTTAACTCCATGACCGTATCCGTCACGATGGCTGTCCTGAGTACCGCATCGATTTCATCGGCGAAATCCTCATAAACGATATCCGGATCTTCATAGGGCGCATAGCGGCAGATATAGTCGATATGTCCCAGAGTATTAGCAAAGCTATGGGCTTTGAGATTCTCCGCCATCTGTACGAAGTAGCGGTGATAAGCTTCCTGTTTGTCCTTGCCTTCATAATAATCCGGATAGTAGATATCGATATCGTCCACCAGATGCTGAGAGCAGATGATCATATCGAAGGGCACCCGCCGGGAAAATTCCTCGCTGAAATCACGGGTGCTGGCGCGCATGCCGATTTCCACGCCCAAGCGCAGGTTATCCCCCCGCAGGCGGCTGTAAGCCTGCCAATAGGCATGGGGTGCAAAGGAGAAGGCCTTGCCATCCTTGGCCGTGAAATTGGCATCCAGATGTTCGGTGAAAACCAGGCCGATTCCCTGTTTCTCTGCCACGGCCAGAGCCTCTGCCGCCTTCATTTCCGAGTCGGCCGAAAACTCCGTATGAATATGACTGTCAAATAACATAGATTCACTCTTTCCAAATCACTCAGGGATAAACTCAGCCAGCCTGCTGCGCCTCGTAAGCTTCCCGCAGGGCAATGGCCAGCTGATCCGGGCAGGACGTAGGACGCGGGCCGCAGGTATTGCCTGCGAAACGTTCAATCACATGGTCAATATCCATGCCCACGACGAGTTTGGCAATGCCGGACAGATTGCCGGCACAACCGCCTTCGAACTTCACGGACTTGATAATCTTGCCATCCAGCTCCACTGTGATTTTCCGGCTGCAGGTTCCCTGGGTTTTGTATTCGTATATGCTCATTATGCTCTCCTGAATCTTATTTTATTTCTTGGGTGCAGGCTTTGCCTTATCCTGTGGTTTCTGAGGGGCCTGCTGTTTCTGCTTGATTGGCTGCAGGGCAAAGTTCAGCATATTGCCCTTCTGGTCAAAGATGAATACGCAGCGCACAATCGGTTCTTTTTCAAAGGACATGAGGTACATCATCTGGCATTGGTCAAGGACTGTCCAGCTGACAAAGCGTGCTCCCTTGAATTTGCCCAGATTCTTGGCCATCTCCTTGCTCACGTCCGTAATCTTTTTCGCCGTGATTTCCTTCTGTGCTTCGCTGCTCATCAGCTTCAGGGCATCGGTCGGTTTGTTTTTCACCAGCATGACATCCGTCCAGGCTGCCACTTTGGCCTGCTGGGCCGACATCATCTCGGCCTCTGGCGTAGCGGCCATCGCCATCGCGGAAAAACTCATCATCGCACCTAAGACCAGTGCCACAACTTTCTTCTTCATCGTCATCACCTCATCAAGATTACAGGACGACGTCTATTACCACGCCATCCTTCGTATAAACATAAATGCTCTTGCCGTTATGGTTGAATACGTACTGCTTGAGATTCTGGCCTTCGCCCTGGGTGACATTCACCCGGACGGGTTCCCCCATAGCGGCTGTTATATTATCTTCGCTGTCACCGGGGTGAATTCCTCCATATTTTCCCTGACTTAATTTTTCCGCATGCTTCTTGGCGTTTTCCTTGTCCAGTTTCGCCTCTTTGGCCGCTTCCTCATTCATGGAGATGATCAGGCGCTGGAACGGCACGATCTTGTCGGCCAATTTGCCCTTATACCCCTGCGGCATGTCCTGGACGATGGACAAGAGCTTGCGGTCCCCCGCCACATCCTTGTTGGTCATATGCCCCCGATAGGTGGCCACCTGGTTCATGGCTTCAGCATAGGCCAAAAGTACCGGCGCGTCCGGACAGGCCCCGTCCAGAGAAGCCACGACCTGTTCATCGTCAAAGTCCCGCAGCAGCTTCACCGCCTCTTCCGTCTTTTCCCGGTCCGGATGGGCAAAATTCAGCTGATTGAGGATATTCACGGCCTGTTCATAGCGGCGCGTCATGTTCTCTTTCTGATCCCGGTCAAAATTGGAAACCGTGCTCTCCTTCGCGCGGCCGTCCATTTCCTGATAGCCCCGGATGCCGCCGATCGCCCCCACGGCCACCGCCAGGCAGACAAACAATATGGTCATCTTTATTCTCCGGTGCCGGAAGCTGCTGAAAGCCAACAGCAATAACAGCACAGGACAGACTAACAACAAACAGAGTGAGTATACTGACATGAAATTCCCCCTAAATATCTTGCAATAACTTCCTTATAAATTATAACAAAGCCTTCCCCTGGGGGGAAGGCTTTATTTATCCTTGTACCTTATATTCCCGGAAAGAGGTGATGGTCCCGTTGGTGATGCCGACGATCAGCTCCCTGATGATCTGCGGATCGGAATAATCCAGCGGCAGGAAGCAATGGTCAGCCAGATTATAATAGCTGCGCACTTCATTCTCCACCCCGCGGATATCGGCCTCCAGCTGAGCCTTGCGCCGCTCATAGGCCTTGCCGGCCTGGATATAGCCGATGCTCGTCACTCCGAGCCACACCGCAAAGAAAAAGGTCCAGGGCACGGACGGGAAAAAGCCCGTGAGGATCAGGTAGAAGAACAACGTCGCCAGACAGCCGCCCAACGTATAATTGGCCAGCCTCGGCTCATCGTTCTGGGATTGCATCAGCCAGAGATCGCCCAAGGTGGCATATTTCCCCCGGATATGCGAAAAATATCCCTGCAGGCGGTTCAGCTCTCCAATCAGCCGTTCCTTATCGCCCGGCACTTCCGCCAGCTCATGCAGCCCGACCAGCGTCGGTATATTTGCCCGGATGTCTTCCGCCGTGCTGTCTCCAGCAAAGGTGTTCAGCAGGTCATCACTGCTGAGCTCTGCCGGCTCACCGCAAAAGGTACAAACCTTCGCTCCCGTTTCGACTATACAGCCGCATTTCTTACAAATCATTGTTCTTCCTCCTTTCTCACCACATATCAATCCTTTTGATATATATCGGCGAATTTAACCAATGATTCAGCGTTCAGATAAAATTTTTTTGATACTAGTATTCATTCGTGACAAAAAGAAAAATCCCTGCCGCAACAGAGATTTTCCTGCACATTTGTTACACTTTTAATGTAGTTTTAATCTAAATCACGAAATTTCTGTTATGTTTACACCCGAATCAGCTTGATATGTCCCCGGCAGTAACGATAGAGGATGCCGATAAAGATGCCCGTGATCAGCCAGCTCACCGGATAGCAGGCCATCAGCGTGCCATAGGTGGGACTGGCGGGGAACAGCGTATAGAGCCAGGTGATGCGCACGCCGCAGATGCCCACCAGCGCGAGCAGTGCCGGCGGCAGCGAAAAGCCATAGCCGCGCAGTGCCCCGGACAGCACATCGATGAATACCTGCAGGAACTGCGGTGCCACAATGTACCAGAAGCGGATGATGCCCAGCTCCACCACGGTCTCGTCCGCATTGAAGATCGCAAAAAACTCCCGCGCAAACACGATGACAATCGTGGCCATGCAAAGCGTACACGCAATATCCAGCAGCAAGCCTACCTTGGTAATCGCAAAGCAGCGCGGCAGATTGCCCGCCCCATAATTCTGGCTCACGAAGGTCGTCGTCGCCTGCGCAAAGGCATTCAGGAAGCAGTAGACATTGACCTCGATGGCAAAGGCCGCCGCTGAAGCCGCCATAGCATCCGGCCCCAGACTGTTCACCGCCGCCTGGATGAGGATGTTGGAAAAGGAAAAGACCATGCCCTGAATCCCGGCGGGCAGGCCGATGGCTGCAATCTCCCGCAGCATTTTCCGGTCAAAGGCAAAATCCTTGAACTGCAGACGCAGGATATCCTGCGAATGCGTGAGGGACCAAAAGAGGATAAAGGAACTTACCCCCATGGCGATGATCGTGCCCAAGGCCACGCCCATAACGCCCCAGCCCCAGCTCACGAAGAGCAGGTCCAGCGCGATATTGACCACACTGGCTGCTGCCAGCGCCACGAGCGGCGTGCGGGTATCGCCCCTGGCCCTCAGGATGGCCGCTTCAAAGTTATAGATACCGATAAAGGGCAAGCCGAGCAGATACACCCGCAGATAGGTTTCCGCCATTCCCTCCACTTCCGCCGGCACTTCCAACCAGTCAATGATGGGGGCAGCGAGGATTTCTCCTACTGCCAGCAGCAGGAAACCTGTGAGTATAGCCAGCGCAAAGGAAGTCTGCACCGCTGCGCCCACCTTTTCCGGCTTTTTCGCCCCGATAAAACGGGCGATGATCACATTTGCCCCCAGCGACAGCCCCATGAACAGATTGACCAATATCCCAATCACCGAAATATTATTGCCCACCGCGGCCATGGCGTTCTTACCCACGAACTGCCCGAGCACCGCCACATCTGCCGCATTGAACAGCTGCTGCAGTACGCCCGTCAGGGCCAATGGTATGGCAAAGATGATCAGCTTATCCCAAAATGAGCCATGAAGCATGTCCATGTCCCGTGTGTTTAACATGTATTTCACCTCATAAACCTTACCTAAATCGTAAACACGTCGAGGAATTATTATAACGCTAATGGTCGGATTTTACCATAGGAAATATAGCAAAATCTAATTCTCCTGATGTATAATAGAAGATATTGTGAACACACAAGGGAGGAATTACTTTGCCGAATACAGACTGGATGAGCTGGATTGACTGGACTCATCTCCTAGAAATGCTGATTGTGCCCTTTTGTATCCTGATTGCCGCCCTGACCGCCGGCATCACCCTGAACCGCATGATCAAGAAACGGGTGCTGAACCGGCTGGCCAGCGACGAAACCAACTGGCAGAACATCTTCATCAACGCCCTGCAGGGCGTGCCCATCTCCTTCTGTCTCGTGGTGGGACTCTACTGGATCGTCAATACCATCGACATCATCGAACCGTTGGTCAAGATCTTTTCCTATATATTATTCACGGTGATCATCCTGACCATCACCCGGGTTATCGCCCGCACGATCAGCGGCGTCATCGATATGCAGATTGAGCGTTCCCAGCAGAAGATGCCCAAGACCACGCTCTTGAATGCCATCGTCAACGGCATCATCTATGCCATGGGCATCCTCGTCGTGCTGCAATACTACGGCATCTCCATCGCCCCGATTCTCACCGCTTTGGGTGTTGGTGGTATGGCCGTGGCGCTGGCCCTGCAGGAAACCCTGGCCAATATCTTCTCCGGCCTGCATCTGATTCTCTCCAAACAGCTGCGGCTCGGCGATTACGTCCATCTGAGCTCCGGTGAGGAAGGCCGCGTCACGGACATCACCTGGCGTTTCACCACCATCGTCCCCGTAGGCGAGGGCAATATGGTCGTCATCCCGAATCAGAAGATTGCCTCCTCCATCATCACTAACTACAGCATGCCCCGCCACGACATCCTGATCAAGATTCCCGTGGGCGTGGCCTATAACAGCGATTTGGAAAAGGTCGAGGAAGTAACTCTTGACGTTGCCCGGCAGGTGCTGACACAGCTCAACGAGCGCCTGGACAAAGACCGCCAGCCCGCCGTGCGCTTCTACAACTTCGGCGACAGCAGCATCGACTTCAACGTCCTGCTGCACTCCGCCCGCTTCGACAACCAATTCCTGCTCAAGCACGAATTCATCAAGGCCCTGACCGCCCGCTACCGCGAAGAAGGAATCGAAATCCCCTTCCCGATCCGGACCATTGTACAGCAATAAGAAAAGTACAGGTAGAACCTTCCAATTATCCACAAATTGCCAAGCCGGTAATTTGTGGATAACTTTTTTTCGGCCCATTTTACAAGGTTTGCCGCCCCTTTCCTTTGTGGATAACCCCGTGCATAAACAACTACATCTAGTATTTCTATTGACTAACAGCCATACATATTGTATAATTTCCTTACATTCACCACCAATGGTGGTTCAAACGGACGCCCCCCTGACGGGTACAATAAATAAAAGGATAGGTGATTATCATGATGGTAAATGATGTAGCAGTAACTGTCGATGGTCTCAGTGATGTAACGGAGGCAGAGATTGCCCAGTACATTGGCTATGTGGAAGAGCAGACCAACGAAAAACTGAATGAGCTGACGCTGACTCCGGCTGCTGACGGCCAGATTCATCTGGACTATGTACTGCAGCCCCAGAAATTCGAGCGCATCCGCCGCATCACCGGTTACCTGGTCGGTACCATCGACCGTTGGAATGATGCCAAGCGCGCCGAAGAACATGATCGCGTAAAGCATACCGTCATGCACTGATATGAGGATTCGCATTGCAGGTATCGTGGATGAATCCATCGTCGATGGCGATGGCCTGCGGCTCACAGTCTTCACACAGGGCTGCCCGCACCATTGCCCCGGCTGCCATAATCCCGCCACACACCCTGCCACCGGCGGCAGGGATGCCGATACCGATGAGATTCTCTCCCTCATCGACGCCAATCCCCTGCTCGACGGCATCACCTTCAGCGGCGGCGAGCCCTTCCTGCAGCCTGCTCCCCTGACAAAACTAGCCCGCCAGGCCCATGCCCGCGGGCTTGATGTATGGAGCTACACCGGCTTCACGCTGGAAGACCTGCTATCCAGGAACAATCCCGCCATCGATGCTTTATTGAAGGAAATCGATGTGCTGGTAGATGGCCGTTACGAGGAGAAACTGCGGGATCTGACACTGAACTTCCGTGGCTCTGCCAATCAAAGAGTCATCGATATGAACGCCTATCGCAAAACCGGCATCATAAAAACCCTATACTAAAAAAGCCGACCAGACTTTTGAGCTGGTCGGCTTTTTGCTGTTCATTTCACAACCAGAACAGGGCATTTTGCCTGTTCCACGATATACTGGCTGACACTGCCCAGCAGTACGCCCTTCACGATTCCCAGGCCACGACTGCCCATGATGATCAGGTCAATATCATTCGAGGCTGCAAAATCCAGGATCACTACGGCCGGCGAGCCGGTTTCGGAATAAGCTTCCTTCTCGATTCCGGAGGGTACCATTTCCATGGCCCGGTCCAAGATCACATTGCCAGCCTTCGTGACTGCTTCGAGAATGGCATCAGACAGGCAGGCATTGATGGCCAGCTGATTGATATTGGCCACATAGAGGAAGTTCAGCTTTGCCTCGCAGATCTCTGCCATGGCAATGGCCTCTGCTACCGCACGGTCCGAACCTTCCGAACCATCTACCGGCACAAGAATATTTTTCATCATCAAGATTACCCCCTCAAAATCATTTAACCACCATTACAGCCGTTTGGGCCCGCTCCACCAATTCCTGACTGACACTGCCGGCAAAGAAGCCTTCCACGACGCCTAAGCCCCGGCCGCCGGTCACGATGAGATCCGGCAGGCTTTCCTCAGCAAATTGCAGGATTTCCTCCACCGGCATCCCCGTACGACAGTGGTATTCATACTTGAAATTCTCCGGCATACACCGCTTGATCATGGCCTGCGTCGCCACCTCATCGCTGCGCACATCCCCGACGACATCATCCGGCAGCCAGGTATCCTCCTGTGCATCCGTTTCGCTGGTGAAATACGTCACATGCAGGACATCCAACCTGGCCTCCATCTCCTCAGCCAGATTGATGGCGAACTTCAGCGCCCGGCTGGAAGTATCCGACGCGTCCACCGGCACCAAAATACGGGATAACTTCATCTAAACATACCTCCCCGTAATACGATATACTTAATATTTCGCGCCTGCCCCAATAAAATCCTGCCCTAGCCGCATAAAATACATTGACATTTCTCAGCGGATAGTGATACACTAAATAGAACACTTTATTAGAAATAAATGCCTAAAAATCAAATATGTGTAAACAGAGAGTATCAAAGGAGGCCCACCCATGTCCAAAGAAAAAGCCAGCCGCCCCAATAATGCCGAGATCGTCGCCCAAACCACCATCGCCGGAGTCTATCAAGCCGCCCGCAACTTAGAAGGCGTAGCGAAAAAGACACGCCTGATCGAAAGCGACTTCTTCTCAGAACTGTCCGGCAACCAGGTCTTCTTGAAACCCGAAAACCTCCAGCATACGGGCGCCTTCAAGCTGCGCGGTGCTTACAATAAAATCAGCCAGCTCACGCCCGAAGAACGCGCCAAGGGCGTCATCACCTCGTCCGCCGGCAACCATGCCCAGGGCGTGGCCTTTGCGGCGCAGAAGCTCGGCGTCAAGGCCGTGATCTGCATGCCCGCCACCACGCCAATCCTCAAAGTCGAAGGCACGAAAGCCTTGGGCGCAGAAGTCGTGCTGCATGGTGACGGCTTTGACGACGCCTATGCCTACAGCCTCGAACTGCAGAAACAGCATGGCTATGTCTACATCCATCCCTTCAACGACCTGCAGGTGCTCTTAGGCCAGGGCACCACGGCTCTGGAAATCATCGATGCCTGCAAGGATATCGATGCCATCCTCGTGCCCATCGGCGGCGGCGGCTTCGCTTCCGGCGTGGCGCTGGCCACCAAGCTCGTCAATCCCGATATCAAGGTCATCGGCGTGGAACCAGAAAATGCCGCCTGCATGAAGGCCGCCCTTGCCAAGGGAAAAGTCACGACGCTCAAATCCGCCGACACCGTAGCCGATGGCTGCGCCGTCAAGACCGCCGGCACGCTGACCTACGAATTCTGCAAGAAATACCTCGACGACATCATCACCGTTTCCGAAATGGAAATCATGGGCGCCCTGCTGTCGCTTATCGAAAAGCACAAGCTCATTGCCGAAGGCGCTGGCGTCCTGTCGCTGGCCGCCCTTTCCAAGCTCCCGTTCAAGGGCAAGAAAGTAGCCGCCATCGTGAGCGGCGGCAATATCGATATTTCCACGATTTCTGCCCTGATTGAGAAGGCCAAGATTGCCCGTGGCCGCGTCTTCTGCTTCGGCGTCCTGCTGCCGGACAAACCCGGCCAGCTTTTAAACGTTTCCCGCATCCTCGCCGAAGAGAACGCCAACGTCATCGAACTCAACCACAACCAGTCCAAGGTCACCAACAGCTTCAAGAAAGTAGTCCTCGAAGTCACCTGCGAGACCAATAACGAAGAACACATCCAGCGCATTGTCAAGGCACTGCACGATAACGGATATGAACTAGAACGGATTTACTGATTGAGATTCTTCCCTTGACCTTCTACCACTGTATTGCTATAATCAAAGTATAGAGAACTGGCAACACAGAGTGTCAGTATGGGCTAGGACTCCAAGAAGCGTGTCAGGAAGCGGGACTTGGATAGCTCCATGAAGGGTTTGGCCGTGTAACCTCAACCTGACTAGATGCACCTCGTTGTGCAGACAGAAAAACGGCCAAATTGCAGAAAAAGCTCTCGGCTTCTCACCAAGAGCTTTTTTTGTTTGCATTAAGAAATCAAGGAATAACCATTGCTATGAGTACCGATATTTTAAGAGATGCTGCTTCTACCTTCCTTCACCTGACCAACTACGAATATCACATTATATTGGGCAGAAAAATGAAGCAAACGCATTTAACCATCAGATTCCTGCCAGATAATTTTTACCATTTAGCAGGTCTGCAAAAACTAAAATCTGCCTATCCATTCCAGAACCTAGCTCATGATAAGGTATTTCGACAAATACTTTCACAGAAAATAACTGCTAATGATATTTCCAAGGACAAAGCCTTCCCACTCATAAGTGACCGCTTAAAAGTATTAGCACACCTTGATACTATACTGGATAGCAATTTTTCCAACTTTTTTCGCTATGACAAGAATAAAATCCCTTTTTATTCCGCACTTTCTGCAGATTATATCGTGAAGGGAACCACACCACAAAGCATCATTACTTTTGCCACCTTCGTAAATAACAATAATGTATTTTATGGAAACTCCATATTTCCATTAAGCAATTTTGATTATTCAAAAGGACAGATGCAATATACTGTCCTGCTAAAGGAAAAACTTAATCTAAAGACCAATGAAGTAACAACATTGTTCCATCATAAAAAATACCATCTTGATGAAATACCAAACGCCGAAACCATCAAAGCTATGAAGGAAGTAAACACGTGCACAGACCTTGTTGGCCCATTTCATGCTATCGATGATTTAATGGATGAACTCTGATACATCCTCAAACTGACAACTATAGCAATCAATTCTAAAAATAAGAGCACTGCAGCCAGCAGTGCTCTTTATTTTCTCTCACAGCTAGCACCTATTGCAACAGTCTCAATACTGCTCCCCTGTTTTGATTAGCCTGTGCCAGCATGGCTTGGGATGTTTGCGTTAGGATATTGTCCTTAACATAATTCATCATGGATTGAGCCATATCGGCATCGCGGATAACGCTCTCCGCACTGGTGACATTTTCTTCGGCTGTCGTGTTGTTGTCTATGGTATATTGCAGTTTCTTTTGGTATGCCCCCATACGGGTTATTTCATTCAAGGCATAGTCCAAAGCTTCATCCAGCTTGCCCATAGCTTCCCGTGCTTTTTCCATGGGATCAATAACCACATCGTTCAGCCCCATAGCCTTGGTGTGCATATTGTTGATATACACCCGCAAATGCTGATTTTGCTTTGGCCCATAATGGATAATCAAAGGATTCCCCTCAACGCGCCGCCCCTTATGCCCCTGCTCGTTATCGTCGGGATTATGTGGGGCAGGTTCTGGTGGGTCAGGTTCCGGCGGGTCGGGTTCTGGCGGGTCAGGTTCTGGTGGGTCGGGTTCCGGCGGATCGGGTTCTGGCGGGTCAGGTTCTGGTGGGTCGGGTTCCGGCGGATCGGGTTCTGGCGGGTCAGGTTCTGGTGGGTCAGGTTCTGGTGGGTCGGGTTCCGGCGGATCGGGTTGTATTTGTGCTTCTTCTTCCCCTCCACCACTAAGACTCCCTATTCCACCATTATATACTATCATAGGCAGATCTATTTTTAAGAAACTATAGTTACCAGTATTTTCATCCTTAAAAAAAGTCACACCATGATATTCTGCTAACATTAAATTTTTATCAGATTCATTTCTAATACCATTTGCAGCATTAGCTGCCTTTATCCCTTTAAATATATTTTCTAAAACCTCCTCCTGCGTACAAGGTTCCGAACCTATACCCACAACATAAACTTGTGCACCTCTATAAAGTCCTTGATATGATGGATCTGACCTATAGAGTACCCCCGTTCCAGCTTCTCTGCCAGTTTCTAATTTTATCCCCACATACTGAAGACAACCCGGACACAAAATCGTTACACTTTGATTATTCAAATCAGACGGGTAATTTAATGCACGCCCTTCTTTAGTAGCTCTGCTAAAATCTAAATCAGCTTTATAATATGACGCCCCCTGTGAGATATCTACATTATTTTGTGATATTATCATCTGGTCAGAACCGTTTGTATAAAAATAACATGGAGTATATGTATATGTGCCTGTTTTCAAATAAACTGTTTGACCATTTTGTGGCATATTTCTAACTGTATATTCTGATGTCCCGCTTGCTGTTCTTTTATATAATGGTGGCTTAAAAGTACCATTTGAAGTTATTACCATTCTTGTATTCGACCCCAACGAAAAATAATCCAAAGCTTGCTCAGGACTATAACCTGTTATCCCCCAAGCAGATGTCCCCAAAGGCGATGTCGGAAACAAATTCTGAATACTGTTTTCAACTACTGGTGTATTGGGTTCCAATTTAGGCACATCACTAGCACTATTAAGTAATATCTTCGTTTTTGTCAACTGTGGCTTTCCCCAAACAGAATTAAAACTAGCCGACTGATTTTTGTCAAGTTTGAACGATGTCATTAATGTATTGGTTTGCGTGTCCCAATTTTCAGCGGTTATACCATCATACTCCTTGTACCAATACCGTCCATCCATCAAAATTTTACCATTGTAATTGGTAGTCGCCGCAATATTATCAATCCCTGCCATACGCGAAGCAAACTCTTTTTGCAGTATTGCCCGATCTGCATCACTATTATGCTCGTTGGCTGAATCAATGGCCATAGCCTTCATATCTCTTAGTTGGTCAACTATGTTTTGCATTCCTTCTTCGGCAATCTTTACAAGATCTATCCCTTTCTTGGCATTTTCAATATCCTGTCCCAAGGAGCGAATCATCACCCTCATCTTCTCAGAGACAGCATACTCCGCCGCACCATCCCCAGCACCATTTATCTTCATCCCACTGGATACTTTTTGTAAATCTTTCGATAATTTATTGGAATTTTTGTCATTTTCATGGAGCGCCTGCATAGCCGCTCCATTATTCATGATGACCATAGACATGATGACGCTCCACCTTCCCGTGATCCCCTACATATCGGTATATGGTTTGTAACTCCACATATTCTTTTCCAATCCCGTAAATGTTGTCAGCAATGACGGATCGATTTCCAAGCCCTCGGCAATGTCCAACAGCATGGCGATTGATATATTTTCTCCGTACTTGCCCCGTTCGATACGACTCAGGGTGCTTTGACTGATATGTATCTTATCCGCCAGTTGGCTCTGCTCCATGCCGTACAGTGTGCGATAATATGCGATTTTTGCTCCGATCTGCCGATAGAAAATATCCCGACGAATCCCCAAAACCTTCACCTCTTTAACTTTTGCCTACTATTATTATCGCATTTAATAACCGGTTAGTTTGGCATATAGTCGCCGTATTGTGTCAAATATATTCATCTTTACCAAATAGTGATTTGAGTTATTATTAAATTATATTATAGTGTTTTTCACTGAGCATTGCAAGATATTTACTTTTTAATTATTGATTTTCACTATATAATTTTCTATACTTTTATCTAGGAGGGATTATATGAGCATCGGCTATCGCTTAAAGACAATCCGCAAGGCACTCGACCTGAACCAAACAGATTTCGGCGCCCGCATCAATCTAAGCCAGACAACCATCGGCCAATACGAAAAAGAGACACGTCCCATTACAGAACGTGTCATTTCCCAGCTTGTCGCTGAATATAATATCAATGAAGAATACCTGCGCCATGGCACAGGGGAGATGTTTGTAAGCCACCGTGCCGACCTGGTATCGGAACTGGCCCAAAAACTGCAGCTCTCCGAACGGGAACAGCAGCTTCTGCTTGCCTATTCCACCTTTCCTGCTGAACAGCGCGCGATGGTACTCGATTTTGCCCGTGATTTATTCAAGAAAATGCAGGAGAGTTAAGTTAAGAAAAAGAAGTTGGAAGGAGCAAACGATGAAAAAAATACTTTTTTTATGTCATGGCAATATCTGCCGTTCGACAATGGCCGAGTTTGTCATGAAGGAACTCGTGCGTCAGGCCGGAAAGGAAACGGAAATCCTCGTGGATTCCAAAGCATGCCGCACCGATGAGATTGGCAGTGACACGCACCCGGGCACGAAAGCCGCCCTCACCGCCCATAACATCCCCTTCACCAAGCGAAAAGCCCGCCAGATCCAGCGGGCTGATTACGATGTTTATGATTACCTTGTCGCCATGGATGACGAAAACATGCGCGACCTGATGCGCATGACCGGTAATGATCCGCAAGGCAAATGCCACCTGCTTCTCTCCTATGCCGGTGAATCCCGCGAAGTTGCCGATCCTTGGTACACAGGCAACTTCGAAGTGACCTATCAGGATGTGGACAAAGGCTGCCGGGCATTGTTGCAGCAACTTACAGACGGCGAGCGGCAATAACTTCACGCATCTTCTGCAAGTTGGCATGGTACTGCTCCGGCATTTTCATGGCCAGGCAGGTGTAGAGGATATCGCCGATGGCCATATGCACCAGACGGGAGGCCGCCGCTTCCGATCGGTAATGGACTTCCCGCCCCATGCCCACGAGGGCAATATCTGCACTGCGCGCTAATTCCGATTGGGCATAACTCGTAATGGCGATGACCTTCGCCCCATTCTGGCGGGCTATGCGCAAAGATTCCAGAATATCCTTGTTAGCGCCCGTATGAGAAACAGCAATCACCACATCGCAGGCATCCAGCAGTGCGGCTGAGGTCACCTGCATATGCACATCGCTGAAGGCCTGCACAGCCATGCCAAAGCGCAGCAGGCGCGTTTCCATGTCCTGGCAGACCGTGGCGGAATTGCCAAAGCCATAAATGGCCACCCGGCGGGCCGACTTCAATAAATCCACGGCTGCTGCAATCAGGGAAAAATCCAGGATCTTCAGGGTATCCTGCAGACCGTCGGTGATGTTGCGGAAAATCTTGCCCGCCACAGCTGCCTCATCATCATTCTTATGAATGTCCTGATAGGTCTGCTCCCCTGCCGCTGACAATTCCGAGGCCAAAGCAATCTTCAGCCCCTGCAGGCCGCTGAACCCCAGCTTCTTGCAAAAGCGGGAAATGGTGATTTCCGAGTTGGCGGTGTTTTTGGCGATTTCCGCCACCGTCTGCCCCATGATTTCATCCTTATGGCCGGTGATATAATCGGCTATTTTTTTTTCCGACTTGGTCAGATCTTCATAAGCGCTGCGCAAAATCGGTAATACCTGTTCCTTCATATCATTCCTCTTTTCTAACATCCTTCATGGATATTATACATGATTTTTTCCTATGTAAAAAGCCTTCCAGCAACGGAAGGCTTTTTACATCAGGATGTCAGATGATTGCTTCGAGAACCAGGACGCCGGCCAGGCCCATCACGGAAATGATGGTTTCCAACACGCACCAGGTGCGCACGGTCTGCTTGACGGTCAGGCCAAAGAATTCTTTGAAGAGCCAGAAGCCGGGATCATTCGGGGGACTGAAAATCAGGCTGCCAGCACCTGTAGCCAGCACCATGAGTTCAGGATTCACGCCGGTCACGGCCACCACAGGTGCGGCGATACCGCCGGCTGTCAGGGCGGCTACGGTTGCACTGCCGCAGGCCGTACGGATCACTGCTGCCACCGTCCACGCCAGCAGCAGGGGGGATAACTGGGACTTGGCGGCAATCTCACCGATGTAATTGCCAACGCCGCTGTCGATGAGAATCTGCTTCAGGGCACCACCGCCGCCCACGATCAGGAGAATCATGGCGATGGTCAGCACGGCGCTTTCGCAGATCTTCATGATTTCCGGAATGGATTTGCCCTGCCGCAGGCCAAAGGTGTAGATGGCCGTAGCCACAGCGATGGTCAAAGCCATATCCGGCGTGCCCAGAAAAGTCAGCCACTGATAGAGGGATGATGCGGGAGCCAACGTCAACTTGGCGATGGCCGAAGCGGCCATCAATACGACCGGGACCATAGCGGTGAACACGGAGATGCCAAAACCGGGCATCTCGTTATCCGCAAAAACCTTGCTGCTCTGCATGCCCTCGGGCACTTCCGGCTGGATATGCTTCGTGGTATTGGCAAAGACGGGACCGGCCACGATGGCCGTGGGGATGGCAATGATCGCACCATAAAGCAGGGTCAGTCCGATATCGGCATTATAGATGATGGAAATCGCCGTAGGGCCGGGATGTGGCGGCAGGAAACCATGGGTCACGGATAACGCCGCCGCCATGGGGATGCCTACTTCAAGCAGGGGAATCTTTGCCGCCGTGGCTATGGTGAAGACCAGGGGAATCAGCAGTACGAAGCCGATTTCATAGAACAGGGCAATGCCGACGATGAAGCCGGTCAAGGCCACAGCCCATTTGACCCAGCGGCGGCCAAATACGTCAATCAGCGTGGTGGCAATGCGCTGAGCACCGCCACTTTCTGCCATGAGCTTGCCCAGCATAGCGCCGAAGGACACGACGATGGCCAGGCCCCCCAGGGTTCCGCCCAGGCCTTTTTCAATCACGGGAATGATCTGGCCCTCAGGCAGCCCTTCGGCATAGCCCACCAGACCGGCAACCAGCAGCAAGGCCAAAAAGCTGTTGAGCCGTACCTTCACAATCAGGAAAAACAAAAAGAGAATACCAACTGCCAAAATGATAAGCGGCATAATCATAGACCTCCCTTGTCAGATATGAATGCGAATTTTAGAAATTTTTCTTCCATTCATGGTGGAATGAACCTTCCGCATCGATACGCTTGAACGTATGCGCCCCGAAATAATCCCGCTGGGCCTGAATCAGGTTCGCCCCCAAATGCGTGCCACGCAGGGCATCGATGTATTCCACTGCACAGGCCAGCGCCGGCACGGGGATCCCCCGCTGTACGGCACTTGCCACCGTCTGCCGCAGTGCTGTGAGATTGTCATTGACCTTCCCGGCGAAAAAGTCATCCTGCAGCAGATTGTCCAGCTGTGGCCGAGCCGTAAAGGCCGCCGTGATCCGACTCAGGAAATCTGCCTGAATGATGCACCCTGCCCGGAAGATGGCCGCAATCTGCCCCAAGTCCAACTGCCAGCCATAATGATCTGCCGCCGAACGATAGAGAGCAAAGCCCTGAGCATAAGCGGCAATCTTGCCCAAATACAGGCTCTGACGTACCATTTCCACGAAGTCACCGTCCGCCTTTTTATCCACACAGGCAGACTGGATGATGCTGCCCAGAGCCTGCCGTTCGGCCAGCAGATTGGACATTACCCGGGCATTGCAGGCCGCCGTGATCAGGGAAGTATTCACGCCCTGCCGCAGGGCCTCGATACTGGTCCAACGCCCAGTTCCCTTCTGTCCGGCACTGTCCACAATCTTATCCAACAGCTGCCCGCCCGCCTCATCATCTTCAGCGAAGATATCGGCGGTGATGCCAATCAGGAAGCTTTTGAGTTCCCCTTGGTTCCACTGATGGAAAATCTCAGCAATCTCCTTATTGCTGCAGCCCCCGGCGTATTTCAGCAACAGGTAGGCTTCCGCAATCAGCTGCATATCGGCATATTCGATACCGTTATGCACCATCTTCACATAATGTCCGGCACCATCCGTGCCGATATAACTGCAGCAGGGCTGACCATCCGCCTGAGCCGCCACTGCCTCATAGATGGGGCGCACATATTCGTAAGCAGCTTTATCGCCCCCCGGCATGATGCATGGGCCTCTGCGGGCACCATTTTCCCCGCCGGAAATCCCGACCCCGAAATAATGGATGCCGGATTGCTGCAGTTTTTCCTGCCGTCGCCGGGTATCCCCAAAGTAAGAATTGCCCCCATCGAGAATCATATCGCCCGGTTCCAAAAGCGGCGTAAGTTGCTCAATCATGGAATCCACCGGGGCCCCCGCCATAATCAGCAGCATGATGCGGCGGGGCTTCTGCAGGGAATCTACAAACTCCTGCAGATTGAAAAAGCCATGCATATGCTCATGGGGATGCTCCCGCAATACTTTTTCCGTCAAATCCGGCGTATAATTGTAGCAAGCTACATCAAAACCATGATCTGCCATATTGAGGGCCAGATTGCTCCCCATCACGGCCATGCCGACCATGCCGATATCCATTTTCTTCTCCATCATCCTGCCTCCTTATGCCTGTGCCTTCTGAAATGCTGCGATAGCCGCCAGTTCCGGCTGCAGCTTCCAATACAGCTGGTCATAGATCTGATAAAGTTCCTGATAAACTTTGACATCCTCCTTGTCCGGACGGATTATGCGCTTGGGCTTGACCAAATCCCGGGTTGCGCCGATACCTGTCAGTTCATGGCTGGCAATAAAGCCCAGCACTGCTGCCCCAAAGGCTGCGCCCTCGCTGTTGTCGGGCAGGATCAGTTCTTCATTGAGCACGCTGGCCAGAATCTGCAGCCAGAGTTCCGACTTCGTGAAGCTGCCACTGACCCGGATATCCTTGATTTCCCCAAAATCCCGCAGGGCCAGCATCACCGCATTCATGCTGTAGGCAATGCCCTCCATGCAGGCGCGAATCATATGGGAACGGCTGTGGTTCAGCGACAGGCCAAAAAACATGCCCCGCAATTCCGAATTCCAGTATGGTGCCCGTTCCCCGGTAAAGCTCGGCAGCATGACGAGACCGTCAGCTCCGGCCGCCACATGAGCTGCCTTCATGGTCATGAGGTCGTACCCATCCACATCGAGATTCTCCAGATGATGGGGGGTATAGTGGCAAACCTTGTCCCTTACCCAACGCAAGATCATGCCGCCATTGTTGATGGCTCCGCCGGCCACCCACATATCATCCACGAGATTGTAGCACCAGGTACGCATCTTCTTATCCGTCAAGGGTTTGTCCGTCAGCATCCGCAACGCACCGCTGGTACCGATTGTGGCACTCAGCTGACCTGGCTGCACGGCTCCGATGCCTACATTGACCAGCACGCCGTCCGTTGCGCCGATAACCACCGGCAGGCCTGCGGGCAGCCCCATGGCACCGGCCGCACTATCCTGCAGCTTCTCCATATGGGTCGTGGAAACCACAGGCGGCAACTGGGACTTTTTCAGGCCTGCATAAGCGAGGATCTCCTCATCCCAATCCATCTGCGCTTCATTGTAGAGGCCACTGGTGCTGGCCGCCGAATGGTCAATCAGCCATTTTCCCGTCAGTCCGTAAAAGATGTAATCCTTCAATGAACCCACATAACGCATCTGCCGGAACATATCCGGATGATTCTTCCGCAGCCAGAGGATTTTGGCCAACGGATAGGATGCATGGATGGGGCAGCCGGTCTTCTCATAAAAACGGCGGCATAAACCTTCGTCTGCCTTCATCTCCCGCACGATTTCCGCGCTACGGCTGTCGGCCCAGGTCTGCATATCCATCAGCGGCTGATAATTGCCGTCCAGCCCGGCAAAACTGTGCATGACCGTGCTTAGAGAAAGGCCCGCCAGCTGGCGGCTCTTGTACCGCAGGTCTGCCGCAGCCTTGCCGACCACCTCCTGAATTGCCGCAAAGATCTGCGC
The DNA here is from genome assembly GCF_900104055.1 of Pseudoselenomonas ruminantium. GTDB lineage: Bacteria > Bacillota > Negativicutes > Selenomonadales > Selenomonadaceae > Selenomonas_A > Selenomonas_A ruminantium_C. The sequence goes on from NZ_FNJQ01000011.1 coordinate 58,921, forward strand.
CGGATTTTCCTCCGCCCAGTCCGGATGCGGTGTCAGCAATGGATAAAAAGCCTCTGCTGCCGCGACTTTCCGACCGGTAATATCATAGGCGATAGCACGAACCCCGGTGGTTCCCACATCAATACCGATCCAAACAGCTTCCTGACGATATTGAATATTCACTATCATCACTCCTTATATAAAATGTTAGTTATCTTTCAATCGCAAACTCATTATAACACGACCAACTATCATTTGCAAGTATATATACAATAGTTTATTTTATTTTTGATATAAACATATCATTATAGAACCAAAAAAGAGCTGCTATTTTTTTAGCAGCCCTTCAATACCTATGAAATCACAGACGGCTTTGCAGCAGCTTCTCCAACGGTTTGATGACCGCATAGAAGGCCAGGATATTGACTGCGCCCTCAGCCAGAAGTCCCGGTGCCGAAGCCAAGCCGGCCTCAATGCTGTCATAGAGCACCGCACCAAAAGCCGTATAACCTGCCGCCATCACGAGGCAGGCCAGAATCAAGGCCAGCAAAGTGCGGGGCGCGGTAACAAAGTCCTTACCCGATAATTTTGCTGCGTGCAGAAAGGTTTCGGCCATAGCCCATTTGATCACCAGCGTCGGCCCTATCCACAGGGGAAAACCGCCCACGAGGTCCGCCAGCATGGAACCCAGGCAGGCCGCAGCCAAAGCTTCCCGGCGCCAGCCCAGACAAAGCAGCACGAAGATTCCCGCATCCCCCAGATGCGCATATCCCAGAGGTATGGGAATCTTCGGGACAAAAGTCAACAAGAACACCCAAGCCGTCATGACTGCCGTGAGCGTAAGATCCCGCGCCGTCCAGCGGCTTTTTTCCATATGTAATGCATGCATGATAACTCCCCCTTTAGCAAATATGAACATATTGTAACACTTTACATCACCTATTTCAATGCTAGGTGTAAAAAATATTCCCTTATATAAATACAATCATCCATATTTACCTTGACTTTTCTGCTTTACAACTGTAATATTGTAAACATCATAAAGGAAAGGATTGGTCTTATGCATTATCTGGAAAAACTAAGTGCTTTCATCTCCAAGTATATGGCGGTATTCGTTATCGCCATCGCCGCCATCGCCCTTATTGAGCCTGTAAGCTTCAAATGGGTGGCGCCGAATATCACCCTGCTCCTGGGCATCGTGATGTTCGGCATGGGCATGACACTCAAGCTCTCGGACTTCAAACTGGTCTTCCAGCGTCCCCGCGATGTCTTCATCGGGGCGCTGGCGCAGTTCACCATCATGCCGCTGCTCGCCTATATCCTGGCCACGGCCTTCGGCCTGCCGCCGGAACTGGCTGCCGGTGTCATCCTCGTGGGCACCTGCCCCGGCGGTACCTCCTCCAACGTTATGACCTACCTGGCCCGCGGGGATGTGGCTTTGTCGGTATCCATGACGATGACCACGACGATCCTGGCACCGATTGTCACACCGCTGCTGACCTGGTGGCTGGCCGGCGCCTGGGTGGAGATTTCTCTAGCGGCCATGATGATGTCCATCGTGCAGGTCGTAATCCTGCCGATTGTCGCAGGGATCATCATCAATTCATTCTTTGAGACGCAGGTGCAGAAGGTCGTCAAAGTCCTGCCGCTCGTTTCCGTAACCGCCATCGTGCTGATTGTGGGCGGCGTAGTAGCCGTAAGCTCCCAGAAGATCATGGAAACAGGCCTCCTGATCATGGCTGTCGTCATGTGCCATAACCTCTTGGGCTACGGCACGGGCTTCCTGCTCGCCAAGGCCCTGCATATGGACCTGGCCAAGGCCAAAGCCATCTCCATCGAGGTCGGCATGCAGAACTCAGGGCTTGCTACGAGCCTTGCCATGCTCCACTTCGGCCCTGCCGCCGCCATTCCCGGTGCCATCTTCAGCGTCTGGCACAATATATCGGGGTCACTTGCAGCCAACTACCTGTCCAGCCGCATGAACAAGGAAGAACTGCCGGAAGTACAGACCGCAAAGTAATATCATGTCTATCGATAAGTCTGGTCATATGGCCAGGCTTATTTTATTTGTCAAACCGTCATGGACAGCGGTATAATGTAGAAAACTATCTTTGAAAGGTGGCCCATTCCATGCCCCAGCGCCATATCGACCTCAATCGCTGTCTGTTCCACTACACCAATATCAGTTGCAGCCGCTGTCAGGACATCTGCCCGCAACAAGCCATCACGAACCGGGAAATCGATGCGGAAAAATGCGATAACTGCGGCCTCTGTACAGCCATCTGTCCCACCGGCGCCATCCAAAGCGACTCAGACTATGATGCCGCCCTGACCGCCACGCAGAAGCTCACGCCGCAGGTGCTTATGTGCCGGAAGGTATCACCCGCCGGCATGCCCTGCCTCGGCGCCCTGAACCGACGCCTGCTCTGGGCTCTGGCCGAAAATCAGCCGCTGTCCATCGACACGAGCCGCTGCGCCGCCTGCAATCCCGCGGTTGCTAAGTGGCTGGACACGGAAATCGCCGCCTGCAATGAAGCCCTGCAGGCGGCAGGCAAACCACTGTTGAAGCTCGTTCACGTGAAGGAAACTGCGCCCGCGCCAACCCCCGTGGCCCGCCGTTCCTTTTTCCGCTCCCTGTTTCATGCTGCCGCCGATACCGCCACGGAGATTGCCGAGGCACAGACGCAGCGGCAGTACGCCTTTGATCCGGTAATCTGGCTGGAAAAACAGGCCGCCTCCCCCTGTGCATTGTTTCCCGGAATGACCGTGCAGGCTTCCTGCACCGCCTGCGGCCTCTGCACCATGCTCTGCCCGGAAAAAGCACTGGCCATCTGCAATACAGAAACAGGCAAGGCGCTGACATTCAATCCCGTAAAATGCACGGCCTGCGGGCTTTGCATCAATAACTGCCCCCAGACCGCCCTAAGATTACAGCCCCTATTTGACGGGCAGATGCAATTCTCCCTGCAAAAGGGCTGACAAAAAAAGGAAAGGAGTCCCCATGTTCTTCCACGACGATTACCAGGTCACCCGCCATATCTGCCCCCGCAACTGCTATGACTCCTGCCCCATGCTGGCCTATACCCGTGGCGGAAAGATCGAATTCATCACCGGCGACAAAAAAGCCGGCGCCTCCGGCCGCCTTTGCAACAAGAAGGAAGAAATCCTGGGCACAGTCTACCATCCCCGCCGCCTGCTCTACCCTCAGCGCCAGCTGGGACGTGGTTCCGGTCACTGGCAGCGGATTTCCTGGCATGAAGCCATCGATACCATTGCCCACAAGATCCTGGAGCTGAAGGAACACTATCATTCCACGCTGCCCCTGTGTCTCAACAAGTATTCCGGCAATTTCGGCCTGCTCCACTACGCCGCCGAAGGGATGTTCAACAGCCTTGGCCCTACCACGCAGACCACCGGTACCCCCTGTTTTTCCTCGGGGCTGGATGCCCAGCGGCTGGATTTTGGCGCCAATGTCGCCGCCGATATCCGCCAGATGCTGGAAGCGAAGCTGATCATCCTCTGGGGCATCAATCCGGCCTGGACCTCCGTCCATACCATGCCCATCATCTATGCGGCCCAGGAGCGCGGAGCCAAGGTCGTGGTAATCGATCCGGTCTACACGGAAACCGCCCACAAGGCCGACTACTATATCGAACTGCGCCCCGGCGGGGATGCCGCCCTGGCCGTCCTGCTGCTGCAAAAACTGGCCCAGGACGGAAAACTGACCTACAATCCCGACCAAACCACGGGCGCCGCTGAACTGATTGCCTCCGCCCGGCAGATGCCCACAGCCCCCTTGCTGAAGGATGCAGGGCAGACAGCTGAAACCGTCGCTTTCCTGGCGGATCTGCTGGCCGAAAACCATCCCACGCATATCTGGTGCGGCTTTGGCCTGCAGCGCCACGTTCAGAGCGGACTGACCATCCGCCTGATCGATGCCCTCTCCCTGCTCACCGGCAATGTCGGCATCCCGGGCGGCGGCGTGAACTTTGCCGACAAGGGCATGGATATTTTCCCCTACCGTATCATGCAAAAGCGCCAGGATACCCGATTTGTCAATATCAATTACTTTGCCCGCAGCCTGAAAACGCTGGACGATCCGCCCATCAGATTCCTCTGGGTGTCCTGCCGCGATCCGCTGCGTCAGGACGTGGGGCTGATGGAATTGATGCAGTTCTGGCCGCAGCTGGAAATGGTAGTCGTGGCCGATAAATTCATGACGCACTCAGCCCAATTGGCCGACATCGTCCTGCCGGTCACCACCGAATTTGAAGAACTGGATGTTTACGGCAGTTACTTCCGCCATTGGGTGGGACTGAACGAACCTGCCGTTCCCCCGCAGGGTGAAGCCAAAAGCGACCTGGAGATTGCCCGCCTGCTGACGCGCCGTCTCAATGAGCTGGCACCTGGCACCAGCAATTTTCCCTGCCACCACAGTAATGAAGAATTTCTCACCGCCGAATTCACGCCCGAAGTCTGTCAGGCTCTGCATATCGAAAAATGGCAGGACCTCTATCAAGGCCCTGCCCGCTTCCGCCATCATCCCTATCCCTGGCAGGATGGCCGCTTTGCCAATCCGGACGGGAAGTTCCACTGCTGTACATTGCCGGCTGATTTTCCCCAGCTGCTGCCCACCCAGAAATATCCGTTCCACTTCCTGACGCCCCATGCCCAGGACCATATCAACGGCCAAAACTATCATAAGCACCATATCATGCCGGAATATCCCATCGTCTATATCCATCCTGACGTGGGGAAAAAACTCCAGCTGCAGGACCTGCATCCTGCCGTCGTCTGGAACGAACAGGGGCAGATCACCGTCAGCGTCAAATTCCGCACGGACCTTGCCCCGGACATCATCCTGAGCCTGCAGGGCGCCAGCCAAAAAGGCGGTCTCAACGTGCTGAATTCCGGCCTGCCAACCGACCTGGGCACGCTCACCACCGACGCCTCCGGCGTGGCCTTCTACGATGTCTTCGTCAATATCGCCCCGAAATAAAGAATGACCAGTCAAACGACTGGTCATTCTTTATTTATTCTGATACTTATAGCCCACCCACAGGCACAAGAGCCATACCGGCAGGATGTAGACCGCCAGGTCCATGCCCTCGATCTGCGTCATCAGGCCCCAGATGGCCAGCAGGAAGGCGATGCAGAGGTAGTTGACGAACGGGTAAAGCGGTGATTTGAATTTCGTGTCCTTGCCTGCCGCCTTGCAATGGGCGCGGAATTTCAGATGGGTGATGACGATGGTCAGCCAGCTGATCGTCGCCGCAATGGTGGCGATGGACATCAGGAACATGAAGATCTTCCCGGGGAAGAAGTAGTTGAGCGCCACGCAGATCAGCGTGATGCCCGAAGACAATAGGATGCCCCGCACCGGCACGCCACGGCCGGAGAGCTTGCTCAGGAACGCGGGCGCCTCATCCTTGGCCGCCAGACCATAGAGCATGCGGCTGTTGCTGTAGATGGCGGAATTGTAGACCGACACCGCCGCCGTGAGCACGACAAAGTTCAGGATATGGGCTGCGGCAGGAATGCCCACACTCATAAAGATCTGCACAAAGGGGCTGGCCTCCATGCCCACTTCATTCCAGGGCCAGAGGGCCATGAGCACGGCCATGGTGCCCACATAGAAGATCAGGATGCGCCAGATTACCTGATTGATGGCCTGCGGGATGGTCTTGTCCGGATTTTCTGCCTCGCCCGCCGTAATGCCGATCAGCTCGATGCCGCCGAACGAGAACATGACCACCGCGATGGACAGTGCCAAGCCCCAGACGCCATTGGGCAGGAAACCGCCATTATTCCAGAGATTGCTGAGATTATCCGGGAACGGCTGGGGACTGCCCAACAAAATATACAAGCCCAGCACAATCATCAGCACGATGGCCGTAATCTTGATCAGCGCCATCCAGAATTCCGTTTCCCCATAAAGCCGCACATTGATAAGGTTCAAAGCGGTAATGGCCACGAGACAGATCAGCGCCGCAATCCACTGCGGCAGATCCGGGAACCAGAACTGCATATAGATGCCCACAGCGGTCAGCTCGGCCATCGACACCAGCACATAGTTGAACCAATAATTCCAGCCGGACATGAAGCCCGGGAATCTTCCCCAGTATTTCGTCGCATAATGGCTGAAGGAACCGGATACCGGCTCATCCACCGCCATCTCCCCGAGCATCCGCATGATGAAGAAGATCATGATGCCGCCAATCAGATAAGCCAGCATGACCGCCGGCCCCGCCAACGCGATAGTGGATGCTGAACCATAGAAAAGCCCGGTGCCAATCGCCCCACCCAAGGCAATCATCTGCAAATGACGGTTCTTCAGCCCCCGCTTCAATTTCCTGTTTTCACTCATAAGAATAGTCCCCTTCTAAAATAAAACTTCGTGCGAAACAGTGTTTCGCACTGCGCCCTTACACGAAATCTAAGCGACTCTGCGCCTTGCAGGCTTGACTCGCAAAGATTTCATAGCAAAAGTACCTGCCTATTATATCATCATTGGCAGGTACTTTACAATATTACAGTTTTACATCAATAACGCTGTCTGTCTTTGAGCGCCCGTTCCACTTCGCGCTTGGCGGCTTTCTCGTGGAGATCCTGCCGCTTGTCGTAGTTGTGCTTACCGGAAGCCAGCGCCAATTCCAGCTTGGCCTTGCCGTTCTTGAAATAGATCTTGAGCGGTACGAGGGTAAAGCCCTTCTCGCGCGTCTTGGCAAAGAGCTTGACAATCTCGCTCTTGTGCATCAAAAGCTTGCGTGCTCTCAGCGGATCGTGGTTAAAGATATTGCCCTGGTCATAGGGAGAAACATGCATGTTCTCAACAAAGATCTCCCCGTCTTTGATCATGGCATAGCTGTCCTTGAGGTTGGCCTTGCCGGCACGCAGGGATTTGACCTCCGTGCCCACGAGGGCAAGACCTGTTTCGTATGTCTCATGGATAAAGTAGTCATGACGTGCCTTGCGGTTTTCACAGACCACCTTCATGCCGATATTTTTCTTGCCCATTCACTCACCTCGATTATTTGCTGTTACCCGTACCGCCTTCGGTCTTGCGGTGCGGACGCGGACGGCGCTTGCCCTTGGACTTCTGCGCTTTTTCCTTTTCCGCCTTGGCAGCTGCAGCGGCCATTTCCCGCTCCTTCTTCTCATGGTATCCCGGCGGATCAGGCCAGATGGCGCTGTTGAGGCCGGTCACATAGACGCGATGGTAGCCCACCTCTTTGTCGCTGCGGCGTTCCTCACGGTTGCGGCGGCCTTCACTTCTGTCACCGCGGAAGGAGCCGGCGCCCATGCGGCTTTCCTTATCGGCACGCTCAGCCTTGCCCGGACGGCGGCCTTTATCATTGCGGCTCTTGCGCTCCTGGGGCTGGCGCTTTTCCTGATTCTCGTTCTGAGGCAGCTTCTCGCCGGAAGCACCGCGCTTCTTATGCTGGCGGCGCTTCTTGTGCTGGCTGCGCTCCTGCTGCTCTTTCTGCTGGCTTTCTTCTTCCGTCAGCATGGGTTCGGCAATCAGCTCATCTTCGAGCAGCGGTTTATTCTGCTTCTTGGGGCGGGAAGCCTTGGGCTTTCTTTCCCCTTTGCCCTTGCGGCTGTCCTTCTTCGCAGCCGGCTGTTCCGGCACATACTGGCCGTTGTCTTTCAACACAAAATCCAAATTCCGTTCCTCCACATTGGCCCGCGCGAGGATTACCTCGACCTCATCGCCCAGGCGGTATTTCGTCCGGGTGCGCTCACCAATCATTGCATATTGTTCTTCCACATATTCGTAATAGTCATTGGTCATGGTGGAAACATGAACCAGACCTTCCACGCCGTTATCGAGCTCGACGAAGATGCCGAAAGCGGTCACGCCGCTGATGACGCCCGTGAACTCCTCACCCACGAACTGCGCCATATACTCGATTTTCTTCATATCCGTGGTCTCGCGCTCGGCTTCGATGGCCACGCGCTCCCGCTGGGAAGTATGGTCGGCAATCTCCGGCAGCATACTCTTGAGTTTGGCCTGACGCTCAGCGGGGATGCTGCCCGTCGCAAAGGTTTCCCGCAGCAGGCGATGGACAATCAGGTCCGGATAGCGGCGAATCGGCGACGTGAAGTGCGTGTAATAGCGCGCGGCCAGACCGAAGTGGCCCAGGCTCAGCTCACTGTAGCGGGCCTGCTGCATGGAGCGCAGCGACACCGTGCTGATGATGCGTTCCTCCGGGCGGCCCTCGACTTTTTCGAGCACCTTCTGCACATCCATGGGCTGGATCTGCCCGGCCTCATCCCGCTTGACATAAAGACCGAACGCAGCCAGCAGGTTGTTGAGCCGTTCGATCTTCTCCTCGGACGGCTGCTCATGGACACGGTACATGAAGGGCAGGTTCTTGAGGTCCATATGGCGGGCCACGGTCTCATTGGCCGCGAGCATGCATTCCTCGATGATCGACTCGGCAAGGCTGCCTTCCCGCTTGATCAGCGCGACAGGATGGCCATTTTCATCGAGCTTGACCTTGACTTCCGGCAAATCGAAGTCGATGGAGCCGCGACGATGGCGCTTGGCCTTGAGTACCCCGCGCAATTCGGCCAGTGTTTCGAGCATCGAGAGGATATCGTGGTTATCCGACAGGAAAGGCTCAACCTTATCCACCAGGACCTTGTTGACGATATTGTAGGTCAGGCGGCGGTAAACATGGATAACCGTCGGCAGGATCTCGTAGCTCGTGACCTCACCCTCGGGGGAAATCTGCATCTCGCAGGCCATGGACAGGCGGTCAACGCCGGCATTGAGGCTGCAGATGCCGTTGGACAGTTCCTTCGGCAGCATGGGAATCACGCGGTCAACGAGATAGACACTCGTGCCGCGGGCATAAGCCTCACGGTCAAGGGGCATGTTCTCCCGCACATAATGGCTGACATCGGCGATATAGACGCCGAGGAAATAGGAACCATCCGGGTTCTTGCGGGCAAAGACGCCATCGTCCAAATCCTTGGAATCTTCCCCGTCCACGGTCACGATGGGCAGGTCACGGCGATCAGCGCGGCCCCGGTATTCCTCAGGCGCCGGCTCCTGTTCGACATGATCCGCTTCAGCCTGCACATCCTCAGGAAAGCTTTCGGAAAGCTCATACTGGCGCATCACCGAGAGCACATCCACGCCGGGATCGCCCACTTTGCCCAGCACTTCAATGACCTCGCCTTCCGCACTGCGGCGGCCGCTGGGCCATTTCGTGATCTTTACGACCACCTTGCTGCCGGTCTTGGCCCCCTTGAAGAACTTCTTGGCCACGAAGATATCCTGCGTGAGCTTCGTGCTGTCCGGCGTCACAAAACCAAAGGTCTTGCTGCGCTCGAAGGTGCCGACGATCTTTTCATTGGCATGTTCCAGGATGCGGATGATCTCGCCCTCACGGGAACGACCTTCCTCCTGCGCAGGCGCAACCCGGGCCACGATGCGGTCCCCATGCATGGCCGAACCTACGGCATTGGCCGGAATGAAGACGTCCGTCTCCTCCTCCGACTCCCGCACATCGGGAATCAGGAAGCCAAAGCCCTTGGCCGTCATCGACAGACGGCCTACGGCCAGATGCATACGGCTGGGGACACCGTATAATTCACTGCGGTTCTTGATGATGGCGCCTTCGGCCTCCAATTCATCTAATGCCTCTTCAAAGTCCACCAGTTCTTCGTCCGTTAATCCCATTTCTTCGCCTAAATCCTCAGCGGCTAGTGGTTTATAGGCAGCTTCCCGCATATAGGCGAGGATTCTTTCTTTTAAGTCCATTTCTTCTCCTTACATTTTTCGATTCTCCTGCTTACGATTGCAGGAAGGCCGCAGCCTCTTCAAAAACTCTCTCTCTTTCGCCGGCCAACGGCAGCAGGTGCCCGGATTCCTCCAGCCAGACGATTCGCGCTGTCCCTTGCACATGGGACAAGATATAATCTGCACTGACCGGCGCTGCCGTATGGTCATCCCGGCTGTGCATGATCAGCGTCGGTGCCTTCACTTCCTCGATTGCACCCTTGGTCTTTTCGATAACCTCCACGAGCTCATGGATGGAAATCAGCGGCATCTTGCGGTAGGTACAGTTGACGGCGGGAGGTACGTCTTTGAGACGGCGGCGAGCCTTGGGCACGAAACCTCCGTAACAGGCCTCCCGGGGAGGCAGGGCATCAATGCCCCGCTCGTCAGCGATAAAGATGGGCGCAGCCAATGACACCACATGGGAAACGACTTCCTCCGTGGAGAGCAGCAGGGCAAAGAGCCCGCCCATCGAGTGCCCAATCACGGAGATATCCTCGCAGAAACCGGACAGCACGGCATAGCCATCCCGCACGGAGTCCATCCAGTCCTCCCAGGTCATATGGCTCATATCCTCAACCGTCGTCCCATGACCGGCCAGCCGCACGCCGAGCACCGTAAAGCCCGCCTTGTTCAGATGCTCACCGAGCAGCAGAAGTTCTGCCGGCAGCCCTGTAAAGCCATGAATCAGGAGCACCCCTTTGGGCCCACCGGGCATAAAAAAAGGCTCCGCTCCCGGTAATATCATTTCCGCACCCCCATAATACCGAAAATTCCTAAATTTAAAAATTCCCTGCTCCATCGAGAACAGGGATGTCGCTTATTAGCTTGTCATTTTGGCAATCACGATGGTGATTGCGGCGAACAAGACAGCCAGCACCACTGTCACGCGTGCGAGCAATGCGTCCATGCCGCGGGCCTTGCCGGAGAAAACGGTGTCCGCACCGCCACCCATGCCGCCCATACCGGCAGATTTTGCTTCCTGTCCCAGTACTGCTGCGATGAGGGCGATTGCCACCAGCGCATCAATTATCATCAAAACGGTAAGCATTAGATAAGCCTCCCTTTTATTACAGTCTCCAATTCATAGTAACACAATTACAAGCGCTTGCGCAAGCTTTTTTCCTGCTATTTTCCCCTAAGAAGTTTACATACATACCTTGGCCAAAAAGCAAGTACCGCTGGCCTATACGCACTGACAATCTCAAGCTTGTATGCTGCGGAACCCGCTGGCCTTATGCAGGCGGTTCATAATGGCGAGCCCCAGTCCTTCCGAGGTAGTCCCCTCGCCGAGCAGTACATCGGCATCTTTTTCATCAAAGGAGCGCAATGCCTCATAGATATTAGCTGCAATAGCCGGCAGTTTCCCCTGCGGACCGTAATCGGCCATCATGTCTGCGGGAACTAAGTCCTTGAGTTCCGCCAGCACCTCATGGCTGGCCATCACGCCCACCTTATGCCCTTCGCTCTGCAGCCGTGCAACTTCGCGCCGGAAGCCCCGTGCCATGCGCGTGGGCATGCCCTCAAGCAGCGTCAAGGGAGCCTTGGGCGCATAATGGGTGTATTTCATGCCCGGTGCCTTGGGCACGCTGTCGGCGCCCACCAACGCCGGATCAATGACCACAGAACCCTCGCCGAGCACTTCTTCGAGCATTTCCTTGGTGATTGCCCCCGGGCGCAGGATAACGGTCTGCTCGCCCGTGGCATCGACAATCGTGGACTCTACGCCGAAATCACAGGCGCCGCCGTCGAGGATCATCGGGATCTTGCCCTCCATATCCACGAGCACGGATTCTGCCGTCGTGGGGCTCGGCCGCCCCGAGATATTGGCTGACGGCGCCGCAATGGGCACGCCGGCGGCCGCTATGAGCGCCCTTGCCACATCGTGCTCCGGCATCCGGACGCCCACCGTAGAAAGACCGCCGGTAATCTGCTCCGGTACAATGCTTTTCCGGGGCAGGATCAGGGTAATCGGGCCGGGGCAAAAAGCTGCCAGCAGTTTTTCCGCCTTTTCCGGAATCTTTGCCGCCACCTGGTCAATCATCGAGCGGTTGGCCACATGCAGGATCAAAGGATTGTCCGACGGGCGCCCCTTGGCCTGATAGATTTTCCGGCAGGCTTCGGCGTCCAGCCCGTTGGCCCCGAGTCCGTAGACCGTTTCCGTGGGGAAGGCCACCACATCACCATGACGGATAAGCTCTCCGGCAAAATGGAGAGCTTCTTTGCTTGCTGTGATATTATCGATTTTTATACATCTTGTCTGCATCTTATGCCTCTTTCCAAGCCACGACTACCCGCTCAATGCCCGCGTAGTCCTTCAGGATTTCCGTGCGGCAGATCAGCGGATTTTCCTCGGCCAGTCTTGCGACATCGCCAGCCTGGTCAATGCCCACTTCAAAGGCCATGAAGCCGCCCGCCGCCAGCATCGCCGGCGCCTCACTGCACAACCTGCGGTAGAAATCCAGCCCGTCCTCGCCGCCATCGAGCGCCGTATGCGGTTCGCTATTGCGCACATCCGCCGCGAGTCCTTCGATATCCTTGGCCGGGATATAGGGCGGATTGGAAAGGATGGCCGTATAGGTCTGCCCTGCCAAAGGCGCAAGCAGATCGCCCGTAAAGAAGTTGGCCCGTTCCTTAAGGCCGAAGCTTTCCGCATTTTCTTCGGCCACCGCCCGGGCTGCCGGGGAGATATCCACGGTGTCCAGCACGGCATCTTTGACAAAATTCAGCACACTGAGCCCCACGGCCCCCGTGCCCGTACCGATATCGGCAATGCGGGGATTTGACCTGCCCAGCTGCCGCAGGCGGTCAACACCTGCCTGCACGAGGATTTCCGTATCGGGACGGGGAACGAGCGTTGCCTCCGTCACCTTGAAGGTCAGGCCCATGAATTCCTTTTCGCCTAAGATATAGGCGACCGGCACATGCGCGATGCGCTTTTTTATCATCTCGCGGAAGGCCGCTAGTTCTGCCGCCTGCAAGGGTTCATCAAAATGCACATAGAGATAGATGCGCTGTTTCTGGAGGACATGGCTCAACAAGACCTCCGCATCGAGGCGCGGATTCTCGATGCCCTTCTGCGCGAAGTAATCCTCCGTCCATTTGAGGATGCGGCCGATTGTCCAAACTTCATTTCCTGCCATTATTTCACCTGTTTCAGCCGTTCCGCCTGGTCAGCGGTAATCAGCGCATTCAAGATTTCATCGAGGTCACCCGCGAGGATCGCGTCGATGCGATGGAGCGTCAAGCCGATGCGGTGGTCGGTCACACGCCCCTGCGGGAAGTTGTAGGTACGGATGCGCTCACTGCGATCACCGCTGCCCACCTGGTTCTTGCGGTCCGCCGAAATGCTATCCATCTGCTCCTGCTGAGCCTTGTCGAGCAGACGCGCCCGCAGCACCTTCATGGCCTTGTCCTTGTTCTTGAGCTGGGAGCGCTCATCCTGACACTGCACCACGATGCCTGTCGGGATATGGGTGATGCGGATGGCACTTTCCGTACGGTTGACGTGCTGGCCGCCCGCACCGGACGCACAGTAAAGGTCGATATGCAAATCCTTGGGATCGATATCCACGTCCACATCTTCGGCCTCAGGCAACACCGCCACCGTCACCGCCGAGGTATGGATGCGCCCGCCGGATTCCGTGGCCGGCACGCGCTGCACGCGGTGCGTGCCGCTCTCATATTTGAGCTTGCTGTAAGCGCCGAAGCCCGTGACCATGAAGGAGATTTCCTTATAGCCGCCCAGCTCCGTGGGGTTCGCGTCGATGATTTCCATCTTCCAGCCCTGCTTCTCCACATAGCGGCCATACATGCGGAAGAGGTCACCCGCAAAGAGCGCCGCCTCTTCGCCGCCCACGCCGCCGCGAATTTCCACGATGACGTTCTTGTCATCATTGGGATCTTTGGGCAAGAGCAGGATTGGCAGCTCGGCATCGAGCTCCTCCTTCTGCGCCTTCAATTCGGAGAGTTCCTCTTCCACGAACTTGCGCATCTCATCATCGAGGGCTTCTGCGAACATGGCCCTGGCCTCTTCGATTCCCTTGATGACTTCCTTGTACTCGCGGAATTTTTCCACGATTGGCGTAAGGCTGGCATGTTCCTTGCTGTATTTCTGCCAGCGGCTCATATCCGCAATCACATCCGGATCGCTGATCAGCGATTCCAATTCTAAGAATTTATCCTCAACGGCTTGGAGTTTTTCCAGCACTGATTTCACCTCGAATTTATTCCGTAACCGCAGCCGCCACGGGAGCACTCTCCACTGGGGCCGCTTCCTCATTTGCTTTCTTGATATAATCCGGCGTGCCCTCGACAATCTCCTCTTCCGGCAGCACCGCCTTCAGGGATTCGATGGCCACTTCCACCATCTCATCCTCAGGCGGACGGGTGGTCAGGTACTGCAGCCAGAGCCCCGGCTTGATGGCCGTCTGAATGATGCTGTTGTCACTGCGCCCCGCCAGACGAATGATCTCATAAGAAATCCCTGCCACCACCGGCAGCAGCAGGATGCGGCTCGCAATACGCTCCAGCAGGCTCGGCCAGCCCAGGAACGCGAACACGAAGATGGACACGAGCATCACGATCAGCAGGAAGTTCGTGCCACAGCGCGGATGCAGTCGCGGGAACTTCTGCACATTCTCCACGGTCAGCGGCAGGCCGGCCTCATAGCAGAAAATCGTCTTGTGCTCTGCACCATGATACATGAAAACCCGCCGGATGTCCTTCATCTGGGAGATACCCCAGATATACAGCAGGAAGATCACCAGCCGCAGGCCGCCTTCCAGCAGGTTCAGCACCATCGGATCTTCCGTGGCGCTGTGCAGCCATTTCGCACCGAACGTCGGAATGGCAATGAAGAGGACGCTGGCGAGTGCCAGCGCAAAGACAATCGTGCCCGCCATTTCCTTGTCGGAGAGCTGCTCGTCCTCCTCACCGGCCATCTTGGCCGAATAGGACAGGGATCTCATGCCGATTGTCAGGGATTCGATAAGCGACACCGTGCCCCGCAAAAAAGGCTTTTTCAAGATCGGAAATCTATCGCTAATGGAATTTACGGGCTTGGTCTCTACCTGGATCTTCCCCTGCGGATCACGCACCGCGGTAGCCGTAAGCTTCGGCCCCCGCATCATAACCCCTTCGATAACGGCCTGACCGCCAACCATCAATTTCTTACTCATAATTTTTCCTCAACTATACAAAATAAAGCAGAGCCATAAATGTGCTCTGCTTTACCATAACGTTTCTTACTTCTTGGCGTAACGCTTGTTGAACTTTTCGATACGACCGCCTGCCTGTACGTCACGCTGACGACCCGTGAAGAACGGATGGCACTTGGAGCAAACATCGACGCGCAGTTCTTTCTGCGTGGAACCCGTGGTGAACGTGTTGCCGCAACCGCAGGTTACCGTAGCTTCGAAATATTCCGGATGAATACCCTGTTTCATTATTTACACCTCGCTTTCACCCCAACGAAACTGGGAATTGATACAAGCAAGCTATGCGCGAGCTTGGTTTAGACCTAGCTTACCTCTTGGGGCAAAGCCAGTCAAATTTTGACTTGGAACCAGACGTCAGTACGTCCAGTACCCGAATATTATAGCACGGCAATCCCCGCTATGCAAGGAAAGAAACAAAAATTTGCTTGAAAAATTTTCCTTCCTATATGATAATGGTAGTATCTGTCGGAAATAACACAAAGAATTTTTGATATAGAAAGGAACAAACACGACCATGGCCAATCAAGTAGTACAACATCAGTGCAGTTTCTGCAAACGGACCATCAACGTCCGCAGCCAGTATGATCTGCCCATCTACGATCCGTCTACCGGCTTTGCCATCTGCGCCAACTGCATCCGGGAAATCAACCACTTCCTCGATGACCATGCAGCAGCTGCAGCCCAGGATGAAAAACAGGTCTTTGCCGGGGAACTCGACGACATCCTCAAGAAAAACAAGCCCCACATCATCAAGCAGTACCTCGATGAATACATCATCAACCAGGACCGCGCCAAGAAAATCCTCTCGGTCGCCGTCTACAACCACTACAAACGCATGAAATACGGCTATCAGAATGACGACGGCACAGAAATCGAAAAATCCAACGTCATCATGCTCGGCCCCTCCGGCTGCGGCAAGACGGCGCTGCTGTCGCATCTGTCCAAACTGCTCGATATCCCCTTTGCTGTAACGGACGCTTCGAGCCTTACGGAAGCCGGTTTCGTGGGTGCCGATGTAGAAGTGGCCGTGCGCAACCTCTACTATGCCGCGGACAAGGACGTGGAAAAAGCCGAACACGGCATCATCTACCTCGATGAGTTCGACAAGATTGCCCGCAAATCCGGTGCCAACAACTCCATCACCGCTGATCCGGGCCATGAAGGCGTGCAGCAGGCCCTCCTCAAGATGCTCGAAGGCAGCGTCGTGGAATTCACCTCCCGCGGCCAGCGCAAGCATCCCGAAGCCCCCACCATCAAAGTGGACACGAAGAACATCCTCTTCATCGTGGGCGGCGCCTTTGTCGGCATCGACGAAGTCATTGCCAAGCGCCTGTCCAAAGCCAGCACGATTGGCTTCGGCGCCGAGGTGCAGGGCAAGGACGACAAGCCCAAGTTCGACGAACTCATCCACAAAGTCCGTCCCGAGGACCTCATGCAGTACGGCATCATCCCCGAAATCATCGGCCGCCTGCCCGTAATCTGCACGCTCGAAACCCTCGATGAGGACGCCCTGCTGCGCATCCTCACCGAACCCAAGAACGCTCCGGTCAAACAGTATCAGAAACTGTTGGCCATGGATAACGTGGAACTCGAGTTCCAGGAAGACGCCTTACGCGCCGTGGCCCGCAAAGCCATCGAGCGCAAGACCGGCGCCCGTTCCCTCAAGGGCATCATCGAAGACATCATGCTCGATGTCATGTTCGATATCCCCAAATCCGACGAAGCCCGGAAAGTCATCATCAATAAGGACTGCATCGAAAAAGGCGCCAAGCCGGAAGTAGTAAAGAAATAAAGACAAAAATAGCAATAGTCATGGCAAAAAACATGGCTATTGCTATTTTTTCAGATACTATGTTATGCTCTTTTATGACTGCCGAACGGTGGCGGTAAAACTATGGCCCTGGGAAGGGGCGCTGAACCATGAGTAGATATGACTTTTATCTGATACTGATTTTAGTTCTTGCGCTTGTACTGACCATTAAGTCATAAGAAAAGCCGCCTTAAGATGTCCAGTCGGAAGGCGGCAAATCTCATTTGCTGTTAATCTGTAGGGATGACCGTCACCGGCAGCCTTTTGTTATGCTCATTATATCGTAATAACGCACAAAAATCAACCTTAACTGGCTCACCGGCTGCGGCATCTGCCGCAGCCTTTTTGTTTATCTTATTTCCGCTACAACGTGATTCGCACGCTGTTCTTCCTATGCTGATAATGGTATGCATAGTCTTTCGCTGCCTTCCGGACGATCGCCTCCCCGAGATTGTCCATATCTTCCCCGCCCTCCGTTGCAGCTTCTGCGAAGAAGTCAAACGGGACGCCGTCACAGACGAACTCCAGCTCGATATTGTCATTGGCCTGCGCATAAGTGATGGCCAGTTTCATATCCACCACATCGATTCCCGGATAGCTATGATCAAAGAAGCCATAAACCAGTTCTTCACAGCACAGCTGCAAGCGGTAGGCCCGCCTGCCCTCAATGCCATACTTCTCCGTAAAGGTGATGATCTCACCCTGCATATGCATCAGGTCAAATTCCGCCTTGCTATGGATCTCATAATCAAAAAACGTATGCTTATGAATGAACGCAATGGTCTTTTCCCGCCGCGGATAATCAAATATTTCCGCCGGCGTTCCCTGTTCATAGATGCCCTGATCGGCAAAGAACAGTACCCGGTCAGCAAAGTCACGGGCAAAATTCATTTCATGCGTGACAATCAGCATGGTCAGCTTTTTCTTGGCCAGCAGGCGAATGACGGCCAGCACCTCCCCCACCATGGTCGGGTCCAGCGCACTGGTCGGCTCATCCATCAGCAGCACCTTGGGATTCATCATGAGACAGCGGCAGATGGCAATACGCTGCTGCTGCCCGCCGGAAAGGCTGGCCGGCATGGCCGAGGCTTTCCCCGCCAGGCCCACGGTCTTCAACAGTTCCATGGCCTTTGCCTCGGCCTCCTGCCGTTTCATCCCCAAGACCTCCGTGGGGGCCATGCAGAGATTATCCATCACCGTGCAATGCGGGAACAGATGAAATTTTTGAAAGACCATGCCCATCCCCCGGCGGATGTTATCCACATCTGCACCAGGCGCCGTGATTTCCTGTCCATTTACCACCACGCTGCCGGCATCGGGGATTTCCAGCAGATTCAGGCAGCGCAGGAAAACACTTTTCCCGCAGCCGGAACCGCCAATGATGGCAATGCGCTCGCCTTCTTCCACCGTCAGATCCACCTGCCGCAGGACCTGCAGACTGCCAAAAGATTTGCTGAGCCCCTTCACTTCCAAAATGCCCATTTCCTTCACCTGCCTTTCTCACGCCATTCCCATAAAGCAAAGATGCCATACACACAATAGGATATGGCAATGTAAATCAGCATGCCGCCCGCCAGCGTAATCATTGGCTGCATCGTGCGGGAAGCCGTATTGTAGACCACCCGTGTCAGATCCGAGATCGTGATGTAGCCGACCACGCTGGTCCACTGGATCAGGTTCACGATTGTCGACTGATAGACCGGCCGGATGATGCGGATGATCTGCGGCAGAGTGACCAGCCGAAAGGCCTGCCAGCGCGAAAAGCCCAGCGTCCGGGCCGCCTCCACCAGCCCCGGATCTGTCGCCAGCAGCGCCGCCCGCAGAAGCTCCGCCACATGCGCCGCCGTATGCAGCGAAAAGGCAACGATGGCTACTGTCACGGCCTCCAGGCCGCTGCGCGCCAATAGACCATAAAACAGTAGCATCAACAGCATCAGCACAGGCGCTCCGCGGACTACGGCAATATAGCCCATTGCCAATATCCGCAGCACCTTCACCCGGCATAAACGGATAAAACAGAGCAACGCCCCCAGCAAAGTCCCCCAAAGAAGTGCCTGCAAGGAAATTTCTACCGTTGTCCACAGCCCTTTGCCCAAGGTCAGCCAGGCACCGTCCTTAATAAAAATCTGATGCACAGTCATCAACAGTTCATCCATAAGCCTTACCTCTTTGAAAAAACCCGAATGGCCAAGCCATTCGGGCAAAAACATCACCTTATGGGTAAGATTTCTCCATCCAAACAAAAATTCCTTCCTGTCGGCCCCAGAATACACTATTTTCGTGGCTCCGGCAGCAAGAACGTCGCCGCCGCACAGCAGATGGAAATCAGGAAGATCACCACCATCACCGCCGCAATGCCAAAGCTGTCCGCATACCAGCCCAAAGATGGCACGATGATTCCGCCCAGACTGAAGGACAGCCCCAGCGTGACGCCGGAAGCAAAGCCCAAACTCTTGGCCAGGTAACTCTGCCCCAGCACGACAAAGGCCGCATAGGGCCCCTGCATGGCAAAGCTCATGGGAATCAGCATGGCATAAACAGCCCAAATCTCCTGCGTGAAGACCACGACAGCCAGACAGGGCACCAACAGCAGCGCCCCATAACGCATGGTATTCACATAGCCCTTGCGGTCAGCCAGCCAGCCGCCTACCAGGGTTGCCAACACGCCCGCAATGGAGATGATGGAAAGCGTCGCACTACCCACGGCCGGACTTGCGCCAAGCACCTGAATACAGAACAACGGCAGGAACGCACTGATCGAGGTAAACAGCGTGGAACGGAACACGATCACCACGAACAACCGCGCAAAGGCCGGCCAGTCATTTTCCCGCGGCATGGCATCAGCCTTGGCCGTATTCCGAACCTTCGCCAGCTGCCGCCTGCTTTCCCGGGCAATGGCCGGCGAAGCCAGGAAGATCATGCCCGCAGTGAACAGGGAGGCAATCCCATAAAAGGCCGTGCCCTGCATCCCAAATGTCGTGACCAAAAACACCGCCAGCAGCGGCCCCAGACCGAAGCCGCCATTGCCGCCCACGCTGAAGATACTCATGCCCTGCCCCTTTTTCTCACCGGCAATCGCATTCACATTGCGGGCCGCCTCAGGATGGAAGATGGAACTGCCAATGCCCATCAGGGTAACCGCCGCAAAGATGCCCCAGTAATTGGTCACAAAACCGGTGCAGGCCAGCGACAGCCCAGCCATCAGCACGCCGAGCACCATAAACCACTGCCGCGAGCCCTTGTCCGCCAGCCAGCCGAAAAGCGGCTGGATAATCGAGGACAAAAAAGACGAGGCAAACATCAGCCCCGCCACAGACGTATAATCCATGCCGTACTCACTGACGAAAAACGGCAATAAGGCCGGCAGGGAACCACTATTGATGTCCACGCTCAAATGCCCGGCCGACAGCATATAGAGATATTTCTTATTCATCATGAAGATGCTCCTTCTGAAACTATTGTCTTCATTGTAGCAATTTTTTCCGCCCCAGGCAAATCATCCAACATTCCCACATATCTACTCATACAAATTGCAGTTTGTAGTTGCGTGCTTGAACGCAATTGGTTACAGATTTGTGGGGCGGAGGTGGGGATACTTCTTCGCCACTTCACTAAATGACCCGCCAGCAGTAGTGCGTACTATTTTAGTTACCTGCGCCGGGCAGGCCGGCGGCGCGTATGTTCATCTCAATTTTTAGCAACGTCTGTTTGCGGGCCAGCCTTCACTTCGTTCAGGCAGTCGTTCCGTCGGCGAATAAGCATCCCCGCCTCCACCCAAAGGTATATCTGTGTCAAATGGCTAAGTCTCGGCTGTAAGCCACAAGTACATCGATGTGCTTGTTACGGGAGAAGCG
>NZ_FNJQ01000007.1 GCF_900104055.1 Pseudoselenomonas ruminantium
AACTCAACAGAATAGCGCTGATGATGTCGTTTGAAGAATACATCCGGGCCGCAAGCATCATAGTTACGAACCCATTGCCTGAAGGATCTGCTGTCAACGCCTGCATCCGCGGCTATGGAGGCATAACTGCCCTCTCCACGTTTATACTTTTCAATGAAGTGGATTTTCTCTTCGGGTGATAATCTCTTCTTGTACATAAAATGCTCCCTATCAAGCAGACAGTTTTATTATTTCTTCTGTCTACCTAATAGGGAGCATATCATACCGGCGCAATGCTGGTATAGGGCTTTTGTTTTTATGCAAAAAATATTCCACAAAATCGGGGGAAAATATTCCAAAGAAAAATAAACACGCCGAAAACGGTTGACAATACGCCGAAAACGGTGTATAATATAATCAAGAAATGAGGAAAGGAGGAAGCAGATGAAGAAAAGATGGAACATAAATAAAATGTCCAAGCTAATAACAGCAATAGCGAAACTGCTAGCAGGGATTGCGGCCGTGATAGCATCGATAGCTAAGCTGATAGAAAGCTTGGACAAGTAAGGGAAAGCGGGAGGCGAAAGCCTCCTGCTGATACCACCATTATATCATCTGCGAGCAATATGGAAAAGTCAAAATTACTGGCGGTTATTACGGGAGGAATATTCCTGGCTGACTGCATATTCTCTACAGAAATTGCTATGGCCGTTATTCTAGGCACCATGGGAATAGCAACGATCTATACCACGTTGAAGGAGCTGAAACTATGACAGAGAAAGATTTGTTACAGTCTGTGATGACGGCAACAGAGGCGGCAGAACGATGGGGAAAGGCTGATAGAACAGTGCGGCAGGCATGCACTGGCTACAAAGGAGCCCCGCCAAGGTTTAAGGAGGGCGAGTTCCGCCAATCAGGAAAAGTTTGGCTGATTACTGTGGAAGGCATGACGCGCGTCTTTGGCGCAGAACCGGCGAAGTAAAATTAAGCAAGGCTTGTACTGATGTAAGTCAGCAGGGCCTTGCTTATTTCCTTGCATATGCTATACTAGAATTACAGTGAAAAGCATTTGAAGGCTTTTGCAGGGCGGGGATCGTTGACTACCATGCGCAGGGTACGAGATTCCCGCCTTAGTTTATTTTGCGAATAGTACATGACGAACGACAAACTAAAAGCCCATGCCAGCACAACACCGGTATGGGCTAATCTTTTATAAAATGTACGCGATACATAAACACAGACCTTTCTGCACTGTCAACGGTTTGTCAACGAAAACACGGTTTTACCTTGAGATACGATAAAATACAGTCTGAACGAAAAAACATATAGAATGGGCGTGAACCTACATAGAGACAGGGGGAAAGAAAATTTTTGAGGTATAGTAATATTATTATTTTACCATTCTGGCTTTTTGTGCTAAAATAGGAACGTTAAGTTTGTAAATTACGGCAGATTTCTCATTCTGCTGCAAAAATATACCTAATGGGGGTAGATTTGTTTGAAGTATATGAGTGGTAATGAACTGCGCGAAGCTTATTTGCAGTTCTTTGCAGAAAAGAAGGGGCATTTACGCCTGCCCAGTTTCTCCCTGATTCCACAGGATGATCCGACGCTGCTTTTGATTGGTGCCGGTATGGCGCCGCTGAAGCCGTTCTTCACGGGCAAGATGAAACCGCCCCGTACGCGTGTGACCACGAGCCAGCGCTGCGTGCGTACCGGCGATATCGAGAACGTAGGCCGCACTGCCCGCCATCAGACTTTCTTCGAAATGCTGGGCAACTTCTCCTTTGGCGATTACTTCAAGGGCGAAGCTATTCCCTGGGCTTGGGAATTCCTGACGGAAGTCGTGGAGCTGCCGAAGGATAAACTCTGGGTTACGGTTTACCCGGACGATGATGAAGCCATCGAAATCTGGAAATCCCAGCCGGGATTCCCGCAGGACCATATCGTCAAGATGGAAGACAATTTCTGGGAAATCGGCCCTGGCCCCTGCGGTCCGGACTCTGAAATCTACATCGACCTGGGCGAAGAACGCGGCTGCGGCAGCCCGGACTGCGCTGTCGGCTGTGACTGCGACAGATACCTCGAAATCTGGAACCTCGTGTTCACCCAGTACGACAAGCAGGAAGATGGTTCCTACAAGAACCTGGCCCATAAGAACATCGATACGGGTTGCGGCCTGGAGCGCCTGGCTTCCGTTGTACAGGAAAAGAAGACCAACTTCGAGACGGACCTGCTGTTCCCGATTATCGAATACGCTGCTGGCGTTGCCGGCGTGACCTATGGTGAAGATGCCGAAAAGGATATCTCCCTGAAGGTTATCGCTGACCATGCCCGTTCCATGTCCATCATGATCATGGACGGCATCCTGCCCTCCAACGAAGGCCGCGGCTATGTGCTGCGCCGCATCCTGCGCCGTGCCATTCGCCATGGCCGCATGCTGGGCATCAAGGATAAGTTCCTCGAAGGTGCAGTCAATGCCGCTGTGGAAATCTTCCGCGGTGCCAAGGACTTCGAAGAACTCGTCAACAAGGCAGATTACATCAAGAAGGTCATCAGCCTCGAAGAAGACCGTTTTGCTGCTACCCTCAATCAGGGCATGGAACTGCTGGGCGCTGAGATCGAAAAAGTCAAGGCTGCCGGCAAGACGGCTCTGGATGGCGAAGTTACCTTCCGTCTCTATGATACCTTCGGTTTCCCCTGGGAACTCACGGAAGAAATCCTCCATGAAAATGGTTTGGAACTGGATAAAGAAGGCTTTGACAAGGCTATGGACGAGCAGCGCACCCGCGCCCGCAACGCCCGTGCTGAAAATACCCGCGTGGCCGTGCCTGACCTTTCCTCCATTGATGTCAGCAAGCTGACGGTGGATGAAAAGGCAACGGCAGGCAAAGTCGTGGCTATCTGGCAGGATGGCAAGCTGGTGGATGAGATTACCGACGGTCAGGAAGCCGGTGTTATCCTCACGACTACGCCGTTCTATGCAGAAGGCGGCGGGCAGGTTGGCGACGAAGGTATCCTGACCTCCGAACTGGGCCATATCAGCGTCAGCAACGCCAAGAAACTGCCGGATGGCACCGTTTACCATGTGGCCTATGTGGAAGAAGGCCAGCTCAAGGTTGGCGACGAAGTGCAGATTGCTGTCAACAAGGCACAGAAACTGGCTTCTGCCCGCAACCATACGGCTACCCATCTGCTGCAGGCTGCCCTCAAGAAGGTCGTGGGCGACCAGATCAGCCAGGCTGGTTCCTCCGTTACGCCGGAACGTTTGCGCTTCGACTTCACGAACTTCGAACCGGTGACGGCTCAGCAGCTGGCTGATGTGGAAGAACTGGTGAACAATGAAATCCTTAAGGGCCAAGATGTGGAAATCTCCCATATGAGCCTGGAGGAAGCAAAAGAAGCCGGCGCTATGGCCTTGTTCTCCGAAAAATACGGTGACGTGGTGCGCGTGGTCAAGGTTCCGGAATTCTCCATGGAACTCTGCGGTGGCTCCCATGTGGCTAATGTCGGCCAGATTGGCATGTTCAAGATCGTCAGCGAAAGCGGTGTAGCTTCCGGCGTGCGCCGTATCGAAGCCATCACGGGCAAGGCTGCACTGGATTATGCTAACAATAAGATGGCTGTCCTCGCTGAAGCTGCAGCTAAGCTCAAGACCAAGGAAGAGGAAGTACCGGCTCAGATCGAGAAGGTACAGGGCGAGATGAAGGCCATGCAGAAACAGCTTGACGAAGTGGCTGCTATGCGCGATAAGGCTGATGCGGCAAAACTCATCGCTGGCCTGCAGGAAGTGAATGGCGTCAATGTGGTATGCGGCAAGACCAATGCCGGCAGCATGGACGAGCTGCGCGAAGTGGCTGATATGACCAGCTCCAAGCTGGACACGCCGAGCGTCGTGGTACTGGCCTGCGCTAACGACGGCAAGGTGAACCTCGTGGTCAAGGCAACGAAAGAAGCCAATGCCAAAGGCATCCATGCCGGCAAGATCATCAAGGAAGCTGCGGCCATTGTCGGCGGTGGCGGCGGCGGCCGTCCGGACATGGCTCAGGCCGGCGGCAAGAATGCTGAGGCTCTGCCCCAGGCATTTGATAAGGCTGTGGAAGTAATCAAAGCTCAGCTGGGCTGAATGAAATACTAAGATAGGCTGTTCTAAGCCCGGCATAATCTTTAGCGAAAAGATTACGCCGGGCTTTTGGGCAGTTACTGCATATCGTACAAAATCCCAAGGGGGGAGAAATATGGAAGTAGATATTACAGAGAAAGCGAAGAACTTTATCCGCTTTGGCTTGCTTGGACTGATAGCCTTGGCAGCCTTAGCTGGCGGCGGCTTGTATCTCTATCAGCATAGTCAGCGCAGTTTCACGGTCAGTGATGCATTGGTGGTAGGGAATGAATCCGTTATCACCGCCAAGGGCGAAGGCAAGATCACGGAAGTGCTGGTGCAGGACGGCGACTATGTGGAAGAAGGCGCTGTGATTGCCCGCGTGGAGTCCAAGATCACGCCAGAGGACATTGCTCAGCTTGAGCAGAATGTCCAGCTGGCCCAGCAAAGCTATGCTCAGTTGCAAAAGGGGACTACTGTGGCACAGCCTCAGGTTCCGGTAGCTGTGTCGGTCGATAGCGGCGCACAGCGCCGGGCTGCCGATGCCTATGCCCGGTTGCAGCGGATGAATGAGCTCTTCAATATGGGCGCCATCAGCGCGGCCAAACGCGATGAAGCAGCAGCCGCCTATGCCGCGGCCAAAGCGGCCGCCAGCTCGGCGCCTGCCGCCGCTCCAGCCCCTGCCCAAACGACTGTGATTCCCACCAGCCCGGAAGTGCTCAAGCAGGCCGAACTGCAGGTCAAGCAGGCCGAAGCCGCTCTGGCCAATGCCAAGAGTGACCAGCAGGTCAAGGAAATCGTAGCCACCGCCACCGGCGTGGTCAGCCTGGCAGATGGCATCGCCGCGGACAGCGAACTCAAGACCGATCAGGAAGTGGCCAGGATTCAGGCCAGCAATGATGCTTGGCTCGAAGCCAAACTGACCGAAGGTCAGACGGCTAAAGTACGCCTGGGAGAATTCGTCAATTATGAAATTGACGGTCATAAACTGCAGGGAACTGTGCAGGAAATTGCCACGCCGGAGTTTGACGAGTCAGATTCTGACCAGTCAAATTCGCTGACGACAGTCAAAATCTCCCTGCCTGCTGACCCGTCATTTGTCATCAAATCGGGCATGCAGGGGAAAATAACTTTCCCGCTGAGTGATTAAAGTCCATAATACATAAACGAGCGACAGATTTCGTATGATTTCTGCCGCTTGTTCTGTTATAGCGGCAATAAATTTTATAGGATTGACAGGAATAAAGATATTTTTGACAAATTATACAAATAGGTATCAGCCGCTGAGAAATTTGACTGATAAGAGGGTGAGAGAAATGGAGCGAATGAGTTTTTGGGCAAAAAATGATTTATCCGTGTTATTCCTGTTATCGATCTTCATGAATGGTTTTGAGACGGGCGGCTATCAGGCATCACTGCTTTATATCGGCCAGGAGTATGACCTGTCAATCGGGCAGCAGGGACTCTTGGCTGCAGTGCAATTGTTTGCGACAATGATTGCCCCTTTGCTGCTGGGACCACTAGCGGATAAGATTGGCAAGAAAATCATGCTGGTGGTGTTCACAGCCAGTCGGTTGCTTTCTGCGGCCTTCATTTTGCTGGCCACCAATTCGATGATTTTTGCGGTGGGGATTTTTGTGCTGGGCTTTGCCTGCAGTATCGTGCAATATGTGGCCATTGCGGGCATGCAGGATGCGTATCCGCTCACGCGCAACCGGCGCATGGGTTATATCACGGCCATGTTTGCGCTGGGGGCCGTCATTGCGCCGCTGGTCGTTGGTTTTTCTCTGGAAACGCCCTGGGGCTGGCGGGCCTTCTTTGCCCTAAGCGCGTTTATCTTCCTGCTTCTTACCATTGCCCTGGCCAAGACGAGTTTTGCACCGCGTGAGGAAGCCTCGCCTGTGGAACTTGCTCAGGCAGAAGGCGGCATCTATTACAAGGGTGCAGCTCTGCTCTGCGTGATCATGTTCATCTATGTAGGGGTGGAAAACGGCTTGTGCTTTTTCCTCAACAGCTTCATGCAGGATACCATGAATTCCTCGCGTGGCTATCTGGCCCTGTCGCTTTTCTGGCTGGCCATGATACCGTCGCGGTTTCTCTGTGGTTTCTTTGCCGACTACCACAGCCGGCTCATCTACATCGCACCGCTGGGCGCGGCTTTGACACTCGCGCTTTTGACCTTGCTGACGCAGGAGCTGCTGGCTTTTGTCGTGGTGTTTGCCTGCGGCTTCTTCTGCGGCGGCGTTTATCCCAATGTGCTGACCTATGTGGCAGATTTTGCAGGGGGACGTACGGCCACGGTTACGGCGGCTATCACGGTGGCAACCGGTGTGGGGGCTACGGTCATCTCTGCTTCCTTTGGCTTCCTGCATGAGCATTTCGGTTTTTCAGGCGCGTTCCTGGTCCTGGCTGCACTTTTGGGCGTGGATATATTGGTGGCAGCAATGGTGCCACAGCTGCGTAGATAACAACTCGCCGCACATGCACAAGAAGGAATTTTATGACATTTATAGAAATTAGAAATATAGTTTCAATATATGCATCATAAAATTGTGCGTTGGAATTATGGGGAGGTTGCTATCATGGCAAGTGAAGTCATACAAAAGGAAACAAGATTGGCTAACGGCTGGCTGGCGTGGAGTATTGAAGGCCGTATCGATGTTGCGACCTCGGATTCGATTTACCAAAGCGGTGAGGAAATTGTCAATCGGGAAGCGAAGACCGTTATGGATATGAGCCGTGTGGATTATATTTCCAGTGCCGGGCTGCGTGTGCTCCTGCGCTTGCTGAAGAAAGCAAAGAAGGAGGGCAAGGAGTTCACGGTGGTGGGGGCCACTGGACCCGTGAAGATGGTCTTGGTCGATAGCAATATGGACACGCTGCTGAATCTGCGTGAATCCCTGGATGATTTATGAGGGACGCAGCTCGTGAGGCCGGCAAGAAGGAAGTGGGAGAGGAAAAATGACCATACAACGGAAAATCCTGCTTCTGGTGATTGGGACAGGAATCATCTATTTCCTGATTTTGGGGGCATTATCCTTTATGGGGATGCTGCAGGCGGAAAACGATGCCATCGAAAAAGGGAATGAAATGGGCGTGACCGTCGGCAAGTTTTCCGAGGATTATGCGGTACGTGCAACCAATGAGCAGCTCTTTTCGCGGGCACAGGAAACTGCGCTCCGGATGGAACAGAAATTCAATTTTGTTTTGGATGATGCCAAAAACATCGCCAAAATGGCAGAAAAATTTCTGAACAACCGGGAAAGCTATTTGCCGAAATACTTGGATGAGCCCACAGATCCATACCTTTTTGCCCATAAGGCATATATCTATTATAATCCCGGCGTGCGTGAACGGCTGGCGGCAGAGCCTGCCCTGCAAGAAAGATTTGCGCTGCTTTCCAATATAAGGGATACCATTGAATTCTTATCCAATTTTTATCCCAGCGGCTCGGTGTGCTATCTGGCAGCGGAAGATGGCTGCTTCATACGTGCGGATGGCCTGTCCGCAGGACAGGAAATGGTCGTCTGTGACCAGCCAATCCTGGAACGCCGTTATGATTTCAAGGCGCGGCCCTGGTATATCAAGGGGAAGCAGGCTGGAAAACCTGTAGTTTCGGATTTATATGGCTCTATGAACGGTTCCTCGGAGATAAGCTGTGTCGCTCCCTACTATGAGAACGGGAATTTTGCTGGGGTGGCGGGCATAACGATAACCCTGGATGCCTTGCATGAATTCGTGCACAATCGAGAAGCGGATGACAAGGACATCAATTTTGTATTGGATAAAGAAGGACAGGTGATTATGTCCTCCCAGCGGAATGGGATGTTATCCGTTTCGAATAAACCACTGGATCTGCGTCAGACGGCGGAGGCGGATCTGGCTCAGGCTGCTGTGGAAATGACGGCAGGAAAGAGTGGGACGGCCCTGGTTACCGTGGATGGTGAGAAATTTTATCTTGCCTATGTGCCAATCCCGAGCATGGGGTGGAGTTTTGGCACCCTTACGGAACAAGAAGCGGTAGTGGCCCCGGTCCGTGACATAAAAGCTACCGTAGACCAAAGCAGTGCGGAATTCGCAGCTGCCATGTCGAAGCTTTTCCGGCAGAATATCCTGCGCATGGGCGCCCTGTTGCTGGTCATTTTCGGCTTGCTGGTCCTGCTCAGCAGCAAGGCCGCGCAGAAATTCGTGCAGCCCATCCTGGCCCTGACAGAAGGGGTCCGGGAAATCGCCAAGGGAAATCTGGACAAGCACATTGAAGTCAGGACCGGCGATGAGATTGAAGAACTGGCCGATACCGTCAACAGCATGTCCAGGGATCTCAAAACCTACATAGAGAATCTGGCCAGATCTGCTGCGGAAAAGGAACGTCTGGCTGCCAGCATGGCATTGGCGGAGCGAGATCGTTTCGTCAACAAGCTGCTGAAGTATTCCATGTCCGGCGAGAACCCTGATAAAGTTTTGAAACAAATGATGGAATATCTGGGCCATGAACTGGAGGCTGAACGGACCTACATCTTTGAGGAACTCAGGGACCACCATTTTGCTAATACTTACGAATGGTGCGACGAAGATATAACATCGGAAATCGATAATCTGCAGCATCTTCCCTATGAGGGGGTTGTGGATGTATGGTATGAGGAGTATCAGAAAAGTGGTTGTGTCATCATCTATGATTTGGAGGAATACCGCTGTATCAGCGAGGGCATGTATCAGGTGCTGAAACCGCAGGGCATCCACTCACTGGTCACGGCTCCTTTGGCTATCGATGGCAAGTATATCGGCTTTTTTGGCGTGGATAATCCGCCACCGGAGAAAATCAAGGCCATTGCCGAAACCTTGAAGCTGATGGCCTATTTCATTTCGACCATCGTACGGCAGAAGCAGCATCTGGCGCAGGAAGCCGAACGCATCGAAAAGGAACTGGACGGTGCCAGAAAGATCCAGGCCAGCATGCTGCCCAATATTTTTCCCGCCTATCCTGAACGCGGGGAGATCGACCTTTACGCAGCCATGTATCCGGCCAGGGAGGTGGGCGGCGATTTCTATGATTTCTATCTGCTGGATAATCGCCATCTGGCCGTCACGATTGCGGATGTGTCCGGCAAGGGGGTGCCTGCGTCCTTGTTCATGGTCATTTCCAAGACGATCCTCAAGAACGAGGCGCTGGTGGCCATGGGGGAGGCAGCAGGCGCAGAGACTGACTGGAGCCAGGTCATGGAGCGGGCTAACCGCAAGCTTTGCGAAAATAACGATGAACTGATGTTCGTGACGGTGTTCTTTGGGGTGTTGGATATGGACACGGGCGAGTTCATCTATGTGAATGGCGGACACAATCCTCCCCTTTGGTGCCATGATGGGAAATTTGCTTATCTGCGCATGGAAAAGAAAAGCAATATGCTCGGTGTCATAGAGGAGGAACGCTATCATGCGTATCGTCTGACCCTGGTTCCGGGAGACAAGATATTTCTCTATACGGACGGTGTGACGGAGGCGATGGATGCTTCCGGGGCAATGTACTCAGAAGGGCGCTTGCTGGAACGGCTGAATGCCTGCTGTGAGAGCAGTGTGCAGAAAATACTGGCTGGCGTGAAGGCGGATGTGAGCAGCTTTGCCGGCGATGCGGAGCAATCCGATGACATCACCATGCTGGCCCTTGCCTATAGAGGCCGGGCTTGATTGCCACTGCCTTGGGGACGAGATATGGACCAAGAATCCTCAGGGCAAGGAGGGGAAACGATATATGAGAAAATATTTTTTTGTGGGCCTGGCATTGGTACTGGTCCTGGCTTTGATGGTCATTGCCTATGGTGCTTATCTGAATGATCGCGGGGAGAGCCAGATAACTTTGCGCATGGAGGAGCGGCGGGTAGAACTGGTAGGTGTGAAGGCTGACCGGAGGGAACTGCATCCGCTGATAAAGTTCTCGGCAGTCAATCTCTATGCGAACCGTGTGGCGGATGCTGTGGCCCTGACGGAAGGGCGGATCATAGAGGCTTATGCCGCTGTCAATGGGTACGTTCACAAGGGAGACCTGCTGTTCCGGCTGGAAAATGATAATATTGCCCTGTCCATCCAGGAAGCGGAAGCAGGAATCCTGAGCGCTGAAGCAGAACTGGCTCGCGCTACCAATAACTTTGACCGTTACAGCAAGCTGCGGATGGCAGAGGCCGCCTCCCCGCAGCAGTATGACGAAGCCAAGGCTGCCTATGTAGCAGCGCAGGGGAAGCTCAAGGCAGCGGTGGCCAAGCGGGATATGCTGCTGGTGAACAAGGCGCGCTGTGAGGTTCGTTCCCCTATCGACGGTACCGTGCGCATCATCTACCGGCAGCCAGGAACCTATGTGCCCAGCGGGACATCCCTGGCCCTTATCGGCAATTACAATGAGATGTATTTTTCACATCAGGTCAGCGATAACAGGGTGCAGAGATTGCAGCAAGGGCAGGAGGCGGAATTTGTCTTCCCCGGCAAGGAGTTCAAGAACTTGGAGAATATGGCCGGGGAGAGTGCCCCGGATCAGGTCTTTCATGCGGTATTGATGGAGATATCCCCGCCGCTTTCCGAGCCGGGAGCCGCCCGCACCCTGCTATGGAAGCTGGACAATCCTTTGGGGCTGCTCACGCCCCAGACCTATGGCACTGCCTATCTGAGGCTGGGCGTCCGGGCCGATGCCCTCTGCGTGCCGCTCTCGGCCATGACCGATAAGACACGCCAGGCGGTCTTTGTCTATCGCGATGGTCAGCTGGAAAGAAAAGCAGTTACAACCGGCAGGGATGATGGGGAGTATATTGAGGTTTTGAGCGGTCTGGAACCGGGGGAAATCGTCATCATCTCCGGCACAGATCATTTACAGGATGGCATGAAGGCCAATGTGACGCTTAGGGGGGAGCAGGATGGCAGATAAGGGAAAAAGCCAGAACGTGGGAAGTTTTTTCAATCAGGAAGCCATTGACAAGCTGCGTTCCCCGGAAAAACTGGATACCATGGTGCGCATTACAGGCCCCATGGGCTGGATGGGACTGGCAGCTGTCTGCATCCTGTGTTTCTCCGTTGTCCTCTGGTCCATTTATGGTTCTTTTACGGAAAAGGCAGAGGGCATGGGACTCATCATGGATGTATCCGGGGTGAGAAATGTTTCCCATGCGGCTACCGGGCGGATTACGGATATCTATGTGAAGACTGGCAGCCAGGTGCATGCAGGGCAGCTTATCGCCCATATGGAACATCCCGAGCAATCGGCAGATACCCGCATGGCTCAGTATGGCACGGGGCTGGCAGCAAATGACCGGGACGTGCAGTCCAAGATCTATCAATACGATGCCAAACGGCAGCAGCAGACGGCCAAAGAGGATATCTACTGCGAGTATGATGGTATCGTGGATGAGGTGATGGCGTCAGAAGGGCAGATCCTGCAGGCAGGGGTTCCGCTCTGTACCGTGCGTCTGACAGAGGAGCGCAAGGACCTTTCGGGGGTGCTATACATTCCCGTGGACAAGGGCAAGCGGGTGGTACCGGGGATGACCATCCAGCTGGCGCCTAACGGTGTGGATGTGAGCCAGACCGGCAGCCTTTTGGGAATCGTGGAAAGTGTTTCCCAATATCCCATGTCTGCCGCCGGCATCGAAAAGGGATTGGGCAATGCACAGCTGGCCCAGTATGTGCTTTCCAAAGACGGCGGGGCCGCCGTGGAGGTGCGGTTCAGCCTCGTAAAGGATGCTTCTTCGGCTTCCGGCTATCTCTGGACTTCTGTGGTGGGTAAGCACGCGCCCATCACGCCGGGGAGTTATTGTACGGGAGCGGTGGTCATTGAGCGACAGATGCCCATCGAGAAGGTTTTTTACAAGATCAGCCAGTGGTTGAGGAGCAGGTAAGCTATGCCAAAGTGACAGCGGCGGAATGGAGTTTGATATGGGGATGAAGACCTGGGAAGCATTAAGCAAGCTGAAAAACAAATATTTCCCTGAAACCCGCCGGGTAAAGACACCCACTGTGCTGCAGATGGAGGCTGTGGAGTGTGGGGCAGCGTCTCTGGCCATGGTGCTGGCCTATCATGGCAAGTGGCTGCCTTTGGAACGGCTGCGTCAGGAGTGCGGGGTTACCCGTGACGGCAGCAACGCAGCCAATATCATCAAGGCGGCCCGCAGGCTGGGCTGCGAGGCCCAGGGCCGGGCGGGGCGTCCTCAGGCACTGTTCAAACAGGACTTTCCCCTGATCCTTTTTTGGGAATTCAATCATTTTGTGGTCATGGAGGGCTTCCGGGGAAATACAGTCTTTCTGAATGATCCGGCTATGGGCAGGCGCAGCATGGAATGGCAGGAATTCCTGTCTTCCTATACGGGCGTTTACCTGAAGATCGTCCCCGGCCCCGAATTCAGACGGGAGGGGCGGCCCTATAGCATTGTCAGGGCTGTGTCCGCCAAGCTCATGCAGGACAAGTGGGCGGTGCTGTTCCTTTTGCTGCTGGGGCTCTGCATGGTGTTGCCGGGCCTGGCAGAACCTGTCTTCAGCCAGATCTTTTTTGACGATATCTTTTCTATGAAGCATCCGGACTGGACGCAGTATTTGCTGCTGGCCATGGGCGGGACCATCATCATGAATGGCATTATGACCGCTATGCGCTGTTCGACCCTGCTGTCCTGGCAGAAAAAACTGACGCTGGTGGACTCTTCCGCCTTTTTTTGGCATGTGCTCAGGCTGCCCATTACGTTTTTCCAGCAACGCTTTGCCGGAGAGATTGCCTCCCGCATCCAGTTCAATGAGAGCAATGCCGATGTGCTCTCGGATCAGGCGGCAACCTCCCTGTTGGATTGTCTGATTGCTCTTTTCTATCTGGCGTTGCTGCTGTCCTATAGTGTGCCTCTGACCTTGGTCGGCATATTCATCAGTGTGGTGAATGTCTTTGTTTTTTTCTACATGCGACGCCATATGACGGATATCATGATGCATATGCAGCAGGAAAAGGGCAAGGAATATGGCACGCTCATGGCGGGGCTGATGATGATTGAGAGCATCAAGGCCAGTGGCACGGAAGGGGACTTCTTTGCCAAGTGGGCCGGGTATCAGGCCAAAGGGCTGATGGCCATGCAGAAGATGCAGCTTTGGGCACTGAAGTTAAAGCTGCTGCCCACCCTGCTGTCGGGACTCACCAGTGCGATGATCATGGCCGTGGGTGGCTTTTCCGTCATGGAAGGGGTCATGACCGCCGGCATGTATACCGCCGTCTCCGGTCTTCTGCCCAAGTTTCAGGAGCCCATGAACAAGCTGCTGGCTTTCGGCAATCTCCTGCAGAATATGGAAATGCAGATGCGCCGGCTGGATGATGTCTGGCGCTATGGGATTGACCGCTTGAACTATCCGGAAACGCCGCTCCAGGCTAAGGACGGCAAATTCCGTCTGACCGGCCAGCTGGAACTGAAGGATCTGAGCTTTGGCTACAATCTCCTGGAACCGCCGCTTTTGGAGCATTTTGACCTGACGCTGGCGCCCGGGCAGTGGGCGGCGGTAGTCGGTTCCTCCGGCAGCGGCAAATCCACCCTGGCCAAGGTCGTAGCGGGACTCTACGAGGAATGGTCGGGGGATATCCTGCTGGACGGACAAAAGCGTCGCGACATCCCCCGGGAGGTTATTGTCAGCTCGGTGGCCATCGTCGATCAGGATGTGTTCCAGATGACGGGAACTGTGGCCGAGAATATCTCTTTTTTTGATAAATCCCTGCCGAAGGAAGATATCATCCGGGCGGCGCAGGATGCCTGTATCCATGAGGATATCCTGAAACTGCCCGGAGGTTATGAGGCCCAGGTGGCCGAAGGCGGCATGAATTTTTCGGGCGGTCAGCGGCAGAGACTGGAAATCGCCCGTGCTCTGGCCGGCAATCCCTCCCTGTTGATCCTGGATGAGGCTACCAGTGCCATTGATCCCCTGACGGAGCAGGTCATCCTGAAAAATATCCGCCGCAGGGGCTGTGTCTGCCTGTTGGTGGCCCATCGCCTTTCGACCATTCGCGAAGCAGACGAGATCATTGTCCTGGAGTGCGGAAAAATCGTGCAGCGGGGCAGCCATCGGGAGCTTATCGGCAAGGATGGCCCTTACCGCCGTCTGGTAGAAGAGCGGGAAACGGAAGAGGATGCAGATGTTCTGGACTAGGAGTGAAGGATATGAGGCTTTTAGCCGGTCAAAGAATGAAGCTCAGCGAAGCTGGAACGGTTGTTTTGGTAAAACAGGGCAGGGCCGAAGTCTATGCCTTGATGGAGGAGAACGGTCATCGTCTCTTCCTCATGGAGCTGGCCGCCGGGGAAGCGGCCTTTCATTCCGCAGATGAATTTGAGGAGATTACCATAGAGGTGTATGCTCTGGGGGATGTGGAGCTTGAGGAACAGCTCTTGGCAGAAATGCAGGCAGATGAACTGCTGCCCCTGATGCGCCATTGGTTTCAGGAGCTTATCCGCCTGCCCTGGCTGCGGCTTATGGCCGACCGGGGCGATGAGATATTGAGAACCTGGGTAGATGGTTCTGTGCTGGGGCAGGTAAAGCAGGAGCCGGAAAAATTGCGGGAGGATTTCACGGAGAATCAGAGCATTTTCGCCATGCTGGCCGGGGTGCGCTTTGCTGCTCAGGATGAAAGACTTTCCAATCGCATCAGGGGGCGCATGCGCCACAAACACCGCCTGCTGGCTGAGACCATGGCCCATCTTTTGGGCGAGGATTGGGTATCGGTATCCGGCAGTGGCCAGGACAGCGCCAAATTGGAAGAGGCGGTTTTCCTGGTGCGTGCCGTGGCCCATCATTTGGGCATGGCTGAGGAAGAGATTGCCCTGAACAAGGAGACCGCAGAAAAGCTGGATTCCTTGGGGGTGCTGCGGCGCCTGGTGGCCAAGGGAGGCATGGAAATGCGCCTGATCCGGCTGGAAAAAGGCTGGGAAGCATGTGATTGCGGGGCCATGCTGGGTTATTTCGGCGAAAAGAAAC
Organism: Pseudoselenomonas ruminantium; assembly: GCF_900104055.1. Classification (GTDB taxonomy): domain Bacteria; phylum Bacillota; class Negativicutes; order Selenomonadales; family Selenomonadaceae; genus Selenomonas_A; species Selenomonas_A ruminantium_C. The sequence continues at coordinate 15,047 of NZ_FNJQ01000007.1, forward strand.
AGCTGGCAGCTTTGCTGCCCACTTCGGCTTCCAGCTATAAGCTGCTGACCCGGGAAAATATGGCAGGCGTGCCCGTCACTCGTGAAATAGCGCAGGTTTTCGTGGGGGATGCCTTTCTCATCTATCCGGGATTGCCGGATGCGAAAATGGGGCGCTGGGATTTCCTGCGCTTCATGGTGCGCCATACCTGGCAGACGGATTGGAAATCAATTCTTCTGGCGGGGCTGGTCATGGGGCTTATTCCCTTGCTCACGCCCATTGTCACGGAGACCATGTTCCAGGACCTCATTCCCATCCTGGATCGCAAGGGGCTGGCCACCGTCACGCAGGTGGTGCTGGTGGCGGGCTTTACCACGGCAGCTCTGGCCACGGTGCGCTCTTTGGCCGTGCTGCGCCTGACCTCCCTGGGGACACTTCGGGGACAGGCCGCTCTCTTTGGCAGGCTGCTGAAGCTGCCGCCGGTTTTTTTCCGCCGCTTTCAGTCGGGAGAGCTAGCGGAGCGGATGCAGGCGCTGGATCGCTCGGTCATGCTGCTCAACAATGAATCGGTGGGAGCGCTGCTGTCCTTCGTCTGTTCTTTCTGGAGCTTAGGGCTGATGTGCTATTATAGCATGAAGCTTACAGGCATTGCCCTGCTAGTCTGGCTGATCTACCTGTCCATCTTTGCTTTCCTGCTCTATCGGTTGACAAAGGCGCAGAAGGAGATGACGGCGGCCCGGAACAGGACCTCTGGCGTCCTGGCACAAATCTTCACGGGACTGGCCAAGTTTCGCACGAAGGGTACAGAGGAACAGGCCTACCATCTATGGGGGGAACAGTTCGCCCTGGAACTCAGTCAGAATATCCGGGTGCGCAGGCTGAAGAATATCGGCACGGTCCTGGCGGCCATGCAGCCGTTGCTTTTGATGTTGATCCTTTACTACAATGGGCTCATGGAGCTGGTTACAGCCAAAAGTGGCGACACTACTGCTGCTGAGGCACTCGGGCTGGCGGCCAAGCCCATGACCGTGGCGACCTTCATTGCCTTTCAGGCCGCCTTCACAGCATTCAACACTTCCTTGGTGGCAATCATGCCCATTTTGGAAAACTTGTCGGTCATCAAGCCTTACTTCGATAATCTCCTGCCGATATTGGAGGCCGAGCCGGAGACCTCCGAGGAGAGAAAGGAAGCCGGTGTGCTTTCCGGAGCCATCGAAGTGAGGAACATCACTTTTGGTTATTTGCCGGGAAGCACCGTGCTGGATGATGTGAGCTTACGCATTGCTGCCGGGGAGCAGGTGGCCATCGTGGGCAGATCCGGCTGTGGCAAGTCTACTCTGATCCGTCTGTTGCTGGGATTTGAAAATCCCGGCAAAGGTGCCATCTATTATGATGGACAGGATCTATCCGAGCTTTCGCTGCCCTCCGTGCGTGCCCAGATGGGTGTCGTGCTGCAGAATGGGCAGCTTATGAGTGGCGACATCCTGCACAATATCATTGGCACCAACAATCTGACCTTGGAGGATGCCTGGGAAGCCGCCGAAGCGGCGGGCATTGCCGAGGATATCCGTCAGATGCCCATGCAGATGAACACCATGGTCAGCGAGGGCAGCACCAATATTTCCGGCGGACAGCGCCAACGTATCCTGATTGCCAGGGCGCTGGCCCTGAAGCCGTCCATCATCGTCTGTGATGAGGCCACCAGCGCGCTGGATAACCGCACGCAGGCCATTGTGACCAAAAGCCTGGCCAAGCTTCATGCCACCCGTATCATTGTGGCGCATCGGCTGTCTACCATCCGTCATGCGGACAGGATCATCGTGCTGGATAAGGGGCATATCGCAGAAAGCGGCAGTTTTGAGGAGCTGGTGGCCAGAAATGGCATTTTTGCTTCCTTTGTGAAGCGTCAGACCGCATAAAATCAAAGTGGAAAGAAGGATATCCCAAATAAAGGACGAATACTATAAAAATATCAAAGAAAAATCTGAAAGGAGAAAACTGCTGGAATAGTAGATAAATTTGTCTGTTATTCCAGCAGATCAATGCAATTTTGCGAATCAGCACCTATGAAATCGTTCTGCCCCTTATGGATGGCAGCGAGGAAATCGAAGAGCGAGCGCTTTTGGTAAATGGTCTCTATGGAGCCTATGATGTGGTGACCAAGCCGGAGGCTGCAAAAATCGCAGCCGGGAACTTGGATGGGCTTTCCGCTGATCTTCAGGAACGGCTTCTGCGCAGAGGGCATCTGACCGTCAAGAGCGAGGCGGAGGAGCTGGCCGACCTGAAGCTGCTGGGCCGCCTCTACCGGATGGTTCAGGGGCGGACTGTGGCCGGGCTTACCATCATCCCTACCTATGACTGCAATTTCCGCTGTCCCTATTGCTATGAGCAGCATCGTCTGAAAAAAGGACAGGCATGGCTGGAACATACCATGAATGAGGAAATGGCTGCCGCGATCTTTGCTGCTGTGAAGGACTACAAGAAGCGTGGTTACGCGCTGAGCGAGTGCACCTTATATGGTGGCGAGCCGTTGCTGGCAAAAAATGCAGCCATCGTGCGGGATATCTTGGTGCATTGCCGGGACTTGGGCTTGAACGTGAATGCCATCACTAATGGCTATGAGCTGGAAAGCCATCTGGATGCCCTGGCTGAATATGGCTGTGAATGGCTGCAGGTGTCGCTGGATGGCGTGGGAAAAATGAATGACCGCCGCAGGGTCCATAAAGACGGGCAGCCGACCTACGAACGCATCCTCCATAACATCGAGTTGGCTCTTCAGCGGGGGATCGGCGTGCTCCTGCGCGTGAATGTGGGCAGGGAAAACCTTTCCCATATCGGAGCGATGGTGGCAGATTTCCAGTCCCGGGGATTGATTCCCCAAGAAAATGCTCAGGGGGGAAAAAACAAGCGAGGAAAGTTCCGTTATTATTTCAGGGCTGCTACGGATGATCGGCATCCCGAAAAGAACGTCACCGGGCAGGCCATCATGGAGGAACTGCTGCACATTGGCTTTAAGCCTGAGGAGGCATTGGAGCACCAGCTCCAATATCAGAATCTCGCCGAGACGCTCCGAAAAATCTTTCAAAAGAAGGATATGCCATCGTTCTCACCGGCTTTTTGCGGTGCGGAGCAGGGGATGATCGTAGCAGATCCTTTCGGCAATGTTTATCCTTGTTGGGATGTGGTGGCCTTGGACGGCACGGCGGTGGGCTTTACGGATGTGGAGGCCGGAAAATTCAAGCTGAGTCTTGCCAAAGCTAAGTGGCGCACTCGCACCGCGGATCTGCTGCCAGCCTGCCAATCCTGTCCCTATGTCTTTATCTGCCGCGGAGGCTGTGCCTGCCACGCCTTTCAGGAACATGGCAGTTACTTCCGTGAACATTGCGGCGAGACAAGGGCGGATTTCGAGCTTTTGGCACCAATCCTTGCCGGGGAGTGGTGGCTGAAACATAAGGAAGAGGAACTTTCCCTGTCGTTGCATGGTCCGCTGTCCCGTCTCACGGAGGCAGAGCGCCAGTGCATGCAGCAATCGCAAAGCTGGCAGGAGATGTTGGCGATAGGCAAAAGGGTGGGCCTTATCGGCACATGATCTTCCCCAAGGCAATTGCGGGCGGCGGCCCTAAAACGCAAGTGTTCACTTCTTTACCATGAGGAGGTTTTTCAAAATGTCAAATGAGTTCACCAAGGAACAGATTGAGAAGGCTTTGGCCTGCCAGACTGTGGAAGAGCTGTTAGAGGCAGCAAAATCTGAGGGCATCGAGATCAGCCAGGAGGAGGCTGAAGCCTTCATGGCTGAGAAGGAAGACCGGGAACTGGATGAGGAGACACTTATGCAGGTGGCAGGTGGCAAAAAAGACTCCCGTTGCCTGTTTATCGGCTATTGAGGCTTAGCGCTTTAGGGGATGGATGGAGGCGGAACATGGAAAGACAGGAACTTACGGTCGCGGAATACCTGGCACATCTTCGCCGCCATCCCTTGCCGGCAATCCTTTCAACGGAGTGCCTGGCGGCAATGTCGAATATCGAAAAGCAGTATGGGAAAATGCCTGCTGAACTGACGGGGCTGGAAGTAAGGCTTACCGAAGCGGTGCGGCATGTGGATTACATCCTGAAAATCAATGATACAAATATCCCCGCCGTGGAAGAACTCTGGTATGAGCTGGACTATGAGGAATTTGCCAAAGGCGGCAGCCTGGAGCCCTGTCTGTTTGCCAATACCAGCCACTTCTTTGCGGATGGCGGCAAGCAGGAGGTGCTTTGGGAACAGATGCTGCCAGCCTTCCTCGGGAAGCGGCGGGCCGAAAAACTTCGCCAGCCCCTTGAGCAGGTGATGGCAGCATTGCCTGAGGGCGCCTATATCAAACAGATGGGCACGATGAATAGTCGCGGCGAGCTTGACATCATGCGTCTGGTCATCTGGTTCCCCTCGTGGGAAAGTGTTTTCCCCGGGGTAAAGGCGTTGGGCTGGCCGGGGGATCGTGAAGCCCTGCAAGCTGCGCTTCAGCCCTGGCAGGATATGGAAGGAATCGCCATCAATCTGGATTTAGGGGAACAGGGCATTTTGCCCAAAATCGGCGTCGAATTATTCTTCTCCTGGCGTCATCCTCTGCTGGTGGATAAGCTGATTGCCTGGCTGGAGGCGGTAAAGCTTTGCCTGCCGGAAAAAGGCCAGGCTCTGCGGCAGTGGATCCGGATTCGTCCGGATGGCAATCCGGTGATTCAGCCCTCCATCGTGTATTTCAAATTGAATTACAAAGCGGGAAAGATCACAGGAGCCAAAGCGTATTTAGCGCAGACGCCCTGTCTGCTGCATCATTATTTTGATGCTTATGATCGTCCTGTTTACGCACAGATACAACTGCAAGACCAAACGAACACCCTGCCTGCAGGCGAGGCGCTTAGATGGCTTGAGGAATGCGCAGACAATCGGGTGCGCAAGGTGCAATTCATAGGAAGCCGTACCTATGAACCGCTGGGCAGGCTCCTGGCGGCATGCAGGGCGCTGGGGATTGAAGCAGAAGTATTGCTTACAGGAGAAGAAAACAGAACCTGGCTGGAAAAAAACATCCGGGCAGGAGTCGCAGCCTTCCTGATTGAAGCAGATACCGTGGAGACATGGTTGCCAACCGTGAAAATCCTGCGGGAATTGCAATTCCCGGATGTGCGGGTAAGGTGGCGTATGGCCCCGGAAATGGCAGACCGTCTGCAGGAAATCAGCCATCTTTTTGCTGAGGATGTTGGCGTAAAAGAGCTTATCCTGACGGGCATGCGGCCAGGTGCAGATGGTGTTTTCAGCCATAGGGAGTTGGCGAAAATTGCCGCTTTCCTGTGGGAATATAAAAAGCAAGCCACAGCGGGAAGGGACGGCAAAGAACAGATGCAGATCACGGTGGATCCATGCTTTTCGGCACTCCGTGCCGTTTTAGGCGGCAGGGATTCCACGAAAAACGGCAATCGCGGCATTGCGCGGGGCTGCGGTGCAGGCCGGGACCATTTCTGTGTGAATGCCGGCGGCAGGCTTACCCCCTGTGCATATCTGGATCTTGATGGGGAAGAGGCCTCTTTGGCTGAATACTGGGAAAGCGCAGATCGCTTGCAGGACCTTCGCACCCGTGATGCACAGCATGCCCGCCCTTCCTGCGCAGGCTGTGCCTATGAACGGCGCTGTCTGCCCTGCCCGGTTGTGGCCGGGAAATGTTACCTGCCGGTTTGATGTCAGGCATTTATGCATAATGCATATGATGCTTAACATATCTTTTTCGTTCACGAATTTAAGGAGGTTTTCTTATGGAAAGCAAGATCGATCCGAAACTCATGACCAAGGAAATGCTGGCTAAGGCTATGGCCTGTGAGACGCCGGAAGCCATCAGCGCGCTGGCAAAGGAAAATGGTGTCGAATTGACCGCAGAAGAGGCCAAGAAGCTTTTCGACAATCTGGAAAATTTTGATGTGAATCTCTCCGATGAAGCTATGGAAAAAGTGGCCGGCGGCGAATTGTGCTGGGAAGTCTGCCATAGCCCCTCCACGTATTGAGCCGAAAACATTAGCTGCCACAACGACCGCAGGATAGCAGTGTACTGGCAGGCATGATCTTTTGAGAATGGTAAATCCTTTTGGCTATCCCAAAGGGATTTACCATTTTCTTTATCCATCAGGAGGGCAGGATTATGGACAGGATGGATGCCAGAGAAGCTTTTGAACGTCTTTATGCAAGGGTGGCCGCTGAGGGACGCGAGGAGATGCTGTTTGGCAAGGAGACTTATGAAAAGGCCGTCAAAGTGTTGGATAAATATGCGGTTGCCAATGCAGGCAAGGGCATATTTGAGTTTGAATTTCCCTTTACCGGGCAGCCGCGCATGGATTTGCTGGCAGGATATGAATGCCGCAACCTGTGTGCTCCGGTGAATTTTGTGGGAGAGGTAAATCCGCTTATCCAAAATTTCTTTGATGCATTTGCCCGGGAACCGTCTTTTGCAGATTATGTCTATGGCTATTCCTTTGACCTTTCTGCCGGAGCGTCAGAAGACACCATGCCCGGGCTCTATCTGCTGCCACCTTTAGGCCGGCCGACGGAAGCTTATGTGCCGATCCTGCTGAAAACTCTGGGCGGGGAGGCGTTCATTCCCAAGGTAATGAATGCTTTTGCTGAAGCGCCTTTTAGATGGCAGCCGCATTACGCGGGTTATATGGCAGGGCGCCCTGGCGCACCCACCCGCTTAGGATTTTCCATCAAGAAAGCAGACTGCCTGTATTATGCGGAAAAACGAGAAGCGCTTCTGCTGGATATCGAAACCTATATGGGCCGGGAATTTTCCCCGGAAGGCCGGGAGCTTTTACGCTTTTTGGCCGCAGGAGGCTGGATATACGATCTGCAGTTTGACCTTTATCCCGATGGAACGCTGGGGGATAATCTGGGGGTAGCGCTTAGTTTTGACAGCAACGATGTAGACCCGCGCAAGGCTGCCGGATTTTTGGAACGAGGGGCTGCCGGAGAAAAGCTGCGTTATCTGGAACACATCGGGCTGGCGGATTCCCGTTGGCGGCAGATGGATCGTGCCTGCTATGGTGTGCAGCACATCGTGCACAGCGAAGGCAAACGAAGGTTGGCAGGAGATGTGGTGAAATTGGATGGCATCAAGGTGCGTTTCAAAAAGGGGAACGCCTATTTGGCCAAGGGATATCTTTTGGCGCAGTCCTATTATCTATGAATTGGCAGGGGAGGCGGCATGATTTGCGCGTAAGTACCTATGAAATCATTTTACCTTTGATTGACCGGAATGGCAGCGAGAGTCAGGAACATGCGCTGCTGGCCAATGGAATTTATGGTGCCTTTGATGTAATACCGAAGGAGGCAGCAAGCAAGATCGCCGCCGGCGATATCGCAGCGTTAGCGCCAGCCTTGCAGGAACGGCTTCTGCGGCGCGGACATATAACCAATAAGGACGCGGCAGCGGAGCGCGACGACGCCTTGCTGATTGCCCGCCTTAGCGCCAAGCTGGTAACCGATCCGCGCATCGTTCTCTTTGTCATGCCAACCTATGACTGCAATTTTCGCTGTCCCTATTGTTTTGAAAGGAAACGCCTGCGGCATGGTCCGGAATGGCTGTCTAAGACCATGGCGCCTGAGATGGTCGAGGCCATTTTTCAGGCCGTGGAACATGAGCGGAAACGGGGCCGTCATATCGAAAGCTGCACCCTCTTTGGCGGCGAGCCCTTCCTCAAAGAGAATTTCGCCGCCGTGCAGAAAATCTGCCAGCGGGCGGGAGCACTCGGGATTCCGCTGAATGCGATTACCAATGGCTATGAGATAGATTGTTTTCGGGAACTGCTGGAACAATATCCCTTCCGGAATTTGAAAATAGCCGTAGATGGGACAGGGGCCGCACATGACCGGCATCGCCGCCATAAAGATGGCCTTCCTACCTATGCACGCATCATGGATAATATCGCACTAGCCCTGTCAAAAGGCGTAGATGTTACATTGCGCATAAACATCAATCGGGAAAATGTCGGTGAGATCAAGAAACTGCCGGAAGACTTGGCCGCACGGGGGCTCATGGAGCCGGGAAAAGATGCGAAGGGCTGGGGAACGTTTGAATACAGTTTCAAGGCGGTGGAAGAAGCGGATACCTTACCCACGCATATGAGTGAAGGCGAAGTCTTGCAGGCCATCATCGCAGCGGATCCGGTAAAAGATGAGTTGCAGGCATTGGAACACGAGAGCCTGTATGTGAATGCGGCGGTGGGCTTGCGCCGGGCGATGACGAAAAAGCAGCTGCCCTATCTTACGGCCGGCCATTGCAATGCCGTGAAAGGCAAGGCCATCATCGATCCCTATGGTGAGATCTTCCCCTGTGCCTATCTTCTCGACGATGCCAGGGAAGGCATTGGTTATGTGGATGAGGCAGAGGGGCGCTTCCTGTATAATTTCCGCAAGGCCAAGTGGGATGCTCGTACCGGGGATATTCTAAAACCCTGCCAAAGCTGTCCTTATATCTTCTTCTGTGGCGGCGGTTGTGCCATGAAGGCCAAGAAGGCAGAGGGAAATCCTTTCCGGCATCATTGTGGCAATATCCGGGAGATTTGGGATTATACAGCCGCCCGCGTAGCAGCAGATGAATGGGCAAAGCGGGGAAATGAAGAACTGACCCTTTCTTATGCCGAGCCTTTGTCTCGTTTGAGTGCATCCCAGCAGGAGAGACTGTGCACGACCAACAGCAGGAAAGAAATCTTTGCCACGCTATTGGCGCTGGGATTTTTTGAGGGAAAAACATAAGGAGGCTGCTTCATGCTGAAATATTCACGCTACAATCACTTAGTAAGAATTCCCGACGAGGAGGCCTTTGCCCTGGTGAATTTCCGTACGGGTGCAGTTGCGCGCCTGTCCCCCGTGCAAAAGATTGTTTTTGAGCAGGCTGAGGACCTGCCGGTCTCAGCTAAGGCCATCCAAAAACTCCGGCAGGGAGGTTTCCTGGTCGATTATGATGAGTTGCGGCATATGCGCACGCAGATATTTTCTGCTGGTGGCACTGGCCGGGCGCTGGGGTTGACCATCTGTCCGACGCTGGCCTGCAATTTCCGCTGTCCCTACTGTTTTGAACAGGCCAGGGGCGGGCGTATGACCCCGGAGGTGCAGGATGCCATCGTGGCTTTTGCGCAGGAAAATATGGAAAAATTTGCCTTGCATCGTTTGACGGTTACCTGGTTCGGTGGTGAGCCGCTGCTTTGCCCGGATATCATCGAAAATCTTTCGGTCCGGCTTATGGGAATCTGCCAAAAGCTAGGGGCAAGCTATGCAGCCGGTATTTTCACCAATGGCTGGTTCCTCACAGAGGAGAACCTGGCGCTGTTGGAACGGGCGAAAGTGACCACCATACAGATGACACTGGATGGGGCCACGCCTGAGACGAACGATCATCTGCGCCGTGAGGCAGGGGGCGGCTCCAGCTTTGCCCGCATCATGGAGAATATAAAAAAACTGCGTCCTTATGCGGAAGATAAAGCTCCCCATGTCATCATCCGCTACAACATGAATCGGGAGAACGCTCCGTATTTTGGAGCGCTGGCTGCCAAGATCGAGGCTGCCGCCCGGGAAACCGGCGTGGACATCACGGCCTATCCTGCCAAGATGGATAGCAGCATAGAAAATCCCCAGCACATCCGGGATGCGGCCCTGTCTCTGGACGAATATGGCCGTCTGGCCAGTTCCAATGCTGTACTGAACATCAAAACACCGGCACATTTTCGCGGGCTTTACTGCATGGCCCAATATCCGCATGCCTATGCCATAGACGAGCTGGGGGATCTGTATAAATGTTTGGAGCTCGTAGGCCGGCAGGAGTTCGTCATGGGGAATGTGAGGAGCTTCCGTCCCTTCAAGGAGCCGGCAGAAGGCATTGAGAATATGGATCGCTTTTTTGAGACAATATTTCCGGAGCAGGATGCGGAGTGCATGGCCTGCAAGGCTTTCCCGCTCTGTCTGGGCGGCTGCCCGCGCAAACGCGTTGCAGGGGAGAGAAGCTGCCTGTCCCTGAAAAGCGATCTGGATGGTTACGCTTTGGCACGTTATCGGGAAACAAGGAGTCAGGATAAATGATACAGGAATTCAGGGATGTTGGGGACGCGCAGGAAAAAAACGCAGTCTGCCGAAAATTCTGCGATCCACAGGCAAATGCCTATATGATCTTCATGGGGAGGATGGATCGCGAAAACGGTGCTGGAAATTATATCCAAATGTGCTGCGGCGGCATCATGCATCCGCCTAAAGTGAAGTATGGCCAAACTCCGGCAGAGACCTTCCGGAATTTTTTTGCGCTCCGGGAGCAGGTGATACGGAACTCGGTGGAACAAGAGGGCAGCGAAGATAAGAAAGGATTTTACTGCCATGTCTGTGAGCAGTTTGTCCAGCGGGATGACCGCCCCTGGCATTGCCGTGCCGATATTTCCCTCGTCAATATCACGGTCTCGCCTGCACCCTGCCAGGGTAATTGCTTTTATTGTGATTTACGGCATGATTGGTATGTATGGCGGGATACCGCAGAGGTGCATGCCGGCTACGAGCGCTTGCTGGAGACTTTGGCATACGGCAGGAGGAAGGGGCTGATCAGTCCTGAGGCACGATGGGTGTTTGCGTCAGGGGAGATCACCATTCACCCTTACAAGACGCAGTTCTTGGAATTGCTGGCCGGCCAGTATGCTGTTTTCTGCACCAATGGCTTTTTGTATGATGAAGACCTCGCTGAGTTTATCCGGCAGAATCCCCGTGCCAGGATCAATATCTCGCTGGATGCAGGTACGGCAGAAACCTGGAAAAAGGTCAAAGGCTTTGATAATTTTGCGCAGGTCAAGGCCAATTTGAGGCGATACAATGCTGACAGTGCGGGCGGCAGCTCCCTGCTGGAATTGAAATACATTGTCTGTCTGGACATGAATGATAAAGAAGAGGACTATCAGGGATTTGTGGGATTTGCTAAGGAATTGGGGGTCCGTCAGATCACCTTGTCCAGAGATATGCGCTATATGTATGCCAAAGCCTATTTGCCGGGAGGCAATCGCCATTCTAAGCTTATTGCCGCTGCGGCAAGACTCCATGCCCTGTGCGTGGAAGCTGGCTTTGACATCAAATGGCTGGCCTATACCCAGGCGGATATTGCGGCCATTGAAGCATTATCCGGTCAGATATCAACAGTACGCTGAGGGCATGGCAAGGGGGGATTTTTCTTGTATCCTGTATTAGCGAAATCCAGTGCGTTGGTAACGCAGAAGTTCCGGGAATTTTTCTGGCCTACGGTGCTGGCGACCATGGCCCTGCAGGTGGGCACGATCCTGGACAGCATCATCGTGGGCAATCTGCTGGGACCGGATGCCATGGCGGGTGTCGGGGTATGTATGCCGCTCACACAGATCCTGGGCGCAATTTCAGGGGGTGCGCATGCTGGTGCGCTATGTAATCCCTATGAGCTGAAACAAAAAACAGCCTTGGATACAGCATATTTCCCTGAGCCGGAATAAGCGTTTTATCTTCTGTCTGAAATACAGGATGATTTCGACAATCTGTATGTAAAGAGCATGTGTTTTTGATGGGTTTACATAACGAAACAAAAAGCTTTGGAAAGCGAAAAAATCTTTCCAGGGCTTTTCTTTTATTTACGGTTATGCTATAATGAGTGACATAATTTCACAAACTAAAGGATTAAAGATAAAAAGCAAACGCATGAAGGAGGAGAGGGAATTGGTTAATCCCAAACTGCGTGATGCGCAGAACGATATGTTGTTCCAAGCGATATTATCTTTGGAAAACATGGAGGAATGCTATCAGTTCTTTGAAGATATCTGCACGATCAGCGAACTGAAGGCATTGTCTCAGCGTCTGGCAGTGGCCCGGATGCTGAAAGGGGGACATATCTATGATGATATCGTGGCCCGTACCGGTGCCAGTACGGCAACTATCAGCAGGGTGAAGCGCTGCCTGAACTATGGTGCAGATGGCTATAAGATTGTTCTGGACAGGATACCTGCTGATAAGGCAGAGTGAGTTATTGCGAGGGGAGTAGTGTTCATGGAAAAAGACAGAAGTTTATTGAAGATTCCTTATGGCACCCGGGATTTCCTGCCGGCTGAAGCGGCGGGGAAACGAGTGGTGGAAACGCGGTTGGCTAAGCTCTTTTCCCAATGGGGGTATGAAGAGGTCGTGACGCCGTCCATCGAATATCTGGATACCTTGAGCCTGGGCGGCAGTAAAAGTATCGGCAATCATCTTTTCAAGCTCTTTGATAGGGAAAATAAGACCGTAGCCCTGCGCCATGAAATGACGACTCCCATCGCCAGACTCGTGAGCACCCGCTTGCAGGACAGCCCCCTGCCGCTCAAGCTTTCCTATATCAGCAGCGTGTTCCGTTATGAGCAGACACAGGCCGGCCGGCAGTGCGAATTCTATCAGGCCGGCGTCGAACTGATGGGCCCGGGCAGTCCCGCAACCGATGCGGAAGTCGTGGCCCTGGCTGTAACAGGACTCTTGCGGTCCGGTTTGACGGAATTTACCGTCTGCCTTGGGCAGGTAGAATTCTTGAATGGCATCCTCAATCAATACCGTCTGAGTGAACAAGAGCAGGCTGAACTCAAAGAGGCCATGGAACGGCGCAATCTCGTAGAACTCAATCAACTGGTGGATGAACTGAGCCTGCCGGAAAATGCCAAACAGGTATTGAAGAATCTGCCCCTGCTCAATGGCGGCGAGGAACTGTTGAAGAATGCCTATGATCTGGCCCTCAATGAACAGAGCCGCCGGGCGCTGGATAACCTGGCTGAAATCTATCGTCTGCTCAAAGCCTATAAAGTGGAAAAATACGTACGGTTTGACCTGGGGATTATCCGGGACTTCAGTTATTATACGGGCATGGTTTTTGAAGTTTACGCGCCGGGGCTGGGATATCCGCTCTGCGGTGGCGGCCGTTATGACCATCTGCTGGCAGATTTTGGCACGGCCTGCCCGGCTACAGGCTTTGCATTGGGCATCGAACGAATCCTGCTGGCCATCGAGCGGCAGAAACTGCCAATGCACAGCCTGCCTCGCGATGTCTATGTGGGTTATGCTCCTGGCAAGGAAGTGGCCGCCATTGAAAGGGCAGCGGCTCTGCGGGAACAGGGTAAATCTGTGGAACTGGCCGTCAGCAGTCAATCCGAAGCAATGGCGAAAGAAAGCCAGCAGCTTAAAAATTATGCGGCTTTAGAGTATCTGGCATGATCCAGCGAATCCGGCAATTTTACCGGGCGATGACAGCAAGGATAACACCTGCGGATAGACAATGGGTGGAGGAAAGCTTGCCCGCGGATGCACAACAGCTGTTTTATGCGATGCATCCGGCTGACCAGTATCATTCCCTGAATGTAGCCAAAACGGCCATGCATTTATCCTCAGAGCATCCTAGCGTAGATAGCGCACTGCTGCTAAGGGCAGCGCTGCTCCATGATGTGGGGCGTGTGCAGGGAGATATGGATGTTATGGGCAAGGTGTTGGCTGTATTGGTCAAACATTTTTTCCCGCAGAAAGCGCGGCAGCTGGCCGAACAACAGCATGGCTGGTTGGAGCATATCATGTATGTCTATTACCATCACCCGGAAATCGGCGCATTCAAACTCGAAACAATCGGCATGACCGAAGAGGCGGCCATTATCCGCTATCATCATGTCCCGGCTGCAGGAAATGAACCGCTCGAACTCGTGCTATTGCGGGCGGCGGATGAATTGAACTGATATTTGACAATTGACTTTTGACCGGTCAGATTGACTGGTCAATCCAGCGATAGAATTGGAGGCTCGTGTATGAAGTCTGAAATGGAGTATCTTACCATTGCCCTGCCCAAGGGCAAGCTCTTTGGCCTGTCGGCGGATCTGCTGGCAAAAATCGGCTATACCGCGGAAGGCCTGTCGGATAAATCCCGGAAACTCATCATCACCAATGAGGAGAAGAAGATAAAATTCATCGTGTCCAAGACTGCCGATGTACCGACCTATGTGGAATATGGGGCGGCAGATATTGGCATCATCGGCAAGGATGTGCTGCTCGAAGCGGAAAAAGATGTCTATGAACTTTTGGATATGGGCTTTGGCAGATGTCATCTGATGATGGCCGTGCCCAAGGCTGAGAAACGAGCCAAGCTCATGGATTACAACCATACGCGCGTAGCCACGAAATTCCCGCATATTGCTGAGAAATTCTTCCGTCAGCAGGGGATGCAGATGGAATATATCAAGCTCAATGGTTCCATCGAATTGGGGCCTATCGTGGGACTTTCCGAGAGCATTGTGGATATTGTGGAAACCGGCACCACGTTGAAAGAAAATGATCTGGAGGAAATCGTCTCCATCCAGGAAGCTACGGCCAGGCTGATTGCCAACCGGGTGAGCTTCAAATTGAAATTTGATCGGATCCATACGTTGGTGGAAGAATTGCGGAAAATCTTAGAAGCGGAGGCAGCAAAATGAAGATAGTCAAAGCAAGCGAATTAGGCGAGGCAGCCATCAATAAAATGTTGCAGAAACCGGCTTTTGATGAGGTGGAATTGAGCCCCAAGATTCGGGAAGCCAATAAGGCAACCTTTGGCAAGGATATGACGGCGGCAGAGCTCGTGGCCCAGATTGTCCGCGATGTGCGCTTCGAAGGTGATAAGGCTGTCCTGCGCTATACGAAACTGATTGACAAGGTTGATTGCGATATTAAGGATTTGCTGGTAACCGAGGAAGAATTTGCAGCGGCGGAAAAACAGGCAGATCCGGAAGTCGTTGCTTCCTTGAAAAAAGCGGCAGAGAATGTGCGCCGCTATCATGAGGAGCAGAAGCCGAATTCCTGGATGACTTACCGTGAGCATGGCTCCTTGCTCGGTCAGTCCCTGATTCCGCTGGATCGAGTCGGCATCTATGTGCCCGGCGGCACGGCGGCCTATCCGTCTTCGGTTATCATGAACGCTATGCCGGCTGTGGTAGCTGGTGTAGGGGAAATCGTCATGATGGTGCCGCCCAAGAATGGCGCCATCAATCCCTATGTGCTGATCGCCGCCCGCCTGGCCGGAGTCAGGAAAATCTACAAGATTGGCGGCGCGCAGGCCATCGCTGCCCTGGCCTTTGGCACGGAGACCATTCCCCGTGTCGATAAGATCACAGGTCCTGGCAATATCTTTGTGACCTTGGCCAAGAAGGAAGTCTATGGTCATGTGGATATCGATATGCTGGCCGGTCCCAGTGAAATCTTGATCGTGGCAGATGAGAGTGCAGATCCGGTCTATACGGCAGCGGATATGCTGAGCCAGGCTGAACACGATCCCCTGGCTTCGAGCATCGTGATCACTGACAGTGAGAAATTGGCCCGTCAGGTGGCAATCGAAGCAGAAAACCAGCTGCAGAAACTGCCCCGGCAGGAAATCGCCCGGGCTTCCATCGAGCGCAATGGCCTGATTGTCATTGCGGACAATATGCAGCAGGCCCTGCGCTTTGCCAATACTTCGGCGCCGGAGCATCTGGAACTTCTGACGCGCGAACCGTTCCAGCTGTTGCCCTATGTGCGTCATGCCGGAGCCGTGTTCCTGGGCGCTTATTCGCCGGAGCCGCTGGGCGATTACTTTGCCGGGCCGAACCATGTACTGCCCACGGGCGGCACGGCCCGCTACTACAGCGTATTGAATGTGGAAACCTTTATGAAACGCACGAGCCTGATTTCCTATACCCAGCCCGCTTTGGAAGCGGTCAGTGAGGATATCATCCGTCTGGCCGAAACGGAAGGACTGCAGGCTCATGCCAATGCAATTCGCTTGAGAAAGGGGAAGATGTGAATTATGTTGAAATACCGTACCGGACTTAAAGATATGCCGTCCTATGATGTGGTGGAACGGGATTGGAAGATAAAAGTCAACGCCAATGAATGCAATATGAACCTGCCACCGATGGTCGAAGACCGGGTGATGGGCAGATTATCCCGTGTGGCCTTTAACCGCTATCCAAACGAGGAATATGATTATCTTTGCGAACAGATTGCCGACAATCATAATCTGCAGAAAGAAAATGTCCTGTTGGGCAATGGTTCCAGTGAAATCATTGAAAAACTCTTTTACTGCTTTGGCGGTACCAAGGCAAAGAAAATCGTCTATCCCGTACCTTCTTTTTCCATGTATGGCATCTACGCCAAGGCGGCGCAGGCGCAGGGAATCCCCGTGGATCTGAACGAAGATTACACGCTGGACAAGGAAAGATTCGTTCAGGTCGTCAATGAGGAAAAGGCAGGACTCGCCGTTATCTGCAATCCCAACAATCCGACAGGCAATGGTTACAGCCTGGCTGATATGGAATATATTGCGGCCAATATTCACAGCAATTGTGCCTTATTGATCGATGAAGCCTATATGGAATTCTACGGCCAGACCGCAGTGGGGCTGCTGGCCAAATATCCGAATCTGATCGTGGCCAGGACCTTCTCCAAAGCCTATGGATTAGCTTCGGCCCGTGTCGGTTATATGCTGGCCTCTAAGGAAATCGTGACGATGATTGGCAAGTCCTATATGCCCTATCATATGAATGTCCTGTCGCTGGTTACGGCCGATATCGTCTATCAGATGCGTCATGAATATGTACCGCGCATTCAGATGATGATTGCGGAACGCAAACGCATGCTGACGCTTTTGGATAAACTTCCCGGCGTAACGGTTTATCCTTCGGAAACGAATTTTATCCTCATAAAATATGCCAAAGCTGAGGATTTAAACAAGTATCTCGAAGAAAAAGGTATTGGCCTGCGCAGTTTCGGCAGGGCGCCACGGTTGGAAAACTGCCTGCGCATTTCTATGGGGCTGCGGGAAGAAAACGATGCCTGGTACAATGAGATGAAAGCCTTTGTGGAGGGACGGGCATGAGTAGAGAAACTGCGGTAAAAAGAGAAACTGCTGAAACGAAGATTGCCCTAAATTTGAATCTGGATGGTACGGGGAAAAGCCTGCTGGATTCCGGCATTGGCTTTTTTGATCATATGCTGAATCTGATGACAGTCCATGGATTGATGGATCTGGAACTGCGCTGTGATGGCGACTTGGAAGTCGATGGCCATCATAGCGTGGAGGATATCGGCATTGCCTTAGGCGATGCTTTTAAAGAAGCAATTGGCGATAAAAAGGGAATCTGCCGTTATGGTACCTTCTATCTGCCGATGGATGAGGCATTGGCGTTCGTATCCCTGGATATCAGCGGGCGGCCGTTCCTCGTCTATGATGGCGGGGAAATGGCGCCGATGGTGGGCGGTTTTGATACGGAACTGGTGGAGGAATTCCTGCGGGCTTTTGCGGTGCATGCAGGACTCACCCTCCATGTAAAAGTGCTCTATGGTAATAATACCCATCATAAGATTGAAGCGATTTTCAAGGCTTTGGGACATGCGCTGCGGATTGCCGTAAGCCATGATCCAAAGGTCACGGGAGTTCCATCGACGAAAGGGATGCTCTAAGGAGGGCGGCTGATGATTGCGATAATTGACTATGGCGTAGGCAATTTATTCAGTGTGGAAAAGGCCTTTGCCGCGCTAGGCGCAGAGGCAAAGATTACCAATAATCCGGATGAGATAAAAGCAGCCGAAAAGCTCGTTTTGCCTGGCGTAGGTGCTTTTGGTGACTGCATGAAAAATCTTGAAGGCAGCGGGCTGATTCCGCTGCTCAAAGAGGAAGTTGCTACCAGCAAGCCGCTTCTGGGAATTTGCGTAGGCTTGCAGATCCTTTTTGATGGCAGCGAGGAATCGCCGGAAGCGAAAGGCTTGGGGTTCATTCCCGGCCAGGTAAAACGGATTCAGGCTGAGGGGCTGAAAGTGCCGCATATGGGATGGAACCGGCTGCATCTAACTGAACCGCGGCAGGAAAAGGATTTGTTCGCGGGGCTGGAGCAGGATAAGGAATATGTGTATTTCGTGCATAGTTATCATGCGGTTCCGGAAGATAAAGCTGTTGTCACGGCTTTAACAAATTACGGCGGAGAAGTTACGGCTGCGGTACAAAAAGATAATATCATTGCTACGCAGTTTCATCCGGAGAAATCTGGAGATGTAGGACTTCATATAATAAAAAACTTTTGCGATTTGAAGTAAATGCGTAATTATGTACTTTTCTTTGGCGCAAAGAAAAGTACCAAAAGAAACAGCGGACTGAAATTCCATCCAGGAATTTACGTCCGCGAGCGCTCATCCTTGAGCGCTAGGCGTTTGTGCTGTTTTTCTCTTTGAGGGTATAGGGGGATTCTATGATTATTTTTCCGGCGATTGATATTCGTGGGGGTAAATGTGTTCGTTTGTTGAAAGGTGATTTCAATCAAGAAACCGTATTCTCGGATAGTCCTGCGGATATGGCTCGCAAGTGGCAGGCTCAGGGAGCTGAGTACCTGCATTTAGTGGATTTGGATGGGGCTTTAGCTGGTTCTTCGCAGAATCTGGCGGCCATTGAGGAAATACTGAAATCTGTGGATATTCCCACGGAACTTGGTGGCGGGATTCGGACGATGGAGCAGATTGATCAGCTTTTGTCGATGGGAATTACTCGGGTCATTCTGGGGTCGGTTGCCGTCAAAAAACCTGCTTTGGTGAAAGAAGCCTGCGCAAAATATGGCGAACGTATTGTGGTGGGAATTGATGCCAAAGATGGGATTGTGGCTGTGGAAGGCTGGGGAGAATCCGGCAATATCGGCGTGATTGAACTGGCACAGGAAATGAAAAAAGCTGGCGTCAAGACGATCATCTATACGGATATTTCCCGCGATGGCACGTTAAGCGGCGTAAATGTAGAAGCCACGGTCAAGCTCGCAAAAGAAAGTGGCATAAAAATCGTTGCTTCCGGTGGAGTAAAATCGTTAGACGATATCAAAGCGTTAAAAGAACAGGAAGCTGCTGGCATTGAGGGCGTGATTGCCGGTAAATCCATTTATATGGGAACCTTGGATTTAACGGAAGCCATCAAAGCGGCAAAAAGCTGATATTTTTCCGAAAATTTCTCAAAAAATACTTGCCAAATCTGCTATTATTGTCTACAATGATAGCAGATATATTTTTCTATAAAGGAGAAATGAACGATGGCAAGAAAAGCAAATTACGAAGAGAAAATCAATGCTATTGAAGCAAAAATCGCCAAGAAGCAGGAAGAAGTCAAGGCTCTGAAAAAGCAGCTGGATGATCTGAAATCCAAGAAAGCTCAGGATGATTTCAAAGAACTGACGGAATACATGACGGCTAACAACCTGAATGCTTCTGACGTTCTGGCTTCCATCCGGAACTGATTATTCACATGAAAAAGGAACCATACCTATTGAGGTAATGGTTCCTTTTTGCTTTATGTGCCAGAATGATTTTATAAATCTTCGTGGACTTCCGTGAAATAGATTACTGTTACGGTATCTTCCATCAGGATCCGGCGTTTGTAGATTTTCTCGAAATCGGCTACCAATTCTTCCTGCGAGTTGATTTCCGGATTCTGGTGACCTAAGTCATTGGAGGTCAAGGTGCCCATGGTCTTTACCCTGACTTTGTCGAGATAAGCAGGATAGAGTTTGTGTTTGGGCTCGCCTTTTACGCCAGTGGTGATCCAGACAATAGAGCCTTCCGGATAGAGTTGGCTTACATCCCCTAAACGCACGGTGCAGTTCTTCGTGCGTTCCATCAGCATTTTCTTATGCTTGGCAGCTTGAAAATTCAAGGCCATCATAAAGCAACATCTCCTATCTGTTTGTTTATAATAAATCCTTGTCTTTTATTATAACATGAAATTTACAGTATTGATAGAGCTTATGTGTAAAGTTGTATAGCAGGATTTTTCTTTTCCTTCGCGAATATACGAATATGTTACAAGATATGAGGAGGCGGCATTATGGATGGACAGCGTTTACGGGAATTTTTGGCTGCTAAGCCGGAACAGTGCAATGTTTTGGTGGTGGGCGATATCATGCTGGATAAATATTATTATGGGGAGGTTACCCGTATATCCGGTGAAGCACCTGTGCCAATCACGCGGGTACAATCCTCTACGGAAAAGCTGGGCGGCAGTGCCAATATCGCTTACAGCTTAGCCGTGCTTGGCTGCAAGGTCAGCATTGCCGGTTTCGTGGGAAAAGATTCCCATTGTGAAAGCCTGGTAGAAAAATTCCAGCATTATGGCATCGATGCCAGCGGACTTATCTATACGAGCCGGCCAACCACGACCAAGGTGCGTATCATGAGCGGCAACCAGCAGATGTTCCGGCTGGATTTTGAAGCGGCGCAGGCTATCGATTTGGCGGATATGGCGCGCTACGAACAGTATATCGGTGATAAGCTCAGTGAAAGCCTGGACTGTGTGATTATCTCCGACCATGCCAATGGCGCCTGCACGGACGCTTCCTGTAGCTGGATCATCGAAAAATGCCATAATCATGGCGTTCCGGTAGTCGTAGATATGAGTACCAGTTCCTGGGTGAATTATCGTAATGCCGATTATGTGGTTGCTAACCTCAAACGCATTAATCAGCAGCTATTGCAGCCCATTGAAAATGAAGATGCAGCAGTGGAGAAGGCCTGCCATTATCTGATGCGCAAATTCCATATCAAGAACATCATTGCCACCCGCTCACAAAAGGGCATGGCCCTGGTGCGGGAAAATGAAACCGTGCATATTCCCACAAAGGCGCAGGAACTCTTTGATGTTCTGGGTGCTACCGATGCCGTGACAGCTGTTTTCGGTCTGGCCTTGGCTGGAGGACTTCCGCCCGCCTTGGGGGCTTATCTGGCCAATCTGGCCGCCAGCCGGGTTGTCACCCGTTTGGGAACCTATGCCGTTACCCGCGAAGAACTTGAGAGTCTGCTCGTACAGTGATATACTATATAGTATGTTTTGAGAACCGATTGCAGTAGGAGTGATTTTGTGAAGGTTAATGACCATATCCATGGATTTAAAGTAATAAATCGCAGTGAGAGCAAGGAAACCAGCTCCATTGCCTGGACGTTTGAACATGAAAAAAGTGGCGCCCGCCTTTTTTTCTTACAGAACGATGATGATAATAAGGTATTTTCCATCAGCTTCCGTACGCCGCCTTTTGACGATACTGGCGTGGCGCATATCGTGGAGCATTCCACGCTCTGTGGCAGCCGCAAATATCCGCTGAAGGAACCGTTTGTGGAACTGGTGAAAGGTTCCCTCAACACCTTCCTTAACGCCATGACCTATCCGGATAAGACCATGTATCCTGTGGCCAGCCGCAATGATAAGGATTTCCAGAACCTGATGGATGTCTATCTTGATGCCGTGTTTTATCCGAACATGCTGGAAAATCCGCAGATCCTGATGCAGGAGGGCTGGCATTATGAAATCGATGATGCCAAGGCACCGCTTACCTATAGTGGTGTGGTTTATAATGAAATGAAGGGCGCGCTTTCGGCACCGGATGATCTGCTGGAGAGCCGGATCATGGCTGCCCTTTACCCGGATAATACCTATGGCTATGAGTCCGGTGGCGATCCCGAGGCCATTCCGCAGCTCAGCTATGAGATGTTCAAGGATTTCCATCAGCGCTATTACCATCCCACCAACAGCTATATCTATCTCTATGGCGATCTGGATATCGAAGAAAAGCTGGCTTATCTGGATGCGGAATACCTGTCCCATTTTGACCGCATTAAGATTGATTCCCATATCGAAAAACAGCCGGCCTTTGCGAGCCTTCAGCGTCAGAACCTCCAGTATCCGGCCAGCCCCGATGAAGATACGGCGGAAAAATCCTTCCTGTCCCTGAGCTGGGTGGTCGGTGAATCCCTGAACCTCACGGATATGATGGGGCTGGAAATCCTCGAGCACGCCCTGCTCAGAACGCCGGCAGCTCCCTTGCGCAAAGCCTTGATCGATGCCCAGCTGGGCAAGGATGTGGACTCTTCCTTTGAAGAGGATATCCTGCAGCCTTTCTTCAGCATCATCATCAGCAATTCCGAAGCGGACCGGGTGGATAAATTCTACAGCATCGTGCAGGAAACCCTGCAGAAACTGGCGGCAGAGGGCATTGACCGCACCCTGCTCGAAGCTTCCATCAACCTGCTGGAATTCCGCCTGCGCGAATCGGATTTTGGTTCCGCACCCAAGGGGCTTATCTATGGCATCCGCATCATGAAAACCTGGCTCTATGATGGCGAACCGGAAAAGGTATTGGCCTATGAACCGATAATCCAGGCCATGAAGGACGGACTTAAGAATGGTTATTTCGAAGATCTGATCCGCCGCTATTTCCTGGACAATCCGCATGCTGCGCTTATCACCATGGAACCTTCCAAGACCATGGCCGCAGAACGCGAGGAAAAACAGACGGCAATGCTGGCTGAGCGCAAAGCCGCGCTGAGTGATGCCGATATCCAGCAGCTGATTGCCGACAACAAGGCCTTGAAGGAACGCCAGCAGAGCGAGGACAGCGAAGAAGCGTTGAAGACCATCCCGCTGCTGAAGCTTAGCGATATCCGCCGTAAGCCCTATGAACTGCCACTGGCAGAAAAAGAGCTGGCCGGCACCAAGGTACTCTTCAGCGATATCGAGACCAGCGGTATTGTCTACCTAAGTCTGCTCTTTGATGCTCAGGTAGTGCCGCAGGAAGATATTCCTTACGCCTTCCTCCTGAGCGAGTTGATTGGCAACGTGGACACCGAGCAGAGCACCTATGCAGAACTAGCCAACCGCAAGAACCTGCACACCGGCGGTATCACCTATGATATCGTGACCTATACACGCAACAATGAGCCGGATTCCAATACGCCGAAATTCAAGGTCAAGGCCAAGGTCCTGCGGGAAAAACTGCCTAAGCTGCTGGAACTCTTGCAGGAAATCTTGACGACCAGCAAGTTCAGCGATGAAAAGCGCATCAAGGAACTATTAGAGCAGGAACAGGCTACGATTGAGCTCAATCTGCAGCGTTCGGCCCATCAGGTCGTCAGCGCCCGTCTGGCTGGCTATCTGACACCTGCCGGCCGTTATGCCGATGAAGGCGGTCTGCCTTTCTATCCCTTTATCAAAGGCCTGCTGGCTGATTTCCCGGCTAACCTGCCGGCCATCGCGGCAAAACTCAGCGAACTGGCAAAGATGATCTTCAACCAGCATAATCTGATTGTCAGTGTAACGGACCGTGCCGAGTATTACGATGGTTTCGCGACAGAATTCGGCAAATTCCAACAGGGCTTGGGGCAGGAAGTCTATCCTGCGCAGGAATACCATTGGGATTTACGGGCCCTTAACGAAGGATTGACTTCCTCCAGCCGTGTGCAATATGTGGGTAAAGGCGCCAACTTCCTGAAGCTTGGCCATCGGTTCACGGGTACCATGCATGTGCTGGAAACCATCCTGCGCTATGATTACTTCTGGACGAAAATCCGCGTTCAGGGCGGTGCTTATGGGGCATTTACGAGCTTCAACCGCAACGGCATGATGTACTTTGGTTCCTATCGCGATCCAAATCTGACGGAAACGCTGGATGTGTTCAATGGTACGGCAGATTACATTGGAAACTTTGCGGCTTCCGAGCGCGAGATGGATAAATATATCATCGGCACCATGAGCAATATCGACACGCCGCTGACGCCGCAGATGAAAGGCAGTGCCGCTGCCACCTGCTGGCTGAGGGGGATTACCGAAGCTGACCGCCAGCAGGCAAGGGATGAGATTCTCAATACCCGTCAAAAAGATGTACAGGCTTTGGCCGGGCTGGTGAAGGACTGCATGGATAAGAACGTTCTCTGCGTATTCGGCGGACAGGATAAGATCCAGGAAAACCAGCAGGTTTTCGGCGAAGTCCGGCCGGCACTTTAAGCTGATATTTCTATAAGAGTCTATATTTACGAAACCGTCCCTGCTGGTAAATAATCAGCAGGGACATTTTTATGGCATCTTGAAAAGCTGCACCATACGTATCACACCTCATGCTCCTTAGGACTGGTATAACAATAGAAAATATAGTATAATAGAGTGTATTGTGACAACGGGGGTGTATTGATTTGATCAAAAAGGGAATCATTTTAGCTGGTGGATCGGGAACACGGTTGTATCCGCTTACCAGGGTGGTATCCAAGCAGTTGATGCCTGTATACGATAAACCCATGGTCTATTATCCGCTGAGCACGCTGATGCTGGCAGGGATCAAGGATATTCTGATCATAACTACGCCTCAGGACAGCGAGCAGTTCAAAAAGCTGCTGGGGGATGGCAGTCAGCTGGGCATTAGCATAAGTTATGCGGTACAGCCCAGCCCGGATGGTTTGGCGCAGGCTTTCATCATCGGTGAGGAATTCATCAACGGCGAAGGCTGCGCTCTGGTGCTTGGGGATAACATTTACTATGGTTCGGATCTGGCCCAGTCGGTACAGCGAGCTGCAGCCATGGATGAGGGTGCGACCGTCTTTGCTTACTATGTATCTGATCCGGAGCGTTATGGCGTTGTTGAGTTCGATCGCGACGGTCATGCACTAAGCCTGGAGGAAAAACCGGCTCAGCCAAAGTCTAACTATGCGGTAACAGGCCTGTATTTCTACGATAAGGACATCGTGGATGTGGCTAAGTCCATCAAGCCCTCAGCTCGTGGGGAACTGGAAATCACGGATGTGAACAAGATTTATCTGGAGCGTGGCAAGCTGCAGGTGGAGAAGATGCGCCGCGGTTATGCCTGGCTGGATACAGGGACACATGAATCCCTGCTGGATGCAGCGGCTTTCGTGCGCACGATCCAGGCCCGTCAGGGACTCAAGATTGCCTGCATCGAGGAAATTGCCTATCGCATGGGCTACATCAGCGCGGAACAAGTACTGGAGCTGGCAAAACCACTGGCCAAGAATGAATATGGTCAGTATCTGCAACAGATTGTAACGGAATAATGGGAGAGACTATATATAATGAAAGTAACAGAAACAAAACTGAAAGGTGTCTATGTTGTAGAACCGCAGGTCTTTGGCGATGCCCGGGGTTGGTTTACGGAGAGTTGGTCGGAGAAGAAGCTCGCGGAAGCTGGCATCAAGGCTGATTTTGTACAGGACAATCACTCTTATTCTGCGCAAAAGGGGACTTTGCGCGGCCTGCACTATCAGCTCAATCCCATGTGCCAGGCCAAGATGCTGCGTTGCACCCGCGGGAAAATCTTTGACGTGGCTGTGGATATCCGCAAAGGCTCACCCCAGTATGGGCAGTGGGTAGGTGTGGAGCTGTCGGCCGAAAATCACAAGCAGCTCTTCATTCCCCGTGGCTTTGCTCATGGTTTCATCACGCTGACCGATGATGTGGAAGTACAGTATAAGGCAGATAATTACTATGCACCGGAATGTGACGGCAATATCCGCTGGGATGATCCGGAAATCAATGTCGAATGGCCCATCGAGCCGGTCATCCTTTCCGACAAGGACAGAGTTGCGCCGCTGCTTAAAGAGCGCACGGATTTGAATTTTGTATATGAAGGTTAATTGACTTAAGGGGATTATTTTCTATGAATATCGTTGTTACCGGTGGTGCCGGTTTTATTGGTTCTAATTTCGTTTATTACATGCTCAAGAACCGTCCGGAAGATAAGATCATTTGCTTTGACAAGCTGACCTATGCGGGCAATATGGCTACGTTGGATGAAGCCATGAAGTATGAGAACTTCAAGTTCATCCGTGGGGACATTGCCGACCGCAAAGCTGTCTATCATATGTTTGAAACGGAAAAGCCGGATGTGATCGTGAACTTTGCGGCTGAATCCCATGTGGACCGTTCCATCGAAAATCCGGAGATTTTCCTGCAGACCAATGTGATTGGTACCAGCGTACTGCTGGATGCCTGCCGCAAGTATGGCATCGACCGTTATCATCAGGTGTCTACGGATGAGGTTTATGGCGATCTGCCTTTGGACCGACCGGACCTGTTCTTCACGGAAACGACTAATCTGCATACTTCCAGCCCATATTCGGCCTCCAAGGCTTCTGCAGATTTGCTGGTCATGGCTTATCACCGTACTTACAAGGTGCCAACGACCATTTCCCGCTGCTCCAATAACTACGGTCCGTACCATTTCCCGGAAAAGCTGATTCCATTGATGATCATCAACGCCCTGGGTGGCAAGAAACTGCCGGTATACGGCGACGGCCTCAATGTACGTGACTGGCTCTATGTGGAAGACCATTGTGCAGCCATCAATCTGATCCTGCAGAAGGGCAAAGTCGGTGAAGTCTATAATATCGGCGGCCATAACGAGAAAGCCAATATCGATGTTGTCAAGACAATTCTGAAGCAGTTAGGCAAAGGCGAAGATATGATTGAATATGTCAAGGATCGCAAGGGACATGACCGCAGATATGCCATCGATCCAACCAAGATCCACGAAGAACTTGGCTGGCTGCCGGCAACGAAATTCGAAGATGGCATCAAGGCAACGATCCAGTGGTATCTGGATAATCGTCAATGGTGGGAAGAAATCATCAGCGGCGAGTATCAGGATTACTATGAACGGATGTACGAAAAGAATTCAGATTTGGAATATGCACGAATCTGATCACAAAAGAGGATAATTTATTCCAATACGAAAAAACGGACCTCGTAGAATCGTTTCTAAGGGGTTCGTTTTTATTTTTAGGTATAAAGTATAGCATGTAAATTTCAAAACGCTGACAGAGCCTGTTAACGGCAATAAAAAATGCCTCAATTCATAACTTCCGATAATTTATACTTATCGGAAGTTATACACATAAAAATGTTGATAAGTAAAAACCAGCTGATTTTTCCTGAGAAAAATTCAGCTGGTTTTAATACTATCCTGCTTTATAAAAATTTATCTGCAATTTGTCTGCATTTAACAGAATAATGCAATCTGGTCTGTCTCTCCCATGCCATCCAAACATCCATGGTCTTTGAGGATATCGATGTTGGTTTTGGAAATACCAGTTCGGCGGCGCAAGTCTTCAATACTGGTAAAGATACCATCTCGGCGGGCTTCGACAATACTTTGCGATGCCTTGGCTCCCATACCGCCTAAACTGGCCAATGGCGGCAACAAGGATTTTTCATGGATAATGAACTTTTCGGCATCCGATGTGTAGATATCTACATTCTCACAGTCATAACCTCTGAGGTACATTTCCCAGGCCAGCTGCAATACGATTAATGTTGCGTTCTGCTTGGCATCGAGTTTTTTCTCCTTGGAAATCTCCTCCAATTCTTTAATCTTGTCCCCAACAAAATCTTTTCCTCTGGCAATGACGTTGGCATCGAATTCGTCGGCCCGGATAGAAAAATATGCTGCATAGTAAGCCAAAGGATAATGCACCTTACAGAAGGCAATGCGGTAAGCCATCATAACATAAGCTGTTGCATGTGCCCGCGGGAACAGGTATTTGATTTTCTGGCAGGAGTCGATATACCACTGCGGAATATCCCCGTCCTGCAGTTTCTTCACCACATCTGGATCGATGCCCTTCCCCTTTCGCACTTTTTCCATAGTCTTAAAGGACAGCAAGGGATCAATACCATGATGGATCAGGTACATCATGATATCGTCACGGGCAGAGATGGCATTCTTGATGGTACACTGGCCGCTGCGGATCAAGTCCTGGGCGTTGCCCAGCCACACGTCCGTGCCATGGGAAAAGCCGGAAATACGCACCAGATCCGAGAACACATCCGGATTGGTATCGTCAATCATCTGCCGGGTAAAGGGCGTACGGAATTCAGGGATGCCGAAGGTGCCCGAGGTTGCCCCCAGTTCTTCCGGTGTCAGGCCCAAAGCATCCGTACAGTTGAAGAGCGACATGGTCGCCACGTCATCAAACGGTATGGTTTTCGGATCGCGGCAGGTCAGGTCTTCCAGCATCTTGATCACCGTCGGATCATCGTGTCCCAGGATATCAAGCTTAACCAGACGGCTGCTGATGGAATGATAATCGAAATGGGTGGTGATCGTGCCGCAGTTCATATCATTGGCCGGATGCTGTATAGGCGTGAAGAAATGCACGTCCATATCTCGGGGCACAACCATGATGCCTGCCGGGTGCTGGCCGGTTGTGGACTTTACGCCCATGCAGCCATGTGCCAGACGGTCGATATAGGAGATATGTTTCTTGATGCCCTTTTCTTCAAAATACTTCTTCACATAGCCAAAGGCTGTCTTATCGGCAACGGTCTGGATGGAACCGGCGCGGTATACGTTGTCCTTACCAAAGAGGATTTCCGTATACTTATGGGCTACAGGCTGATAAGTCCCCGAGAAGTTCAGGTCGATATCAGGGACCTTGTCCCCATCGAAGCCCAGGAATACGGCGAACGGTATATCGTGACCGTCCTTTATAAGCGGCGTGCCGCAGACCGGGCAGTCCATATCCGGCAGGTCATAGCCGCAGCCATAGGAACCATCCGTTATGAACTTGCTGTACTGGCAATGCGGGCAGCGCCAATGCGGTGGCAGTGGGTTAACCTCGGTAATCCCCGTCATCGTGGCGATAAAGGATGAACCTACGGAACCACGGGAGCCTACTAGATAGCCATCGTCGTTGGATTTTTTCACGAGGCGCTGAGAAATGAGATACAACACCGAAAAACCGTGGCCGATAATGGGCTTGAGCTCCTGCTGCAGCCGTGCTTCCACGATTTCCGGCAGATTTTCGCCGTACATGGCCTTGGCCCGATTATAGGACATGCTTTGAATTTCCTCGTCAGCACCGGGAATCATAGGCGAATAGAGATCATCCGGAATCGGTTTGAACTTCTCGATCATATCATTGATCTTCCGGGGATTGGTCACGACGGCTTCATAGGCCGCTTCGGCTCCAAGGTATTCGAACTCGGCCAGCATCTCTTCAGTGGTGCGAAGGTATAAGGGTGGCTGCATATCCGCATCATCAAAGCCTTTTCCCTTCATTAATATGGCGCGGTAAATATAGTCCTCGGGATTCAGGAAATGCACATCGCAGGTAGCAACCAGCATCTTGCCCAGCTTTTTGGCCAGCTCTGCTACCTTGAGGTTGATATCAATCAAATCCTGGTCCGTATTGATATTCGGAAATTTATCGCTGCGTTTCAGGAAGTCATTGTTATGGATGGGCTGGATTTCCAGATAGTCATAGAAGGAGGCAATCTCAATGAGCTGTTCCTCGCTCTGCCCCTCCACGATTGCCCGCATCAGCTCGCCCGCTTCGCAGGCTGAACCAATGATGATGCCATCCCGGTACTCCTCGATGATTCTCTTGGGCAGACGGGGCTGGCGATGGAAATATTTGACATGGGACAGGGAGACCAACTGATAGAGATTACGCAGTCCGTTGGGATTCTTGGCCAGGAAAATGATATGGTTGGCCCGCTTCTGTTCGAAATCATCACCAGTCAGATAACCTTCCATGCCATAGATAACTTTGATATTGAGTTTTTCTGCCGCCTTTGCTGCATCCGGATAAGCCTGCACCACACCGTGGTCAGTGATGGCAATGGCCGGCCAGCCCCAGCTGTCAGCGGTCTTGATCAGGTCCTTCACCGAAACCACGGCGTCCATGGCACTCATGGTCGTATGGGCATGGAGTTCCACGCGTTTGACTTCGGCGTTGTCCTCGCGTTTCTTGACTTCTTTCTTGGCCAGAGCGTCCACAAAGACTACATACTCATTCATATAAGTATCGAAGCGCACAGAGCCTTTGATGCGCACGGCCATGCCTTCTTTGAGCTTGCCCATGATCTCGTCGAAGTCTTCTTCCTGGCCATTGCGCCCCTTGCCGGGCTTAAAGAATTTCTTGCAGGCAATGCCGTCGGATTCATCGGACAGACAGAAGGCCAGCATCTTCGTGCCGGTCTTGAATTCGATGGTCTTGAGTCCGGAACCAGCACCCTCGCCGATAAAACCTTCGAGGATGACGTTTTTCGTCTCGCCTTCCAGCTCGGCAATAAGCTGCCGCTCGCCCATGATGCTGCGGCCGAAAATGGTATTGCCAGCCCCCTGTACCACCACAGGACGGGAAAGATCTTCCCGCTTGGGGGCAGGTGCGGCTTGGGGCTTATCACTGGCTGCTGGTTTCGGTGCGAGAGCCGCTTTGGCTGGTGCAGCAGGTGTAAAGTCTGCCTGCGCTTCGGCCACGCGTTCCTTGTACACGGCTGCCTGATATTCTGGCGTGTCAAAGCTGTCATCTACGGAAAGATTCTGCAGGACTTCGTCACTGGCCTCGCAAACCACAGGACAGCGATAGCCCAATATATCTTTAATGGCTCTGCCCATCAGCTGAGTTACGGCATGAGCCCGCATGATCTCACCGCCCAGCTCTCCGGGAACCTTGATAATGAGTTTGCTTCCGTCAACTACATATTTCGACCGTTTCAAAAGCTGGAAAACCGTCGGATTGCCTTCGGCTACAATCGTAACCAGCTGCGGCCAGACCTTGCTGATACCATCTTCGATATCAATGATATCCTGATAGAAGATGACCGATTGCAGATTGCACTTGCCCTTGATCTGCTCAGCCGCCCGCTGTAAGAGTGCATCCGGAATGAGTGTCTGACTGGTCAAGGCAATTTCCCAGAGACTAATCTTGATGCTGACCTCCACATGACGAATCACCGCATTTTTCAGCAGTGTCTTTTCCTCATCCTGCAAGGTCATCCCCTGCACCAACTGCCAAAACATATTCTCTTGTTGCGGAACAATACGGTATTTCTGCATAAATCTAAATACACCTCATCCATCGCCTTGCGGTCCCCTGCCCGGGGAGTCCACAGGACTCCCGCGACTACGTCGCCCCCTCAAGGGGGAGGCCTTTCATACTGGCACCAAAAATATTCGGTCTATCGTTGCTCAGCGCTCAAGGATGAGCGCTGGCGGACGTAAATCCCGTGATGGGATTTCAGTCCGCGTTTTCTTTTGTTACTTTTCTTTGCGCCAAAGAAAAGTAAGGGGATATGCATTATTCAGGATACAACTCTCTATACTTTTTGCGGTCACCAATAACCTGTCTTACATAATCCCGCGTTTCCTTAAACGGAATCGCATTGATATCATGGAACTCATAGTTCCAATCATTCTCCTCCATCCACGACTTGACATTGCCGCGCCCGGCATTATAGGCTGCCAGCGCCAGCACGTCATTGCCCTTGAATTCTTTTTCCAGTTCAGCCAGATACCAGGTGCCATAGCGGATATTGCGGTCCGGCTCATGGAGATTGTCCAGACTATAGTTCTTATCGCCAAGCTGCCCGGCAATCCATTCAGCCGTATCCGGCATCAACTGCATGAGTCCTACTGCTCCGCGGTGAGACAAGGCTGTATGCTTGAACTTGCTCTCGCTCTTGATGACGGCTGCAGTCAGGTTACTGTCCACATGATAGACCTCCGCATATTTCATCACCGTATCATGATAGGGGTACACATAAAAATACTTGCGCTGTACTGGTTCGAACTGCAGTACCAAAAACGCACTGAGACTCACCATTAAAATAAATAAAGCAACGCAAAAGCAGGTGGCCATGCGTCGCTGAATACGCCGATTTTGCTGGACCCTGTCACGAAATCCCTGCATGGGTCCACTCCTTCCAAAGTTTTTCTGCCTGGGAAAAGCTATCCTCCAGGCTGCCATTATTATCGATAAAGGTATCTGCCCGCTGCTTTTTCTCCGTCAGCGGCATCTGAGCGGCAATGCGCCCTTGGGCTTCGGCCTCCGTATAGCCGTTGCGCCGCATCAGACGTTCAAGCTGGACAGCTTCGTCCACAAATACCAAACAGTTCTCTTCTGTCATTTTATCCCATCCGGCCTCAAAGAGCAATGGCACATCGAGGATTATGACGGGAAAATTTTTTCGCTGCATACAGGCAATCTGCTGGCGCATCACATGTTCAAGGATGGGATGCGTATGCTCATTGAGCCACTGACGCTCATTCTTGTCGGCAAAGACCTTCTGCCCGATAGCTCGCCGGTCAAGAGTGCCGTCAGGCTGGAGAATATCCTCACCAAAATGCTGCACATAAATCTTATAAAGTACGCGCCGTGGCTTGGACAGATGGTGGGCAATGGCATCCACATTGAGAACAGCGGCGCCCTTATCGCGGAAGAATTTAGCCATGGTGCTCTTGCCGCTGGCGATGCCGCCGGTAAGACCGATAATCCTTGCCATCAACACTCCTCCTGACAATGGGGACAGAAATGAGTGCCTCTGCCGCCAACAATTATGCGTTCAATCGGTGTCTGACAATTGCGGCAGGGTTCTCCCTTGCGGGCATAGACATAGAGATGGTCCTGATGGCTGCCCTTGCCACCTTCCCCATTCTGATAATCGCGGAAGGTCGTGCCGCCATCTTCGATGCCTGCGGCAATCACCTGATTGACACTTTCCCAAAGCCGCTGGCATTCTCCTGCTGACAAGGAACTGGCCGGCCGCAGGGGATGAATGCCTGCTAAGAACAGGGCTTCATCCGCATAGATATTGCCAATGCCGCCAATGTATTTCTGATTGAGCAGGAAGGATTTGATAGCTGTTTTCCGCCGGCTGACTGCCTGCTCAAGATACTTAGCCGTAAAGTCTGCCGACAATGGTTCCGGCCCCATTTCTGCCAGGCCCTTCAACATGGTCCGCTCCTCGGGCTTGATGCCATGGATGGTTCCCAAGGTGCGGGTATCGCCGTAAACGAGACTGGCTCCATACTGCAGATGGAAGATAACTCTGGCATGGCTATCGGTGGTTTTGCCTGTCGGCTCAAACACCAGCCGTCCGGTCATGCGCAGATGAAAGACGACTTCATTGCCATTATCCAGTTCCATCAGCAGGTATTTTCCCCGACGGTTCATGCCCTTGATGGTCCGGCCTGTGACCATATCCCGGAAACCTTCTGTATCCGGCCACTTGATCATGCGCGGCAGGCGAATGTCCAGATCCATGATTTTTTTGCCCGCCGTCTGTTTGTCCAGATAGCGACGGATGATTTCTACTTCCGGCATTTCCGGCATCTTATTTCGCCTCCGCCCAATTCTTCCCTGCATGGATATCGATGACCAAGGGCACGGATAATGCCGTTACCTGCTCCATCGCTTCCTTGAGGATTTTTTCCACCTGTTCCCGTTCGCCATCGATTACCTCCAGCACCAGTTCATCGTGAACCTGTACGAGAATGCGGCTCTTGACGTTGGCTTCTTTGAGCTTATGATAGACGGCAATCATGGCCAGTTTGATGATGTCCGCAGCTGCGCCCTGAATCGGGGTATTCATGGCCATGCGCTCAGCCAGGGAACGCTGCATGAAGTTGCGGCTGTTGATGGCCGGCAGGTCCCGGCGGCGGCCAAAGATTGTCGTCACATAGCCATCAGCATGCGCTTTTTCCACAATATCGTCGATAAATTTCTTAACACCAGTATAACGGGCAAAGTAATTATCAATATAGCTCTTGGCATCCTTGCGGGCAATATGCAGATCCTTGGCCAAGCCAAAATCGCTGATACCGTAGACAATGCCGAAGTTGACTGCCTTAGCATGGCTGCGCTGCTGGCTGCTGACTGCTTCCAACGGCACATTGAATACTTCCGAAGCCGTGCGGGCATGGATATCCTGATCCTGGCGGAATGCATCTATGAAGCGTTCATCTTGAGACACATGAGCCAGGATGCGCAGTTCTATCTGGGAATAGTCGGCCGATAACAGGCAGTCATAACCTTCACCTGGTTCAAAGAGCGCACGGATGGCTCGGCCTTCCTCCGTACGCACGGGAATATTCTGCAGGTTCGGATCCGAACTGGAGAGCCTGCCCGTAGCCGTCACGGTCTGATTAAAGGTCGTATAGATGCGTCCTTCTTGGCCAATCAAATCCCGCAGGCCATCGATATAGGTGGATTTGAGCTTGCTCAGCGTGCGGTAATGCAGGACCTGCTCCACGATTGGGTGCTTGTCCCGCAAAGCTTCCAACACTTCCGCATTGGTGGAATAACCGGTCTTGGTCTTCTTCACCGGCGGCAGTTCCAAGCGTTCAAACAGGACTTCCCCCAACTGTTTGGGCGAGTTGATATTGAATTCCATCCCAGCCAGTACATAGATATCTTCCTGCAGGGATTTCAGCCGGATTTCCAGTTCCTGCCCTTTCTTGTCCAACTCATCCCGGTTGATATAGATACCATTCTGTTCAATGGCAGCCAGGACCTCTACGAGCGGCAGTTCGATTTCACGGTAAAGTTTGTCCAGCTGCAATTCCTGTAACTTAGTCATAAGGATAGGCTGCAAGGCTGCCAGTATATGCGCCTGCCAGGCAGCTTCTTCGTATTCATCGGCAAAGCTTTCCGGTTTGGTCTCCTGCGGCAGATACATAGCCATCAGGCGATCCATTTCGTATTTGCTGGCCTCCGGATTCAAAAGATACGCCGCCAGTTCCACATCAAAATAGGACTTTGCAGGGACAAAACCTGCCTGATAGAAGGCCTTGAGGTTATAGACCACCGTATTTTTCTGCGCACAGATTCCCTTGACCAAGGTCATATCCTCTGCCTTATCCACCAGGATCAATTTCTGCGCAGGCAAAGTACAGATGAGCAACGCCTGCACCTGGGCAAAGGGCTTCTCCGCAGCAAAGATAGCGCTAAGCGCCAGACTGTCTGCAGCTGTCAATTCTTTCTGCAGTTCCTCGCCCTGCAGCTGCGTATAATTTAAATCAGCTGCCACGGGTTCCGGCATAACGAACTCCAGCACAGGATTATCTGCCCCTTCGCCGTAGAGTTTAGTGAAGTTCTTCCAGACGGCCTTCAGTTCATAAGCATCACAGAAGGCACGCATCTTTTCATGGTCGGGGGTGATGGCATAGCTGTCCCAAGCCAGTTCCATATCCGGCACTTGGCATTCAATGGTAGCCAGTTCCTTGGATAGTACGGCCTGTTCCCGGTTGTTCACCAGATTCTCCTTGAGCTTCTTGCCGGAAATTTCGTTGATATGCTCATAGACGCCCTCCAACGAACCATAGGCAATCAGGAGTTTCCCTGCGGTCTTCGGCCCTACGTTGGGCACGCCAGGGATATTATCCGAGGTATCCCCCATCAATCCTTTATAGTCGATGAGTTTTATGGGTTCAAAGCCATATTCTTCCTGAAAAGCGGCTTCATCATATTCTTTCAGATTCGAAATGCCCTTCTTGGTCAGCAGGACCTTCAGATTAGGTCGCACCAACTGCAGGGCATCCTTATCTCCTGTCACCACCAAAACATCGTGACCTGCTCCTGCCGCCTTTGTCGCCAATGTGCCGATGATATCATCGGCCTCATAGCGTTCCTTTTCGATAAATGAGATACCAAAAGCTGCTGCAAATTCATGCAGCAGCGGAATCTGGGCGAGGAGCTCTTCCGGTGTTTTGTCCCGGGTTCCCTTGTAGTCAGCATACCGTTCCGTGCGGAAAGTCTTCCTGCCTTTATCGAAGGCAATGACCAATTTGTCCGGCTTCAGTTCTCCCAACAGCTTCGTGAGCATATTGGAAAAACCGAAGATGGCATTGGTATGATGGCCCTGGGAATCCGTCAAGTCAGGCAGCGCATAAAAGGCACGATACATCAGGCTGCTGCCGTCCAAAATCACAAAACGCTGGTTCAAGCGAATTCCTCCTATTCAATTACTTCTGCTAATTACTTGGTCTTTTCTTCCTTAGCCTGTTTCGACTCGCCTTTGACTTCTGCCTTGCTTTCCTTTTTCACGTCCGCTTTGGCATCGTTTTTGGCTTCAGCCTGCTCAGCACTATGATCGATTTTCTGCGTTGCATCGATCTTCTCATCCGTTTTGGTCGTTACAGTTTCCTGCGTTTCCACCGGAACGAATTTCATGACATAGTTATTATTGTCCAAAGTACCGCCGAGCTTGAAGAGCGTCTTGGCATCGGCTGCCTTGCAGTAGAGCACATCCTTCTTGTCTACGCCCGGAGCTGTTCCCAGCGTACTGATAAGCTTCTGCGCAGCAGCATCCCAGCCCAGGTTCACATGCGCTGCATCGGCCAAATCAATCGCCGGCAGATACATGACGCCATCCTGTTCAACGGCCTTGTTCTTCATCTTCTCGCCATTGACATAAAGCGGATAAACCTTGGCCACATAGGTGGGCTCGCCATCGGAAGCATTGATTTTTGCTTCAATATCTTCGTTGCTGACGAAGTTGGCTACACCATAACCGGCCAGCCACTTATTGACATCTTCGACATTGAGGTTCTGCCAGCCATAGCCATCCGGATAGATATAGTAAACAACGGTATTATCATCGAGCTTCTCAACCACGACACGGTTGTAGGTGATTTCTACCGGCGTGCCGATCTTCACCAGATCAAACAGTGCTTCTATATCCTTTTCATGCAGGCGGATGCATCCGTTGGATACATAATGACCGATGGAATTGGGACGGTTGGTGCCATGGATACCATAGTTGCCCCGAATCTGCATCCAGCGGTAACCCAGCGGGCAATCCGGACCGGAAGGGATGCTTCTGCCCGTAGCAGGATCTGTCCAGGTGGGATTATAATCCTTGGATTCGATCTTGTAATAGCCTACCGGAGTCGGCGTGGAAGCCTTGCCCGGTCCAATGGGATACAGGCGGATTTTCTTGTTGCCTTCAAACAATGCCAGCGAACGGGCTGCAAGGTTAATGGAAATCTTTCTTTCCTGCGATTGTTTTTCCGTTTCTACCGGAGCTGGTTTTTCCTGTTTATTTTCAGCAGCAGGTGCAGGTGCTGGCTGCGCCGCTTTTTCCTCCGGCTCTGCCTTAGGCTGCTGGGCTGCCACCTGAGCCTGTCCCGCAGCTATTGCTGCCGCTTTTTCCTCCATCGTCGGTTCCTTGATCTGCACGGACATATCCGCAAAAGTAGGAACATGATCTGCTTGTTCTGCAGCTACATAGGAACTTATCCCACTGGTCAACAAGGCTGCCCCCACCAAACCGGCACAAATATTCTTGAGCATAATCGATATCTCTTCTCTCTCCATAAAATTTGACCGGTCAATTGACTTGTCAAATTGACTGGTCACTACACTATCCTATCATTATGGCAGGATTTTTTCAATAAGAATATACACGAATCTGAAAAAACATCCGTCAAACATCAACGGAAAAGAATTTATAATTTTCCCAACTCAAAAGGCCGTCTGCAACAGGCGGCCTTTTGAGGTTATATATCCAGCACACATTACAGGAATTATGTTCTCTCAGAATATTTCCCACGCACAGAATATTATTCATTTTCTGCTAAAAACTGCCTGTCTTTATCCGACAGTTCTGCTTTGTCCAGAAGGTCAGGCCGGTGTTTCTTCGTCACAAGCAGGGACTGCTCGCGGCGCCACTGGCGGATCTTGGCGTGGTCACCGTTCAGGAGTACCTCGGGCACTTCCATGCCTTCGAACTCTCTGGGCCGGGTATACTGGGGAAATTCCAGCAAACCTTCGTAGAAGGAATCCGTCGGTGCAGAATCCTCATGTCCCAGCACGCCTGGCAGCATTCTGGATACTGCATCCGTGATGACCATAGCCGGCAGTTCGCCGCCGGTCAGCACGAAATCACCGATGGAGATGGCTTCATCGGCCAATTTATAGATGCGGGCATCAAATCCTTCGTAATGGCCGCAGATAAAGACCAGCTGATCATAGCCTGCCAGTTCCTTGGCCTTGGCCTGATTGAAGGTCGGACCGGACGGATCCATGATCAGCACGCGGCGGTTGGCTGCGTATTCTTCCGTACGGGAGAGCACGTCCCGCACAGCCTTGTACATCGGCTCCGGCTTCAGCACCATGCCCGCGCCACCCCCAAAGGGGCTGTCGTCTACATGATGATGCTTGTCCTCGGCAAAGTCCCGGAAGTTGGTGAAATGGATATCGAGAATGCCGTTATCCACAGCCCGTTTGGTGATGCTGTCACCG
This sequence comes from Pseudoselenomonas ruminantium, assembly GCF_900104055.1. GTDB lineage: Bacteria > Bacillota > Negativicutes > Selenomonadales > Selenomonadaceae > Selenomonas_A > Selenomonas_A ruminantium_C. The sequence continues at coordinate 52,878 of NZ_FNJQ01000007.1, forward strand.
AATGGGCCAGAGAACATCTCCGGGAAGATGGTCACCATATCAATGCGCATCGGAAATCTCCTCAGGCATCTCGACAACCATGCGGCCGCCAGGTACATCAATCTCCTTGACCACGGCCTTGAGGGCCGGAATCAGCAGTTCTCCGCCATCCGTACGGCGAGTCTGATAGACATCATTGCTGCCCGTGCGCAGGACATTTTCCACCTTGCCGAGTTCCTTGCCTTCGCTATCATAAACCGTCAGGCCGATGATATCAAAGGTATAGTATTCGCCTTCCTGCAGGGGAGCAGCCTCACTGCGGTCAACGGTCAGCAATCTGCCCGTCAGGCTCATAGCGGCTTCACGGACAGGATATTCCTTGAACTTCATCAGCACATACTGCTTATGGTACTTGCAGCTCTCGATATGGAGCATTTCACTGCCCACCATGACTTCCGTCATGGTCTCGAAACGCTCGACAAAGTCCGTCAGCGGGATGATGCGCATTTCTCCATGGATGCCATGGGGGGCGCCTACCTTGCCGATGGTCACGCGGTTCTTGTCGCGCTTGTTTTTCTTAGCTGCGAATGGCGATAACTTTGTCATCTTCCACCAGCACTTCCACGTTCATGATTTCACGCATATCGTCGCCCACATGAACTTCTACCTGATGTTCGAGCGTGCCCTGCACGATTTCTGCGCCCAGTACCATCTTTTCCATCTCTTCCTTGCGGGCCAGGGACTCTTCACGGAACTGCAGGCGCTTGTTGCGCTCTTCGCCGAAATGAGCCTGAATGGCCTGCAGACGCTGGATTTCCTCAGCCGTCGGTGCCTCAGCATCTGCCGGCTGGTTTTCCTGCATCACACGCTTTTCCTGGATATTGAGCTGCTGCACTTCGAGCTCAGCGCGGTTGATGCCCTCGGTCAGGTCCGTGAGAATCTTGTTCTTGAGTTTTTCCGTTAATTTTGCCTTAATGGTTACAGGCACTTTCAGTGAAATAGAATCCATGACAGTTCCTCTTTTCTCTTTCTTTTTTACAGCAAAAAAACGGCAAGACACCCAAAGGTAATCCTGCCGCTTTTCATTTAAATAATCTCAACCGTGACTTTCGTATTTTCCCGAGTGGCCGCGGCTTTGACCACGGTGCGCAAAGCTTTGGCGATGCGCCCCTGGCGTCCGATGACCTTACCCATGTCATCTTCTGCCACATGGAGGCTGAGCACGGTCTGCCCGTCCTCCTGCCGTGAAGAAACCTCCACGGACTCTGGATGCTCCACAAGGGACTTGGCGATTACTGCAACAAGTTTTTCCATGTCGCTTCTCTCCAATTACTTCTTCTTGGATTCAGCGAACTTAGCCATAATGCCCTGCTTGCTGAACAGATTTTTAACGGTATCGGTCGGCTGAGCACCTTTGTTCATCCAATCAAGAACCTTTTCCTCGTCGAGGCTGACAACTGCCGGCTGCTTGGAAGGATCGTAGTTACCGAGAATCTCGATGAAACGACCATCACGCGGAGCACGGGAATCAGCTACTACCACGCGGTAGAAGGGGTTCTTCTTTGCACCCATACGGTTCAAACGAATCTTTACTGCCATGAAATTTCACCACCTTTCGAAAGTGTAATGATTTAAAATTTAACGCATGAACGGCATCTTCGGGAAACCACCAAGGTTTCCGAGCGCCCCGAGACCTGGGAAGCCCTTGCCCTTCTGCATTTTTTTCATTTTCTTCATCATCTTTTTCATTTCGCCAAACTGCTTCAAGAGCTTGTTGACGTCCTGCACCTTGGTGCCGGAGCCCATGGCGATACGCTTGCGGCGGCTGCCGTTGATGATGGAAATATCAGCGCGTTCCTTCGGCGTCATGGAACGGATGATGGCCTCAATCTGGCGCATCTCCTTGCCATCGAGGTCAATATCCTGACCTTCGAGCTGTTTCTTGAGCCCGCCCATGCCGGGAATCATGCCTAAGATGTTTTCCAGCGAGCCAAGTTTCTTGACCTGCTGCATCTGGGAGAGGAAATCATCCAGAGTGAATTCATCCTTGCGGAGCTTCTTCTCCATTTTCTTGGCTTCTTCCATATCGAAGGTCTGCTGGGCTTTTTCCACGAGGGAAAGTACATCGCCCATGCCGAGGATACGGGAAGCCATGCGGTCCGGATGGAAGGGCTGGAGCGGTTCCAGCTTCTCGCCCACACCGACGAACTTTATGGGAACATTCGTGACTGCTTTGACGGAAAGCGCCGCACCACCGCGGGCATCGCCGTCGAGCTTGGTCATGATGACACCGTCTAAGCCAAGGCTTTCGTTGAAGGTCTGCGCCACATTGACCGATTCCTGACCGGTCATGGCATCCACAACGAGCAGGATCTCATGTGGTTTGACTTCTGCCTTGATATCGCGAAGCTCCTGCATCAGGGCTTCGTCAATCTGCAAGCGGCCTGCCGTATCGATGATGATCACATCGTTGGCATGGCTTTGCGAATAAGCGATCGAGGATTTGGCAATGGTCACCGCATCCGTACCCTGCTCCATAGAGAACACGGGGATGTCCAATTGCTTTCCTACTACCTGCAACTGCTTGATAGCAGCCGGACGGTAGATATCGCAGGCAACGAGCAAAGGCCGTTTGCCCTGCTTCTTGAGGGACAAGCCCAGCTTACCAGCGGAAGTGGTCTTACCAGCACCCTGCAAACCTGCCATCATGATGATGGTGGGCGGATTCGGGCTCATATTGATGCGACTCTGCGTGCCGCCCATGAGGTTCGTAAGTTCCTCATCAACAATCTTCACGACCACCTGAGCCGGCGTCAGAGTTTCCAAAATATCCTGACCAATGGCCCGTTCCTTGACGGTCTTGATGAAATTCTTGACGACCTTGAAGTTGACATCTGCTTCGAGAAGTGCCATCCGCACTTCCCGCATGGCTTCGTTGACATCATCTTCCGTCAACTTGCCATGACCGCGAAGCTTCTTGAATGTCTCCTGCAAACGGTCGGATAAACTCTCAAATATCAAACGGATACCTCCTGACCGAGTCCCTGTCCAATATAGGGTTCCAATCGGTCAAGGACTTCATCAACAGCCTTGGCATTGGCCGGCTGCTTTAGCCCTTTGATTGACTCGTAGATTTTTGCCAGCTCCTGACGCTCCCTGTTATAGCGCGAGGCCAGGCCCAGCTTCTTTTCGTAGGACTCCATCGCCTTCTCACTGCGATGGATATTGTCGTAAACCGCCTGCCGGGATATGCCCAGCTCCTCACCGATTTCCGACAAGGAAAAGTCCTCAAACAGGTGCAAGCGCAAACATTCCTGTTGCTTCTCCGTCAGGAGTGCCCCATACAAGTCAAAAAGCGTGGACAAATATAAGAACTGCTCCATCATGGTCATCACCTGCTTCGAAATTAGGTGCCAAGGTTTCCCCCTTGACATAGGCTATTATAGCGAAGGTCCAAGAGACTGTCAAGTGTTTTTCCTTGTCAGCTGGAAAATTTATGGAAAAAATTTTTTCATTCGGTTATAATTTAAGACAGATTTGAATTTAGGAGACGAAGCACATGCATCAATATTTATTCTTTATCGGCGACTTTCCCATCCGTTCTTATGGGCTGGTGATTTCCCTGTCCATTATCCTGGCCACTGGTGTTGGCTATTTCTTGGTCAAACAGGATGGGCGCGGAGTCGAAAAATATATCGTCGATCTCGGCATCTACTGCGGACTGGCAGGCCTTTTGGGCGCGCGCCTCTGGGATGTGTTCTTCTTCGACTGGGATTACTATTCCCACCATCTGACGGAGATATTGAACGTCTGGCAGGGCGGCATGGCCATTCAGGGCGGTGTAACGCTGGGCGTGCTCACAGGCATCACCTACTGCCGCTATCATAAGCTGGACACCCTGCACCTGATGGACGTACTTGCACCGGCCATTATCTTAGGTCAGGCGCTGGGACGCTGCGCCAACCTGCTGAACGGTGATGCCTTCGGGGCCCCCACGGGCGGCAATTTCGGCATTGTCTACCCTGCCACCACATTGGCCGCACATACCTATGGCACGCAGCCTCTGTGGCCCGCCGAGATCTGGGAAGGCCAGCTCGATATGGTCATCTTCGCCCTGCTGCTGATCTTCCGCGGCACGGTAAACCACGCAAAAGGGCAGTGCTTTGCCCTCTATGTGATGCTCTACTGCGCCGCCCGCTTTGGCCTGGAGTTCCTGCGCGGCGATTATGCGGAAAAAGTGCTGGGCTTTATGACCAGCGGTCAGACCACCAGCGCGGTTGGCTTTGCTTTGGCCTTTATCGCCTTTATCGCCTTTATCTATCTGCAAGGGAAAAAAACATCTGCCTAAAGAAAATGGGACTGCAGTTCAGCAGTCCCATCTTTTATATGGCCACGGCCCATTCTTCCTCTGGCACCATCACCAGACGATTGCTCTTCAACGGCAGGTTCAATGGCCGCAGGTCCAGTTCCCGCGGGCGCCATTTCCGCACAGGCTCGTCCTCAGGTTCCACATAATGCGGTGCGGAAATGCAGGACAGCTGGCAGTAGCCCAGGTCGCGAATCCACTCGTCGAGCATGGTCTGCACCACCAGCATCTGGCTTTTTGACATATCAGGATTTTCCTTGCATATTCTGGCAGTCCCCAATGAGTCGAGCAATATTTCCCCTGTAACCGCTTCTGGAGACAGGCCGAAGCCAAACAGCTCCTCTGCTCCCATGCGCCCCAAACGCTCAATCCAAACCAGCATAGCAATCAACTCCTCTCGTTAATACAAGATGACTAGTTTTCCCATGTATTATGATTAGACATTTCTGGCAAATATCCTTCAAATATAGACAAAGGACTGAAAAAGTTTCTGACACTTTTCCAGTCCTGTCTTCTTATGTTTTAATTATAAGCCTGCTTCTTTTTTCAGCACGTCAGCTTTGTCCGTGTGTTCCCAGGGCAGGTCCACATCGGTACGGCCGAAGTGGCCATAGGCTGCAGTCTGCTTGTAGATGGGACGGCGCAGGTCGAGCATCTTGATGATGCCGGCCGGACGCAGGTCGAAGTGCTTGCTCACGAGTTCCTCGATCTTTTCCTCATCCACCTTGTTGGTACCAAAGGTATCTACCATGACGGAAACCGGATATGCTACGCCGATGGCGTAAGCCAGCTGAATCTCGCACTTGTCGGCCAGGCCGGCAGCCACGATGTTCTTGGCCACATAACGGGCAGCATAGGCGGCACTGCGGTCCACCTTCGTGGGATCCTTGCCGGAGAAAGCGCCACCGCCATGACGTGCCCAGCCGCCATAGGTATCCACGATGATCTTGCGCCCCGTGAGGCCGGAGTCACCCTGCGGACCACCGATCACGAACTTGCCCGTCGGGTTGACGAAAATACGGGTATCTTCCTTGAGCAGTTCGGCGGGCACAACCGGCTTGATCACATGCTCGATGAGGTCCTTGCGGATCTGCTCGAGCGTCACGTCTTCATCATGCTGGGTGGAGATAACGATGGTATCCACAGCCACAGCCTTGCCATCTTCATAGGCAATAGTAACCTGCGTCTTGCCATCCGGACGCAGATACGGCAGCGTGCCATCCTTACGGACTTCCGCCAAGCGGCGTGCCAGACGATGCGCCAAGGCAATGGGCAGCGGCATGAATTCCGGCGTCTCGTTCGTTGCGTAACCAAACATCATGCCCTGGTCGCCGGCACCAATGGCTTCAGCGGCATCCATCCCGCCTTCACGCGACTCGATTGCCTCATTAACACCCTGCGCGATATCCGGGGACTGCTCATCAAGCGAAACGAGGATACCGCAGGTAGCGGCGTCAAAACCATATTTTGCACGCGTATAACCGATTTCCTTTACCGTATCACGAATGATCTTCGGAATATCGACATAGCACTTCGTGGAAATCTCGCCAACGACATGAACCTGTCCCGTCGTCACCATCGTTTCACAGGCCACGCGGCCCATCGGATCCTCAGCCAGGATGGCATCGAGGATGCTGTCGGAGATCTGGTCCGCCATTTTATCCGGATGACCTTCCGTTACGGATTCCGACGTGAACAGCATGCGTTTCTTACTCATAATCTTTCCTCCTTAAATGTAGCATAAACTGCTGCGCTGAATTAGCTCGTCTCCGTTGGCAAAAAGAAAAGGCTCTCATAAATGAGAGCCTTTCATCTTTACTCTCATCTTCTAGGACTATGCCTAAAGGAATTGGCACCGTTTCACGTTCATGATGGTTGCCGCAGCTTCATCGGGCCTATCCCTCCACTGCTCTGGATGAGTTTCTATTCAGCTGTAATTGATAATTTAATTTTACATGATTATTTTCCTACTGTCAAGGAAAATAGTCGAAACACTTTGATATTGGTCACAGGACGCCCCGGAAATAGTGGCCGCGGGTAATATCCAGGCCTTCCTGTTGCTTCAGTTCCGCTTCCTGGGCTTCGTCCAGGTTAGCAGGCATCTGCATGGCTTTTCTGTAAGCTGCCACAATCCGGGAGATTTCCGCTGACTCCATGGCCTTTGCTTCAATCTGCAAGGTCCTGATGCCTGCTCCTCTAAACTTCATGGCATGAGGCAGCATCGAGAGCGTCTTGCTGTTGAGTACGTGCATATGGCAGAACTGGTCCATGCGCAAAGGGAATAATGCCTCCTTGCGGTCTTTCAGTGCATACCGCCCTTTCGTGCAGGGATGACTGCAGGCACCTTCGCCCACATTGCCTAAGAAACTGCCCGTCACGCAGTATTCGGAAACCATCAGTTCCAGGCGGCCATGCACAATGGCACTCAGCGGCAGATTGCTTTCCTTGGCCAGAGCCTCCATCTGCTGCCATTTGAGTTCCGGCGACAAGGTAGCGGATGCCACGCCATAATCCTCAAGGAAGGCCAGTGTGCTCTTATTGTAGGAAATCAGGCTGTAATCGGCATGAATGGCAAAATCCGTCAGCCGCTTGACCAGATGCAGCTGAGCGATGTTATGAACATGCACTGCCGCCGGCGGAAAATTTTTCGCCGCTGTCAGGATTTTCTCAAAGAATGGTTGGAAATCATCCCGCATAATGCGCGGCAGGTTGAAGTCCAGACGGACACCAGCCTTCTGCGCCAGATGCCAGGCCTTTTCATAGTCCATCACAGTCAGGGCTTCATGTTCATAGGATTCCCCGCCGAAGATGATGCCATCCGCACCGCCGTCGATAGCAGCCCGCAGCTTGGCAAGAGTGTCCACCGCCACCATGAGTTTCGGCTGCGTCAGCTTGCCGGCAAATTTTTCTGCTTTGAAGGGCACCGGCTCTGTCACCCGCAGGGGATAATGCGCCAAACGCTGTGCATCCAATTCTTCCACGGCCTGACGCCGGGCTTCGTTGATCTCACTCATGGGCACCATGACTTCGCCGTTGATTTCCGTCGTAAGCTCAGTCAATTCGTAAACGGAAGTGCCGAGTCTGTCCACCTGCTTGCGAATGACATCTTCGGACAGAGGCCGTTTCTTGGCGGCTTCACCGATAAAATCCGTCTGACCGTGGCCAGTATGCCCTGCGTTATCCCGCAGGATGACCGTCAAGGGCTCGCCGATAGCAGACTTGACTTCTGCCGTAATCGGGATGCGCCGCACGGGCGCACCGCTGGCATATTTTTCCTTGGCACTTTCCATCAACTGAGCATCATAGACCTTGAATACCCGGTCATGGTCACGGACGGCAGCGGGAATCGCAAACCGCACCGTATCGCCACTTTCTGCAACGGTCAGTTTTTGACCTTTGACATCTGACATTTCGTTGATGGTCGCCGTTACCCGGCCGCCGACTTTCACCCAGAAGTCAACCTGATCCCCCAGTGCTAATTTCCCGCTGAGCTTCACGGTCACAAGGCGTTTATCCCAGTCGTAGGCGGTAACCCGGCCAATCAGAAGGCCGCGGTTATTGGGACGGCGGTCGCTCATCATCTTCTTGCCGGGACGGTCCACCAGGTAAGCCGTCGTAAAGTCACGGTTGAAAATCTGCGCCAGATTGTCCCGCGCTGACTGGTCAATCGTATAATCCTGACCGGTCAGATACAAATCGATAGCCGCGCGGTAGGTACCCACAACCGTTGCCACGTATTCCGGACGCTTCATGCGGCCTTCGATTTTGAGCGAAGCCACGCCCGCCTTGATCAGGTCTGGTATCACATCGATGGTATTGAGGTCACGCGGCGAGAGCAGATAACTGCCAGCACGATCTCCGAGCACATCATCCCCATGCTCATCCACCAGGGTATAGGGCAGGCGGCAGGGCTGGGCACAACGGCCACGGTTGCCGCTGCGGCCGCCGATCATGCTACTCATTAGGCACTGTCCCGAATAGCAGACACAGAGCGCTCCATGCATGAATACTTCGATTTCCACATCACAATGTGCGCAGATATGGGCAATTTCCTTCAAAGACAGTTCGCGGGAAAGCACCACGCGGGAAAACCCAAGTTCCTGCAGGGCTAGTACGCCTTCGAGGCTGTGTACCGTCATCTGCGTGCTGGCATGCAGCGGCATATCGGGGATGATTTCCCGGGCAATGCGGGCCACGCCTAAATCCTGTACCAAAATCGCATCCGCGCCAGCATCCCGCAGGAACAAGAGATATTCCTTGAGCGCCGGGATTTCCTCATCGTCGACGATGGTATTGACCGTGACATTGATCAGCACATCCCGCAAATGCGCAAAACGGATGGCCTCACGCAGGCCATCCTCATCAAAATTATTGGCATAGGCCCGGGCACCAAACTGCGTGCCGGCCATATAGATCGCATTAGCGCCGCTTTCCACGGCTGCAATCAAAGCCTCCCGGCTGCCCGCCGGGGCTAGTAACTCAATCATTCCATTTCCTCCTAAGACACCTCATCCGTCAGCCTTACGGCTGACACCTTCCCCTCAAGGGGAAGGCTTATCTTCGGCTTTCAATGTTTCTGTATTCTCTTGCAGATGCTGCATTTCCTGGAACAGCTCCATCTGCTCGTTATCGAGCGCGGCCACGGCTTCTTCCGTACTCGGCAGTTCCGGCAGGTCCTCCAGCGTGTTTATCCCAAAACAGCGCAGGAAGGTATCCGTCGTGCCATAGAGTATCGGCCTGCCTAAGACTGGCTTGCGGCCTACCTCAGCGATAAGTTCCAATTCCAACAGTTTCTGCAGGGCGCGCTCCACGCGCACACCGCGGATATTCTCAATCTCCGCTTTCGTGATTGGCTGCTTGAAGGCCACGATGGACAGGGTTTCCATAGTCGGCGCCGATATCTTCCGGTCCACCACCTGGCTCAGCCGTTCCACCGTTCTATAGGCCTCAGGCCGGGTGGCGAGCTGATAGCCGCCTGCAACCTGCCGCAGGGTAAGGCCGCTATGGCGTTCATCGAGTTCTGCCTGCAGGCGTGTCAATGTATTCTGGGTTTCCACCACACCCATTTCCATGATATGGGCGATTTCCTTCACGCTCATGGGATTGCCTGCCGCAAAGAGCACGGCTTCCACCAACCCCGTCGCCGCTACTTCTGCCCGTTCTTTCTCAGGCATGGACTTCCTCCTCCCGGACACAGATATAGATTTCCGCAAATGGCCGCTGCTGCCTGACCGTGACCGTCCGCAGTTTCATGAGTTCCAACAGCGCCAAAAAGGTTACGATCAATTCGCTGCGCGTGCCCGAGCGAAACGCCTCCGAAAACAATAATTTTCCCCGGCTGCGGCCCAAGAGCAGGATGATGTCCTCCATCTTGCCCTTGATGCTGTATTCCTCTGGCTCCACCAAGGCTTTTGGGATGGTTAGTTCTTCCTTCACCAATAAGACCGTACGGAATGCATCCACCAACAGATCCAGCGACAGATTTCCCGGCGGCAGATGATGCACGGGCAGCTCCATGGGCTCGCGGGCCACAAACCGCTCCTGTACCCCTGCCATATCGCCCAGGACCTGACTGACCTGCTTGAACTTGCGGTATTCCAGGATCCGCTGCACCAGTTCAAAACGCGGATCTTCCTCCGGTTCTCCTTCCTCTTTGGGCGCTTTGGGCAGCATCATGCGGGACTTGATCTGCAATAAGGTCGCGGCCATCACCAAAAAGGAGCTGGCAATCTCGATATTGAACTCCCGGAATTTATCCAAATAGTCCAGATACTGCCGCGTCAGCTCCGCTATGGGGATATCGTAGATATCAATCTTGTTCTTCTCAATCAGATGCATCAGAAGGTCCATCGGACCTTCAAAGGCATCGAGTTTAAATTTGTAATCTTCCATGCAAAAATCAGATAAAAGGACTCAGCAACAGCCTGAAGATCTGCCAGATCAGATTGCGGCAGGGAATCAGGATCATGCTGAGCACCGGCGTCATCAACAATACAATCAGGATAAGGAAGCTATAGCGCTCCAAGCCCGCGAGTTTATAGGCCATATCCCGGGGCAGCAGCTGCATGAGTACATGCGAACCATCCAACGGTGGCAGCGGAATCAGATTGAAGATACCGAAGCCGATATTATACTCGATAATCAGCCGGAAAACCATGTAAACGCCAGCCGTCATATCGCCGCCCATACGGTCAAACACCACCAGCACCACCAGGGCCAGAAATGCCGTGACAAAATTCGCCATGGGGCCAGCCAGCGACACCAGGATATCATCCCGCTGGGGATTCTTGAAATTGCGAGGATTGATCTGCACGGGCTTGGCCCAGCCGAAATGCACGAGGAAAAGCATCAGCATACCAATCGGATCGATATGCGCTTTGGGGTTCAGCGTCAGCCGCCCCATGAGCCGCGGCGTAAAATCGCCCAGCCAGACCGCCACTTGGGCATGAGCATACTCATGGATTACCATGGCGATAATCAGACCTGGCAGGCCTGCAATGATCATCATCGGATTGAAATCAAACATTTACTTCTCCCTCCGGCTGCGTTCGAGCATCAAAATAGCGGTTACCGATTTAGCATCATAGATCTCGCCATTCAGCACCAATTCCACGGCCTCTTCGAGCGGCATCTTCACCACGTTGATGAACTCATCTTCGTCTGTATGCTGCTTGCCAGCTTTGAGGCCCTCTGCTGCATAGATATGGATGTATTCATTGGAAAAACCAACCGTCGTTGCCACGGTCGTCAGTTTCGTGATGCGTTCCGCTTCATAGCCCGTCTCCTCCGACAGTTCCCGGGTTGCACAGTAGAGCGGATCTTCATCCGGCGCATCGAGCTTGCCCGCCGGAATCTCTAGCGTGATGCGGCCGATCGGATAACGGTACTGCTTCACCAGGATAACCTGGCCATCCTCCGTCACAGGAATCACGGCCGAAGCGCCGGGATGCTTGATCCACTCCCGCGTGGCTTCATTGCCGCTGGGCAATTTCACCGTATCACGCTTCACATGAAGCAGATTGCCATCAAAAATATCTTCGCTGCTGATTTTTTCTTCAACCAACTCTTTGTCTAAATCCTTGTCTGTCACTGCCATCAATACAGCCTCCCCAAATTCATATACTACATATTTTACAATATTTGTCCGCTGACTTCAATACAGAAAAGCCTTCCCCCATCAAACAGGAGAAGGCTTGCATTTCATTATGGAGGCGACACTCAGAATCGAACTGAGGATAGAGGATTTGCAGTCCTCGGCCTTACCACTTGGCTATGTCGCCATAATAATGGAGCGGAAAACGAGACTCGAACTCGCGACCCCCACCTTGGCAAGGTGGTGCTCTACCAACTGAGCTATTTCCGCAGTATGAAATTGGAGGCGACACTCAGAATCGAACTGAGGATAGAGGATTTGCAGTCCTCGGCCTTACCACTTGGCTATGTCGCCATAATATGGAGCGGAAAACGAGACTCGAACTCGCGACCCCCACCTTGGCAAGGTGGTGCTCTACCAACTGAGCTATTTCCGCAGTGGCGACCCGAAGGGGACTTGAACCCCTGACCTCCGCCGTGACAGGGCGGCATTCTAACCAACTAAACTACCGGGCCGTCTTTACTTTTTGCCGCCGTCGTTCAGCGACATGTATTATTATACGGATAACCCCCTGCCTTGTCAACACCTAAATTACAAATTTTATAAAAAACTTTATAAATTTATTTTTAGGTGCTTAATAATTGCCGGAAATATCCACGACTTTATTGAACAAAGACCGGTCCATCTCGTCAATGGCGCGCCACTTTCCCTGACCGCTGCGGGTGAGAATCTGCGTGCCTTCCTGCTTGAAGGAAACCGACTGCACAGGCTGTGCTTCGCCCTTGCTGTTGACATTCTTGATCTTGGCCTGCCATTCCTGGGTATTCTTGTTGGTCGTAACAGAGCCTGCCACAATGAAGACCTTATCGCCTTCAAATGTATAGACAAAGACATCCTTGATAGGCTTTACTTCCGGTTTTTCCGTTCGTTTTTCCTGCTGAGGCTCAGGTATCCTGTTGATTTTCGTTTCTGCTTCGTTTCTGGTGGCCACAGTGGTTTCGGTTATCTGCTGACTGGCTGGCGCTTGAGGCGATTCTTTCGGCCATAAAAAAGCCGTCGCCGCGCCGAGCAGCAACAAACCGAGGATTCCGCCACTAACGATTCTGCGTCTATTCATGGTGCACCTCCGCGTAAATTGTTACCCCATAATTATACAAGAAAGACCTTGCCCGGGGCAAGGTCCTTGTCCTAAGTTGTCACAGGAAAATTTTTTTTGATGATCATTTCAATGTCATTGCCTTTAACATATACCCGGATATCATCGGCGATATTGGCTACGATGGATTTTTCCAATTCCTCCAGAGCCGCATCCATCGCGGCATCCTCATCGTCACCATTCTGCTCCATATCTTCCCGGTATTTATCCAAAGACCACATATAGCCATCTGCAGCCAAGGCCACACCGCCGAGGCTCATGATCTCAGCGCCGCCCATGGTTACGCGCTGGCTGTACTCCATGCTGTAGAGACTGTCCTCGATGAAATCCTGTATCTTGCCCATGATTCCCACCGACGCTTCATTGCGCTGCTGGGAAGAAGTTTCGATAAGCTCCTGTTTCTTTTCAAAATTCATGGGAGAGGAAGCCTGCAGATGAAGGATACAGCTGCACTCAGGGGTGCTCTCCATCCAGAATTCTGCCACGAATTCGCCCACGATAGCCCGCACCATGCTCATCGTTTCCTCAGCCAGCAGGCGGGTGCGGCGGGCGCAGCGTTCATCAAACCCCATATCCCGGCTGAACTCCTCCACGGCATCCAAGGCCCAGGGCATGCCGCTGCCGTTGCTGTTCACGGTAATCTTTCTCGTCTTCATAGCTTAATCCTCAATCGTCAGGAAATCAATGAAGCCTGTCATTTCCAGGACATCCTTCACGTCAGGATTAACATGGGTAAGCTTCATCGTGCCCTGCTTTTTCATCCGCTTCTGCGCCAGCAAGAGCACACGGAGGCCTGCCGAAGCCACATACACGAGTTCCTTGAAGTCAAAGGTCAGTTCCGTGATACCCGCCAGGTCATTCTGCACCACTTTATCCAATTCCGGTGCCGATACGGCATCCAGACGGCCTGTCAACGCAATCTGCAAGGCACTGCCATTCAATTCTTTTTTGATTTCCATAGTAAATTGCTCCTTCCATATTTGAGGATTCGTCAGGATTGAATCCATAAACGCTGATATTTTTCCATCTGCTTGCTGATGTGTTTGATGATATTCTTTGCCAGCAGTGGTGATTTCTCCAAGATCAGGCTTGCCGAAGGCAGGGGCACAGACAGGATAACCGCCTGCTCCGTCAGCACTTCTGCAGCCATACGGCTTTTCCTTTCGGGCAGCAATGCCGTTTCATTGAGCCAGCTGTTCTCCTTCTGGATATCCAGCGTATAATACCAGCCGTCCCCGGTTTCGATGCTGCGGGCCACGCGCCCGGATACGAGAAAGATCAGATTTTCCTCAATCTCTTCCTCAGCAATCCGGTCGCCTTCAAACCGCATGGACAGCCTGGCATGATTCATGAACAGCTGGATGATGCCATGATCGCATTCCTGCAAAAGCGTGAGCCGGGACAGATAATCCTGGAGCACAGCCCGATTCTGCGAATCTGCTTGACCGTCTTCCACCTCCATCTGCAGCCGTTGCTGCAGCCGCAACATGAAATCTGCATAAGTAGCATTCCAGTCCGTCAGCATCTGCTGCAGGACCAGCAGGCATTTCTGCACCAACAGTTTCATATTCTGTCCCGGGAAATTCCCCTCGCCATAGAGCATGGTAAATATGAGCTGATGATCGTCCAGCCGGAAGCTGATTCCCAGCTTGCTGTCGCGACCATCCCAGGAATTCTGCATGACCAGCTTGCCAGTCGGCGTCCCCGTTACTTCGCTAAAGGATTTTGACTCACAGAAAAAGTCACAGAAATTCAGGAAATGATCGAAGGCCTTGTTTTCCTGCCCCAGGATTTCCTCAATATCGTCCCTGCCCATATTGGCATAGGGCTGCGAGATGACAAATTGCTGGAATGCCTTAGTCACAAGCTCCTGCACAGTGGGATTTCCCTGCACCTGCAAGCGGACCGGCACCAGACTCGGAACATTCCCTAAGCTGCAGTCCGCCTGTTCCCGGCGAGGCACCAGCAGGCAGTAGCCCACATCCTGCGAGCTGTTTTCCAACTGCAGCAAGAAGCCCCAGGCCGTCTGCAGGATGGACATCAGCATCCTTTTATTGGATCTGGCCCGCAGGCGCAGGTCCGACAGGATATTGGCCGGTACGCGGGCAACATAGGCCCGCTGTTTGTGACTGAGTCCACTCCCCGGCATGTATTGGGGAATCTGGCAACTTCCCGGAAAATGATCCAGTATCTTGCGCCAATAATCCCGCACAGAAGCTGCCATGCTATGAGACTGCGTCTGGGCGACCAGCATTTCCATCTGACCGCTCTTCCATGGCATATCCATCGCCATGGCAAAGACCTGACGCACATTGAAATTGGTCAGCACCGCCTGTACGGCCGTCACCAGCACCGCATATTCATCCTGCTTGGTATGCAAGACTGAAAAGCGCACGAGGCAGCCACTGCGGCTGTCAAAGCCCTGACGCAGATCCGCATCCATGATTCGGCGCAAGGTAGCATCCAGCTCCTCACCATCGACGCCTTCGATATTGCGGAAGACGACCGGCGCAGTCTGCTGACGCTCCTTCAGCACGACCGCCAGCAGCCGCCCGCCCACCGAACAGTAATTCATGCGCAAGGCATCTTCGGCTGCGGTCAGCTGATTCACAGCCCGGGAAAAACGTGCCGGCGAAAGTTTCCCTTTCAACTTGTATAGATTCTGCAGGATTGCGCCAACCGGCTGAATGGCCAACGTATGGCTGAACAGGGATTTTTCTGTAGCTGACAGTTCCCGCACATAGACGATATGATTGGGCGAATACCCCCGCTCATCGGACATCTGGCCACCGTAAAACTGTTCCAACACATTACGTTCCGGCTCGGGTAAATCCGCAACATGCAGTTTTGGCAATTCCATAAAAACACCCCTCTTGTTGTGGATGTTGCTATTCATCATTACTTCTAGAATTCGCCTCTTAACAGGATTTTCCTGCTAGAAATACTTCCGCAACGTAAGAATGTTTTTCCCCTGCTGATACGCATAATGGACTTCATCCATATTCTTCTTCACCAGATAGATGCCCAATCCGCCAATAGCACGGTCCTCCATCTTCTGCTCCAGATCCGGTTCCTCCCGTGACAGGGGATCGTAGGGCTGGCCGCCATCGATAAACACCAGTTCCAGACCTGCAGGTTCGTTCAGGATTTTTCCCTGCACAGTAGCCTTTCCCCCTGCTTCACCATAGGCATAATTGGCAATATTGACAAAAACTTCTTCCACCGACAGTTCTATCTGCATCTGCGCTTTTGCCGAAACCATTTCCTCAGCCAAGAGCGTTTCTACAAATTCGTTGACCAATGGCAGATTCTCCACAGTGGCTGCCAGACTTATCTCCTTTGCTGATTCCATGCTCACACCTCCTCCGCCTGCTGCGCTTGTCCGTTATACACCAAGGTCAGCATGGTGATATCATCTGACTGTTCAGCTTCGCCCACATGAAGTGACAGGGATTTCTTCACTTCGGCCATCAGGTCTTTGATTGGCTTGTCTGCAGACGCATTCAGGCAATCCTGCAACCGTTTCTCACCAAAAAGTTCTTCGGTTTCGCTTAACGCTTCCGTAACGCCATCGGTATACAGGAACAGCTTATCACCGGGTTCCAGCAACAGTTCCTGCCCCTGATAATCCAGCTCATCCATACCGCCCATGACGAAATTCCGCTTGACCGGCAGATAAGTAAACGTCTGTTCTTTTCGGGAATAAAGCAAGGGCGGATTATGTCCCGCATTCACATAGACAAACCTGCCCGTACTGATATCGAGCATCCCCACAAAGGCCGTGACAAACATCATGGCATCATTGTTCTGACAAAGCTGGTCGTTGGTACAGGACACCACTGCCGCCAAATCATCTTCCCCCGTCATGGTCAGGGCGAAGTTCTTGAGGATGGTCTTGGAAATTACCATGAAAAGCGCTGCCGGCACGCCCTTGCCGGAAACATCGGCGATGGTGATGACCACATGATTCTCATCGAGCATATAGAAATCATAGAAGTCGCCGCCCACTTCCTTGGCTGCATGCATGGTGGCATAGATATCAAATTCTGACCGTTCCGGGAACGGCGGAAAGATATTGGGGAGCATGCTTTCCTGGATGTTCGTCGCCACATTGAGCTCAGTGGCAATGCGTTCCTTTTCCGCCGTCACCTTGGTGAGATTCTTCATATAGGACTGCAGCTCATCCGTCATCGCGTTGAAACATGTAGACAGGTGTTCGATCTCATCACCGGTGCGGATATCCAGTTTCTTATCCAGATTGCCGCTGGCAATCTCCCGCACGCCATCCGAAAGGTCAAGGATTGGATGAACGAAGCGCTCCCCCATGCGCCTGCCCTGCCAGGTCACGCCGGCAATGATCACGAGGATCACCACCACCATGGCCAACATGACCATGGTCATATAGGTATTCATATTGCCTACGTTCTTCCGGGCAATAGCCAGCACATCCTCCCGGGCCTGTGCCTCTGTTTTCAGTACCTGTTCTGCATCAATGGCCGCGGCAAAGCTCCAGCCTACCTGCTTGATTGGTGCGAAGGCCAGATAGTATTCTTTTCCGTTGATGGTTATATTGCAGGCCCCTTCTTCCCCCTTGGCCATTGCCTTGATGGCCTCGGCCATGCCTTCATTGTCCAGATTGCGCAAATCCTGCTGCAAGTTTGCATCGCTGCCGATGATGTTGTTCTCATCCTTATAGAATAGGATATGGCCATTGTTGTCCAGCACGAAACAGGTTTCCGCCTGCGCGTTGAGTACCAGCTGGCTGATGTTTTTCAGATAAGTGGACATCGCCACCACGCCAGCAAAGCTCCCATACGCCTCATATGGCATGGTGCAGGCAATGCGCAGGCCGCCGCTGAAACTGTCCGGATAGACTTCGGTAAACGTCATTTTCCCTTTCTCCTGTGCCAGCCGATACCAGGGACGGCTCGTAGCATTGAACGTCAACGGCGTATTCGACGCATCATTGGCAAAGCGGGCGGCAGAATCCGTATCCACGGAGATCGTGAAGCCATTCTTCGAGGCCACGCTGATTGCCGTTCCCTCACCATTCTGCCTAGCGACCTGCAGCATAAGGTCCTGCAGATTCGCCGTCAGGCCGATCTCCCCGGCTAAAGCTGCCTTATTGGCATCTGCAGCATATTCCAGCTGGGGCACCAGCCTGCCCGCATTTTCCCGGCGCGGCTCATTGATGCTGCGCGGCGCAAGTTCCCCGGCATGTTCACGCAGCCAGCCGGCTTCCCGCCCCATAAGCTCGGTACGGTCGGCGATACGCTGCAGTTCCAGTGCGATCTGACTGGCTTTCTCACCGGCAAACACCTGCAGCTGTTTTTCGGCTTCCTGCTTCAAGGTATTGCTGACCGCCAGCGCGGCTTCTTCCCCCATCTCCCGGCCATCACGCAGGGAATTGTCCCGGGCCCCCATCATGCCCAGCAAGGCAATGCCTCCGAGCAGCAGCAGGGATACTACACTGCACAGGAGCACCAGTCGCTGGACCTGATAGCGTATACTGCGTCTTCTCATATATCTCATCCCCTTCTTTTGCCAATGGTAACGATGGTCGTATTAAAACCTAAGATACGCACATATTCGATTTGGGTTGTGAGCTTCCGCACCATCAGCAGTCCGGAAAATTCTTCCCCCTGATCATCCAGGAACTTCACAGGATTGAATGGCTTGCCGGCATCCCGTACCTTCACGACGACGCTTGCCCCATGACAGCGCACGAACACATCGATATGCCCCGACTCGCCCAAACCGCTGTGTTCGGCGATATTGACACATAACTCTTCCACAGTCACCTGCGCAGCATATGCCTGCCGGGAATCCAGGCCATCCTGGAGCTGGCAGAATTCTTCTACGGCCAGCACAGCTTCGGCCGCAGCACCTATCGTGGCGGGAATGCTGGCCTCCCATACATCATGGGCATCATCCTGCTGCAACATCAGAAAACTGTCGGTTCCCTGCTTCCTGGCCCTGCGCCGCATATAACAGACCAGCCACCCCAAGGATATCAGCGCCGACAATGCCGGTGCCAGCCACATCAGAGCAGGGTTGCATAAAGACAGTGCATAGAAGAGCGGCACCAGCAGAATGACACCCTCCAACAGGGAAAACATCGTAGCTGCCCGCTCCTGCCGGGTGGACTGATAAAAAGCCCGCATAACGAACACATGGGCCAATAGCAGCATATACAAAAGACTGATCCGCAGATAAAGGATCAGTTCCGGCGTAATCTTATCCGCGGGTACACCATAAAAAGCGATAAAGGATTCCGGATAGGAAAACAGGAATAGGAACGCTCCCAAACACAAGCCAAATGTCAACCGCAAGGCCCTTCTCAGTACCTGCAGGGCACCTGCCTTATCCATCTCCCCATAAAGCGCTCCGCAGACATTGGACAGTGCTGTGCTCGAACCGTCCGCAAACATCCAGGCATAGAGCAAAGCAGCATTGCACAGGGAAACCGTCAGCGCGCCCATATCCCCCAACGTGTCCACGGCAATGCTGTTGATTGCATAGTGGCGCACTACCAAGCCAAACGGGATCAGCGCCATGGGCAGGCCGATCACGCCCATCCGCCGCAGCATGGATTTTTCCACGCCTTTCAGGCTGACCAGATGCCAATTCCGTTCAGCGCGCCGCCAATATGGCACGAGCAGCAACAGCGAACATACATAGCCCGCTCCGGTAGCCCAGCCCGCTCCGGCGATTCCCCAGCCGCATAGGGCAATGAAAACATAATCAAATACCAGATTGCAGAGATTGGCCACCACGGGAATGGCAATAGCCAGTCTATGTTCCCCTTCCAGCCGCAGATAGGCAGCCGTACCGTTGGCCAGCACGAGCAACGGACCGGTCAGCCACAAGGGCCCCAGATAATCCTCGACCATGACCGCCAGCGAACTGTCGCCAGCCAGCAAGCATGCTGTCGGCGCCGCCAAAATCCAGCCTGCCAGCCCCAGCACGCCCAAGATCAGCGTGCCCCAGCCCAAAGACAGGGAAAACACCTTATCGCAGGCTGCCCGATCCCGGGAACCAATGAACTGGGCCGCTAATGTCACACCGCCATCCACGAAAAGAAAAAAGACAATATTCCTGGCATAGTATACAGGCATAGTCAGATTGATGGCCGCAAACGCATCCGGACTCAATAAGCGGCTTACTAGAATGCCATCCACGATTGCTGCCAGATACAAGGACACGATAAAGGCCATCGTGGAGCCCAGGTACTCCATATATTTCTGTTGCACTAAAATCCCATTACGTTGCATGAACATCACCCTTTAAGATGATAATTCAATATCGAACAGACAAAAACCTGCAAAAATATCACCATATTTTTCATATGGATTGCATATCTACTCCTATCACGCGACATTCATACAATAATAGTAATATAAAAACATATCCCCAAAATAAAAATCCAATCCATTTAATAAAGCAGAATTATCAAAATTGTTATCTGTCAACTCTCCTACATATTGCATATTCCTTCCGCACTTAGGACAACGCATCTCTATAGGGTCACTCAAAAAAACCGGATCCCCACCCAGCCTGCAAAAATATTCACGCCCCATGCATTCAATAAATTCTTCTTCATTGAAATCGTTCAATCGCTCTAATTTCACTCTAAACGCAAGAAAAGGATAACTGAATTTATCCACTTTATCCTGCTGCCACGCCTCTGACGTATCCGCTTCCAACAACTGTATGGACAGTTTGCTCATTTATATGATAATATTGTCTTCCCCAGCAGGTAGAACAATTCACACATGAAATTAAAGGAAGCTCATTTAACGAACACTTAAGCCAATTAAGATTATTATCTTTGATGTCTAATGTCAACAGTTGCGGATATGAATCTTCACAAATTGGACAAACAGGAGATAAGTATTTTCAGTCAAAATTCCATCTGGAAACTTCTTGCCGATGTCACCATAAGATATCCATTCGTTCTTCAAATAGTAACCATTTTCATCACGATAGATTGGATTATACTTTGAGATTCTAATACTAATCAAATATATCCATCCCCACTTCTACATAATTTGTGAACGCCACAATATTTACTTGTCAATTTTCTCACCATTGTAGCACAAAAAACCGCCCTGCTGGCTATATACCAACAAAGCGGCTATTTCTCATAATCAGCTTCACTTATTACAACACAATGAGCAAAAGCGTTTTCCGTTTCAATTATTTTTATTTGCGCTGAACTTATTCTTGACCAGTTTGGCATGGCTGACCATTTCCTTGGCGTTATCCAGCGATGCCGTGGTCACATCGACGCCGGAGGCCATGCGGGCGATTTCGCTGATGCGTTCGCGTTCGGTCAGCGGGCGCACCTGCGTTACCGTCGATTCACCAGCGCTGGTCTTGGCAATATAGAGATGAACATCGGCCATGCAGGCAATCTGCGGCAAATGGGTGATGCAGAGCACCTGCTTGTACTGAGCCACAAGAGCAATGCGCTCAGCCACCATCTGGGCAGTGCGGCCACCGATGCCGGTGTCGATTTCATCAAAGACCATGCTGGGCACGGAAGAGTCCCTCGAAGCAGCCACGGTCTTGATGGCCAGAGCAATACGTGAGAGCTCGCCGCCCGATGCGACCTTGGACAGGAGTTTTTCTTCCTCACCGGGATTCGCGGAAAAATACATGGCTACATTGTCGGCACCGTTAGCGAGGAATTTATCCGCCGGCGTCACGCGAATATGGAACGAAGCCTGCAACATGCCCAAAGCAGTCAGCTGGCTGCCAATGGCTGTTGCCAACTCGCCAGCTGCCCGCTGGCGCATCTTCGTCAGATTGTCAGCCTTAGTCCTCAGTTTTTCTTCCAAAGCTGCGATTTCCCTTTCCAATCTGGCCATATCGTCATCGTAATTTTCGATATCCAACAGTTCCTGCTGCACCTTCTGCTGATGTTCCAGCACATCGGCTATAGTCGCACCGTATTTACGACAAAGGCGGTCAATCACATCCATGCGGCTCTGCAGCCTGTCGAGTCTGGCAGGCTGAAATTCCAGTGACTCGCCATAATCGCGCAATTCAGAGGCAGCCTCCTGCAGGGAGATATAGGCCTCTTCCACCATGGTATAGGTGTTTTCCAATGAGTCGTCATAGCGGCTCATATCCTCAAGGTTCTTCTTGACCTTAGCCACGGCCGTAAGCACAGCCTGACCGCCGCCTGCTCCCACATCCAGCAGATTATAGGATTCTTCCACGAAGCCGGCAATCTTTTCGGCATGGGAAAGCTTACGGATTTCCGCATCCAGCTCCTCATCCTCATTTTCCTTGAGCTCTGCCTCGCTGATTTCCTTGTCCTGCCAGCGCAGCATATCGAGCCGCTGGGCATATTCCCGGGCAGCCTGCTCTTTTTCCTTATGCTCCTGCTGCTTATCCTTCCAAGCGGTATATATCTGTTTATAGCCCGCCAGCGCTTCTGTCAGGTCCGGATCATATTCATCCAGCAGGGCAAACTGGCTTTCTTCTTTTAGCAGGGCCAGATTCTCGTTCTGACCGTGGATATCCACCAGGAAAGCGCCAATCTGCTTGAGAACCGTCAAGGTTACATGACAGCCATTGACCAACACCATGCTGCGCCCGTTTTTCGTGACTTGCCGGGTGATAATCAGCATGCCTTCCGAATCATCGATAGCCTGACCGGTCAACAGCTCATGGAGACCCAGGGATTCATCATCCAAGGTAAATACCGCTTCTACTCGCAGCCAGTCGCAGCCGGTACGGATGGCATCGGCCGATACCCGCTGACCGAGGATTGCCCCTAAGGCATCAATCAGGATGGATTTGCCCGCGCCGGTCTCACCTGTAAGGATATTGAGCCCCTCACCGAATTCCACCTGCACATGCTCAAGCAGGGCAAAGTTCCAAACCGTAAGTGTTTTCAGCATCGCCGTGATCCCCTTTACTCCAGAAATGACATGAGTCTCTTGGTGACGATTTCTGCAGCAGCCTTGGGCTTCACGATGATGAAGATATTATCATCCCCGGCAACCGTACCCAATACTTCGGGCCAGTTGGCATGGTCGAGGGCCGAAGCTACCGTATTGGCGCCGCCGGGCAGCGTCTTGACCACGACGATGTTTTCGCTGTAGTCGCAGTTCACCACCGTATCCCGGAACAGGCGCTGCATGCGTTCCTCGGTAAAGATTACAGCATTCTGCATGGGATAGGCATAACGATAGCGTCCGTCACCCGTGGGTACCTTGATCAGCATCATTTCCTTGATATCCCGGGACACAGTAGCCTGCGTGACCTTGATGCGCTGTCCGCGCAGGGCATCGGCTAAATCCTCCTGGGTTTCGATAATCTGGCTGCCAATGATACTTTTGATCACAGCCTGACGTACACTCTTCACCTTTTCACCTTCCCGCTTGGTTGTTTCTTTTTGGCTCATGATTCCACCCCGTTGTTTTTCCAAAGTTTGGTGCGTAAAATCTGATAATAATCCTTGTCCTCAAATTTGATAATGCCAGCCTGAGCCGTGGATTTCATCACGGTCACTTCATCCCCCGGCAATAGGCGGAAACTTTCCTGACCGTCAAAGGTCACGATGATATCCTGATGGATGGCGGCAATCTTGATATGCACCACATCATCCTGCCCCACCACTAACGGCCGCATATTGAATGTATGCGCACAGATTGGCGTTACCAATAGTGCCTGAATGGACGGGCTCATGATAGGGCCGCCTGCCGACAGGGAATATGCCGTGGAACCAGTGGGTGAAGATACAATCACACCATCCGCCTTATAATCCATCAGATGGGATTCGTTGATGGACAAGCCCAAATGCAGCATACGAGCCACACCGCCCTTGGTCACCACCACATCATTGATGGCATGTCCCAAGAAACGCTCCTCCCCATCGGACTTGGCAAAACCGGCCAGAAGCAGACGATGTTCAATGCGGTAATCGCCGTCCAAAAGCTTCTGCAGCTTCGTCTCCAGCTCCGCAAGTTCAATATCTGCCATAAACCCCAAGGTGCCGATATTAATGCCACATACCGGCACGGCACTGGCTCCATAGCGGCGGCAGACACCCAGAAGTGTCCCATCGCCGCCAATGGACAGGGCGATATCCGCCTGCTGTTTTTCGATATCCGGCACGCCTAGATATTCCAAATCAAAATAGCGCGATTCATCCACCGGCAGCATCAGCCGCACATCTTTATCCTGATAAAAGTTCAAAATCCGCCGCAACACTTCCGGAGACTGCGGCTTGCTCACATTAGGAAATATAGCAATGGTCTTGATTGGCATACACACCGCTCCTTAATTGGCCCGTTTTATTTGTCCAATTCGCCGTGGGCCTCAGCCACCACCTGCAGGATACGCTCTTCGGTGACCGTGTCCTCTTTTGTCAAGTCTTTGGACAGGCGAATCAGATATTCAATATTGCCCTCTGGCCCCTTGACCGGTGAGAACGTCAATGCCATCGTGCAAAAACCGATTTCGCGGGCAAAAGCTGTGACCTTGCGAATGACATCCTCATGTACCTTAGGATCGCGGACTACGCCCTTCTTGCCGACATTTTCCCTGCCGGCTTCAAACTGTGGCTTGATCAACGCCACGACTTCACCGCTGTCATTGAGCAGCGTATGGGTGACAGGCAGCACCTTGGTCAGGGAGATAAAGGCCACATCAATAGAGGCGAAATCCAGCATAGTACCGATATCATCGGGTGTCACATTGCGGATATTCGTGCGCTCCATATTGACCACACGCTCATCAGTGCGCAGTTTCCAGGCCAATTGACCATAGCCCACATCGATGGCGAATACCTGCACCGCACCATTTTGCAGCATGCAGTCGGTAAAGCCGCCAGTGGAAGCGCCAATATCTGCACAGCGCTTGCCCTCGATGGCCACGCCAAATTCTTTCATCGCCTTCGCCAGTTTCAAGCCGCCCCGGCTCACATAGGGGATATCGTTTCCCAGCAGACGGATTTCAGCCTCTGCCTTTACCGTGGCGCCGGCCTTATCCACCTTCTGATTGTCCACGAGGACTTCACCGGCCATAATCATGCGCTTGGCTCGTTCCCGGCTGCCCGCCAGTCCGCGTTCTACCAACAATATATCTAAACGTTGTTTTGCCATTACTTCAATCTTTCCTTTATTCGTTCTGCCATCTGTTCCGGCTGCAAGCCGCAAAGCGCCAAGAGTTCTTCCTGCGTGCCCTGCTCCACAAACTGGTCCGGCAGGCCCAAGCGCAATAGATCTACGCTGCGCGCCAGACCACTGTCTGTCAGATATTCAGCCACACCGGAGCCAAAACCGCCCACAAGGGAGTTTTCCTCCACCGTTACCAACAGGTTCACATGACGCAGCCGCTGAATCATCTCCGTATCCAAAGGCTTGGCAAAGCGCATATTCACTACCGCAGCGGAAATTCCCTGCTGCTGCAGAAGCTCTGCTGCTTCCAGCGCCTTATACGTAATCGGCCCTAACGCCAGGATGGCCACATCACTGCCATCCCGCAAAAGCTCGGCCTTGCCCACCGGAACCTCACGGAATCCAGCCTGCAGTTCCACCCCTATGCCATTGCCACGAGGATAACGGACTGCCGCAGGACTCTCCATTTTGACAGCTGTTGCCAGCATATCCCGGAGCTCTGCTTCATCTTTCGGCACAAAAACTGTCATGTTAGGCATATGCCGCAGATAAGACAAATCAAATGCCCCATGATGCGTGGGGCCGTCGGCACCGACCAAACCAGCGCGGTCAAGACACAGGGTTACCGGCAGGTTCTGCAGGCAGACATCATGCATGAGCTGGTCATAGGCCCGCTGGGCAAAGGTGGAGTAAAGTGCCACCACCGGATGCTTACCATCGGCCGCCATACCAGCAGCCAGCGTTACCGCATGTTCCTCGGCAATGCCCACATCGAAGAAACGGTTGGGATATTCCTGACCAAACGCCTTGAGCCCCGTACCGCTGGGCATTGCTGCCGTGATGGCCGTGATATTGCTGTCCTTGTCTGCCAGTTCAATCAGCGCCTTGCTGAAAACCGAAGTATAGGATGGCGCACCATCCTTTGGCAGACACTTACCTGTTTCCTTGTTGAACTTGCCAATGCCATGGAACTTGTCCGGTTCCATCTCCGCAGGCGCATAGCCCTTGCCTTTTGTCGTATGGATATGAATCAGCACCGGACCATTCATTTCCCGGGCACTTTCCAAGATTTCCTGCAAGAGGCTGATATTGTGTCCATCCACCGGCCCGATATAGTGAAACCCCAGCTCCTCAAAGATACCCCCGGGCACCAAAGCTGCCCGGACACTGTCCTTGACCACCTGTGCCGTACGGAAGGCCTTGTCCCCGATATGGGGAATGCTCATGAGCAGGCTGCCCATATCCTTTTTGGCTTTGTTGTACTGCGGTGTGATGCGGATTCGTGACAGGTATTCGCTGAGTCCGCCGACGTTCTTATCGATGGACATCTCGTTGTCATTCAGGATGACAATCAGCTTCCGGCCGATATCCCCGGCATGGTTAAGGGCTTCCAATGCTTCGCCGCCGGTCAAAGCGCCATCGCCGATTACCGCAATCACTTCATTTTTCCGGCCGCTCAAATCCCGCGAGATGGCCATTCCCAACGCCGCCGAAATGGACGTGCTGGCATGGCCGACACCGAAAGCATCATAATCGGACTCAAACCGGTTGGGAAAGCCCGTGATGCCCCCCCTCTGGCGCAGCGTACGGAACCTGTCCCGGCGTCCCGTGAGTATCTTATGGCTGTATGCCTGATGGCCTACGTCCCAAATCAGCTTATCCTTCGGAAAGTTAAAGACACTGTATAGAGCCAGCGTCAGCTCCACAGTTCCGAGACTTGGTGCCAAATGTCCCCCATTTTCCGCCACCGTCTCCACAATAAATTCCCGCAATTCCCTAGCGAGCCGCTCCAACTCGCTGACGCTATAGCGTTTGACATCAGCGGCTTCCTTGATTTTTTCTAAAAGTGGATACATGATCATCCGCACTTCCCCATTATTTATTGCGTTTTACCAGATAGGCCACCAATTCCCGCAGGAAATCCGCCTCTTCCCCAAATATCTGCAAGGCGTCAATAGCCGTATCCACGGCTTCCTGAGCCAGTTTCTGCGCCTCTTCCAAAGAAGTCAGCGTCACATAGGTGGACTTGTGATTCTTTTCATCACTGCCCACTGGCTTGCCAATCACAGCCTCATCGCCAATGACATCCAGGATATCATCGGTGATCTGGAAGGCCAGGCCGAAGTTATCGGCATAAGTGGTCAGCGCTGCGAGTGCCTTTTCATCCGCACCGCCCAAGATGGCACCGCTGCGGATAGCAGCCCGGAACAGGGCGCCAGTTTTGCCTAAATGGATATTCTTCATGGTCTCCATGGAAATCTGTTTGTCCTCGGATTCCATATCGAGGGCCTGACCGCCCACCATGCCATCCGGACCGGCTGCCTGGCTGATTTCCCGGGTAACCTGCACGAGCTTATCTGCGCTGACGCCCTGCTGGCGCAGGATCACTTCAAAGGCCAGCGTCAGCAGTGCATCGCCAGCCAGCGTAGCCATACCGGCGCCATAGACCTTATGATTGGTCAATTTGCCGCGGCGGTAATCATCATCGTCCATGGCGGGCAGATCGTCATGAATCAGGGAATAAGTATGGATCATCTCCATCGCACAGCCCGTAGTCAGATAGTCCGTGCCCTTGGCACCAACCGCATCGGCTGCGGCCATCAACAGCACCGGACGCAGGCGTTTGCCGCCGGCCATCAGGCTGTATTTCATGGACTCACAGAGCGTCTTGTCCAAAGGATTTGCTTCGTTCAGTTCTTTAACCAGCTGCGCTTCTACCAAAGCACTGCGTTCCTGCCAAATTTTCTTCAATTCCATGGTTATTCCCCTTCTATGTTTAGTTCTGCTTCCACAATCTTATTGCCGTCTTTTTTGATGACCAGATCCATGGCCGCTTCGGCCTTGGCCAATTCCTGCAGGCAGGCTTCGCCAAGCTTCATGCCCTCCGTGTAGTTAGCCATCAGCTCTTTGAGGCTGGTATCGCTCTGCTCCATCGCTTCCACGATAGCCTCCAGCTTGTCCAATGATTCCTCAAAGGAAAGTTCCTTTTTTCTTGGCATTACCTGTCACCCTTTTCCTCTATCATAAGTGCCCGCACGGAAATGCTGCCATCCCGGAGCGTCACTTTCAGTTCATCATTTACCGCCACGGACTTTACGCTCGTGACCAGCTTATCCTGTCTGGTCAACAGGCCGTAGCCTCGCCCCAGCACGGCTGCCGGATTGATGGCTGCGAGCCGGTTCATCACCAGTCCCAAGCGATGCTGCTTGCTCTGTAAATTCTGTTTCGCGCCTTTCTGCAGGCCTTCCAACAGGAAATCCAGCCGCTGGCGCCGTTCGGCCAACAGGTTCTGCGGCTCCCGCAATACGCGGTTTTGCAGGATATTTTCGAGTCGCGTCCTGCGGGCGGCTATCTCCCTTCGCATCTGACGCGTCAATTGACCAGTCAGATTTTCCACCTGACGTCTGATTTCTGACCGGTCAGGTACGGCCAGCTCTGCCGCCTGCGAAGGCGTTGCAGCCCGCATATCGGCGGCAAAATCCGCCAGCGTGAAGTCCGTTTCATGCCCCACGGCGGATATCAGGGGCACTTTAGCGGCCGCAATGGCCCGTACCACTACTTCCTCATTGAAGGCCCATAAATCCTCCATGGAGCCGCCGCCCCTGCCCGCAATGATCACATCCACGGGATATTTGCGGGAGAAAAAGTCAATGCCAGCGGCAATCTGTTCCGCCGCGCCTTCGCCCTGCACTTGCACAGGATAAAGCACCAACTGTACCGAAGGCCAGCGCCGCTTGGATACCCGGTAAATATCCCGCAGCACGGCACCGGCTGAACTGGTCACGACGCCGATTTTCTTGGGAAATAGTGGCAAGGGGCGCTTTCTTGACGAATCAAACAGGCCCTCCGCCGTCAGTTTTTCCTTGAGCTGCTCAAAGGCCAGCGCCAAATCTCCTGTTCCTTCCGGCAACAGGCTTTCTGCATAGAGCTGATAGACGCCATCCCGCTCATAGACCGAGATGCTGCCAGATGCCACCACCTGCATGCCATTCTGCGGTACAAAACGCATGTATTGGGCATAGCTCCGGAACATGACACATTTCAGCGCGGAACCGGCATCCTTTAAGGTAAAATAACAATGACCAGAAGGATATTTTTTGAAATTGGAAATCTCTCCCCGCACGGCAATCCCTCTGAGGATTGGCTCGGCAGAAAGCAGGTCTTTTAGATAGCGATTTACCTCGCTGACGGAATGAACAGCCACAAAAGTCCCCCCATACATACGAAAATGCCAGCCCAAACTTGGGGGCTGGCAATTTTTGTCACTCACTGAGCCTTCATCATTGCTCCGAGTATACCGTTGACATAACGGCTGGAATCATCCGTACCAAACTTTTTCGCCAGTTCCACAGCTTCGTTGATGGCAATATTGGGAACAAGTTTCTCCTCTGCGAAACGAATCTCATATGTTGCCAGCCGCGTGATATTGCGGTCCACCGTTGCCATGCGCTCAATTTTCCAATCTTTGGAGCTGGCGGCAATCAGGCTGTCAATCGCTGACAGATTCACCCGGGTACCATGCACCAGCGTCTTGATGAACTCGCGGTCACGCTTGCTCAAAGGAGTCTCCAGCTCCCCTAACACCGTATCAATGGCGAGCGTCTCATACTGCTCCTGCTGTTCTGCCTCACCGGGATTCAAATCTAATTGGAAAAGCGCCTGCAGGGCTGCTTCCCTTGCTTGTCTACGACTCATTACTTACCTTCCTTAACATTCTTTATTACAAGCGTTTTATCGCTGAAAACGCTCAAAAAGCATCCACGCTTTCTCACGGAGACTGCCTAAGGCATCTTCCTCATGATCCAGCTGCGTACCGATAAACAGTCCGATAAGACCACAGCAGAGCACAAAAAAGGTGTGCCAAAAGCCAAAACAGAGCACCGCTGTCCCAAAAAGCATGCCCATTATCAGGCCGCAGCTTTTGCCACGATGCTTCTGCCACATATCGAGCAGCATCTTCTGCAAATCTTCGTTCATCTGCCCACCGCCTTAGACCACACGATGTTTCTTTTCCGGCTCCGCATCGGAAACCTCAGAAATCACCACGTTGACCGGCACACTCTCCAGCGCCATCGTGCGACGGAAATGCTCCTGCACCCGCTCCGTGAGCGTCTTAGCCACCACGGACACATCCGCTTCGCGACCTACGGTCAGATCCACATCCAGCGACAGACTGGCCGCACCTTCCTTGGGATTCTTGGCCTTGATGCGCACATTGGCATCCCGTACGCCGTGTACCTCCCGGGCCATCCGGTCAGCCAGGCTGCGCATGGCCTCCAGCGCCACGCGCACCTCGCCCTGTGGCCCGGCATCAATGACATACTCGCCCTTGCTGGTGGACGGATCACTGGCTTTGCGGGAAAACACAGCCAGAAGCAATTTTACCGCAATCAGCAGGGCCACGATGCAGACCATCAGGGTTTCCTGCCGCCCCAGGATATAGTGCAGCTGCTTGAGCCAGACATTCTCCGGCAACACCTGCACAGCCGCCGCCATAACCAGACTAGACAGGCCGATGCATGTAAGCGACAATAGTAAAACAAAAAAACGATTGACTATACTCATAGATTACGCCTCTTCCGCAGCCTACGCCTTAGCGGACGCGAACCTCTTCCTTATTTTCCTCATCATCCGGGAAGCCTACGCCCTGTACATGGATATTGACTTCCACCACGGAAAGACCAGTCATGTTTTCAATGGCCTGTTTTACATTTTCCTGTGCAGCCAGTGCCACATCCGGAATGCGGACACCGTATTTCACGATGATATAGAGGTCAACGGCAGCTTCCTTCTCGCCGACTTCAACCTTCACGCCCTTGGCGAAATTCTTACGGCCCAGCATCTCAGCAATGCCACCGGCGATACCGCCGCTCATGCCGGCAATACCTTCCACTTCCGTTGCCGCAAGGCCAGCGATGATGCTGACCACTTCATCCGCGATACGGATTGAACCCAGAGAATTGTCTTTCTTTACCATTTCTTTTGCCTGATCCATTACAAATCCCTCCATATCATCTGACTTACAAACTTAACTTTATTATATCATATTTTCGCGGATAAATAGACAAATTCCTGCAAATTTATGCAAGTCTGTGAGAAATTATATGCAAGCAGGACGAAAAAACTGCCGCACCATCAAAATGATGCGGCAGTCACCGTACATCGTGAACTTAGATTATGCGCGTTCGATGTAGTTACCCGTACGGGTATCGATGCGCAGCACATCGCCTTCGTTGATGAAGAGCGGCACGCGAACTTCGTAGCCAGTTTCGAGCTTAGCCATCTTCGTTGCACCTGTAGCCGTGTTGCCCTTTACGCTGGGTTCGCATTCCGTAACTTCGAGGTTAACGGAGTTTGGCAGGCTGATGCCAATGATACGGCCCTTGAAAGTCTGGAGATTTACTTCCATGTTTTCTTTCAGGTAGTTCAGAGCATCGCCGAGCGTCTCGGTGTTGAGTTCGCTCTGTTCATAGGTTTCCGTATCCATGAACGTGTACATGCCATCTGCCTCGTAGAGATACTGCATCGTGCGAGTTTCGAGATGAGCAGCCGGCATCTTTTCGTTCGGGTTGAACGTGCGTTCAACAACTGCACCAGTCTCAACGTTCTTGATTTTCGTGCGCACGAAAGCAGCGCCCTTGCCCGGCTTTACATGCTGGAAGTCCACAATCTGCCAAACGTTGCCATCGATCTCAATGGTCAGACCTGTGCGAAAATCAGTACTATTAATCATTAACTTACGCCCTCCAATAAATACTTGAATGCTTTTCTAAGCGGTTCAATTTCAATATAACGCCACAATTATAGCACAAGTAACCACCAATATTCAAGGAATTTTTGACTAACGCATTATGAACCACCTAATCTCATCTATCTTGATTGCTAATATTTATCTTAGCCTCATGCTCCTGCGCTGTCTGCTTTATTACTTCCTCGTAACCAGTAAGTGCCGCAAAGGGACTGAACTGGGCAGCCCGCTTCTCCATTGGCATCCGCTGATGACACTGCGGCTCAGGCCGTGGCAGATTTATGATGTCCTCATACTCTTTGATGTCTCTTGTTATCTTCACGCCTTATGTCCTCCAATCTCACTGTTTCTGGCTATCGTACGGGCTTCCTCCTTGAGATTGGCCGCTTTCAGGATAGCATTCTTCCCGAACCTGCTTTTAATCGCAAGCATTGCATACTGCAAGGATTTCTCCCGTTTTTCCTCACGCAGGCTGGCTTCTTCTTTTTGCGCCTGTGCATCCACATCTGCAAATAGATTAAACTCCACCACGGACTCTCTCTGATTTTCCAGGCTATCCTCATCGACAAGCCTGCCTGCCGTTACCGTGATACGGCGCACCAACAGCGCAGGATTGGTGATCCGGTCATATAGCGCCAGCGTTTCCTGCAACAGCTTCCTGGTAGACGATGTATGCTTTGACAGGCTCACGGTTCCGTGGGCTGTCTTGGGAACTTTTCTGCCATAATGGTCAATATGCACCTCACCGGTATAACCACGCGCAATATTCTCTATATCATAGCCTACATCCAAAACTATCTGATTCGTTACCAGTTTCTTTGCCACCAGTTCCAGTATCAGTTGGTCGGCCATCTCCCATGTAATCAATCTTGCCTGTTCGTTCGTATAGGGCTCATGTAAGACCTGCCCGCTGCTCAGGCTGGTGCTTGATGGCCGGTATGATTTGATAGCCTCCATCCTGCAGGGTTCATAGCCCCATGCATGGTCAATCAATAGCTCTGCATTTATGCCAAAAGCCTTGTATAGTCTCTCTTCGCCTCTTTTGCTCATGGACTCACGGGCAACATCGCCCATAGAGTACAGGCACATACTCTCCAGTTTTTGTGCATAGCCTTTGCCGATACGCCAAAAATCAGTCAACGGTGTATGTGCCCAAAGTTTCTGCCGATAGGTCATTTCGTCTAGTTCTGCTATCCGCACGCCATCTTTATCCGGCGGCATATGCTTGGCCACAATGTCCATAGCGATCTTGGCCAGATACATATTCGTCCCAATACCAGCTGTAGCTGTAATGCCTGTTTCATCCAGCACCTCCCGCACCATCTTCAGCGCCAGTTCATGCGCCGTCAGCTTATAGGTCTCCAGATACGGCCCTGCATTGATAAAGACTTCATCGATAGAGTACGTATGTATATCTTCTTTGGCAATATATCGCAGGTATACATTGTATATCCGTGCACTGTATTTCATGTAAAGAGCCATCCTTGGCGGAGCGACAATATAGCTGATGGCCAGATTGGGGTTCTTTTCCAGCTCTACGATATCACAGGATTCACCGATCAGTTTTCTGCCTGGCGCAAAACAACGGCGGCCGCCATTAGCCAGTTTTATTTGCTGCACGACTTCAAACAGCCGCGCTCTCCCCGGAATCCTGTATCTCTTAATGGCTGGAGAAGCTGCCAAACATATTGTCTTTTCCGTCCGCGAATCATCTGCGACCACAAGACATGTAGTCAGCGGATCAAGCCCTCTCTCTACGCATTCTACCGACGCATAGAATGATTTCAGGTCAATTGCTATATAACTTGCCTTCTCCATAGCATTCACCTTTCACTTTGTGATGTTTACTTACACACAGTGTAACATGATATAGCGTTTATGGCAACATTAAAATCCTGATAGTTAACCTTCCACTTGCCACCAAACTTTGCATAAATATCGGCCAGAATACCAGCATTTGTCTTAATTATCCAGTCTCCCCTCTAGGAAGCGACTCGTGCCACCGGCCATGTATTTCCATGCCCGCCATGAAGGATTACAGTTACTAAATCCTTCATCACTGCATCTTCCGCGAATTCCATGCTATATGTTCCAGCGTAATAATCATCCCCCATGCATACGCTTTCTCTGGAAAAATCTATATGTATCATCTATTCACTTCACCGTCCAAAATCAATTTTCATTCAAGCTGTTATGACATTGTGCCGGTCTGACGCTTTATCCTTAGCAAAAAGCAACCTTATACAAATCAATAAATATATCTTAGCATCCACTAAGTCCAATAGTTCTGCAACGACAGCCGCTCCTAACATCATTTCTACAGTCAGACTTTTCATTTGCGTTTTATTTCCACGCTGAATTATCGCAGCAAACATAATACCTTTCAGTACTATTAAAAATGGAAAGATCATCAAGAATAATTCCGCATTACCTATTTTTAATCCACTAAGTAAAAAAACAAAAAACGGCAGTACTCTAAAAATAAAACTTTGCCTATCAAGTTTATTATCCAAACATAACAAAGGCCAATGTCTCCGGTTTCCCAAACTAATTAAGATAACAATAGCAACAATCTCTATTGCTGTTATTAAAAACTCAACAAAATCCTGTATATCCATTACGTTCATTCCCATCATTTCTCATATTCAAATACACCCAGGTAACTCAAGCCAGAAGGACATTCACATACAGGCCCTGTATATTCATAGTCATAAAAAAGAACGAAGCAGTTATACGTTTTGTTTCCATCTTGAATTTTGGCTACTACATCTTTCATACTATCGTAATATGAGCATCCTTCCAAGAGATCAGCAGGAGATAGATTCTCTCTTTTCCAGTACACCTCTATAAAATCTTCATCAATGTCATCCCGATCAATCTGAAAATCCTTGGCAAACACGCATACATAATTATCATCATCATCAAATTCTATTCTTGTATAAGCATAAAAAGAATCCTCCTCTTCTACATACCCAACCCATATCGACACACAAGACTTCTCCATGAACCACCTCCTCATTCTTACGTTAGCGTCGCTTATATAACGTCATAAAGAATTCATCAAGCGTAGCGCCCAGTACTTCTTTATCACTCTCATCTATCGACATGATAGCAACTTATTTCAAACTTAGATAATTAAGCAATTCTTCATGCCCTCTCATTAAAACTCGCAACTTACATTTATGAATTCTTGGAAGCAGCAGAACAGGTTGCTGTTTCTTTAATGTTTTCATTATCTCACCTGTCGATAAATTTAATCGGAGATATTTTTTAATATGAATTACATCCGTAATAGTTTCAGGTATCTTTTCTATATAAACCGCACAGTAATCACCATTATTATCCAATTCTTCTGCTTCATTTATTCCTTTAATCCATTTGTTAAAATCATTGCTTACGATTACCATATTTGCTTCCGTCATATCTCCAACATCGCTTGCATATACGACTTTAGATGACACATCACGTTGCATAAAAAATAACGTATCTCCGCTATCATCCCCCACCGCTACATACAGAGGTAAATATTTATCACATTCAAAAGTAATATTTCTTTCCTCCAACTCTTGTGAGCCATATATTTTGATTCCGTTTTCCCACATAACACCTATAGGATTATTATCAAGCCACTCTTGATAAATCCTCGGCATAGTTTTCTTCATCAAAGCTCTCTCCTTCAGTAGAACACCTTTTAATACGCCAGACACCTCTTACAAATAATTTTATTCTCAGAGTCTATTGTATAGTTCCATCTGTATCTGCCATATTGGTCAGCCTCATCTGTTTCAGCAACAAGCGTAGCTCTAGAATCCATCGCAAGCATATATTGCGGATGAATACCTGCCGAAATATCAATTGTGACACTTCTATCACCACATATTATCCTAATGGCATTTATTCCACCGTATTCATATAAGCAATATAACGCATTTCTTTTCTTGTAGAACATTACATTTTTCGTTCTTTCAGGAAGTATATCCTTAAAGTTTAATAAAACATACTGTTGCCGTATCAAATCAACTGAACAAACAATATCACCGTCCATGCTAAATACTATATATCCATCTTCACCATATTCTCCTATAAACATTTCGACATAATTATCATCTTCATGATAACAGGCTCTCTCAATCCTTCCCACCTTGCGTGTTACCGTATTATCCCCATTATGCCAGGATACATATCCGTGCTCTTTATCTATATTAATATCCATATAATAACTCCCAATGACTTATAATACTTTTAGAACAACTATATATAGTTATAAGCTGTATTGTCCAATTTCTTACACCATGTTGCTGTTATGCTATCCAACCTTATATCTCCTGCAATTATTTTCAAACCACTGTCTGCTTTTACTATTACTTGATTATTCGTTTTTGTAATCATGAAATGGGAAAAAATATATTTGGATGTTAATATAAATCCTGTCACATTTATCAGTTCAAACAAGTAATAGACAAAAGTATCTTTCATAAACAGTTTATTAGTTTTATCCACAGGAACTGTGATATAACCACCGACTCTAATTCGGTCACCATGATACTCTATCTTATCTATTTGACAGTTTTCAATCCTAATCGTTTCGGAATAAATATTTCTCAAGACATCTCTTATCTTTTGGGTTGCGATTTCCTCTAGTCTTTCAATCCTCATGTATACCTTTTATCTCCGTAATAGCGAAACATTTATCATCAACCAATTGTGTACCATCTTCTAAAGTCTGCTTATATTCCAATGGACACTTTATTATTCCTGTAATGGCTCCACTCACCCGTAACACAATATTGTTTTCATCTGTATATACATCAATTGCGCTTCTGCCAGTTGCAGCTGACTTTATGTTCACGCAGTCCACTTCGATGACATCCAGTTTTATCTTCAGACAATTTACGTTGCTAATTCGCCATTTTGCAGGCATGTTATCTGGCAATGCTCGCAATCGGATAACAAATTGTACAGAAGAAACCATTTCCTTATTAGGACTAAGTTTGATATCCATATATTCAATATCTACATCATCTAATGCAGGGATATCATGTCCATACAGGTTTTCTATAAATATATTCTTATGGCAATAATTATACCAATTATACTCTCGTCTTATATCCTTCTTCATAATGGCTGTGAATCAACCACTACTACATTGCACGCATCACAATAATAGAAATACAAAAACATGTCACCAAAATAGAAATCTACGCCATTCAGCAATTCAATGTTCTCAAAATCACTGCCTGTTAATACTCCTACATATTGCATTTTTCTCCCACACTCTTTGCAACACATCTCTATGGGATCAGTCAAGGATACAGGTTTACCACCCAGTTTGCAGAAATAATCACACCCCATGCTTTCAATGATTTCTTCAACATCGAAGCATTCTAACGGCTCCAGTTTCAATCTCCGTACAGGCAATGGATATCCAATTTTATCTTCCTCATCTTGTTGCCATGCATCTGCGGTAGCAACCTCTAGCATCTTTACTGCCCTATCTTTCTCATCGATATGATAAAACTGCCTCTCCCAGCAGGTAGAGCAATTTACACAAGATATTAAAGGGAGTTCCTTTAATGAGCATTCAAGCCAGTTTAATTGTTCATCCTTAGTGTCTAATGTCAGTATCTGATGATAAGGCTCATCACAGATTGAACAGATTGGCATTTTCCACGTATTTCCTCCAAAGTAGTGCCCATATCCACTTTTACCGAATATAGCAATTTGGCCATTATTGCTTCGAATCATATGTTTACCCCCTTCGCTCGCCTGTCATCAGAAACTGCCGCCTCCTCCGCCCCCTCCACTACTACTGCTGCTAGCACTCGAACTGCTGGATTTTTTCACACGGACAACAGTCATGCCTACAAAGGTATCCTTTTGATTCGTAATATCTACGCTATCTTTTTTCAAATAATCATTCGCTTCCTTGGCTGCTGCAACATTTCCCATACAGTCTACCAACAGCACGGTAGAGATTACTGCTATAATAAAAGCTAATATTCCGGCCACCGCCGCATAAATCTTATTATATCTGTCCGGATCACTATCTTTTTCCTCATCATCTCCAGACAGCTGTTTATCTACCCCTTCCGTGAAGGCAGTGAAACTATCCATATACTTGCCATTGGATAAGTCGGATAGAAAGCTCTCATTCAGCACCTCATCGATTAATTTAACAAGCTCCTTCCTGTCCGTCCCAGATTGAACCAATTTTTTGATTATATTCGAAACCACAAGGCTAGATTCTTGATCAAAATAATCCTTCATCAACTTTTCTTTTTCATTATGACATAGTTTTACAAAATCATCGCCGGTCATATTTCCCTCCTGTGTATGCTCATAAAACAATTGATAGAATTATAGGTATGCACATAAGTACGTATTCGCCAACATAAGGCCAGCTAATCTTGATTATGTAATATAAAAGTCCCCAGAAAACACCAAATGTAAAAGAAAAAAACTGGAATGTTTTTATCCAGCTTACAGGAAGATCCCCAGCGACTTTACCTGTCTGCCCGTTCATCATAAACGTATAGATTTTGTTCTTATAACAACTGGTAAAAGGCACCATATCTGCATAGTCAAAAGGCTCGATGCTTTCCATATAGTCATTATTCATTTTTTCACTGCCATCCACGGGGATTTTGGCAAAACTCATATTTCCTTGCCGCAGGCACTCATAGTGGCTGGTCTCTGTCACCGCTTCATCCCCATCGGTATAAACCCGAATTATTTTAGCACGAAAATTGGCAAGCGTGTTTACAAAGGAGTCAAAGAGCCAGAAGGGAACATATAGTGCTTGAACAGATTCAATCCGATTATTAGACATAAATCCCCTAGGCAGAAGCCACAAGCCCTTATAAAATTCCGATATTGCCTTCATGGCCTCATCCTTCGTCGTTTTAAAAGGGATAATGTAATCCGGCCGCAACGAACCACTAAATCGCTGTGGTATCATGACTGCATGGCCACAGTAACAGCATTCTGTAGCCATAGTATTACCATCCGCAATGATTTCCGCGCCACAGGATTCACAGACAAATGTCTTCATGGATGCCACTTCTTCGGGACTCCATTTTTCCGCATTAGCTTTGTTCCACTTTATATCTTCATTATCTGCTGCCTGGGCCGCCATCAGCTCTTTAGCCCGATACAGCTCCTCTATTGCTGCTGCTTCGAGTTCCGTATCACAATGCTCACATTTTATTTTCTGCGTACCAGGTTGAAATTCCAACGGGGCACTGCAGTTCGGACATTTATATGCCACTGAAGTATCCGCCACTCTGCCACCCTTCTCTCATCTTGAACCTACATACGAAACCGTAGACCATTCTGCCATCTTATGCTTAGTCCTTAAAATCAGCCTGTCTGACCTTCAGGTCTTTAGGTGCTTCAAATTTAGGCGGTGCAACTTTCACCGTTCCGTTTGTTCTTGTACCTATAGACTTGTCTTCTTCCACTTTTTTCTTATGTTCGTCAAGTTCCCTGGCCATTTTTTCTAAATCTTCCTCTGCTTTTGTATTGGCCGTCTCTACAGAACTTTCTGTTATGCTTTTCTCGGTATTTGTCTCAACAACCATATTGTCCGCTTTAGTATCCTGATTTACCAATGAATATCCCCAATAAAATGCTCCGACACCTATGAGAATCAGCAAAACCAGCATCAATATCTTATATCGCATGCTTATTTCTACTATTTTTTTCAACAAGTTTATCCCCTTTCTCCGTCTGTTACCCTTATAT
This sequence comes from Pseudoselenomonas ruminantium, assembly GCF_900104055.1. GTDB lineage: Bacteria > Bacillota > Negativicutes > Selenomonadales > Selenomonadaceae > Selenomonas_A > Selenomonas_A ruminantium_C. Next base: position 92,100 of record NZ_FNJQ01000007.1, read on the forward strand.
TCGTTATGTGGAGCCCCCATATAACATTCCCATTGCTATCCATAATTCTCTTTGGCTTCTCACGGCTATTAAGAGCAAGTAACCGTCCTGGCCCTATTTCCTCTCTCCCATTCTGAATTACATCATGTACATGTAAGATATAGTCTTCACGTTTCCGGTATAGAGGCTCATCAATTCCTATATAGTCATAATTCTCGCGAATCTCATCTATCACTCCAGATACAATCGTACCTCCCGGATACTCTACCAGCAGTTCTTCATCCACAGGTCTTCCTTGTAGGATCTCTGCAATCTCATTAGTTTCTTCGTGTTCTATACGTGTCTCTTCAAACAAGTCAACCCCCAACGGCAGGTATATACTATTCTGCAGTTGCAGGAAATAATTCCTTGCCAATCATTTTTCCTAATACAGCTTCAGTCTCCAGCGAGAAACTCACATCTATTCTTTTCATTATTCCCTACCTGCCATCCTCATCTTCCGTTCTCCTAACAGCTTCTATTGCTACTTGTTTTCATTTTCATGTAAATACAAAAAATTATATTACAATATCATTAAACTATGATTAATTTTTCCTTAGCAGTTTCTTAGACTGTATTTACAAAAAAGCTCCGAGGAACTTAAGCCTCGGAGCCCTTCTGCTATTTCTTTTTATTGCAATGGATGTGTTATGTATCTGCCTTTTTCACCGTCATAGTCGTCAATGCTCAATATCTCCTCTACTACACGTCCTGTTCCCTTGCGCCTTAGGTACACAATGACATCTACTGCGCCGGCTATGGTTTCCTGCTGGGGAGTTACAGATACTCTTGATACCAGCTGCTCCAGACGCCTGAGCGTCAGCATGGCAGAACTGCTATGTACTGTGGAGCAGCCACCATCATGGCCGGTATTCCATGCATCAAGGAGAGCCAGCGCTTCATCTCCCCGGACTTCTCCCACCACGATTCTGTCCGGCGTAGCCCGCAGGGTATCCCGTAGCAAATCGCTCATGCTGCAATTTTCGGTAACCTTCAGGGACAGATAGTTTCTGGCCGCACATTTCAGTTTCCTTGTATCCTCCAGCATCACAATCCGGTCATCGCTTCTGGATATTTCCGCCAGAATGGCGTTCAGGAACGTAGTCTTCCCCGACTTGGTTCCCCCTGCCGCGATGATGTTCTTCCTGTCCCGGATGGCCCCCAGTATGATTTCCCGCTGTCTTGCCGTAAGCACCCGCCCTTTCGAGAAGGTATCCACCCAGATTCTCGTATCCGGATTTACGATAATCTCATTAACGTCCTGATCCTGCAGAAAATTCATAATCTCAAAGCCCCACGAAGCCTACGACATCATCAAATGCAAACTTGTTGACTGACGATACTTTGAATACAAGGGCACCGAATATGATGTATGGTTCGACGAGGAATTTTTATTAAAAGATGAACCTATCTCACCAAGTCGCTGCTTCCAATCACCATTTCCATACAGCTGTATAAGCTCCTCTTCAAGCTTAATTCCATATTGGCTGGCAATAAAGCCGATATTCCTATGAATAACCTCCTGTTTTTCTGACAGGCTTTTTCCAGTATCCGCACAAAGGCTTTCGCCACTGGCATAAAACCATACCCCAGAATATGGCAGTTCCTTACCTCCGTAATGCATCCAAACTCAATTCCCCGGATGAACATCATGTCCTCAGGTACCAAAGGCTCTATACTCGAAATACCATCCACAGTATCATGGTCAGAAACAGCAAACGTCTTTATCCCTGCTTGTCTAAGCCGTTCCAACAGGCTGCGGGTGTCATCCGTCCCATCTGAAGCACAAGTATGTATATGTAAATCAATCATCTTTTTCTCCAATCCAATCGTTTGTATCTCCACCATTTGCCTCCACTGGTTATATGATGGACGTTGAACAATTTGAAGGCCAGATAAGATAGTAAACCGATAATATTTTTTGTGAATGAAAAATCGCATTAACTATAAAGAAAGTTATATTGCGAACTTATGATATATCCCTACAATATATGAAAAAAATAACATACACCAAAAGTAAAACGCTATCCCCGAGTCGAAAACCAACAACTTGGTTACATTATTTTCCATGCACAATTTTTGCCATTTCTGCTGCCAGTCTCCCTTTTTCTTCAGAAACAATTTAATTATACCAGGAAAATACCAACCAACGTATAACGCATATTCCATACCCGTGGCCACTCTCACTTTATTCTTTTCATGCTTTATCCTTTGCTGTATGATTTTGTACGTAGATTTCAAGGAGTTCCAAATTATCCATGGGCTTAACAACGCAAGCAGACCAAAGCCCCAAAATGTTATGAAATCAAAATAGTAATATACTGCTGAAACCGGTAAATAATCTCCACTCTCCCCGATTGCATAGCATCCTGTATAATCTGCAAAGCCATAGGAAGCGCCACCCAGCAGAATATGATTCGTTAAATACAGCAACACCAGCACTGCAGTAACCCGCTTATAAATTGAAAAAAACATTCCCATAGTTACCTCCAAGATTATTGTATCTATTTCACAAATAATATTTATTATCATCCTGCTGTCCGATAAAATGGAATCTTCTCAGTGGAATATGATTGATAACCTCATTTTTCTGACTTGTCAATTCAACATTCTGCACTAGTACACTTCGCCAACAGTCAGGCATTATAATCTTATGCCGCTTAGGCATCTTTTATCTTAAATTTCCCTTCCTTTATCGCCAAATCCATTTCCTCCTTCATAAGTTTTTCTGCCTGGTGCATACAGTTCCCTACTGCTTCTAAATGCTTATATTGATATCCAGCTTGATCTGCATATGCATGGCAGCCGCCTGCCAGCATCCAGCCATCAGAATCCCATGGTTCATGTCCTGATTCTAAAATCTCTCTATCTCTTTTATAGTATTTATAGACTAAATGTAAAATTCCCTTACTCAGTTCTTCTTGTGTATATGCCTTCTCCAGTTCAACTATTGTATTATTTATTGCTTCAAGTAATAATTCTTTATTTTTCATATCATTATCCTCGCTTCACATAGGTCTATTCGATATCCTTTCACATAAGAAGCCAAATCAAGTCCTGCCCTGATATATGTTCCAGCAGTAATACTATCACCAGTCCGAATAGAGATGCTATGCCATCCTCTATTATCCGTTTCTTAAATTCTTCTTCTGATATTTGTACCTGTGAATTGCTGATTTTCATTGCCCTCTTATAACACAATTCACCAATATCTCTGGCGAAAAGATATGGTATCAGCTTTATAGGAAAAAAATGCATTATCGAATGATATTCATGATGTGTTACAGCTATCACATATATAACGATATACCAGTGTATAAATGCTCTTTTTTCCCCTCCGAATAACTTATACCATATCTTTTCCGCCCTTACAATTTCCGCGTTTCCCATTTTCGAATATGATGAATTGATCTTATTGTTCATCCCGCGTCTCCTGCACACATCACCGTTATTTTGCCGGCACCATCGAACGAATCCATGCTTCAAAACCATTGGGATTTCTTGTCTGAATCAATACCGTGCCCGGCCCCCGGAACCGCGTCACCAGACATTCCCCTGACTTAATCCCAGATATCCATCCGCTGGAAGCTTTTTCGATTGTATAATCCATATAGTCCGGCCATGCAACCAGATTTCCATTGTCAATGATGATTTCTTCTCCATCAGCAAGACTTAGGGGATGAATTGCACCGAAACTGCTTACAAATAAGGTTCCACTTCCTTTAACGTTTAATATAAAGAAACCTTCCCCTGAAAACAGTCCCTTAGACAGGTTCTGCATTTTTGTATCAAACTCAATTCCCTCTGTACTTGCCATATAGCTGCCTTTTTGCACTCTCCAGCCATAAGAGCCATTCAATGCTAAATCAAGTATGCCACCGGGCAGAGAATGTCCCAGCAGTACCTCACCTGCTCCTCTGGACGCAATTAACTCCTGACAGAAGAAACTTTCACCAGTCAGAAACTTCCGAGCAAGTCCAGATAACAATCCGCCATTCATCTTGCCTTCCACATCAATAGTGGCCGACATCGTTATCATAGCATCTGATTCTGCCTTCAGTTTTTCACCTCGCTCCAGCTGATATTTTACAATTGGAAAAGCCTCTGAGTACATAATTTCATATTTCATTTTAAACCACCTGTCCTTCTTTATTCTTTAATTTAGAGGTAACCTAGCCTTGTTTATTGCTGACAGTTATTGCAGCGCCTAATACATCATTCCAGCGTCTCGCTATCTCATCCCAGGGATTAACAGTATTCCACCCGTTTGGAAATCGGAGCTCATCCTGCAGTTCCTTACGATAACTAAGCAGACTGTTTCTTATCTTCATAATACTTCTTTAATTCGTTGCTGTTCATCGATTTATCAATCCCCACTCATTTTTCATCAATCCATGTCAACCCATAAGTGATATTTCCCACAGTGCAGGCATTGAAATAAATATCCACGCATATATCCATCTTTATTTAAGCATTCTTCTAAATCTTCTATAGGGATTAATGGATCACGTTCCACATATTCCTTGAGAATTTCCTCTTTACATCCCAATTTTTCGAGTTCTTCGATTCCTGCATATCCAATATACTTACAATAATCATCACAGCATACCAGCCAGTATTCTCCCTGCCAGGAAAGGTACCCTGGTGTCCTATGAAATAATTCGTCCCGCTTAGCTGGATCACTTACCGGGTCTGCATCATCAATAAAATCGCCGTGAAATTTTGCTGCGGCACTTCCATCACTGACACAATGGAGACATATGCAATCAACATCAACCTTGGTATACATTGTTTCGATATATTCATTTACACGCTTGCCACAGCATTGGCATACTCCCTCTGCATGAATCAAGGCGTCATCTTCATATATGTTTGGAAAATACTTGAAATTAACCTTTTTCATATGCTCCACCTTTTCTAACACTTTACTCTTTCACATTGGCAAGTCTATAGTTATAAAACTTAACTATTCCTATAGATTACTTTCCTTCTTTCTTTTTCCTGACAACAAGTCTCAATCCATCTTTCATATATCCATTATCTTTCTCATGATAATCCCATCCATTTTCAGTTAAATATTGCATGTAAAAGTCTTTAATTTCATCATCGGATAAGGAAGTTGCAAATTCTGCATCCAATGAAACAGAACTCCCCCAGGGGCTCTCGTTTCTATCATCCATTTGAAATCCTTCTATTCTACACACCTTATACTCATTATTACGCGGCAACTCTCCATTGTGAAATGGTACTTTTTAGTGTTGTCATGATTATTGTATTTTTAGAGACTCTATAGTGTGTTTGGCATTTTGGGCAGCTTTACCATTATCTGCACGATAGCAGCACATTATTTTCCAGAATTCGTTGCTCTCATTTATACCAAGTCCTTGCATCTCCCATTCTTCATCATCAACAGCATACTTTATTTTCGCGTAAGTCACATTTTTTCCGTTTATTATTCGCGGTTCAAGTGACTGAACTTCTGTTTTTTGTTTCTCACTGTTATTAAAACTAGACATAAAAGTCCGCTTATTGAAATTTACTTTGATATTTGGATCCGACACAACACCATGGTAAACAACAACAAATATTCCGCCCTCCATCCCCTCATGAGTATAGCTTTCAGCTTTTTTAAGGTTAGGATCTCCCTTTGATGACAAATCCATGTGTTTGTCAAGTTCAAAAGGCAGTTCAAGTCTGAGCATCCTACCATCATCTTGCTTTAAGTTCGCCAATTGCCAGCTGGTGATATTTTTTTCAGTAACTATAGGCAATTGACTATGGGTATAGTTTTCTATTTTATTGGAATATTTTATTGTCATAAGAACAAGCATAGGAAGTCCTATTATAATAAATCGCTTCCAAAAAGTGTTCATGATTTAATCATCTCCTAGTGGTGCAATAACTCCATATACTATTTCTTCTTTGGCTATTTTTACTTATATTCTAGCTTTCCCATGCAAAAAAAAATCATGTTCATCATCCCCCAAAGTACTCTTGCCGGAGATGAATCTTATTGGTATCAGTGTAGCCCAATCGATTAGGAGTATCGCAAATACTATGGGAAAAAGATACAAGATTCGCATTGTTTCCCAAAACCTGCGGCCATTTGTTTGTTCCCTATGAAACAGCAGCCACAAAGCCAAACAGGTCAGTATACTCCAGGTTATATCCACCCAGCGTGGCGTTGTATAGGTTACATTTTGACCGATGTTATCCAGCATCAGCGAAACAAAGGGAATTCCAACGAACCCGACCCACATAAGCACAAGAGAGCCATAAAAGATCATAAATGACTTATATCTCCCATACATCTTGAACCGCTTCCGATTTACGTACAATGCTGCAATGAGCGCTATCGCAAAGGCCGCTCCCCCAATCAGCTCAAAACCTTTAAAAGTCAGGAACATACTCAGTAATACTCCTGGGAGCATCTTCAGGCAAAATTGCAGGCTTTTGCTCCGACAGGCCACATAAAAGGTTATCAGCGCGTAGACAACACTTGCAATAAGCACTTGTATTGCATCTTGCCGTAATGTCGCGTATGTAACCAACCAGTTCACCCATAGGAAATAACTGTACCAGCCCTTGTCTACTGGTTCTTTTTTCGCTACCTGTACCTCATTTAATTCTGCTTCCACAAATCTGACTCCCTTTCTTCCATTTCACCAAATTCTTGGCTGCACGGCATCTGCAGTGCTATTTTCCCAGCTTCATATAAATACTGATAAATTTTATCACTTGTTTCTTAAAACCTGTTTAGCGTTTGGTTAAGGATTCATTAGATTTATCATACCTTCAAACATTTTTGTCTTTTATACATCAAAAACTCCGAAAGTATCATTGAATTCCCTCGGAGCAAGCTGCATATATCTCTTTGTATTTTGCCAGATGTTTCTATCCCCTTCTTTAAGCCCAGTAGCCTTGTCTTACTTCTCGGAACAATCAGCATATCATTCAGGCTTTATCTCCATAAATCCTGCATTCATACTGTTCCAGACCTTTTCCATGACTTCTTTGCCCCATACCCGCTTTGCTAGACACCTTAAATGAATGGTAAAATACATTCATGGGGTGATACGATTGAATAAGTACAGTAATGAATTTAAGGAAGAAGCCGTAAAGAGAGTCCTGAGCGGTGTTCCAGCTAGTCAGGTAGCCAGAGAAATAGGTGTCAACGTAAGTTCCCTATACACTTGGAAAGCTAGATACCTGAAGCACCCGGAGCAGCCCTTTGTAGGTAGTGGCAAGCTTCGTGACGAAGATGCGGAGTTACGCAGACTGCAGAAACGGATTAAAGACCTTGAGCAGGAGAACGAATTCTAAAAAAAAGCAAGCGCCTTCTTTGCCAAGAACCTGAAGTGATCCGATATTATTACATCAAAGCTAACCGCGGCAAATATCCGATTGCAAAGATGGTGCGCTGGGCTAAAGTTTCCCGAAGCGGTTTTTACGCTTGGCTTTCCCGCAAGCCAAGTCCACGTGATAACAGTAATGATGAACTTTTACGCATTATCAAGCAAATTCATGAAAAATCCAATAAAACCTACGGCGCTGTTCGTGTGGTTAAAGAACTTCGAAAAATAGGCATCAAGGTAAACCACAAGCGGGTAGAGCGTATAATGAAGGAGTAACAATTACCAAACTCCAGAAGAATATTATATGGAGCGTGTGTCAGTTGAGAAAATTGCTGCCTAATTTGATGAAATGACCTAAAGGAGGGTGTGAATAAAAGTCTGTAAATAGGTCTTCTATGAATTGCTTAAAGAGCCGCATCAAAATTTTTACAATCTATCAGGATACATAATCGT
>NZ_FNJQ01000038.1 GCF_900104055.1 Pseudoselenomonas ruminantium
TGGCCTGCCCGGCGCATCCCGCTAAATAGCTCTAACTTGACAGGGAGGGACGTTTAGCGGAAACAGCAAAAGTACTCCCCCGTGAACCCCTGACTGCGTATAAACGGGATAACTTTGACTCGAACTAACCAACAAACTGCAATTTTTTACAATCTCTTTTTTGTCAGCTGGCAGGATTTTGCTAGAAAAGGTAGAACTATTCATTTAAAACGCAATATTCGCATAAAGGCGCGGTGAAAATTTATTCTAGGGAGGGAAATTTATGTTTTTTATGAAATCCGTGCGGGGCAAGCTGACGGCTTTGTTCGTGGCAGTCAGCGTTGTGGCTACCCTGTCTGTGGGCGGTTATTTCATCTACACGACTATTTCCGATAATGACAAGCTGGTGCAGGAATACCGGCAGGAACTGTCGCAGCATTACGACCGGGAACTGCGTCTGCAGACGGAAGGGCTCGTGTCGTCCCTGAATGGAATCTATGCCCGCCAGCAGAGCGGGGAGTTTTCGGAAGCACAGGCCAAAGCCCTGGCGCTTGATGTGATCCGCTCCGTGCGTTATGACGAAGGCAAGGGGTATTTCTTTGCCGATGAGAAGAACAGCGGTATCTGCGTGGCGCATGCCGGCAACCGGAGTGCAGAAGGCAAGATGCGCCGCAATGAAAAAGATCCCAATGGCGTACCCTACATGGAGAACATGTGGAAGGAAGGCCAGAAGGATGGCGGCGGCTTTGTGGATTTCTCCTATCCGAAACCGGGCGAAACCCAGTCCCTGCCCAAGCGCAACTATGTCATGGAATTCAAGCCCTATGGCTGGATTATCGGTACCGGCTCCTGGATTGACTATATCGATGCGGAAGCCGCCAAATATACGAAGGAAAATCAAGAAGCGCTCTATCATAAGATGCTAATCTCGGCCATCATCATCATTGTGGTCGCGGCTGTGATGGCCCTTTTGGGCGTCAAGATCGCCCAGAGCTTTGGCGATCCGATCAGTTTCGTTACCGGACGCCTGCGCAAGTTTTCCCAGGGGGATTACCGTGCTGAACCTGTAGATCCGGCCTATGTAGCCAGAGAAGACGAAATCGGCGAGATGGTGGAAATTCTGAAGGTGCTGGGTACGAATATGCGCCAGCTCATGGGTTCCATTCGTGAATCAGCTGAGCAGGTAGCCAGCGATGCGGCCCAGCTCAATGAGATGACTTCACAGTCAGCCTCTGCCAGCCAGCAGGTGGCCGAATCCATTACTGACGTGGCCGGAGCCACGAATAAACAGCTGACGGCCATAGATGATGCCTCTCAGTCCATGGATGTGCTCATGGAACGCATTGGCGGCATGGCCCACAATGCGCGCCGGTCTGCTGTGGAAACCCAGCAGGCCACGGAAAAGGCCCAGAACGGCAACAAGGTGGTTATCCGCACCGTCAAGGATATGGCACACTTAAGCGAAGTCGTGGGCGAATCGGCCCGCGTGGTCAATAGCCTCGGTGAACGCTCTGATACCATCGGCCGTATTACCGATACGATTTCTGGCATTGCCGAACAGACCAACCTGCTCGCACTCAATGCTGCGATTGAAGCCGCCCGCGCTGGTGATGCAGGCCGCGGCTTCGCCGTTGTGGCTGATGAGATCCGCAAGCTCGCCGCCCAGTCCGAAGAGGCGGCCAGCCAGATTGCCAGCCTGATCGGGCAGATCCAGAACGAAACCCAGCAGGCCGTCAACAGCATGAACGAAGGTACGGAAAACCTTGCTTTGGCGAAAGACAGCGTCGAAGAGACCGGTCGTGAGTTCTCTGATATCGTGGGCTTGGTCGAAAAGATTGCGGGCCGTTCCCAGCAGATTGCCAGCGCTTCCAAGGAAGCTACGGAAAGTGCCGAAAACTGTCAGTCCGCAATCCGGGATATCGAGAATATGAGCCGCACGGTCGTTTCAAATTCCGAAACAGTATCGGCAGCTACCGAAGAGCAGTCCGCCGCTGTCCATGAAATGAGTACCAATAGCGAACAGCTGGCAAAGATGGCCAGCATGCTGCAGGGTGAAGTACAGAAATTCAAAGTCGAGTAAAGAGATATAGCTTGAGAGGCGATTGTGCAGTGCAATCGTCTCTTAATTTTTGACGGAAAAATACGATAACATATAGAGAGGTTTGTGCAGGTACGGCTTCAAAGGATGGAACGCTATGATTATCAACAATACCGCAACAATGATGACACTAGGAGAATTGAATAAGAATATTACCCGTACTGGCAAGAGTTTGGCAAGACTGGCCTTGGGGGAACGCATCACGGATGCGGGTGCCGATGCTTCCGGCTATGCCGTTTCCGAGCGGATGCGGGTGCGTATCCGTGCCTTAGAGCAGAACGAAGCAAATGTGCAGAACGGCACGGCTCTTTTGCGCGTGGCCGAAGGCGCCATCCAAAACCAGATTGAGCTGATGAAGAGCATCAAGGAAAAAGTCATCGATGCAGATAATGACACCAATACCGACATAGACCGCCAGACCTTGCAGAAAGAGATCAATCAATGCTATCAGGAAATCGAAGACATCGCCCAGGAAACGAACTATAATGGCATTCGGCTGCTGGTGGGGGATCGGGTGGAAGAAAAAGTATTGAGTTGGGTGGTCAAAAGCAATTCGTCATTGCTGGAAGGCAGTGACGCGATGAATATGATCAATGTGATTCCTGATACCTATCCAACCCTCAATGGCATTACCGGGCCGTTTGATTTGTTTCAACCGTCGAAGGTAGAGCAAACTTCCTTGGATCGTGTCGGATTCTCGCCGATGATTTCGTATGAAGGAGGGGAGAATAATATATATACGCTTGACAGCTCATATAATACAGTGGATTCGTTTGATGGAATGGCTTTTCAGGCTGTATATAATTACGTACTAACTAAAACTCCAAGTAGTACACATGAATATCGTGGGGCGATTACTGATTATACAATTGAAGAATTAACGGGAGATGTATATGAGATTGACATTAGTAGTTGTAATTCTGTGCAAGATGTGATGGATGTTATTGAAGCAACTGTTCCTAGTGTGAAGGGATATGGAGTGGATAATAACGGAAACAATTATTTAGTTAGTTCCGAGAAGATTTATGGTAGTACTAATATTGGATACAGTGCAACAGTGGAAACTGTTGCCACCACGGGCCTTTTTAATAGCCCAAGTTACTTTAGTGGAGGGCAAAATGAATCAGGGGCTTGGGATGATGATCCGGATTCACCGCCACCGCAACCTGCTACTAATGCGACATTTTCTTTGTCGGGATTAACTGCAGATACGGGCATTACAATCAATATATATACAGGTCATCCTGTCATACAAATGATGAAATTTGTTTCTGGTAATAGTCGTCCTAATCCATCAACTCCTCCAAATGGTGTTTTAACGGTTGGTGTTGATTATTCTGGGACTTTCAGTTATGGTAAACTTACGGCAAAAATGGAAAACGGAAATTTGACGCTAACAGCAAAACAGGCAGGCGTACAAGGAAACAATTACTATGTTGAAGATGGTATTTCTGGAAAGACGTATGAATATTTGGCGACTAGTCCGTTAATGGGAGAAAATACTAGTAAATATGCATATGCTACGGTGGATGTATCAGGATATACTGATGTGGAAGATTTGATTGATGATTTTAAGGGAAAAGCAATTGTGATGGCAGTAGGAGGAGGTACGGATGCGTGGAACTGGTCAACCAATTGGGCAGTTCGTGATGGGTATACATATTTTGAATTTGTAGATTCATCTTCTGCTGACAAGCTGGATGGAATGTATAAAATCAGGCGATCGAGAGTTTTGGATTTGGATGTTTTACGTAGCAAGGTGGCTGGCGGAACGTCTATCGGAAAAGCTTTTGCAGAATTGGTGGACAGTCAAGTCGTTTCATCAGATCCGACGCTAGGGCGAATAACAGAGGCGAAGGATTCAAATGGACAAACAATAGGTATTAAAGTCAGGGCATCTGCGGAGGGTACAAATGGGAATAAAGAAAAACTGTTTTGGGCACAAGGGCAGCTTCGTTCCTATACCTTAGACTATGGCAAATGGTTTACAGAAAATCCAAATCTTTCGATACCGGATTTCTTAAACAACAAGGGCTTCCGTGCTTATTGTGCCAGCTGTGATAATCAGGTGTTTAATTTTCATTTTATAACAGAGGACTTACCTGATACGCCACGTCCGGAGTCTGACCCTGCTGGTGAGGATATCAAGCATATTTATATTGATGTCTCGAATGTGACGGATGCGTCTTCTCTGGTACAGGCCATTTGTGATCAGGCAATGCCCAAAATGACTGGTGATGATGAGGATTTGAATCACTTTATGCGGCTGATTGCTGATAACGACAAACTGATTATATATGATGAACGACGGCTTACGGATGATTACCTGCGATATGCTAAGGATAATAGTGGAAATCTCATATACGAATATCAATGGGACGATACCTATAATGTCGGTGGAGCCAAGATTGCCGATGGCGTTTGGGATAACGTGGAAGTAGGCGAGCGTAAGATATATGTCAAAGAGCTTGTTATTCAGGACACTGACCATGCCAGCCAGAACATTCATTTGAAGATTCCCCAGACCACAATGGATCATCTTTTTGCGTATGAAGCTGGTTCGCGGGAATGGTCGGAGTTCAATGTACTGACCAGCAAGAACCGGGAGGCACTTTTGGGGAATCAGGTTGGTAAGACTCGTAGCGGCAAAAACATTTCTACGGAAGAAGAAGGTTTGCTGGACCATGCCCTGAATTACCTGATTGGTGCCAATTGTCTGGTCGGGGCACAGAATATGCGCCTGAAAATGACAGAAGCCAATATCGTTACTCAGCGGGAAAGTACCACGGCTTCCGAGTCCACCCTCCGGGATGCGGATATGGCGAAGGAAATGACTGCTTATACCAAGAATAATGTTTTGGTGCAGGCTGCGCAGTCCATGCTGGCACAGGCGAACCAGAATAATTCCGGTGTGCTTAATTTGCTGCAATAGTTTAACGTGAAAAAATCTGCACTCTCGTAAGCATTGAGAGTGCAGATTTTTTTACCGGTTCATAATGGCATCCACGGATTTGATGCAGGCGTTGCGGAAGCCCTGTTCTTCGAGGGCTGTCACGCCGCAGATGGTGGTGCCGGCGGGGCTGCAGACATTGTCCTTTAAGACCCCGGGATGGGTGGCGGTCGCGAGCTGCAATTTGGCTGAACCTAAGACCATCTGGGAGATCAGGCGATAGGCATCCGCGCGTTTGAGGCCGTATTTCACAGCGGCATCGCCGTAAGCCTCGATGAAAAGATCCACGAAAGCCGGGCCGCAGCCGGTGACCGTGCCGCCGATGCCCATAAGGCTGCTCGGCAGTTCCTGAACCAGGCCCACGGCCGCAAAGAGTTTTTTGACCTGTTCCCGATCCTCCGGGGACAGGGTATTTTTTTCTTCAAAGAGCAGTACCCCTTCGCCGACCATGGCCGGGGTGTTGGGCATGATGAACTGCAATGCTGTGTCGGTTTTGAGCACGGTCTGGTATTTGGCAAAATCCCAGCCGGCGGCAATGGAAATCAGGTTCTTGCCGTCTAAGGCGGCACCGAGTTCTGTCAGCACGCTTTCAATCTGATAGGGCTTGCAGGCCATGATGAGGGTATCGCAGCGGCCAGCAAGTTCCGTGACGCTCTGCATGGGTGTGAAGCCGATAAGGGCGGCGTTTTTCGCCAGCTTTTCCTGATTCGGAGCGAAGGCGAAGATATTTTCCCTGGGGATGGCATTGGACTTGATGAAGCCGGCGGCCAGAGCTTGGGCCATATTGCCCATACCGATAAAACCGAGATTTTTCATGGGGACCTCCTATAGTAGAAAAATATTTTTAAGGTCAGTATATACTTGCAGGGAGGATGCGTCAAGATAGGTGAGTAGACATTGCAGCGAAGCAGGGAAATAATCTTTCTTGCAGGAATAGCCTATAATCGGTAGAATATTTTAAGTGGGTTTTTTAAAAAAGTGCGGGTTATCCACAGGCTTATCCCCAAAAGTGTGGATTAGTGGATAATTTTGTGGATAACTTTGGATTGTTTGTGTATTTTGAGGTTTTTATGGATAACCAGAAAAAGGTACTGAAATTGTTTGACTATATCCGCAAGGTGGCTTCCTTGCGGCAGAAGCTGCGGCGCAATATCAAGGAAGAAGAGTGGAGTCTGTTCCTTGATGAGCTGCCGGTGGATCCCAAACGTATTCGTGTGCTGCCACCGGGCGAGGGACAGGAGGATGTCCTGCTTGAGGTGGATAAGCCGGAGTTTTTGCCCTGTCCGGAACTGCCCTTTGATCTCGTGGGCTGGATCCGCACGCCGAACTGGCGGGATTTTGCTGTGGTGGATATCGAGGTGCGGGAGGAGCGCTTGCGTCATGATGAGCGACTGGGGGATGTGACGGAGCGCTTTGTGGATTCCGGTGTACGCCTGGCGGCATTGGAGAAGTGGAAGCGCCAGCGCACCCTCTGGCGGGCCGGTGAGATGGTCAAGAGCCGCACGCAGGAGCTCTTTATGGAACTTTATGAGCTTTACGATAAGCTGCGCAAGGAGCCGGAGCGGCTGGAGCTCGTGGCGGGCAATGGCTTTTTCCTCAGCGGGCTGGATTCGGCTATCAACCATCCGATCATCTTGAAGCGGGTGCGTCTGCATTATGACAACAAGGGCAGGATGCAGCTGCTCGAGTCGGAGTATCCCACGGAACTCTATGTGGATATGTTCCAGGATATGCCCGGCGTGGAGCCGGAGGGGGTCCGTGCCTTTGCTGAGGCGCTGGATGTGGGGGATATGCATCCCTGGGCGGATAATATGGGGGCATTTTTGGCTAATACGGCTACGGCATTGACGCCGAACTGCCGCTATGCGGCCAATCGTTTTGACGTGCTGCCCACGGACTGGTATCTGGCCTATGACCGGCAGGTGCTGTTCCTGCGCAAGGTGCAGCCGGGGACGGAGCGTTCCATTGCCGCCATGATGGCCCGCATTGAACGGGAAGGGGATGTGCCGGAGTCCCTGCTGCGGATTGTGGATGCTGACACCCCACAGGAGCAGGCCGAACCCTTTACTGTGAATCTGGCCGATATCCGGGGGGAGGCTGAGGATATTCTGCTGACCAAGGCTGCCAATGCTGAGCAGCTGGGCATTGCCCGCAAGATTGCCGCATCCCCGGCCGTCGTGGTACAGGGGCCGCCGGGGGCAGGCAAGACGCATACCATTGCCAATCTCTTAGGCCATTTCCTGGCGCAGGGGCAGCATGTGCTGGTCACCAGCGCCACGAACAAGGCGCTGTCTGTATTGAAGGAAAAGCTGCCCGCAGGCATCCAGGATCTCTGTGTGTCCCTGATCGATGGAGCCAAGGGCGATATGGAGCGTTCGGTCAAGGGCATCTGCGAGCGGCTTTCCCATAGCGATGGGGATGAACTGGCCCGGAATGCGGATGAGCTGCAGCAGCAGCGCCAGAAGCTGTTGCAGGTTTTGGCGGAAAAGCGCCGTGAACTGGAAGATATGCAACGCTTTGAAGCCAAGCGGGATTATTTTGTGCTGGATGGCAAAGCCTGGTCCCTTTCCCGCATGGCGGCCTTTATCCATGACCATGCAGACCTGGAAGACGTCGTGCCGGGGCCGGTGGACGAGGGCACGCTGCCCTTGACACAGGCGGAGCTGGAGGAGCTTTATCATAGCAACAGCCTTTTTGACGCGGAGGCGCTGGCGGAAATCGCTGAGGAATTGCCGCAGCGCTCGCAGCTGCTGCGGCCAGAAGAAGCGGGAAAACTGCTGGAACTTTCGGCGGCAGAGGCCACCCAGCGCGAAGAATTGCTCGCAGGACTGCCGGATGTAGCGGTAGATGAGGCGGGCTGCCTCTGGAAGAAGGAACAGCCGGTGGCCCTGGAACTTTCGGCTGAACGCCTGCAGGAGGCCGGAATGCTCTATGTGCAGATCGACTTTGGCCGATTGGCGGAAAAATGGGTGCAGGAAGCGGTCCTGGCCGGCAAGCTGGGCGGCGCGCATCTGGAAGTTTGGCAGATGCTGGGCGCTGCCATCGAGCGGGTGCAGCAGCTCAAGCAGCAGAATATGACGCAGTTCTTTGGTCTGGACTTTCAATATAAAGGGCAGCGGGAGTTCAATCAGGAGCTGATACAGAACCTCGCGGAAATGGCCGCAGCCTTTGATGCGCATGGCAGGCTCACATGGTGGGATAAGCTCGTCCATCGTGAGTGGAAGGAACTGCAGCAGGATTTCACCATTGATGGGCACAGCCTCGCAAGCCGCCGGGAATGCCAGCTGGCCATGCAGTATGTATCGCTCCATCAGGCCCGCCGGGAGGCGGCTGTGAAGTGGCAGCAGCTGCTGGAACCCTATGGCATGGTTACCTATGAGGAACTGGCGGCGCAGGGGGATGACACGGATGATCTTTTGAGTGCCCGTTGGCGGGAGGTCGAGGGCTATCTCCACTGGCAGGAAAATGTCTGGAGCGAGCTGCGGCTGCTTTGGCGTCAGGCCGGCGTCAAGCTGGATCTCACCTATTCCCGGAATCATTACGCCACGCCCCATGGGGAACTGAAAGCGCAGCTTAATTGGCTGGAACAGGACTTTCCGCGCTGGCAGAAACTTCTGCTGATGCAGGCAGCCCGCCAGACTTGTGCTGACAGCCTGCGGGAGACCAAGGCGGCACTCAGTGCGGCCGATGGCCGGCTGGCCCGCAGCTTCCGTACTGCACTTGCGGACGGTGACAGCGCAGCCTATGCGGCGGCTTATGAAAAATTGCTCCGCTATGAAAAACTCCGGCCGGTCTATGACAAGCGGCAGGAATTGCTGGCCCGCCTTGCGGAATTGGCGCCGCAGTGGGCAGCGCGGATTGGCCGTCAGGATGGTCGTGACGGCGGGGCACAGCTGCCGGCACAAATCGAGGACGCCTGGCTCTATGCCCAATTCAGACGGGAACTTTCACAGTTGCCACAGAATGATCCGCAGGCGCTGGAGGCTGAAATTGGGGAGCTCACAACCCGTCTGACGGACGTTACCGCAACATTGGCGGAAAACCGTGCCTGGCAGCATCTGCTGGAGCATGTATCCGGCACCGGCCTGCAGGCCAGCCTCGTGGGCTGGTGCAAGGCCGTACAGAAGCTGGGCAAGGGAAAAGGTCGTTATGCGGCCCGTCACATCCGGGAAGCCAAAGCCTGCATGCTGGAGGCACAGGCGGCAGTACCTGCCTGGATCATGCCTCTTTCGCGGGTTTGGCAGAATGTGAGCCCTGACAGCCCCAAGTTTGATATCATCCTGATCGATGAGGCCAGCCAGGCCGATATCACGGCCCTGCCGCTCCTGTATTTGGGGCGGAAGGTCATCATCGTGGGGGATGACAAGCAGGTGAGCCCGGCGGCTGTAGGCGTTACGGCTGCGGAAATCACCCATCTGCAGAGTACCACCATCGAGGGCGTGATCCAGCATGCTTCGCTCTATACGATGGACACATCCCTTTACGATATCGCGCAGATGAATTTTGCCGCACGGATGCTCACAGAACATTTCCGCTGCGTGCCGGAAATCATCGGCTTTTCCAATCAATTGGTTTACGATGGCCGCATCCGGCCCCTGCGGGAATCGGGCAGCAGCCTGCAGCCCTGGGTGCAGGTGAAGGTCCGTGGTATCCGGGAGCCCGGGAAGAAGCAGAATCTGATGGAAGCCGAGTACATCGTGGCCACTTTGATGGCCTGCCTCGAAGATCCGGCCTATAAGGGAAAGACATTTGGTGCAGTCTCCTTGCTCGGTGAGGAGCAGTCCAAGCTGATCCGGGAACTGGCGGCCAAGGAAATCGGCATCACGGCGCTGGAAGCCTGCGGTTTCCTCTGCGGCAGTCCGGCAGATTTCCAGGGAGATGAACGCGACGTGATCTTCCTGTCGCTGGTGGACAGCCGTGACAGCCTCGAAGCCGGCAAGCAGATGCGGCTGGTGGGCGAGGGCCACGCCGGCGATACGGCCAAACGTTACAATGTAGCTGTCAGCCGGGCCAGAGATCAGCTGTGGATCTTCCATTCCATGGCACAGGAGGATCTCAAAGAAGGGGATCTGCGCCGGACGCTGCTGGAATATGCAGGTGTGCCGCAGATAACTGCCGATGCCGGAGACAAGCAGCCCACGTCGCTGGAACTGACGGTCACTCGCAGCCTGCAGGAAAAAGGCTATGAGATCTGTCAGAATATGATGGTCGGCAGCCTGACTGTTCCCGTGGCAGCACAGTCGGGGGATAAGCGGGTGATCATCGCCTGTGACGGCGAACATTGGGTGGACAGCATCAAGGAAGCGGCCAGCCTGCGTTACAATCAGGCCGTGCTGGAACGCCTGGGCTGGACTTTCCTGCGGGTGCGGGGCAGCCAGTGGTATCTGCATCCTGAAGAATCCCTGCAAAAGCTTGAAAAGCAGCTCCAGGACTGCGGCATAATGCCCGGGAAGCCGCAGCGTGGAGAGGGCGCCGCAGCCGACAGACAGGAGCTGGCCATCTATATACGCCAGCGGGCTGAACAGCTTGTCGGCAAGTGGCATCAAGGGGCTGCAGAAGCATAAAAACAACTTTTTTCAAAAAAACTTAAAAAAAATATAAAAAAGGTGTTGACAGATGATATGGATATGCGTATAATAGTTTTTGTCAGTCAGCGAGACACAGAAAAACTTCTGAATCGCTCCTGAGAAAAGCAAATGCGGAAATAGCTCAGTTGGTAGAGCACCACCTTGCCAAGGTGGGGGTCGCGAGTTCGAGTCTCGTTTTCCGCTCCATATTGTTTGCAAGTTTGAGTAAAATTTGGGCCTATAGCTCAGTTGGTTAGAGCAACCGGCTCATAACCGGTCGGTCCTTGGTTCGAGTCCAAGTGGGCCCACCATTACAAGAACTTCAATATAAATGACTCAGTAGCTCAGTTGGATTAGAGTATTTGACTACGAATCAAAGGGTCGGGGGTTCGAGTCCCTCCTGGGTCACCATTTTATGGGTAGGTGGCCGAGTGGTTAAAGGCAACAGACTGTAAATCTGTCATCTTCGGATTACGATGGTTCGAATCCATCCCTGCCCACCACTTGAAAGGCACAGCGTCGCGTAAGCGGCGCTTTTTCTTTTATATAATAAAAACGAAAGACTTGCGCTTCGTTTGACGAAAAGTCACGAAGTTTGCTAAAATAAGGGCAGTGTATACCGTTGAAGTGGATGAAAATACTAGTGAGGTGGTTTTATTGCGGAAGCAAAGGTTCTTGTTAGTGTTATTTACTTTGGTATGTATGTGTTTTACCGCTGCCCCGGCGGCAGCATCCATATTGGTGAAAGAAGGTTCTACGGGCGAGGCGGTGCGCCACGTTCAGGAACTGTTGATTGAACAGGGCTTCCTTGAAGGGGAGGCCGATGGCGATTGCGGCCCGCTGACCGTGGCGGCGATTGAAAAATTCCAGGAATCCCGCGGTCTGACCGTGGATGGTGTCTGCGGTGATGGGACCTATTACTATCTGTCCGGCGGCAAATCTTATGAAACGGCCGAAGAACCTGCTGAGCAGGAGGAAGCTGTGGCGGCGTCGGATGATGAGGCAGCTATTCCCAGCGGCCGCGCCATGTATGTGTCTGCCTCCGGCTACAGCGCTTATGATCCCGGCAACAGCAAGCACACCGCTAGCGGCACGCTCGTGCGCAAAGGCGTCATTGCTGTCGATCCCAATTTGATCCCGTTGGGGACCAGAGTGTTCATTCCCGGTTATGGCCGGGCCGTGGCTGAAGATGTCGGCGGCGCGATCAAGGGCCATCGTATTGACGTGGCCTTCGACAGCCATGAAGAAGCGCTCCGCTTTGGGCGCAGGGATTTAGAGATCATTATAATTGAATAATTTGTCAGCCCCTGTTGCAGAGCCTGGTCTGCGGCAGGGGACTATTTTTTTGCCTCCGTGCTGAATGACTCCTCCTATAATGCCGTTGACTTAGCGGGACGCTCCGGTCACCACGTCGCTGTTTTCAGCGCATGTACAGGTCCTTTCGTTTTAGGAGCCAGCCTGCGGCAGCGCACTACAGCAAAAAAACAGTCCCCTGCCGCAAGCTGCGGCGACTGGGTATGAAAATACCAAGGCCGCGGCTTTGGCTGTGGAATTTATAGTTAGCATAATTGTTGTGTATTTGTGCAATGTATACATACATACATTACAAAATGTCTAATTTCCGCTGAAAACAACTTGTCAGTGTATACCCTCTATGCTATAATGATATATGAGATATGCAGTTATTGTTTTAATTTATAGGTCAATTGACACAATAGGAGGGGTAAGTATGAGATTTGCAAACTTGAAGAAAGCCCTGGTGGCAGGGCTGGCAGTTGTGGCGCTGGCGGCGGTGTTTACCGGCTGCGGTGGGGACAATGCCGCCGAGAAGAAGTTTCTGAACATCGGTACCGGTGGTACGGCAGGTACATATTACCCCATCGGCGGTGCCATGGCGGAAATCCTCAATAAAGACATTCCGGGCATGAATGCCAGTGCACAGAGCACCGGGGCGTCTGTTGCGAATATCAATATGCTGAAAGATGGTTCTGTGGACTTGGCTATCGTTCAGAATGATATCACCTATTATGCCGTGAACGGCACGGAAATGTTTAAGGATAAGAAGGTCGACGGCCTCAAAGGCATCGCCACGCTCTATCCGGAAACCTGCCAGGCCGTGACGCTCGACAGCTCCGGCATCAAATCCATCGCCGACCTCAAGGGCAAGAAAGTAGCCGTAGGCGCTATGGGTTCCGGTGTTGAAGCCAATGCCCGCCAGATAATGGAAGCATACGGCATCACCTATAATGACATTCAGGTACAGTACCTCTCCTTTGCTGAGGCAGCCAGTGCCCTCAAGGATGGCAACATCGATGTGGCCTTCCTGACCGCTGGTTATCCGACCTCTGCCGTACAGGATATCGCTTCCCAGCACAAAGTCCGCCTGCTGCCGGTAGATGCCGACAAGGCAGACGCCCTGATTGCGAAATATCCGTTCTACACCAAGACGAAGATTCCGGCTGGTACTTATGCCGGCTTCAATGAGGATGTACCGGCCGTATCGGTTATGGCTATGCTGGTAGCAAATGACAAAGTCGATGACAAGCTGGGCTATGAGATCACCAAGGCACTCTTCAAGAACCTGGATCGTCTCCATGCCGCTCATTCTGCTGCCAAGGCTATCCTGAAGGAGAAAGCGCTCGAAGGTATGTCCTTGCCTGTCAATGCAGGGGCTGAGAAGTTCTTCAAAGAGTAAACAGTGTTAGTTGGGGGCTGTTGCACGGCGTGTGACAGCCCTTTTTTGAAAGGTGATATTCTTGCAAAAAGAGTTTTTGCTATGTGGATTAGGACTAATTCTGGCCTTGTGGCAGATACTTACCCTGCCATGTGTCGTCATGTGGGCTGGAGGCCAGCGGCTTTATCTGGGCGAGGCAGCGGCAGGTTTTCCTCTGTCCTTGCGCTTTATTCATTCGGTGCAGAAGACGCCGGTGGAGGAGTTTTTGGCCGTGGATGAGGAACGGAAGGCTTTTGTGCTCAAGGCTACCAAGTACCAGTCTTTCGGTGTGGGCCTGCCCTTTGATGAGACAGAGGGCGAGTTCGTGCAGGAAGGCAATCATTACTGGCTGCGGGGGCAGAACCGTTCTTATCCGCGGTTGGATTTCCGTGTCGGTGTGGGCACGGAACTGAGCATGAATTTGGGGGGGCGGAGCTTTCCCCTGTATGAAGAATATGAACCAGGAACTTTGGTATCGGTGGAGCTGATGCCCTTATGGAAAGGATTGGTTATGCATGAATGATGATGCGAAACGGGCACAGGCCGTGCTGAAGGAGTTTGACAAAGAGTCAGACACGATGGAATATACGGGAGTCATGGCGAAGATCGTAGCTTTTATCGCCATTGCTTTTTCCGTGTTCCAGCTCTATACGGCCACTTTTGGCGTGCTGGATGCGCAGCTGCAGCGCGGGATTCACCTGGGCTTTGGCCTCTGTCTGGTGTATCTGCTCTATCCGACGCGGAAGAGCTGGTCGCGGCATAAGCTGCACCCCTTTGATCTGCTGCTGGCTGTATTGGGAGCAGCGGCACCGGGCTATATCGTTTTTGAATACCAGAATCTGGTAATGCGGGCTGGTATGGTGTCCAATCTGGATCTGGCGATAGGCCTTGTCGGGATTGTGCTGGTCATTGAAGCGGCCCGCCGTGTGGTAGGCCTGCCCATGGTCTGCGTGGTATTGGGCTTCCTGGCCTATGCCTTTGCCGGACCTTATATGCCGGGGGTTTTAGCGCACAGGGGATTGACGCTTTCCCAGCTGGTGGGGCATCTGTTCTATACGACAGAAGGTGTTTTCGGTATTCCCTTGGGCGTATCGTCCACGTTTATTTTCTTGTTTATCCTGTTCGGTGCCTACCTTGAGTCTACGGGACTGGGCAAATTCTTCATCGATCTGGCCAACTCCATTGCGGGCTGGGCCAGCGGCGGTCCGGCGAAGGTTGCTGTACTGTCATCCGGTCTGATGGGCACGGTGTCCGGCAGCTCTGTGGCGAACGTTGTGGGCACGGGCTCGCTGACCATTCCGATGATGAAAAAACTGGGCTATCATAAGAATTTTGCCGGAGCGGTTGAGGCGGCTGCCTCCACCGGCGGCCAGTTGATGCCGCCGGTCATGGGCGCAGCGGCTTTCCTGATGGCTGAGTTCGTAGGTGTTCCCTATATCGATATCGTCAAGGCCGCTGTTGTGCCGGCACTCCTTTATTTTGCCGGCGTATGGCTCGGCGTGCATTTTGAAGCCAAGCGGGGCAAACTCAAAGGCCTGCCCAAAGAACAGCTGCCGCATTTCTTCACGCTTCTGAAGGAGCGCGGTCATCTGGCTCTGCCGCTGGTCATCATCGTGTATCTGCTCGTTTCGGGTTATACGCCGATGCGTGCGGCACTCGTGGCCATCGTACTTGCCATCCTGTGTTCGGCGCTCAGGAAATCCACGCGCATGCAGCCGATCGAGATCGTACGCGGCCTCGAAAAGGGCGCGAAGAATGTCTTAGGCGTGCTCGTGGCCTGCGCAGCGGCCGGTATCATTATCGGCGTGGTGACCAAGACCGGTGTCGGCCTCAAACTGGCTTCGGGTTTGCTTACGCTTTCCGGCGGCCTGCTGCTGCCAACCATGTTCTTCACCATGATCACGGCAATCCTGCTGGGCATGGGCGTGCCGACGACGGCTAACTACGTCATCACTTCCACCATTGCGGCACCGGCGCTGGTGCAGATGGGCGTGCCGGTACTGGCCGCACATATGTTCGTATTCTACTTCGGCATCATCGCCGATGTCACCCCGCCGGTGGCCTTGGCAGCCTATGCGGGCTCCGGTATCAGCGGCGGCAATGCCTTGAAGACCGGTGTCAATGCCTCGAAACTGGCAATCGCGGCGTTCATCATTCCCTATATCTTTGTTATGTCGCCGGTATTGCTGATGATGCAGGGCACGGCGTTGGAACTGTTTATCTCGACCGTGACGGCTTTGGGCGGCATGGTGGCCATCAGTTCGGCACTGATCGGCTATCTGGCCGATGACTGCAGAATGGCAGAACGCCTGATCCTCGTGGCGGCAGGTCTGATGATGATCCAGCCGGGCTTGGTGACCGATGTTATCGGATTGGTGCTCTTTGCCCTGATCCTGGCCGGACAGCTGAAACGCCGTCCCCAAGAGGCGTAAGTAATGCGACTAAAATAAGGACTGTGATTTCACAGTCCTTTTCTTTGCGCCTGCATGTTTATGCGTTATAATAATGGTAGATCATGGAGGGGAGGCAGCCTATGAACCGTGCGATATCTTTTCTGGCAGAGGTCATGCTGCCCTGGGCGGCACGCATATCGGACATCCGTTATCTGCAGGCCCTGAGGGAAGCCTTTGCGATTCTTTTGCCCTTTATTTTGGTGGCGGCATTTTTTGGCATTGCTGAGTGGGTATTGCTGGATCCCTGGGGGACGGTGATGGGGGAAAGCGGGATGAACCTCGGCGCGGCTATCACAGGCCTGGATCCTGCGGGCGAGGCCTATAAGAACTGCGATTTTGTTCGTTCCCTGCAGATCATCCAAAGCCTTTGCGGCAGTGTGGTCACTGTCGGTTTTGGACTGATGTCCCTGCTGTTGGTGGCTTCGCTGGGATACCGGCTGGCCGTTATCTGGCAGGGCAATCCCTTTATCACCGCCCTGACGGCGCTCGGGGCCTTTGTCATCGTCACGCCGCAGGCAGTGGGGGGCACTGCAGGCTTTGACCTGCAGTATTTCGGCAACCGGGGCGTGCTGACTGCATTGCTGGTGGCGACAAGTTCGGCCTGGCTCTTTATCCGGCTGACAAAAAACAGGAATCTTACGATCGATATGCCGGCTGCGGTGCCTCCTACGGTGTCCAAATCCTTTGCTTATCTGCTGCCCATGCTCATCACCTTCTGGTGTTTTGCGCTCTTTGCACTGTTTCTCGCGCAGATGGATTTTATGGGGACGGCATCCCTCAATGAATTGATTTATGCCTTATTCCAGGCGCCGCTGATGGGATTTTCGCAGGGGCTGGGCTTTGCCATGCTTTATCAGGGACTGACCTGGCTGCTTTGGTGGCTGGGAATTCACGGCCATCATGTGACATCGGCCATCCAGAATATGGTCTATGTGCCGGCGCAGCTGGCCAATCAGTCCGGGGAAGGGGCCTACATCATCACCAATGGCTTCTTTGAGGCCGGTCTTTTGCATGTGCTGGCACTGCTGCTGGCCGTCCTGCTGTTTTCCCGGCGGGCTGACTGGCGGGCGGTGGCAAAGGTCAGTTTTCCGGCGATGCTGTTCAATATACAGGAGCCGCTCTTTTTTGGCCTGCCCATCGTCCTCAATCCGCTGCTGCTGATTCCCTATGTGCTGGCTCCTGTGGTGAATACCGTGATTGGTTGCCTGGCTCTGTCCATGGGCTTTGTGCCGCTGTTTAAATATGTGGTACCCTGGACGATGCCGCCTCTGTTTGGCGGCATCATCGGCACGGGTTCGCTGTCGGGCGGCATCCTGCAGCTCGTGTGGCTGGCCGTGGATATCCTTATTTACGCCCCGTTTGTGATGGTGGCGAATCGTACGAAAGAGTGAATCATTATACAGGAAAGGGACCGCGATCAACGCAGTCCCTTTTTGCATGCCGTCAGTCCTGCGGCTGCAAGGCTTTCCACAGCACTTGCGAGCTCAGGGCACTTACGGCGTGCCGTTCAAACGCTTCTTGCATTTTTTGTCCCAGCCCGATTGTGTCTGAGAGTGTTGCATCTGTTGCTTGCTTCAAGAGGAAAATATCCTCTTCCAAAGCAGAAAAACTAATGCCTGGTTCCAAAACGTCCGAACCCCCTATACAGTTGTTTGGTTGTACAACCATGTATAATTATACTAAAGTCAAATATCATTTGGCAATGAAATTTTCGCAGGCTATGGCATAAAATCCCCATTCGCGCTATAATATATTTCATTGTCGATAATAGCTGTTAAAAGGAAGGTTTTTATGATAACGAAAGAATTGATTGCACGTATTAATGAGCTGTCCCGCAAGCAGCGTGCCGCAGGCCTCAGCGATGAGGAAAAGAAAGAGCAGAAGAACCTGCGCGAAATTTATCTGGAAGGCATCCGCGGCCAGATGCGGCAGATGCTGGATAATATTGAAATCGTCGATGATCCGAAAGCCGCTGCCAGCGCTATGCAGGCACCGCTGGCCAGCGATCCGAAAATCACCCGTATCAACGAAGTGGCTATCAACCTGCGCCCCTATGTGAACTGAATCCGGACAACGTGAAAAGGGACTGCCACCCATGGATAGCAATCCCTTTTCAAAGAAGGGGTCCAAACTGCCGCTGCTTCAAATGCCCAAAACCTGCGACTGGCAGGTGGGTGCCTTAAGTCTGGCTTCCGCATGACGCCGAGGCGAACTTCCACCAGAATCAAATCAGGCTCCCTGTAAAAAATGTAGGTTGGACATTCCAAAAGCCCACGCACACCCCAGGCTTATCCTTCTTTGTAAGTATAGTAGCATAAAAAAAAAACAAGTGCAAGACTTGACAAATGCAAACTTTTGAAAATATTTATTTAATTTGCTCATATCCGCAAAATATTTGTCATCAAGGGCTAAATCATATATAATTAAGAGTAGAGAACGTTGTTTAAAAGGAGAAATTACCATGGAAAATAAATTCAGTGTGGCCATCAGTTTCGGCCATGACTTAGGTTGGATTGACTATGATGGCGACAGCAAGAGCGCTGTTGTGAACATCAAGAATGACGAGGCTAAAAGCCTCACCGAAAAATATCTGGCGGAAAAGCACAGCATCAAAGTGCCTCATGCAACGCTTATGGACTTCACGGCTGAGGAAGTAGATCCCCTGGCTGATGTCAAGAGCTTCAAACTGGCCCTGACGCGACTGTGGAATATCACGAAGGTGCATGTGGATTGGAGCCGTCCGGTGGACTATGTAAAGGAACATCCCAGCTACTGAGAACCAGCCCCTTTGGGGGCTGCTTTTTATATAGGAGAAAAGATGATGAAACTTCGCAGGATATTGGCTTTTTTAGCGGCGGTTCTATGTCTGACCTATGCGCAGCTGGCACAGGCTGTGCCGCAGGATAGTTTTCATGAAAAATACAGGCTGGTGCAGGTAATCGTCCTGTCCCGGCATAATATCCGGGCACCATTCAATGGTCCGGATTCATCACTGAGCAAGACCACGGACCATGCATGGCATGATTTCGGTGTGGCTGCCGGGGAACTTACGCCCCGGGGCGCACAGATGGAAGAATATATGGGACGTTATTTCCGCCAGTATGTGGATCAGGAAGGCCTGTTTGCCGCGGAATACCTGCCGGAAAAAAACGATATCCGTTTTGCGGCCAACGGCTTTCAGCGGACCATTGCCACGGCCCAGAACTTTGCCAAGGGCTTTTTGCCGGGACTGGACGTAGGTGTGGATTACCGTGGCGATGTCGGGGATGCAGATCCGACTTTCCTGCCGGGGACAGCGGGACATAAGGAAGCTTTTGCGGCAGCCAATCGGGCTGAAGTAGAGGCCCTGGGCGGCAGCAGCAAGTTATTGCAGGATATCGTGCCGGGGATAAAACTGGCGGCCAAAGTGCTGGACCGGCCGGAGACAGATACTGCGGAGGTCACGGCGGCTGTGGACGACGAGCTGCGCATCAGTGAAAGTTTTCGTCCACTGATGAAGGCCTGCGATGCACTGACCTTGCAATATTATGAACTTGGTGCAGATAATGCCGCCTTTGGCCATAAATTGAGCTTCAAGGAGTGGCAGGAAATTGCGGCGGTAAAGGATCTGGGCATTCATCTTTGCCGGAATGTGCCGACGTTATCCCGGGCGCTGTCACGGCCCTTGCTCTCGGTGATTCAGGAAGAACTCAACACGCGCCAGCGCAGGTTTACCTTCCTTTGCGGCCACGATATCAATATCGCTTCGGTGATGGGCGCTATGGAAGTAAAGAATACGTCACTGCCGGAAACCATCGAACAGGAATCCCCCATCGGCTGCAAGATCGTGGTGGAAGAATGGGAGGACAGGACCGGCGAAAGCTTTATCAATCTCAAGCTGATCTATCCCAAGAGCGACCAGCTGGCCAAGGCAGAACCCCTGACCGCTGTCAATCCCCCGGAGGCAGTGCCATTGCATCTGCAGAATATCCGGGCCAATGAAGACGGCCTGATCACCATGCAGGACTTCCAGCAGCGCCTCACGGACGCCATTGTCAGCGATGCGGAACTCATGGGAATCCATTACTGATTTCAGGTTGGAGCGTTACGATTACTTGCCAAATAATCCTTCATTGCTTATAATAGTAACTATGTCTTTACGGGAAAGCCCTTGCAGGCCGATGTCATGCACATTTTATGGCTCACGGGATGGCGTAAGGATGAAGTTTTTAGGAGGAATCATCAATAATGGCAAGAAAAGTAAACTACGAAGAAAAGATCAGTGCGTTGGAAGCAAAAATTGCCAAGAAACAGAGCGAAATCAAAGCAATGAAAGCACAGGTTTCTGAACTGAAAGCCAAGAAGGCAAAGAGCGACTATCAGGAACTGACCGAATACATGCTGGCCAATAACCTGACGGCAGAAGAAGTTCTGGCCTGCATCAAGGACTGAATTGCATAGAATAGGAAACAGGGCTGAAATAGCCCTGTTTTTGTATACACAAAAAAGCTCCAATGACGGACTGTTTGATAAAATAAAAAAAGTGAAGATGTATATCAATCAAGCGTCGTCACTTCACAAAGCAAACAGATTTTATGAACAAAGGCAATGTTATGAAAAAGCAAGATCATTGTTTACGGCTGCAGGCGGTTGAATTTAAGAGGAGAGAGTATTTATATAGGCATGGTTGATGCTATTTAGTAAAAGCTGGAGCTTGACCAGTCAGATTGACAAGTCAAGCTCCAGCTTTTTCGTGCATATGGTTAAGGATGGCAAACCTTGCAGGCAATATATCCGTCAGTTACAGCCGCATCTCGAGAGCTATAGGGAATGAAATTCTCCGGGTGCTTGATGGTGCGTGTTTATTGGGATGGCGGGGTGAGTGTTTTACTTGTTGGTCGATTTTATAAGCTGCTGGATAGCGGACAAGCTCTACGCAATTGTGTAGGGCTTATTTTTTGTCAAGGGCTGAATGGGTATTTATTCGTTAGGGGGAGTTTATGCAAATGCTGATGATTGAACTCAATCTGGAAAACAACAAGTACATCACCCTGTCCATCCCCGATCCGCTGGAGGATGTAACCAAGGCGGCGGTGGTTGAGGCCGCAGAGGAAATCGTGGCCAAGAATGCCATTTCTGCGGGGGGGTGAAGCATGAAAAAGACACTGGTTATTATCTTATGGCTGGAAGGGACAGGGACAATGACGCTGGATATACCCAACCCACGCGACGGCCTGACCGGCGCGGATGTCAGTATGGCCATGTTTGAGGCCTTGAGGCGGAATGTCATCCAAAATGACAAGTCAATATTAAGGCGGGCGGCTGACTGGCTGATTTGACCAGTCAGCCGTTTCTCGTGCCCCATGTGGGGGGGAACATTATAATGAGAGCCTAACTGACGGGAAAATCTTGCCTTTTCCGGGGCAAAGTCATAAAATAGAGACAAGAAATGAGGAGGATAGTCATGGCAGATTTTCATATCAATCGGACAAATGACGCGGTATTCAAGGCGGTATTTGCCAAGCATCCGCAGATAACATTGGCGCTCATCAATGCTTTTTTCGAATTTCAAGGCACGGAGCTTATCGAAGATATTGAGTTTATTGATCGGGAAATGGATGCAGATGAGTATGAGGGTAAGGAGTCACGGCTGGACATTTTAGGCCGCACGGCTTACGGCACCAAGGTCAATATCGAAATGCAAGTCAATGCGCTGGCTGCCATGGGCGAGCGTTCCGTTTACTATTGGGCTCGGAACTATGCCGACCTCAAGCGGGGCGAAGAATACGACCAGCTCAATCGCACCGTGGCCATCAACATTCTGGGCTTCAATCTGTTTGACGCAGGTAAATACCCGGATATGCACAGCTGCTTTGGCATCTATGATGTGAAGACCGGCTGTCAGCTGACGGATAAATTGGAAATTCATTTTCTTGAACTACTGAAATTCAAGAGCAAGAACGTGAAAGATATGAATCGCATGGAGAAATGGGCAGCCTATTTCTCCCCCAGCACTCCGGACGAGGAACTGGCGGAAATCGCCGCCAGTGAGGCTGCCATCAAAGAAGCAATGGAGGTGGAAGATGTGTTTACCAAGGACGAAGTGGCCAAACGCTCCTATGAAAAAGCAGAAAAATTCCGCCGTGATCAGGCAGCACAGTTGAATTTTGCCAGACAAGAGGAAAGACTGAAGGCCGTAGCCATGCTTAAAAAGTTAAAGATAAGCAAAGACTTGGCTATTGCACAGATTATCGAAAATTATGCTCTTTCCAACGAGGAAGCAGTTGCTTTAGTAAATAGTTGTTGGTAAGGTGACGGAAGACGTGTTTACCAAGGACGAAGTGGCCAGATGTAAAAAATAAAACAACTGATGAAGAGATTTGCCGTAACACTGGTTGTACATGCGAAGATGTTCTACAGGTTAAGGCATTGCTTTGACAAAGGTGTAGGGGGCTGTTGTACGTGATTTAACGTGCAGCAGCTTTTTTGGTTGTCATAAAAAAGATGGGACTGGTGCTTGGACTGTCGTATCGGTCTCTTTTTATGAGCTATAGGAAGGATTTTTGTCAGGGATTAGAGAAGTTAAGCAAGTGCGAATATTTGGATAAATGGATGGGGGATGCATATGGGAAAAGAGTTTTACGAGGGAAATGTGTTACATAATCCCAAATATAAAAAGCAACAAGAAGTATTCAATTCCTACCAAATTGCAGTGGAAAATGCCGCCAATGCTGAACCGCTGACAAAATGTCATGCTAAACAAGGGCATGGCTTTGGTGCTGAACGGGCAAATAACCTAATCGATAGAGCTCATGGCAAAGATGCGATTATATTAGGAGATGATAATAAGAAAAATGGGCCTGACCGTCAGGTCGATGGTGTTCTTATACAGACGAAGTATTGCCAGACGGCAGCTGAATCTGTTAATGCAGCTTTTCGTAATGGCACTTATCGATATATTGATGCTGAAGGTAATTTTATGCAATTAGAAGTGCCGAAAGATCAATATCATGAGGCTGTACAGCATATGCGGCGAAAGATTGAGCAGGGGCAGGTGCCGGGAACAACAAATCCTGATGATGCAACAAAAATAGTTCGGCAGGGAAATGTTGACTATGCGACAGCCAAGAGGATAGCCAAGGCAGGAAACATAGACTCCTTAACATTTGATGCCGTTCATGGTGCGATTATTGCGACAACGGCATTGGGCATATCTGCAACGATTACATTTGCTCAGGCAGTTTGGCGCGGGGAAGATGCAAACAAGGCTTTAGAAATGTCAATATGCAGTGGAATCAAAGCCGGTGGAATTGCCTTTGCCAGCTCGGTTTTGACCGCGCAATTAGCAAGAACAGGACTGAATCAGATGTTGATGGCTCCCTCTATTAAGTTGGTGCAAATGCTGCCAAGCAGTGTGCGGCATGAGATGGTAAATGTATTACGGGATGCAGCAAAAATAAATACGAAAATATATGGTCAAGCGGCGACAAATAATTTAGCTAAGGGGTTAAGGGCAAATTTTGCGGCAGCGGCAATTACAACCATTGTCATGTCCGCCGGGGATATCAGTAATTTCTTTCAAAGCAAGATATCTGGCAAACAGTTGTTTAAGAATATGTCTACAGTTGCTAGTGGTGTGGTGGGCGGTTATATCGGTTATGCTGCTGGGCTGGTATTAGCAGGCCCATTGGGAGCCTTTGTCGTTGGGTTAGTTGGTGGAACGTTATCTGGTGAAGCAACGAAAAAATTGCTGGATAAATTTATTGAAGATGATGCTGTGCAAATGGTAGCGATTCTGAATCAACAAATTGTACTGTTGGCACAGGAATATTTGCTCAGCGAAGAAGAATTGAAGATTGTTGTGGATGAATTACAGGATGTTTTGCAAGCTGGGGCACTACTCTATATGTACGCTAGTGAGGATAAAGTGATATTTGCTAATGAATTGCTGACTGAGACGATAGAAGATGTTATAAAATGGCGCGTCAACATAGTGATACCTGATAATGAAAAGATACAAACAGGTATAGGGATTGCCCTCAGTAAAGCGCAGACAAGCGATGGTTTGAATGAATATACAATGGCGGCTCAATTAGACAGTCAAAAGATAGGGGAAAGATTATTAGGACGTTGCTTGTCAGAGCGAGCCGCACGCAAAGCGTGGTATGTGACAAGACAGATAAATGTGATATCACAACAGCAAGAATTGTTATTGCAGACAATGGCCGCTGATGAGAAGCAATATAAAGAACGAAATTGGGAATTACAGAGAGAAAAAGAAAATTGTAAGGCAGAGGTAAAACGGTTATTGGAGGGTATGGATAATGGCAAATGAACTTATGCTTGTTAAAGGTGATGTCTTTACGACAGAGGAGCGCAGTGCCTTTGAAGCGGAATTGGATAAGTATGTAATGCGGAATCAAAATAATCGGCAGGAGATAAATCAGTTGGTTTTTGAAGCTGTAGCTACGATGACAGAAGCTGATGAAGCACAGGCCGAGTTGGAAAATAAATCTTTTTTGCAAAGATTGGTGGGAGGATTAACTGGCAGTAATAAGGCGTTGCAGGATAAAATCAATAAGAATCGTGCTGCGGCCCAGTATGCTGCTCAGCAGACATTGAATAAACTGGCAGAGCAAAATATGATGAGTTATGAATTGATTGTTGCTGTAAATAATAAGCTTAATGCTTCGCTGAACGAGGCAAATGAAGAGTTTAAAAATATTTATAGCGGATTGGCGAAATTTTTACGTCGCAGTGTTAATGCCTTAGTTATGATAGAAGAGCGTTTAGAAAAGATAGAACATAATGTGGAATTGGGTAGATGGAAGGATATGATTCGCTTTAAAGAATTAGATGATACGGAA
Source organism: Pseudoselenomonas ruminantium (assembly GCF_900104055.1). Taxonomy (GTDB): domain Bacteria; phylum Bacillota; class Negativicutes; order Selenomonadales; family Selenomonadaceae; genus Selenomonas_A; species Selenomonas_A ruminantium_C. The sequence continues at coordinate 24,607 of NZ_FNJQ01000038.1, forward strand.
TATCAGGAGCTGAGTCCAACAGGGAAAATTGTATGTATTGCAAGAGATTTCTATGAAAAGACGAAGGGGACTTGGTCAACAGAAGATTTGCTGTATATCAGAAGCGTAATGGCGGAGATTGGTATTCAACAGAAAGATAAAGTGAATTATTATCAGGTATTGCAAGAGATTAATACAAATAAAGCAATTAAAGATAAATTATTGGGAGATGTGAAAACGTTACAAAATGTAAAGCCGCAGTATATGATTTCAATGGGGGTGTTGGGTAAACTGGATAGTTTGTCATCCCAAGAAAAGTATGTGGTTGAAACAATGAGTACATTCTTACGGGATAAGGGCGTTAATATAACCGAACAGGAAGTATGTGATAACTTAACACAAAAATATATACATGATATAGCTGGTGTGAATTTGAATGTGGATGTTGATGCCTACGATATGATATTGGATTTGCTTTACAATATAAAAGGCTTAGAAGATATAGATAGTACAACGGCAATTACTGCCGAAACACCTGTGGCAATGATAACGACAAATGAGGAAATAGATTTTAAGATGGAAGAGGAAGTTACGGAAGATAATCGAGAGGAACAGGATCGTGAAGATAAAGGGATGTATTTGTGGGAACAGGCTCATGAATTTGAAGAAACAGATAAAGAAAAATATTTACAACTACTAAAGGAGTCTGCTGCACTAGGCAATGCGGATGCTATGTTCGATATTGGCTATTACTATGAAGATGCGGAAAATAATACGGATTTAGCAAAGCACTGGTATGAAAATGCATCTCAAGCGGGAGATACTGCAGCTTTGGTGAGGTTGGGACACATTTATAAGCATGAAGAAGACTATAAACATGCTGAAAGATACTATAAAAAGGCCGCAGATTCAAACAATGAATATGGAATGTATTACCTTGGATGGTTTTATGAATGTTATAAAGATGATAACGTTAGTGCGTCAAGTTGGTATACAAAAGCAGCTGAACTTGGACATGATGGAGCAATGACAGGTCTAGGACGATATTACAGAGAACAGGAAGATTACAATAGTGCAATGGATTGGTTCAAGAAAGCTGCACAAAAAGGCAATGCTGAGGCTAAAAATTTAATTGGAGTTATGCATTATAGAGGTGAAGGAGTAAAGTGCGAATATAAGAAAGCCTTTTCATGGTTTGAAAAGGCAGCCAAGGCTGGGGATGCTTGGGGAATGTATAATTTGGCACAATGTTATGAGAATGGATATGGGGTTATTAAGAATTGGGATAAGGCAGTAGAATGGTATGAAAAATCAGCTGAAGCAGGAAATGAAGAGGCAAAGAATAGATTAGCTGAAAATATTGTAGCTTCAAATAAAACAAAATCAGATCTAAGGAAAACGGATATAATTGCTGAACTTTTGGGTGTGTTAATTAATGGAAAATTAAAAAATGGAACTTTTTTGTGGAAAACAGAGGGTGATGAAGTGGTAAAAAGCCACAATTTCCCTTATCAAAAATGGCGTGATGAAGCAGTTAGAAATTTTTTTGAGCATTATAAAGGAAGTAATGATTGCGTAATTGGAGGGCTAAGAGAAACTAATGTACTTACATCTGATGAATATTTAATCTTTAAGGATTATTGTATGATCATTAGAACTGCTTGGGGAGAGTTAATACAAATCAAGTATTGTGATATAGAAAATGTAAGTATTGAAGGGGAGTATAATAATGAATTGATGTACAAAACTAAAGGGGGAAATAAAAGAGAGTTGGAAGGAAATAGGTCATACTTATGGAAAAAATATGCCGGATTGTATGGGATTAGATTATTTCTTCTAGTAATGGCAAAAATTTGTGGCGATTGTAAATATAAATTTAATGATGATGAAATAATGCGACTTTCAAAGATAAAATTAGAAACTTTGGATGGGGATTCTATTTTAGAGTATTTTTAAAAATGTATTAGGATGTTATGATGGCGGTGATTTACATGGGCAGGGGAAAATGATTCAGTCGCAAATTATATATGGGCAGTGCGTGGCTGTTTTTTCTATAAATGGGGGAGATTAGTGATGGCTGAAAATTGGTTGGGTAAAGGGAAATCAGCCGATATGGCAGGTGATTATGAAATTGTTGATAGTGGAGATATGTATGCACTTTATGAAAGTGCACGATTTGCAAAAAACTATTGAAATAAAAAAGAAATTGAACTTTTAATAAAAGCCTCCGCACGTGGTTGTTTTTTATCGATGAACGAACTGGGGGATATATGCAGCTGATAGAAAGGGAAAAGAAGCTGGTGATTGGTATAAAAAATCAGGAGATAAAGGCTGCGATTATGGTTGGTATAGATTGGGTGAGATTTATCATCACGGTTTGAAGGGAGTAGGTATGGATAAAGAACGGGCAAAAGAGTGTTATATGCGTGCTGTAAATTTAAGGGGATCTTATTATCAGGCAGCAAATAGAGAGTTGGCTAAGCTGAAATAATATCACTGCTATCTGCGTGTAATTTACGAATGATGTATATTTGCCGGCCAAGAGCTGGCTCAAAAATAAGAGAGCCTTGCAGGTTACCAGTCTGCAGGCTCTCTTACTGATGTAAACTTGTGGTTGACATCTTGTTTTGTTGTAAATATGGCCAGCAGTTTTGTGGCTGCATGGCTCTACGACAGGATCCGAAATAGCGGCAATCGTTAATCCTTGTATGAGGCATGGCCTTACCATGCGCTCATTTGTATGTTATTGTACCATCCTATTTAGGCATTGGCAAGAAATTTGTGTAATCCGTCAAGCATGGGGCGCTATTTTTGCCAGCAAATCATCTTCCAGGAGGGTGTGAATAAAAGTCTGTAAATAGGTCTTCTATGAATTGCTTAAAGAGCCGCATCAAAATTTTTACAATCTATCAGGATACATAATCGTCAGCTCGCCTCTGACCTTGCCCCAGTTCCGAATGGGCATAGACCATTTCTTGGTAGCCTCAAACGTTGCCAGATACAAGGCCTTTAACAGGGCCTGCTGACTGGGGAAAACACTTCTCTGGCTGTTCAGACGGCGATATGAGGAGTTCAGGCTCTCAATGGCGTTGGTCGTGTAAAACGCTGTACGGACGTCTGTTGAGAACTTGAAGATCGGCGTTATTACATCCCAGTTGTC
>NZ_FNJQ01000042.1 GCF_900104055.1 Pseudoselenomonas ruminantium
GGGCCGGTCTTCGCTATGCTCAGACTGTCGCTCCACCAGAAAAAGCACTCCCCCGTTCGACCCAAGACACGGATTTAGCTATCGGCACAAACTCGCTTCTCCCGTAACAAGCACATCGATGTACTTGCGGCTTACAGCCGAGACTTAGCCATTTGACACAGATATACCTTTGGGTGGAGGCGGGGATGCTTATTCGCCGACGGAACGACTGCCTGAACGAAGTGAAGGCTGGCCCGCAAACAGGCGTTACTGGAAACTGAGATGAACATACGCGCCGCCGGCCTGCCCGGCGCAGGTAACTAAAATAGTACGCACTACTGCTGGCGGGTCATTCAGTGGAGCGGCGAAGAAGTATCCCCGCCTCCGCCCCACTACGCTGTAACAGATTTAGATTAAGCTCGCACTGACAAACTGCAATTGAATCAAATTGTCAACGTCATGGTATTGAACCCCTGATAATTCCGATACAGGAATTGCCGGGCATGCATCTTCACCGCATGGATGCCCAAGGCCCGGATATCAAATTCATCTGCTTTGGCCGATACATCCGCCAAGGCTTCGGTCCCCAGTGTCAGCGGGTCCAACTTCTCCCCATTATCCCGCAGGTGCAGCTGAAAACTCCCATCCTCGTGGGCTAAAAGCGTCAACTGTGTCAGCAACGGTTCATCCTCCCGCGGGCGAGCCCGCTCGCTCATCAGGCCACAGATTTCTTCAACGGCCAGACATAAGGTATGGCACTTATGAGAATCAGCGCCCCATTTTTGGGCAAAAACTTCGATGGCCTCCAACTGCTCTGCCACAGCTGTGATTTTCCCCAGGAAAGCCGCACTGTATATCCGCTCTGGGGTGATTTTTATTTTTTCTCCCTTATAGCGTTTATAGACAGCCAGGACGATAAGCGTGCCAATCTCTGCCAGAGGATAGACCAGCCAGAAGGCATGAAAGCCGAACTCTGCCAGCACGAAGGCCAAGGGCATGCTGACGCCCAAGCGCCGCAGGAATACCACCAGGAAGGCACCGCTCTCGTCTTCCTCCGTCTGCAGATAGTTCTGCAATAATAGCGTCATCCCCATAAAGATGGTACCCACACAGAATACCCTTGCCGCATAGTAGGCCAGCTCTGCATCCTCGATATCTTCAAGGCCAAAGAGCAGGTCCAAGATCTGCGGATACAGGACGACCAGAATGGTGGCCACCACGCCCCAAAGCAGGGAATAGCCCAACGCATAGCGAAACGTGCGGTGCAGTTCCTTCAGGTTGCCTTCGGCAAAGAAGGTGGAAAACAATGGCTGCGAGGTCTTACCGATAAATTCATAGAGGAAGATGAATAGCAAGGACAGATTTTCAATGATATTGAGCACGGCCACCCCATCGGTGCCGGCCAACCCCATCACCAGATGGATGGCCACGAGCGTGAACAGGGCATCGAAGATGTACTCAGATGAAGTCGCAAAGCCTAGCCGCAAAGGTTTGAGCGCTTCCGCCCAGCTGATGGACTGCCTTGTGACAGCCAGCTCCCCCTCCTTGCGCAGGCAGATATAGCCCAGCGAGAAGATCACAGCTGCAAAATTGCTGATAAAGAAGCCAAAGCTGCAGCCGGCAATGCCCCAGTCAAAGACGAAAAGCAGCAGGGCACTGATGCCCAGATTGGCCACGCCGCTGGCACTCTGTATGGCCACCGACAGGCTGTCCGCATCATCATTGCGCAGATAGGCCGTCAATACCTCCATCAGGATTTCAAAGGGAATCCCCAACAGGATATAGAAGATGTAACTTTGGACCAATTCATAGACGGCCCCATCCTCAGGGCTGGTGCCCAGTGCGCCCAGCAGGCTCTCTTCAAACACCAGACCGCCCACCGTGATGGCAAAGCCTACCAGCGCCGACAAACGCAGGAAAAAGTTGAAGGTTTCCTGTGCCTTGTCCTTCTGCCCCTCATGCATAAGATTGCTGTAGACAATGGCCCCTCCCATGGAGAGGCCAAAGACAAAGAATGTGCCCAGCAAAAACAACGGCGAGACAAAGCCAATGGCGGCCAGCCCATCCATGCCGATGGCGTGCCCCACCAGGATGGTATCCCCCATCTCGGCCAAGGCCAAACCAATAGCCGCCAAAGGTGCCGGCAAAACCGCGTGCAGAAACATCCTGCGGGTGAAATAAGCATAATCAATCGTTTTGCCCAAAAACAGCCTCCCCTTCCGCACGCCTCAAAGCATCGCCACGATTTCTTGGACCGTTTTGCCAGCCGCCAATGCATGGATAACCTTGGCATAATCGGCCATAAAACGCTGAACAAAAGCTTCGCTGTATTCCTTAGTATTGTAGGTCAGGTTCAGATAGAAATCATCCTGACGGCGATGGACGAAGAAATCAAAGTTCTCCTCTTCAAAATCCTCGAATTCCTCATAGCGGGCCTTGCCGCCGCAGAAGTCAAACTCGCCATCCACATCTTCGCCCTGATAGGCAAAGGCCGCAATCAAAGGCACGGGATCGCCCTCGTACAAGGCATGACGGCGGCACAGCAGAATGCTTTCCTGCGTTTCCTTGACAAAACGCGCGGCTGTCATATCATCCTGCCAACGGACACAGAGCGGATAATGGCGGTACACGGCACCCATGGTACGCTCATAGCGGATATCATCGCGGCCATTGTAAATGGTCAGTACTGCCGCTGCCTGCTCGCCATTATTGAGACTCTGCAGCAGGCCAAAGCCCGCTGCCAGCAGACTGCCGTCCGTGACGCCCTGCGCCTTGGTGAAGGCATCCACGGCCGCTAAATCAATATGCAGGGGCACCATGATGTCCTTGGTGGCATTTTCCCCGTGCGGATCCAAATCCCCTGGCAATTCGCCAGGCCGCTTTGTATAGCTGCTGACATAATCCTTATTCCACTGCTGTTCCTGCGTATAAGCTTCCGTCGTAATATTATCTTCGATTTCGTCATAGTAATCCAGGATGCTGTATTCCTCCGGCAACAGTTCTTCCCCGTTATAGGCCGCATTTACATCGGCCAGGAAAATATTAATAGAGTCCCCATCAATGATGGGATGCAGGAAATCAAAATAAAACTGCTTGCTCACCTGTCCAGCCGGCTCTGTTATCGCAAACAGACGGGTGACAAACATCCGGGTTTCCGGTCTGTTCAGCGGCTGACGCAATTTAGGCTTCAGGGCTTCATAGTCCTGCCGGGAAATCTTCTCCACCACGGGCTTCACATCTGCCATATCCCCGGCCCGCCAGCGCAGTTTACCATCTGGCGCGGCAGTCAGACGGGCATCCACTGCCGGATGGGCTAAGAGTGTCCGCTCAATGGCATCGGCCAGCCGCTCCATATCCGTTGCCGGATCCAGGAACACCGTGGCATCACAGTGCAGGCCATAGCCTTCCTCCAGCGAATTGCCCCAATCGTAATGCAGTTCATGCAGAGGGCCAAAGAAATGGGTATCCCGTTTTTCCGCCCGGGCTCCGGCCTTTTGGCGCTGGCTGAGCAGTTTGGCAATGCCCTGCGGCGTCTTGCCTTCATAGATCAGATTGAAGTTGAGCTCCAATTTACGGCATTCGGATAGCAGCCGCACGATGCTGAGACTGTCGCCGCCCGCCGCAAAGAAGTCCTCGGCCGCGCTGACCTTTTTCATCCCCAATGCTATGGCAAAACCACGGGCCAGTTCCGCTTCGATATCGTTCTGCGGTGCTACATAAGCCGTTTCATGGACATAGATTTCCGGTTCCGGCAGTGCTTTTCGATTCAGCTTGCCATTCTGATTGCGGGGAATGGCTGGGATCTGCATGATAGCTGCTGGCACCATATAAGGCGGCTTGCGCTCGCGAATAAAAGCAGCGAGTGCCTCCTTGTCAATTGGGGCCTTCGAGACCACATATGCGGCAATAAACTTCCCTCCTGCCGGATTGTCACAGGCCACCACTGCCGCATTTTCCACAGGCGGGAAATCATGTACGACACTTTCCACCTCTGCCAGTTCCACGCGGAAGCCGCGAATCTTCACGAGGCCATCCCGGCGGCCGGCAAATTCAATATTTCCATCAGACAGATAGCGCACGATATCCCCAGTACGATAAACCGTCGCATAATCCCTGTCCGTACGGAAGGGATTGGGCACGAAAACTTCTTTGGTTTTCTCCGGCCGGTTCAGATAGCCGCCCGTCACCTGCACACCGGCCACCCAGAGTTCTCCCAGAGCGCCCGGCGGCACCCGGCGGCCGGCGCTGTCTACCACATAAATAGCCGTATTATCCATCGGCGTACCAATGGGAACATCAGGCTGATAGGCCGTCATATTATAACAGGTAATGGACACCGTGGCTTCCGTGGGCCCATATTCATTGGCAAAGATATACGGATAGACTGGGTCAAAAGGCACCAGCTTTTCCCCGCCTCCCACAATGTATTTCAGCGTGGGGCAGTCCATGGTCAGGGCAAACTGCCGTCCCACCTGGCTGGGCAGATCCGACAGATATACATCATGTTTCCGGATAATATCGGCCAGCGCGGGCAAATCCAGTTTCTTTTCTTCGGGAATCACCACGACAGCGCCGCCCACCGTCAATATCGGATACATATCGGCAATCGAACCGTCAAACCCGTAACTGTTATAGCAGGTTACCCGCTTTTCTGCTGTGGGCTCAAAATAACGCCTGTACCAAGCCAGATAAGCCATGACATTGCGATGCAAAAGCCTTACGCCCTTGGGGACCCCCGTGGTGCCGGAGGTGTAGATCAGCATGAATAGATCATCGGGACAGGGCCCTTCGATCTGCTGCAGCTGAGCAGTATCCGGCTGGGGCAGACCGGAAATTTCGGATAAGCATAACCTCGCTCCCTTGAAATCCGGGAAATCTGCCAGCCTGTCCACCAGGTTATCATCCACCACCATGAACCGGACAGCCGCATCTTTAGCCATAAAGTTCAGGCGCTCATCGGGATAATTTGGGTCCAAGGGTTCATAGGCACAGCCTGCCTTCAGCACGCCCAAGGACGCAATCACCATGTATTCCGAACGATTGATGAAAACAGCCACTGTATCCCCGCGGCCCAATCCCTGCTGATGAATATGATAAGCCAGCTTATCCGACAACACCTCGACCTGAGCATAGGTATATGACCTTTCCTCATAGATGACAGCCGTGTTATCCGGCACTTCCCTGGCCATGGCTTGGAATTGCGCCACCAGCGTAGATTGCCGGTCATACTCATGTTCGGTCTGATTGAAACTGTCCAGCAGGGCCAATGTCTCTGCCGGCGTAACCTTTACCTCGGCCAGTGTATGAGCTTCCAGCATACTTTGGCTGATTTCCCGCCAGGACAGCAGCAGATTTTGCATAAAGGCTTCACTGTATAGGGAAGATTTATAATGGATTTCCAGTTCCTTCTCACCAGCAGCGAATAGCAGCGCCAGTCCAGTCCGTGCAGCCACAGGCATTTCATGCTCAAAGGCCAGCGCAATGCCCCGTCCTGCTTCCTGTCCTAAAATATCCCGCGCCTCTGCCTGCTCCCAGCTATAAGCCTTCCCTGCCTGCAGCATCGTGTCTATGTCAGCAACAAGTTTTTTAGGATCAGTATCCTGTTCCCAGCTTTGCCGAAGCGGCCGCAAAATCCCGTCATAAACCAACAGGCCTGCTTCCTGCAAGCCGCCATATACTCCGAGCAGATAAAGCACACTGGCCGCGATTTCCTCTTGGCTTGCTGTTTTCACACCGGAAATACTCAATGTTTCCCATTGGCCGCCTGCTGCCTCCCGCCTATCCGGCAGCGGCAGGCAGTCCGGCAATTCATCGCTAAAATAGGTCTGACACCATTTTTCCTTATCCATCAATCTTATTTTCTCCCCTCAGTCCAGCAAAGCCAGAATCTTTCCATCCTCATCCTGCAGGCCATATACGATTTTTTCCATAGCCGCAGCGAACCTGCGCATTGCCGCTTCTGTATAGCGACAGTTGTCATAGTCGAGCACCAGCGAGTAAGTGCCATCATCATGGGTATTCATTTCAATATCCATCGTATTATCCGCCGCCGAAATCTCATTGGCCGGCATTTCCACGATGACAGCTTCCGTCCCGGCAAACTTCATGGAACCACGGCGCCCCATACTGCCCTTCTGCAGGATAAAGCTGGGGATGCCATCTTCCAGCCCCTCTTCATAGACAATGTCCAGACTCTTGCGGTACTGCATGCCTTCGGTAATCTTCTGCTCCAAAGCCTGCAGGAATTCCCGTACGGTCATATCCCGGTCAAAACTCCAACGCAGCGGGAACTGGTCGAGCATCAGCCCCATCAAGCGGCGCTCGGCCGAGGTCATGCGGCCATTATGCACCCAGCCCAGGATAGCTTCCTTTTGCCTGCTGGCCTTAGCCAAGGCCAAAAGCGTTGCGGCAATAAAGAAGGTATTTTCATTGAAAGACTTCCCCTTGAAGAAGCCCTTTTCCATCCCAGCAAAGGGCACTTCAATCTCATGCTCCGGCGTATCACTTTCCCCCTGCACATCCGGTACGGGCAGATATTTCTCTATTGAAAAGCCGGACACCATCTGCCGCCAATAGGCATGCCCTGCTTCCCGTTCCGCCGCCGGAATCTCCTTTTCCTCCAGAATATAGTCGCTGTAAAGATGGACCTTGCCTAGCCCCTTGGGCTCCTCCCCCTTTTGCAGCTGGGTATAGCGCTTATCCAAATCACGCCAGAACAGCAGCACGATTGCCGTGCCATCCATGATGGCATGGTAGAAATCCACATACAGATATTTTGCCGACGCCGTTTTCATCAGGAAGATGCGATACAAGGGATGATCAATCAGCTCATAAGGAAGCTTGAGTTCCTGCTTGCGCTGTTCCAAGGCCTCATCGGAAAGGGTTTCCACATAGACCTTGGCCACTTCGCCATCGAAGCGCTGGCAGATTTCTCCATTTTCCGGATGGAACACCAACCGGCAACGGAAGATATCATAGGCTTCCAACAGGCTATTGACTGCTGCGGCCAGCACTTCCATATCAATGGACACATCCATCTGTATCAGCGCACCGGTATTCATCATGGTGGACTGGGCCTTCTGAAAATGCGTGTCCACCATCCAGCGCTGTACAGGACGCAATGGATAGAACACCGGCGCATCATCTGCCGTTCCCCGTTCCACGATGGTCACCACATTATCGTAACGGGTGGCCTTGAACACACTCATCACATCCTCGGTGGGATAGAGCACCTTCAGTTCCCCGCCCTGCTGCATCATTTTCTTCTTGGCCAAGAATAACGAGCGCAAACCGGCCGAAGATATATAGTCCACCCCGGAAAAGTCCAGCAAAGCCTCCTTTGCATCTGCAGCTACCTCGGCGAATGCCGTGTCAAAGTCCTTGGCTTCCAGCGTGCTCAATTTCCCCGCCAGTATCAGCTTCAGCTTTGTTCCCTGTTTTTCCGTCCTGATTGATAATGCCATTTATAATTCCTCACTTTCCTTTGTAGCGCAAGCCCAACATCGTGATATCATCCGACTGTTCTGCATTCCCTGCATACTGACGTACCACCGCCAGCATCTGCTGCAAGAGGTCAGCCACCGGCTGACCAGCCGCCAGACCATTGAGTCCATCCTTTATCCGGGCTTCCGTAAATAACGCATAATCCTCATTCATGGCCTCTGATACCCCATCCGTATAGATGAACAGCGTATCCTGCGGCTGCAGTTCGATACACTGCTGGGTATAGGGCATTTCCATCAGGCCGAGTACACAGCTTTTTTCCAAGGGCAGGAATTCATATTGTCCACTCCTGCCCAAGAGCGGCGGACAGTGACCGCCATCTGCATAGGTAAAACGCCCATTTTGCAAATCCACTACGCCCATAAAGACCGTGACAAACATTGCCGCCTCATTGTTCCGGCAAAGTTCTTCATTAGCTGCCTCCAGGACACCTGCCATATTTTCCGGATCTGCCGAGCGGAACATACAGTTCTTCAATACCGATTGAGATTTGGCCATAAACAGTGCTGCCGGCACCCCCTTGCCGGATACATCGGCCACCGTGACCACCAGATAACGCCCCTGCAGCAGATAGAAATCATAGAAGTCCCCGCCGACATCCTTCGCCGGTTCCATCAGAGCATAAAGTTCAAATTCCGGATGCCCGGTAAAATCTGCAAAATTCGTGGGCAGCATATCCGTCTGAATCCTGGCCGCGACTTCCAATTCAGTGCGGGAGCGTTCCTTTTCCGCCGCCACCTTGGCCAGGTTTTCCGTATACTTCTTCAGCTCATCCGTCATGAAATTGAAGGAATCGGCCAGATACTCCAGCTCATCCCCAGTAGTGAGCTCCACCTTCTTGTCAAAATTACCCGCTGCTATCTCCCGAGCACCATCAGCCAGCCTGCGGACAGGACGGGTAATACGACCGGCCAGCAAGTTACTTGCATACATAAGCAGCAGGATGATCGGCAGCAGCAGCAGAACACTCTGCGAAAGGATAGAACGCATGATTTCCTGCACTTTTTCCTCAAAGGAACCCAGTTTCGTTACGACCTCGCCTTCCACCTGCTTCACCGGAGCCATGATTTCTGCGGTATCCACCAGAACGCCCAGACTCCAGCCGGTAATCTTGAGCGGTGCAAAGGCCAGATAATAGGCTTTCCCGCTGATTTCCACCGACATGACATCCGTTTCGCCGGCGGTCATACGCCTGGCAGCTTCCGCCATCCCGGACGCATCAGCCTGCCGTATATCCTGCCCCTCATCGGCAGCCGCCAGGATTCCTTCTTTTTCCGAAGAAAAGATTACCCGGCCAGCCTGATCCAAGACAAAACTACTTCCCTTATGTGACATGGCATCTGCCACCAGTACCTGATAGATATCCTCCACGGTATAGCTGATGCCCACTACGCCGGCAAAACCTTGCGCATCGTAATAAGGCGCCGCACAGGTCAGATCCAGATTGCCCTCTGCGCCTTTGTAAACGCTGGAAAACACCGGCTTGCCAGCTGCTTCTGCCTGCTTATACCAGGTACGCTCCCTTGGATCATAATGGGCCAAAAAATCTGCTTTGAGCGCTGCCGAAGGGAAAATACTCTGCCTGCCCTCATCCTTCGGCAATAAGTCCAGGCAGATCAGATAGCCATGCTTTGAACCGGCATACAGGGATGTACGACTCCCGGCATAGGAAGTGCTCATCGGCTTCAGCACATCCGCAAAATTTCCTACCAGGCCAATCTCGGCCTTTAACTCAGGGCTGATCCCCTGCTGCAGCAAAGCTCTGCTATAGTGAATATAGGATGTCCCGGTCAAAATATCCGCTTCCTGCCGTGAATCTGCCAATGTACGCGGCAAATATTTATCTGGAGCTGTCAACAGCAGCTGCATGGCCTCGGCCATGTATTCCACATCTTCCTGCACGATAAAGAGTTCCCGGTCCAAATGCTGTGCTTTCGTGGCCGTGACTTCCTGCAACCTGTCCTTGGCAAATTGTTCCGTGAAACTGCCCATGGATTCGGCCAAAAAATTCCTTATGACCTCACTTTGCTCATCCAAAGCCTGCTGTGTCCTATTCTGTCCATAAATGAATACCACACCTACCGCCAGCAAGGTAACCACTACGCCAGCAAGCAGGATGAACAGTACCTTCCTGCGAATCGATATCCTCACCATTTTTCTCTCCATATCTCGTATTGTGCGGGGATAAAGAATATAAATCTTTGTAATACAATGCACAATAAGAAAAATTCGACTAAACAAGCAAAATATCCTGCTCCCTGTCCAATATTCCCCATTGCGATATAACAAAAAAGCACCCTGCCTAATGCAAGGTGCCTCACGCTGACGAAAGTCAGAACCTATTCTTTTCAATCGATAAATTTTCGTACCGCTTTGCCATTGAGATAGTCACAAAGCCGTCCCTGATATCGCCCTTCCTGCCGCATCACATTGATGATATGGTCGCGAATCTTCCACCAGCCCGTATGCCAATTGGAAAAGAGCGTATTCGCCTCCGGCGCCCGACCGATAATCCGCTGCAACACGATATTCGGCGAAAGATGTTCGAGGAATTTGATTACCCGGTCCTCATATTCCGGCAGGGTAATCATCTTCAACTTACCCGCTTCATAGTCGCGAGCCATGGCCGTACCTTTGACGATATAAAGCGCATGCAGCTTCACCTGATCCACGCCCAGTGCCGACAAAATCTTGGCATCCTCAATCACATCCAACTCATCATCCCAGGGCAGGTTCAGAATCAGATGCACACAGGACTGCAGGCCATAGCGCTTGATGCGCAGGACGGCGTCGATAAGTTCAGCCAACGTATGGCCGCGGTTGATAGCTGTCAGCGTATGCACATTAATGCTCTGCAAACCCAATTCCACGCAGATATCAATGCCACATTTATCCGCCTGCTCCCTGAGTACCGCCAAATGCTCATCACTGACACAATCCGGACGGGTGGCGATATAGACCGCTGCCACATCCTCCGGCGCCCCGGCTTCCGCCACCCACGCCGCTAACTTCTCCGGCGTAGTATAGGTGTTGCTGAAATTCTGCAGATAGGGAATAAACTTCTTCGCCTTGTACTTAGGCACGATATGGGCCTTATTGGCCTCCATCTGTTCAGTGATCGTCATACTGGCCGGCAGATTCTCATACCCCGTGCCAATCTCCCCGCAAAACGTACAGCCAGCCCCGCCATTGCCACAGGTGCCGTCCCGATTCGGACAGGTCACAGGCAGTGCAATCGGCAGCTTATAGACCTTCTCGCCGTAGCGGTCTTTTAGGTAATCGGAAAATGCCCGATAAATAGATTGTTCCATTACAACTCCCGCAAAATCTCACCAATAAACTTATCCATAGTATATGCTCCATCCGCTTGAATCGCCTTCTTATCAAAAACCATGAAGTATTTATACCGGTTTCCGGCTTTTGCCTGCCAATGGCGTCCCAATTTCAATTTCGTCCGGCTATCATCGCCGTCCAGATAATCCCCCTTGGCTTCAATCAGGAGAATCTTGTCTGACTCCGTTTTGACAATAAAATCCGGATAATGATTGATAAAGGCATTGAGCCTCATTCCCTTGCGTTCGTTAATACGGTGCCACCAGCGCACATTATCCTGCTCCACTATTGCATCCAAAAGCCGCCGTTCAAAATGATTCATATCATCTTTTTCTGCTTCATACAAGGATTTTGGGATGGAGGAAATGCTTTCTGCCGGAGTTATTACTTTGGGCAATTGAAAACTTTCCTGACAGGTGATTTTGTCAAAATCCAGCCACTCATAAAACTTCTTCTCCTGATACTTGCGCGTTAATGCTTCAATCTTTTCCCTGATTTTAGCCGTATAAAAGGGCAGCGAACTTTCCAGCGCTGACAATTCATCTATGGTCATGCCATCCACCACGCGCCTTACATAATCCATAATTTCCGGGTCAGCCATACTATTGTTATTCTTGGAAAGCATCAGGGCAATATGCTCTACACATTCTTCCTGCCGTTTGGCAGGTGCTAATTGCGCCAGATATTCCCGAAAGCGCTGACTATCCTTTTGTGCCATGCGTTTATACTTGGGAATAGCTTCTCCCCGTTCAGCAAGATTTACTTCATAAACATCACCCGTAGATAGCTTAAAATTTATCTCCGTATCTTCCTTCTGCAGATTAAAACCTGCAGTCAGATTCTCCGGCTCCAAGAGCACCTTGCTATCCCCGAACAGATTGCTGCTGCCCATTTCCAAAAAGAACTGCGGCAAGCGCAAGTCAGCGGCTTCTTCCGCAAATTCACTCTGTACGCTGTACTGTTTCTGCATACTTCCCAGCTCCCCTGTCAAAAGTCCGCTTCGTTCTGCCTGCTGTGTTTCCTGCGCAAAGTTTTCTGCCGCCTGCTTTGCTTCTTCCAACATAGCATCGGTATGATTCTCTGACTCATATTGATCGGCTGATTCCTTCCAGCCCTCTATCTCCTGCATATCAGCAAAATCATCATATTCTGTCGCTGTCTTTGGCTCTTCTTCCCTTTTATCTTCCGGCAAAAAGTTCAGATTCCCCTGTTCTAACCTTTCTGCCGCTGACGGCTCAGCTGACGTATTATCTACCGCCCGGAAATCTCTTTCCGAAAAGCCTGCATGATTCAGCCCTGCCACCACATTTTTCAGTGTCGCATGAAAATCTTGGGAGCAGGTCAGTACATACGATATATTCAAGGCTTTAGCTGCATACAAGCGCGTATAAGGCTGACGCAACACCCTGCCGAGTATCTGCTCCACATCAACCTTGGATGTCTTGTTCGCCAGTGTTGCCAAAATATAGGCAAAAGGACAGTCCCAGCCCTCTTTCAAGGCATTAACCGTGATGATATAGCGAATCGGGCACTCACGGGAAAGCAGGTCTACGCCCTTTAGGTCATCTACTTCACTGGTCTTAATAGCGATTTCTGCTTCGGGTATACCGATTTCCACCAGTCTTTTCTTGACCTTCTCAAAGGTAGCCTTGTCTTTGGCAATCTTCGGCTCGGCTTGAAACAGGATAATGGGTCTTATATAGGGACTCCCCTGTTTTTCTGCCTCTATCGCCGTCCGTTCGAGCCGTCCACGCAAAGACAGGGCATCACTTAACACATCTTTACGCTCGCGCCGATTGTAAACGATAACCGGAAGCTTTACCATGCTTTCCTTCTGCAATTCTCTGGCATCCACATAGGAGATAATATTGCTTCCCTGTCGTGGCGTAGCGGTCAGATTCAGGACAAAGGAAGGATTCAGATTGTTTAGCATTTCCACACTGAGGTCGGATTTGGCGTTATGGCTTTCGTCCACAATAACCACGGGATGAAGTGCCCGCAGGGTCTGAATCAAAGAACTATCCGGCGTATCGGGCAATAAATCTTCTTCGCTGATGATACTTTGGAAAGACAATAGCTGACCGTTTTCCTGATAAACCTTCCGCACATCCTTTTTGCGGCTGTTGATACGCAAAGAGGCAAAACTCATGATACAAAGGGTCAGCTGCGCCCGAACACTGTCCAGAGAAAATCCCTGCCCGGCTAAAAGCTGCTCCTTGCTAAAAACTTCCACTTGCCCCCGGTTATCCTGTTCTAGTCGCTGATGATAGGGATGGCGGGGATTAGAAAGGTTATTTAGCGTCTGTGTCAGGATGGAATCGGACGGCACAAGCCACACCACAAGTCTCGGCTGACCGGGCTTATAGTTCAGACCATGAAAAATCTCGCTCACGGCACTGCAGGCGATAAGCGTCTTGCCGCCGCCTGTGGGGACTTTCATGCAGACATTGGGAATCCCCGGCAAATCATGGTGATAGGTCGGAATCCCATCACGCCCCACATGAAAATCTCTGTCTCCCCAAAATTTTTCCCACGCCTGATTAAGGTCGGGAGCAGACAGGCACTTTAAGTAAGCGCGCAAATCCTTCAGCAAGCCTTTTTGATAATTTTTTAGTTCCATCTTCTCCGCTCCTTAAATTCTTGTAATATCCCGGGGAATCTTTTTGAAGGTGATATTGAATTTTTCGAGTTGGCTTTCCGATAGCGTACATGTATCGGCATAAATCATATAACCATCTGCACGAGTCTTCACCGCCGCTTCCAAAAGCTCATAATCAAGGATTGTCCGCCTGTCCTTCTCATAACAGAAATAATAGGCTTTGGCAAAATGCGTCCCCAAATAATAAGGCTCACTTTCGCGTGACGGCTCTAAAGGCTGTTGTGTCTCCGTAAAGTAAATGTACTCCCGTAGTTTATCCGTGCCTACATCTTCATTGATATTGCCGTTTGGAAGCAGTAAGGGCTCGCCCAGCTCATAGAAGGAAAAGTCTCCGCCCGTACCATCTACTTTCTTTTTACCTGTGCCATAACCATCCATCACCCGGCGCACCCGTTCTGCCGTAATGTCTTCGGCATAGTCCATCATTTCAATCAATATAAACTTGCGGTTGCCGCCATCCGCTTTATTCAAGTTCAAAACGGCATGGGCAGTTGTGCCACTACCGGCAAAACTATCCAAAACGATAGAATCTTTGTCAGTGGCAATTTGCAAAATACGCTCGATTGTTCCTACGGGTTTAGGATTTTGAAAATCTGTTTTCTTAAAACCAAGAAATTTCTCAAACATTTCTGAGCCTCGTTCACTGTTCACGTCCTTGAAATTCCACACAGATGTAGGTTTAACCTTTCCACGTTCATCTAAATATTGCCATTCAAAGACGCTCCATTGTCCCTTATTTGGCATATACCTTGGATGGATATAAGATTTTTTTTCTAATGCGGTATCTCTCCCCCATCTCCAAGTTCCCTCAACAGTATTTGATTTCATTGGCTGAATTCGAATATATTCATTTGGAGTTATATCATCATTTTCTCCGACAATCAAATCATTAGTTTTCTCACAGTAAAAGAAGGGATAAAACAAATTGGGTCGATCTTCTCGTGTATCATGACTACCACGTTTTCGCAAATCTTCTTCTCGATATAGCCGATTATCTTTATCAACCTTTGTATACCTTCTCGTAATATGTTCTTCCGGTTCAAATCCATCAAAAACAATTTCCGTAGATTTTTTGTATATGACTATACTTTCATGTGCAGTAGCAATATACTTGTCATCAGAACGTCCAGACGGCTTATTCACACATGCAATTTCAGATATAAAATTCTGACTTCCGAAAATTTCATCCATTACCATTCGCAAAAATGGCTGTTCATAATAATCAATGCTGATAAAAATAGCCCCATCATCAGCCAGCAGTCGTTGCAATAGTTTCAGCCGCGGATACATCATGCACAGCCATTTATCATGGCGGGAGAGGTCTTCCCCTTCCTTGCCGACAACTTCCCCCAACCATTTTTTGATGCGCGGGTCATTAACATTATCGTTATAGACCCACCCTTCATTGCCCGTGTTATAAGGTGGGTTAAAGTCTTTCTCCAGTTTTAATGCTAAATTACCATATATCATTAATGTTACACCTACTTTATATGTAATTTACGTCACATGTTGCTATAATGGGCAATCCTATCAGAAAAGCTTGCTACTATCAATACCCGCTTCGCTTACTGTATTGACATCAGCAAGCTTTTCTGATCTGGAACACAGAGGAGCAACATCCTGAAGCTTGATGACTCCAATTACTATACTGGCAACTACTAAAGTTAGCGATATAGATGCACTTCACCCGTCCTTCATATTCTGGCAAGAGCGATTTCAACGCCAACAGATTATCCCCATGGATAATCTTGTTGGCACTCTCCTCCCCGCCAAAGGTATACGTTCTATTAAGCACATGAAAAGGCACATCCAAATGATGATTGATAACCTTATCTTTCCCTATCCACTGTAAAACTGGCATAATGCCCTCCATCACTAATTCAACTGCCTACGATTTGTAAGCAACTCACCAAAGTTACCGCAGCACTAAAGTCGGCGTCTGTAAAAGTTCCTCAAACATGGGCTGATATAGCGATACATCATCCATTGGAGATATGGCAGTCACCCTCCTGCCACCATCCTTGCTTGAGCCACCACAGTGATACAGCCGTTGTCCTTCACTGCCATAGTCCAACATTATAAAGCGGTCATGATATCTTCCTCCCGTTTGCTGAAGGGTAATTTGAACATGGGGATATTCCGCTTTGAAATCATCATATTCGGCTTGCGTCAGACCTCTGCCAAGATTATCACTAAAAATAACAACCTCTACCGCAGGCGACACATTTTTCAAGAGCAGGAGAGTTTTTAAGCCTATGTAATTATCCACTATGTAAATACTTTTTTGCGCCTTGGCATAAATTTCAGCGTAAGCCACACTTGCCTCTACAACTTGTCCCGCAAGAAATAAATACTCACGCTCGGTGGCATATTCCATGAAGTTTTCCATGAACACTGCCAGGTCATCCTTGGTGGCAAATTGCTTCATCTGCTCCTGTAATGCTTGAATGCTGTCTGTATTTTTCTGTGTCTGCATTGCCAGGCTCAGAATTTCTTGTTGTCCCAACTGTCCAGAACTTGTCACAAGATAATCCTTCATCTTTTTGAACAGGCGTATAAGCGACTTGCTTTGCTTAGTGGCCAAATCGCCCTTTAGTACGGTCATAAGCATATAGATTCCCTGCTCTGTAAAAGCATAGGGCAGGTATCTGGTGCCTCCCCAACTTGAGGTCAATTTTTTTGACCTCAAGTTCGCCCACTCATCTTTGGTTAGCTGAAAACGGAAATCATCATCAAATTTATGAATGTTATTTTTGACCTGTTGGTTAAATGCTTTCGTAGTGTAGCCGTATATTTCAGCCAGTTCCATATCAAGCATAACCCGCTGTCCACGTATGATGTATATTTTGTTTTTGATAGTCTCCTCTGAAATAATCATTGGTGTGTAGCTCAATTTCGCACCTCCTAATGCAGGGCTATTAATATGTAATAATAATTTCCGAGACACCGTTTCGGAAAAAGCTTTTCCAATATTACCTACTTAATCCTATAATACCTCTGATTACGGCTGGTAGGCTTATCCGGTATGGTCATGGCAATCAATCCCTGCCTCATAGCTGGCTCGATATAGTTGCGCTTCAAGCCAGCTGTGGCCTTCAAGCCCAATATTTCCTGCAGTTCCTTAGCCTTGTAGGAAATATCATATTTCATGACTGCCAGCAGTTTTTTGACACATTCATTGTCTTCGCCCAAAACATCTTTTTCCAACAGCTCATCCAACACCGCATCTATCATGTGCAACATAAAGATGATAAAAGGCGTGGACTCCCCAGCCCGATAGGATGAGCTTATAGCCGCATAATACTCGCTTTGATATTTGTATATCTGATTCTCGATGGGCAAGTAAGCAAAGATAGGCTGCCACTGAGCCAGCAACGCCGTCTGCCACAACCTTGCCATGCGCCCATTGCCATCAGCAAAGGGATGGATAAAGACAAACTCATAATGAAATATTGAGGATAACAGCAGTGGCTGGATACGATTGCACTCTTCCCGCAACCACGTAAATAAATCTTCCATTTGTCCCAGCACTAATCTTGCCGGTGGTGCCATAAAAATGCATTTGCCGTTGGCAAACACACCTTCCTCGCCACTGCGCAATTTACCAGACTCCCGTACCAATCCTGCTGTCATAATCCCATGTAAGCGCAATAACTCTTCTAAACGGTAGGGATTGAGGTCAGCTAATTCAGCATAAGCGGCATAGGCATTCTTGACTTCGCGTATCTCACGCTCGGGTCCTGCCACAGCTTTTCCTGCAATAACATCCCGCACATTGCCCAGCGTCAAGGAATTTGCCTCTATGGCCAACGATGAATGTATGGATTCAATGCGATTATTCCTGCGCAAGCGAGGATAAGCAGACATATCCTGATAATGCATGATACGTCCCAGCTTAGTCGATATTGTTGCCACCAGACCGAGCATCTCATTGTTTATCGTATATGGAGGACGATTTTCCATGCCAACTTCCCTCCTTTATCTTATATATTATCTTATATACTTTCTTGTATACTATCTTACACCTAAATTGTATTTTTGACAATTATAAGCAGACCTCCATATAACAGCCCCTTTTAATCTTGATAATAAATAGGGTAGGATTCTCGCCCACTTTGTCTATCACCCCCACTTGATATCGATGTGCGTTAAACAGCCGCCCTTATCTTTCCGCCTAAAGTTGCATAATTTGTTTCCCTTAAGCTGACTTTCCCCATCTTTATTTTTATGTCAAATCCCTCTTACATCTTCTATCTATATATACAAACGCCAAATTACAACGCCTGATTTAAGCGGTCTATTTCATATTGTAGCAAAGCATTATATACAGTACTTTTATTATGTTTGATGAATTCGACGACACCATCTTCATCAAGTTCAAGAGGAATTCGATCAGCAATTCGCTTAACTGTATCACTTGGTATTCCATATTCTATCAGTATTGATAAGTTCTCACGGATAAAATCATTTTCAAGTTGCTGAACAAAATAACTATATGATCCTGCTTTTTTTCCATTTTGCTCACAAACATACCGTTGCAAACTATCAATTACCCTAAATGCCTTAGGCACTGTAAAGTGAAACCAATGACGATAAATATGGAATCCTTCTTCAATAGCACAATCTAATTGATTATACTTCTGCTCTTGTGTCAATCTTTTTATTTTTTTTAGTCTATATGAATAGATATTTTTGACTATCGACATAATATTTCTACTTTTTATATACATTTCAATGTACAATGCAAGTTGTTTATATGATAAAACCGCATGTTTACTTTTAAAATTCAAAATATTATTTTCGGCTAATTTTAGTATGTAAATGATTGCTTCCCGTTTTGGCATTTGTGTCCAAGCAATATTATGGTATTTTGAAGTATTTATATCTGATTGCAATGCATTGTAGATATTCATTTGCCCATCAACACTTGTACCATTCTTCTTTATTATTTTCATAAGTTCTGGTTCAATTTCATACAACTTATTATATCTATCAACCACCTGCGGTTGTACGTCTGACTTTTTTATATTAATTAAAATCTCATTACTTAGTACTTTTCTGTTTTGTTCATAAAAAGGTATATCAATAACTATAGATTCTTTTTTAGGAGCACGAACAAAGTTATAAATAGTTCCTACATAATGCTCCATCATCCTCCCAGAACGCCCTTTGATATTACTATAATCGAAAAAATCAATATCCTTACCACCTTTTTTCCCATCAAAAAGCACAACATTCTTAGCACTAGTGTTAACGCCTTCAATAATCGTCGACGTACAAAAAATGCACCACAAAAGACCATCATTAAAGTATTTGATAATAGATGCCCCAATATGCTTTTGTAGAGAACCATCGTGAATTGCTAATCCATAAGCTAGTTCCTTGGATAAACTCCAATTAGGATTAACATTTCTATTTATCCATTCAATAAGTGGTAGTTTTATATTAGGTTCTTTACCTTGTTCACACAGATGCTCAAAATATCCTTTAGCAAAGCGACGTGCTCGTGCAGGCGTAGAACAATAAATAAGTGTTTGCTCATTTTTAAGCTTATCTAACAATTTATAAAGAACAAGCAACTTTTGTTTATCTAAGCTGCGTTCTGATAGGCTAAAATCAAATTTTCCACTTAAATCTATAACATTACAATCCACAAGAGAAAAATCTGATTTATAAAATTCAGCATTATATTTCTCAGCGAATCCAGGGGTAATACCATCAATATTAGGTCCCAAAAGATAAAACTTCGACTTGAATTTACCTACTATTTTCAAGAAAGCATTATTAAGTATATCTGCTCGTTCATCTATTCTTTTAAGACTTAATTTATAAAATTCATCAATTACCAACAAATCAATTGGTGGCAAATGATCATATTCCATAACACGTTCTGCTGTTAGGAGAAAAAGATTTCCTTTTCCTATAACTGGAAGTTGAGAGGTACGTACAATAATTTTATAATTCTTATTGTATTTCTTTAATTTTATACGAGTTTCATCAAGTAAAGCTAGTGTCGGTTGAATTATAACAATATTTCTATACTTATTAGAAGCAACTAATTCTTCAATTAGAATACTTTTCCCAAAACTTGTAGGTGCACTTGCAATTACATTTTTACCAGACAACAGATACTTAGAAAGTTTCTTTTGCTCTTTATGCAGATACGTAGACGACAAATAATCAGATAAAAATGTTTTTTGTCGCACTTTATCTGATAAAGACCATATATTCATGGTTTCACTATTTTTCCAAATATATGGATAAAACCCAACTGATTCTATTATATCTGTCCAAACAGGATATAGTTCATGAGGCATTTTCCCCCAATTATTTAAAACATGTATCGCTATTGTACGCACCGTCATTTCATCCTCACTATTTGCCGTAGACAATAGTTTAGAACAATGCATTGCTATCTCAAAGAAATCATCATAGGAAAGATTTCCTGAATCGATTTGTGTAATGATACTCATATTACCCCTCAAATTAATTGCATGTGCCAAAGTTTTTCATGTAGCTTTATAACTAGATCCCGTTTATTTTTAACAGGAAAGAGAAGCAAAATAACGTTAAGATATTTCTTTAAAGGATGTTTATTTTTTTCATCAAAATATTGTTTTAATTCTCTTATATTAGTTTCATGATATGTGATAGCTTCTTCCTTCGTTAAGTCAGAAAAAACTTCATATATGTCATGAGAATATGTACACAACATTGGTATATTAATCATACTAATTTTTTCTTGCAATTTCGAACAATTATTTAATATTTTTATCCATTCGTCTCGTTGAGGAATGCTGTTATTTTCAAGGTTCTTCTTAATTATAGCAAATTGTTCGTTGAGAAAATCTCTATTAAAATGCTCTATCAAATCCTTCAGTAGATTTTGCACTCCTCTTTTACCATCATCATATAATTTACTTTCTCCGAGCCATAAAATTTTCTCATTAGGAGAAATATGAACCGTATCAAAACCATGGGCTGGAACTCCTGCAGAATCCTTAAAATACACTTTTGATATAAGTGGTATTGTACCTTTGAAGTCTCTTAAAATTAAGTGGAGTAATAATTCACCAAATTCACCTCGTTTGTTTTCAGACATATTTTCAATTTCTGTTTTTGCAGTTTCATCCTGTTCTAAATACCATCTTCTCATAACATCAAAATTCCTGATTTTATAGATACTATGAGCAGCTTCCCGCAATTTTTCAACAATATCTGTTTGAGGTATTTCCGGATTTTCATATTGTGCAAATACATATTCAGGAATTGTGTTAATAATACAACTAGCCAATTCATCGATCGGGTAATAAGGCTCCCCATCATCCCCAATATCCATATCAACTAAAAAAGAATTTAAATCATTCTCGTTTACATGTAAAAGAATGATATTCTTTTTATCAAATATCCGACTTTCCATAAAAATACTCCTAAACAAAAACGTCCTATCATAATGACAGGACGCATACTTTTACCATGTATATCTGCCATTCAAATAATTATAGAAAGGCTTTACTGTACAACATCATTTTCACCTATAGCAAAAAGAACACTGCAGCTCATTATAGCAAATTTTTCCATAACTCTCAACCACTAACAGCTATGTTTTCTTAATCATGAACCTTCGCTCCCCATGGCCAGCCCCAGCTCAATCACCTGGCAACTCGGCTCATCGGCGGTATAGTCAAACAGCAACGCCGTCTGTTGACATGTCAATTTTTGACCGGTCAACATCATATTATAGTCAAATACCTCAATATGGTATTTCTTATTCACATCCCGCCAGTTGGTGAACTCGTAATCCGGCACGTAGACCCGCACGCGGCTCGGGGCACCCTTCCAGAAATCGGCGGTGATGTCCTGATACTGCAGACGGTTCCAATTGAGGTTCTCAGGGC
Organism: Pseudoselenomonas ruminantium; assembly: GCF_900104055.1. GTDB lineage: Bacteria > Bacillota > Negativicutes > Selenomonadales > Selenomonadaceae > Selenomonas_A > Selenomonas_A ruminantium_C. The sequence goes on from NZ_FNJQ01000042.1 coordinate 21,373, forward strand.
GGATTTTGCCGCCGTCGGACAGCAGGGCATCATAGCGCAGTAAGTTGTCCAGCAATTCTTCTGACAGGTCATAAGCAGTTAAAGCAAAATCCCGCAGATAACCGTAGAGATTCTTGGTGTTATGGCCGATTTTGTGGAAGCCCTGCGCCTCCCACCAGTCGGTAAACTTCTGCCAAAAGGCAAAGGCATCCCCCTGTTCACATTCCTGAATCAGATAGTTTGCCGTCTTACGGCAGCGCCCCGCATTGTAATAGAGTTCAAAGACCTGCTCAAAACTGTGGAACCAACGGATTTGCCCATAGCCTAAAACATCATTTTGCAATACCTCATAAGGTGCCATGGGCATATACTGATAATGGTAGGCGTCAATCAGCTGCATCATCGTCGCACCTTTAAGGAACTTCAAAAAGCCCAGCTGCAGCATATCCGTCTGCAAAGCATAAACATCATTGAAGGACTTGTGGAAGGATTCCATGCCCTCGCCCGGCAGGCCGATAATCAAATCCACATGCAGGTGCATATTATGGAAGCCCATAATCTTTTGGATATGGTCAGCAATATCCTGCCAATGATTTACGCGGGAAACCGCCTTCAGTGTCGCAGGATTGGTGGACTGAATGCCGATTTCGAGCTGAACACGCCCCTTGGGCAGCTGCGCGAGCACCTGCATGACTTCTTCATCCAGATAATCAATCGCCACTTCAAAATGGAAGTTAGTGCGGCAGTCAGCAGGCAATTTCAGTAGATACTGCAAGATGGGCAGAAAGTGCGATTTTTTGGCATTAAATGTACGGTCAACAAATTTCACCTGCCGCACATCATGGGCAATAAAGAAATCCAGTTCCTTAAACACCCGCTCCAAGGGCAAAAAGCGCACGCCCGCCGTGGCACAGGAAAGGCAATAGGCACAGGAAAACGGACAGCCGCGGCTGGTCTCGTAATAGAGAATCTTCTCCTTGATATCCGCCATTTCCTCTGCCCGGTAGGCAAAAGGCACCTCGCCTGCAAAATCTGCTACCGTCACATCCTGCCCTTCGCGGATTTGACCGGTCAGACTGCGCCAGGCAATGCCAGGGATAGTTGACCGGTCAAGCTGACCGTTGACTTTTGACTGTTCAAAACCGGCCATCTGCAGCTGCTTTACCAGCTTCGGCAAAGCCTCCTCCCCTTCCCCCCGGCAGACATAGTCCACCATGGGAAATTCCGTCATGAATTCGGCCACGCCATAGGAAACCTCCGGCCCGCCACAGATGATGATGGTATCCGGCAAAGCCACAGGCAGCAGCTTCAATAAGCTCTTGACCTGCTCGATATTCCAGATATAGCAGGAAATCCCGAGCACCCTTGGCTGGGCAGCATAAATTTCCCCCAGCATGGCCAGCAATTGATGATTGATGGTCTGTTCCATGATTTCCGAACCGGGCACCGCCTCGCGCAGATAACGGATAGAAAGCGAGGTATGCGAATATTTTGCATTAAGGGCCAGCCAGAGAATCTTATCCATTAACATTTCTTCCTCCTCAAGCATAAAGAAGCTGTAAAAAGTCCTCTAAATTTATACATAAGTAAATTGTAGTTTGTAGTTGCGTGCTTGAACGCAATTGGTTACAGATTTGTGGGGCGGAGGTGGGGATACTTCTTCGCCACTTCACTAAATGACCCGCCAGCAGTAGTGCGTACTATTTTAGTTACCTGCGCCGGGCAGGCCGGCGGCGCGTATATTCAGCTCAAATTCCAGCAACAACGGTTTGCGGGCCAGCCTTCACTTCGTTCAGGCAGTCGTTCCGTCGGCGAATAAGCATCCCCGCCTCCACCCAAAGGTATATCTGTGTCAAATGGCTAAGTCTCGGCTGTAAGCCGCAATTACATCGATGTGCTTGTTACGGGAGCAACGGTTCGTGCTGATT
>NZ_FNJQ01000039.1 GCF_900104055.1 Pseudoselenomonas ruminantium
ACATCACATACAAGCCTAATGAGCAAAGTGAAATAAAACAGGCCAACCTGACCTTTACCGCTAACGAGGCCTCCAAGACCTACGACGGCACAAAGGACGTTATCGGTGACAATACCTATACTCATACTGCCCTTGTCAATGACGAATACATCAGTGTTGACCCCACGGTTGCTTACGATAATGCCAATGTCAATGACAAGTCCAAGGGTGAATATAGAACCGTTGATTTCACCAAATATGCTACTATTCTCAACAAACAGGGCGAAGACACCACCCAAAACTACAACATCACATACAAGCCTAATAATTACAGTGAAATAAAACAGGCTGAACTGACTTTGACCGCGAAACAGGTCGCCAAGAGATACGATGGCACGACCACTGTAGAAGGAAAAAAGCCTTACTACACGGCCACCGGCCTGGTCAATGGCGAAAAGATCGACGGCGTGGAAGTTGAATATGACAAACCGGAGGTTGGCATCGGCAACAAGATCGTGAAAATCACCAATACGGGTGTCATAACGACCGCCGACGGAAAGACCGTTACCACCGATAACTATATAATCACACCTGTGGAAAACAAGACCAGCACTATAACCGATGTTAATTCTCCTGATCCTAACATCGATCCTCAGGAAGACACCAACAAGGCTATCGACAACTACAACAACATCACCGGTGATATCCATACCACCGATACTTCCGGCACTGATGGCGACGATCCCGATGGCAATAACCAGCTCAAAGACGGTGCTGGCAATACCGCCATTGACACGACCAACGACAAACAGGCCATCAAAGTTGATGAAGAGGCTTTGGCCAAGGCATTGCATGAAGATGGTAACGACGGCGTAGATATTTCCTCCCAAAAATCCGGCGAAGTAGAAACAGAAACCATCAATGTAGGTGACTTCAGCGATGGAGACGAATCAGGAAAGGCGGCCAAATAAATGAAGAAATCCGTTATCGCAATTTCACTTTTAGCATGCAGTACAGGCGCTCTCGTTCAGGCAGCCCCGGCTGTTCCACAGCCGGGCAGTGACCTGAACCAGGCACCCAAACCCGCGCCCCGGATTGAAAATCAATTACCCGGCACTCAGAACAACAAGAAAAAGGAACTGCGTTTCACCCTCAAAAAAATCATCGTGGAACAGCCGGAAACCCATTTTTCCGACAAGAAGCTTACTGCCATTGCCAATAAGGCCGTGGGACATGAAATCAACGTCAGGGATTTGGAAAATGTCCTGTCCGAACTGGCGTTCTATGCCCGCCATCACGGCTATCCGGCCGCATACGCCTATGTCCCGGAACAAAAGGCCAAAGGCGGGGTGTTGCGCGTACGCATGGCTCTGGGACGTTACGGTCAGATCAAGATTGACAACGAAGCATCCAAGGGTGCCGAACATCGCGCCAAAGGCCTGATTGCGGGGCTGAAACCCGGCGACGTCATCGAAGAACGCTCGTTGGAAACCCGCCTCTTCAACGTCAATGAAATGTACGGTGTGAATGCCCGCGGCACCTTGGAACCTGGCAGCCAGGAAGGCACCAGTAATTTGATTGTGCATATGCGCCCCGGCAGACGGCAAACCGTCACGCTCTATTCCGACAACTACGGCTCCCGCTCCTCCGGCCGCTACCGTTATGGTGTACAGGCAGGCTTCATGGGACTGGGCGATACGAGCGGGCGGCTGACCGTAGGCGGCCTTATCTCCAACAACCACCTGCATAACTACAACGTAGGCTGGGATATGATGACCGGACACAGCGGTACCAATATCGGCATCCGCCACAGCCGCATGGATTACGAACTGGGCAGCAATCTGGCCGATTTTGGCGCCCGCGGCATCGCGAACACCACGAGCCTATTCGGCACCACCCCAATCTGGCGTGCCGCTCGCAGCAGTCTGGCTGTGAACTACGGCTTTGACTATCGGGATATCACAGACGAAATGCGAACAGTCGGAATCCGGGTTGACAAGCACAGCCATGCTTTCCATATCGGCCTCGACGGCGTTGTCCGCAACGGCAAAGGCTTAGCCATCCATAAGCAGCTCACCGTCTATACCGGCAATGTATCCGCTGATTCTGACTGGGGACATCGTATGGGCAAAGCAGCCGGCACGCTTGGGCACTTCACCAAGGGCGTGCTGGATCTGGCCGCCCTCCAAAAGCTCGGCCATAGCTGCGACCTGTTGGTGAAATTCCAGGGACAGAAGGCCAGCAAAAACCTTGACAGTTCCGAACAGATTTATCTGGGCGGCGCCAGAGGTGTCCGGGCTTATCCTTCCGGCGAAGCTGCCGGCGATGAAGGCTATCTGAGCACGGTGGAACTGCATTACCGTACGCCGCTTAGGGGTGTCATGCTGCGCACCTATTACGATTTGGGCCATGTACGTCTTTCCAAAGACAGCCAGCGGGGTGGGGAAACCCTGCAGGGCTGGGGCGTTGGCTTGACCTGGCAGCACCCAAGCCGATACTTTGCCCGTCTGGACTACGCCAGACGCATCGGCCTGCCGGATAATCCCAGTAAAGATGCTCATAGCAAACAGCGCATCTGGTTTATGGCTGGTAAGACGTGGTAACACCATAGTGACAAATAAAAAAAGAGGCTGCGGCCTCTTTTTTTATTTTCTGCCCACATCAATAGTGGTGATATTATTGCCACTGGCATCCAGCAAGCTGATGGGCGCCAAGGTTAATTTTTTGTCTTTGATCTGCAAAGCATCCGTGCCCACGGTGAAACCGGCAAATTCTATGGCCACATCATAGAACTGCAAATCATGATAGGCCTGATTGAATTTACCGCTGATACGCTTGAACGGCATGATCCGATAACGTCCCGGTCCGGAGATAAAACTGCCGGAAGCTGCCGTTTCCCGGCTCGTGCCCTTGGAAGCCAGATCCATCTCCACATCTACATCGCAATAAAGGTGCCCTTGGGGCAAAGCCTGCGCTGCCTGCAGGCCCTTGCCCCTGCCATGGATATTATAATAGCGGGTGTCCAGATCATAGACTCCATCCGCTTCCAGCTGACCGCCATAAACGCTGGCCGTCACATCATCAAATTTCAGTTTCGCCCCGTCATAATAGATTTTTCCCTGTACATCCTTGAAGTACAGGCCTGGAATATGCAATTCCGCCATCTTCAGCTCGCCTTCGCCGCTGATGTCATTAAGTGGCCCGGTCAAATGGCTGTCCATGGTCATCTTGTCATGGATGTTGATACCCAGATCCAGCGATGACGGATCAACATCCACGAAACTCAGCTGCAGATCCCCCACGGGAACTTCAGCGCTGGCAAAATCGACCTTGCCCTTCAGATTCACATTGCTGCCGATCATAGTCCCGCCGAAACTGCCCGTTCTGGCATCAATCGTCATGATTTTATCCGTATTGATATCAGCGGACAGGTTCACCCGGGACAAAAGATAATGCCGCGCCTTGTGGAATACTTCCAGCCGGCAGTTCTCGAACTTCAGTTCCATGCGGATCTTCCTGCCAGCCCGGTCAAAGTTCTTCCATTGCTTAGCCATCTTCTCGGCCCGCTTTTTCCTGCGGAATTCACCGATTCTCCTGCGCTCTTCCTCACTTTTGCCCACTAGGCTGACTTTCTTCTGCCAGTCCTCTTCCTCCTCCTTGACCTCCTTCATATCCCGGGAGCCACGCACGAAGTCCACGGTCATATCGTCAGCCAGATGCACGGATACCTCCGCATCTTTCAAGGTTAGTTCCTGAATGGTCGTGGATTTGAGATGTCCCGTCACCACGTCCCAGGGGCGCGCATGGAAATGCCCCTCGGGTACCCGCAGGATCAATCTCCCCTCCGGATCACGCCATTCCAGATTGGTGAAATTCACATCACCAGTGATATGAGCCACGATCTTTTCGGCAGTGATGGTTCCCTTGAGCATATCCTGCTCCGTCATCGCCTGATTGAAAATGGCCGCAGCGCCACGGCTGAAAACTTCGAGAACGAGGAAGATGGCGAGGAAAATTGCCGCTATGGATATAAGCAGGGCCCTTTGCCAGTGAGTACGAAACCATGACAACATAAAGCACCTCCCTTTACTCCATCTCATCCGCCCCTTACGGAGCACCTTCCCCTCTAGGGGAAGGCTTTTATTCTTCGGTCTGATAGTTTATCAGCAGTTTGTCGGCCTTGGCCTTGGCCTTGGGCCATTCGCTGTTGATTCTCTCACCCATCAGCTTCTTGCCGATTACATCGGGATGCAGGCCGTCGAGGGCATATTTCGTGGGCAGCAGGCCGTCCGGGCAGTCAAAGGCCGCAGCGGTATCGATATAGACCTGGCTGCGGATATAGGCATTGACCACCGCAAAGCGTTCCTGATAATCCGGCGCTGTCGGCTCCTTGAAGATATGCTGGATATTGTCGGGATTCACCGGTGGTAAGGTCAGGAATATCGGGGCGATATTATTCTCCAAGCATTTGCGCTGAATAGTCTTCAAACAGTCAATGACCACTTGCGGATTCTCGCCGGCCCGCAGGCTGTTGCTCCCCGTCATGATCAGCAGATAATGCGGATGGAACGGCAGGACATCCTTGTCAAAGCGGTCCCGCGTCATCTGCGCCGTATCACCGCTCTGCGATAAATTCACGGTGGAAAAATCCAGATACTTCAAATAGCTGAACTCGAAATCCGCCGGCCCGAAAGAAAAGCGGCCGCCACCGTGGCTGATGCTGTCGCCGAGCACCCCTACTTCCCAATTATCGCGCGGAGAAACCTTATAATACTGCACCTTTGACCAATTGCCTATGGTATTGCCATCCTTATCAAAGGACAGCACCCGCCAATAAAAGCCATTGACCAACGGCCGCGGTTCCGGATCATAGATTTCCGACATGTCCACAAACAATGTCGCAAACGGCTGCACCTTGGTATTGACCTCGGGATTCTCGTGATAGAGCGCTACTTCATAACTCTTGGCATTGTACTGCTGTACCCAATGATAGACCGGATACAAAAGAGCTGTGCCTCGCTCGCCCGAATAATCTGTTACGATTTCCGGCGCATTCATCGGTGGGATATCGGGACTTGTCCATAACGCCGCCGGCTTGCTGAACGGTGTCATGGGATTGCCATCAAAATCCATGGAACGCACCCGCCAATAGAGTGGGCGCTTGCCTAAGTAATCAGCTGCAAACTCCTGCAGGGGCGGATTGTAACGGTTCTGATACACCCGCCGCGTGCGGTAGATGGCCGAAGTCGATTCGCTGTTGGCATCCAAAAAGAACGGCACCGAGGCAAAGAACTCTACCTCGTAGAAAACGGCATCGGTATCCTTTTCCCATTCAAGTATCGGCGAATAGGACACCGGCGTGTGTTCGGTGGTGGCCAGCAGCTTATTATCCGTCCCCACCTGATGCGATTTCTGCGCCTGATAAAACAGGATGCCCCCCATAGCTCCGCCGATAACACAAAGAGTCAGGGCAATGATCAATATATAAGTTCGTTTCTGACGCCACCAGGTCATAACAGTTTAAATCTCCTTATATCTATAGTTACGGAAAACCTTTATCTGCTGATTCCGTACCCAGCTGCCGATTTCCGGACCTTTCAGTGTTTTCGGCGCCTGACAGCCATCCACCTGCAAAAGCGCGGTGATAATAGCCGGCGCTTCCTCCAAATAGTCCGGCAGACTATGATGATCAGCCCGGATGATTGCCTGAAATCCCTCTACGGATAAAGGAACTGCTGCCACTTTGAGTAATAGTTCCACAATCTTGCCGGGCTTCGTAAGCCTTGCCGCCCGCATATGCTCGCGGATGACAAACTTCCCCGCCTGCACCCAGCGCTTTGGCAGCGTCATGCGCCGGTTCCAGCTATGCAGCACATCTACGCCCCGCACCTCATGTCCATAATGATGCGGCAGCATTTCCGCAGGTGTGAGCCCTTTACCCAGATCATGGACAAGACCAGCAAACCGGGCCAGCAAATCATCCGTTTCTGCCGCCACCGTGTCCACCACCAGCATAGTATGCTCGAAAGCATCACCTTCGGGATGGAAGGCCGCTGGCTGCGTCTTGCCGATAAGTGCTGCCAGCTCCGGGAACGTCACTTGCAGGAGATTCGTCTCCTGCAGGGCACGGAAAAAGACCGATGGCTTCTCCGTCAGCAAGGCCCGCTTGAGTTCCTGCAACAGCCGCTCCGTTGGTTCCTTGGCCAGTTCCTCCCGGCAGGCCGTCATGGCCGCCCTGGCTTCCGCCGATAAGCTAAAGCCAAATTCTGCCGCCTGCCGCGCCGCCCTTAGTGCCCGCACAGGATCTTCGGCAAAGTGATGGGACACGGGCCGGATAATGCCCTGCTCGATATCTTTTTTACCGCCATACAGGTCAAAGATTTCCCCGCCCGGCAGTTCCATGGCCAAACTGTTGATGGTGGTATCCCGGCGGTACAGATCCTCTTCGAGCGTTACCTCCCGGCCATATTCCACGACAAAGCCCCGGTAGCCCTCGCCCTGCTTTTCCTCCTTGCGGGCAAAAGCCACCTCCGCATGCTGGCCGTCAATATCGACCAGATACACGGGAAAGGCCTTGCCCACCCGCGGCGCATGGGGAAAACAGTGTTGGAAAGTTTCCTCGTCAATCCCTGCCACCATATAGTCCTTGTCATGCGCAGGCACCTGACGCAAAAAATCCCGCACCCAGCCGCCCACGATAAACACGCGGGCGCCTGCGGCGCGGACTGTAGTTACAAATTCTATTTCTTTCATAATCCTATCTATCATTAATAATATGTGCCCCGCGGGTATCGAGATCCATGATCAGGATATCCGCCTTGACGCCATGCTGGGCAAATGTTTCCTTCATGGCCTGCCCCACCGCTTCTTCCACATGGCGGCGCTGGAGGCAATAGGCTATGAGGCACGGACCGGCACCGCTGAGGCTGGCGCCCAAGGCGCCGGCTTTCTTTGCTGCGTCAAATACCTCATACATGCCCGGAATCAGGGATGCACGATAAGGTTGATGCAGGGCATCTTCAAACACATTGCGCAGGAATTTCTCATTCCCCTTGCAAAGTGCCGCCGTCATCATTGCTGCCCGGCCGATATTGTTGATGGCATCCTTCATGGATACTTCCTTGGGCAAGACTTCCCGGGCCTTTTTCGTGGACAGCGGGAAATCCGGCACGGCGACCACAAGCTTGAGCCGCATCTTGGGAATCAAGGTAAAACATTCCACATCCCCGCGCGTCGTGGTGCTGACGGTGAAGCCGCCATAGATGGCCGGCGCTACATTGTCCGGATGGCCTTCAATGGCCGTAGCGAACTGCAGCAGTTCCTTGCGGGTAAAGCGGTTATTCAAAAGCGCATTTGCGCCCTTAAGGCCTGCCACGATAGCCGTGGCACTGCTGCCCAGGCCACGGGACAGGGGCACATTGTTTTCCATATGGATGACCGCCCCCTTATAGGTATCCTCCATATGGGCTTTCTTCAAGATATACTGCACCGACTGCCAGACAATATTACGCTCGTCACAGGGAATATTTTCGGCACCGGCACCACTGATGGTAATCTTGCAGCCCGGTTCTTCCGTCAATCTCAACTGCAAGTCATTGTAGACCGTGCAGGCCAGGCCGATAGAATCAAAGCCCGGACCGCAGTTGGCACTTGTTCCCGGGACTCTCACCCAGATGCTGCGACTATCCAATGACTTACCCCCGTTCCTGTTCAACGCGAATGACACTGCGAATCTCATCCACCACCGGCAGAGCCTTCAAGGCTGCCAGCGCCGCTTCAATCTGCGCATGTTCCACACGATGGGAAATGGCGACGATTTCTGCATGGTCCACGATGTTGCGGTGCGTCTGAATAACCGACTCCAGGCTTACGCCAGCATTGCCAAAAGCCGTGGCCACATAGCCCAGTACGCCGGGCTTATCGTCCACGAGCAGGCGCACGTAATAGGAAGACTTCGTTTTCTCGATGGGGCAGATGGGCTTATCCTCATAGCAGGTGCAGCGTACCCGGCCAAAGTTCTCGTGCAGGATATCACGCGATACATCGATGATATCGGCCACGACTGCCGAAGCCGTCGGCAGGGAACCTGCGCCCTGACCATAGAACATGGCATCGCCGATGGCATTGCCACGCACGAAGATGGCATTGAACACGCCGTTGACCGAGGCCAGCGGATGATCTTTCGGCAGGAAGACCGGGTGCACCCGTACATCCACACCATAGTCCTTATTATCCTTGCCCACAGCCAGCAGTTTAATCACATAGCCCAGATTTTTCGCATATTCGATATCATCCGGAGTGATCTTCGTGATACCCTCCACGGACACGTCTTTGAGTTCCACGCGAGTATTGAAGGCCAAGGACGCCAGGATTGCAGCCTTGCGTGCCGCATCGAGGCCATCCACATCAGCCGACGGATTGGCTTCGGCATAACCCTTTTCCTGTGCTTCCTTGAGCACGCTGTCATAATCGCTGCCGCATTCCGTCATCTTGGTCAGCATATAGTTGGTCGTACCGTTGACAATGCCCATGATTTCCGTGACTTTGTTGGCGGTCAGGCACTGCTTGAGCGGCGTGATGATAGGAATGCCACCGCCGACGCTGGCTTCAAAGAGGAAGTCCACATTCTTTTCCTCGGCCTTGGCAAACATTTCTTTGCCGAACTGGGCCACGACGTCCTTATTGGCCGTTACGACACTCTTGCCCGCGTCCATTGCGCGCAACATATATTCCTTGGCCGGCTTGAGCCCGCCCATGAGTTCTACGACAATCTGGATTTCCTCATCCTGCAGGATATCCTCAATCTTATCCGTTACCTTGATGCCTTCTAAAAAAGGGCGCACCTTACTGCAGTCCCGCACTAAGACCTGCTTAACCTCTAGTCTTGCTCCCACGCGCTCGGTAATCTGCGGCCGGTTCATCTCCAGCACCTTAACCACTCCAGAACCTACGGTTCCGGCTCCGAGCACACCAATCTTAATCACTTTCTGCATACGGTACACCCCTTCTTCTATTCAATTAAGCCTGACCAAGAACTTCCAAACGTTTGACACCATCTACCATGCGCAGCTTGTCAAGCAGAGCTTCGAGATCTACGCTGAGGTTCATGGTCTCAATGGATACGGTAGCGTTAGCCACGCCCTGCAGGGGAATGCCCTGATTGATGGTCATGACGCTGCCGGAATCCTGGGAAATCGTGTTGAGTACGCTGGAAAGAACGCCCTTCTTGTGTTCAAGCAGGAACGTCAGCGTGACAATCTTGTTCTGGCTGGCTTCATAGAAGGGGAAAACATAATCCTTGTACTTGTAATAGGCACTGCGGGACAGTTCCATTTTCTCCACTGCTTCATTGATGGTACGAGCATCGCCGCGTTTAAGCATTTCTTTTACTTTGATGGTTTTCTTAATAGCCTCCGGAAGGATCTCTTCACGGACGAGGAAAAAACCGCTTTTCTGTTCGTTCATGTATTACGCCTCCAATGGATAATTTTCTACTGACAAAAGATAGTATAACATACTTTGTATACATTGTCACTGTATTTTTTACTTTTGTCCACTCGTCAGCGTTTTGCCGCTTGGATTTTGCTTTCTGTGCCATTCATCAGACGGCCAATGTTGCTATGGTGACGGACAATGATAAACACTGCCGCCAGAACACCAAACAAGATGAATTCCAAGGAATACCCCTGCAGCCAGGCCAATACCGGTACACAGGCGGCAGCCACAATGGAACCCAAGGATACATAACCGGTTACCTTGACAATAGCCAGCCAAAGCAGGAACACGATCAGTGCCGGCAGGGGCATCAGCATCACCATGACGCCGAGCCCCGTGGCTACGCCCTTGCCCCCCTTGAACTTCAGGAACAGGGAGCAGGAATGCCCCACAATGGCCAGGATGCCGCAGACAATCATAAAGAGCGGCGTTCCCACAAGCAAAGAGCCCAGATAAACGCTCAAAGCGCCTTTGGCAAAATCCAGCAGGAAGATGCAGGTACCGGCGGTCTTGCCCAGCGTGCGCCAGGCATTGGTTGCACCGATATTATGACTGCCATGCTCCCGCAGGTCCGTATGCCAGATGGCCTTACCGAGCCAGAGGCCGTTGGGAATGGAGCCGAGGATATAAGAAAGGATACCTGCAATCAGCATATCTTCCATCAATAATCCTCCTCCTCATCACGGGCACGGACAATCAGGCGGATTGGCGTGCCTTCAAAGCCGTACATTTCCCGCAGGCGGTTTTCGATAAACCGCAGATAGGAGAAGTGCATGAGTTCCGGATCGTTGACGAAGATGATGAACTTGGGCGGCTTGATGTCAGCCTGCGTCATGAAGAGGATCTTCAGGCGGCGGCCACGGTGCATCGGCGGCGGGTTGATGGAAACCGCATCGCGGATGAGCTCGTTGAGGACGCTGGTCTTGATGCGCATGGACTGCTGTTCGGCTACGTACTTCACGAGTTCCGTCACGCGGCCGACACGCTGACCGGTCAAGGCCGAAGCATAGAGCACCGGCGCATACTGCAGGAAGCCGATTTCCTCGCGCAGGTCTTCGGTGAAGCGCAGGGTTGACTTGTCATCCTTGTCCGGGAAAATATCCCATTTGTTGACCACGATGACCACGCCCTTGCCAGATTCATGGGCATAACCGGCAATCTTCTTGTCCTGCTCGGTGATGCCTTCAAAAGCATTGATAACCATGAGGACAACATCAGCTCTATCGATAGCACGCAGGGAACGCATGACACTGTAGCGCTCCACAGGCTCGTCAATCTTGCCGCGTCGGCGCATACCGGCTGTGTCGATCAGCATAAACTTCATATCGTCCTTGACAAAATGCGTATCGATGGCATCACGGGTGGTGCCCGCCACATCGCTGACGATCACGCGCTCTTCGCCCAGCAGTTGGTTGACCAACGAGGACTTGCCCACATTCGGACGGCCGATTACAGCGATGCTGATCTCATCCTCGTCCTTTTCCTCGAGAACTTCCTCGGGGAAAGCCGCCACGATGGCATCCAGCAGGTCGCCCAGGTTCATGACGTTCGTCGCAGACAGAGGAATCGGATCGCCCAGTCCCAGATTATAGAACTCATAGATGTTCATTTCCAGCTGGGGACTGTCAATCTTGTTGACGCCCAGGATAACGGGCTTTTTGGTATTGCGCAGGATTTTGGCGACTTCCTCATCGGAGGTGGTCAGGCCAGCACGTCCGTCCACCAAAAAGAGGATAACGTCCGCCTCTTCCATGGCGATTTCCGCCTGGCTGCGCATGGATTTCAGGATATGGTTGCTTTCATCGAATTCGATACCGCCGGTATCGATCATCGTGAACTCATGGTTCAGCCATTCGGCATCCAGATAGATTCGGTCCCGGGTTACGCCCGGCATATCGTCAACGATGGAAACGCGTTTCTTGCCAATCTGGTTGAACAGCGTGGACTTGCCCACATTCGGACGTCCGACGATGGCAACGATAGGTTTGCTCATTGTTTACCTTCTTTCTATTTTACTCCACAGGCTTCGTATAGCCTGCATTGCTCTGCCAGGTATAGGCAGTCTCACTTTGACGGTTCTTATGGTAATGGCTCCAGTCCGTCAGCGCACGATAGTAGTCCGCGCCCCCCTGCACCGGCTCCACACGGATATCCGGGAAATGAGCCGCAAATTCCTGCAAAGTCATATCGTCCAGGAAGATATCCTCCCCGGCCCTGAGCGCCGGTTCCGGAATAATCAATGCCTGACGCGCTCCGGCATCGGGCATATCAGCCAGCGTGTCTAATATATCCTTAGCCGTCAGCAGTCCGGACACATTGACAGTCGAACCGAAGTGCCTGTTCTCCACCGGCACGATGCGTACCTGCAGATTTTTGACCGTCAAAGATTTGGCCAGCTGCTCTAACACCGGCGCCACAGCTGTACCGGTCACCACATCAATAATGAACGGTTCATCGTAACCATTTGACTGGTCAGCATTTTGACCGGTCAATTCCCAGTCATTGATAAAACTGCGCGTCAGGCCGATGCCATTATCGAGCTGCGGAAAGCCGTCATAGAAATTCGTTGGCGGCACCTCTCGGCCGGCCAGGAAATAGAATTCATCCCCCAGATAGAGGAACGTGCGTCCCTCTTCCTGCTGGAACTTCTTCTGCCATTTCTCCACCATATCGATAACCTGAGCAGCCCCCTCCTTATCAAACTGTTTCAAGGGGAACGGATCGGTGCGGTATTTGGTGATGCCCACGGGCACGATAGCCATGGACAGGGCATGGGGACGGCGGGCCGCAATCTCGCGGATGGAACGTTCCAGCTCCTCCCCATCGTTGAGCCCAGCACAGAGCACGATCTGCGTATGATAGTCGGCACCGGCATTTTCCAGATTATCGAGCTGCTCAGCAATCCGGGCCGCACCTTTACAGCGCAGCATTTCGGCCCGCAGTTCCGGGTTCATGCACTGCACCGACACATAGAGAGGCGACAGATGGAACTGCTCAATGCGCTTGAAATCCGCCGGCCCCATATTGGTCATGGTCACAAAATTGCCATAGAGGAAGGACAGGCGGTAGTCATCATCTTTGATGGACAGGCTGCCGCGCATATTGGGGGCAATCATATTGACGAAGCAGAAATAGCAGTTATTGGCGCAGTTGCGGATACCGTCAAACACGGCCGACTCAAACTCCACGCCTAACTCTTCATCAAAGTCCTTATCAAAGGAGATGATTTCGCGCTCGCCATCGGCATGCTCTATGGTCAAGTCAATCTCTTCATCGGCCATGGCAAAGCTCAGATCAATGATATCCCGCAGGGGCTGGTCGTTGATGGCGACGATCTTATCGCCGGGCACAAGCTCCAGTTCTTCTGCCAGACTCCCCTCGTTTACCCTGGAGATAATCCCAGCATATTCCTTACTCATATATCTATATCTCTTTCATTCAGTCCTATACCATCAATCACTAAAACAAAGGAGTGATGGAAAACATCACTCCCCTGTAGGTATTCTGTTATCTAATAAGGCGAATTAGTTAGCCTTCGTGATGGACAGCGAAATGCGTTTACGCTTCGTGTCGATGCGCAGAACCTTAACTTTGACTTCATCGCCAACATGAACAGCTTCATCAGCACGTTCGATGCGCTTTTCAGCCAGCTCGCCCATCGGAATCAGGCCATCGAAGCCCGGTTCGATTTCCATGAATGCACCGAAGTCCGTCAGCTTGATGATCTTGCCTTCGATGATGTCGCCTTCAGCGTACTTTTCAGCATTGTCGAGCCAGGGATCACGCATGGTGTCTTTTACGGACAGGGAGATGCGCTTAGCTTCCTGATCGATGCTCTTCACGTATACATCCAGTTCCTGGCCAACTTCCAGAACATCAGACGGATGCTTCACGCGGTTCCAAGCCAGGTCGGAGATATGAGCCAGACCATCTACGCCGCCGATATCGATGAATGCACCGTAGTCCACGATACGCTTAACCGTACCACGAACGATCGTATCCGGCTGCAGCGTGGAGAATACTTCGTCTTCCTTCTCAGCGCGAACAGCTTCGAGGAGCTTGCGGCGGGACAGAACGAGACGCTGCTTATGCACATCGATTTCGATGATTTCGCATTCTACCGTCTGGCCAGCGTATACAGACAGATCCTTCACGAAGTGCAGTTCCATCTGGGAAGCCGGGATAAAGCCGCGCAGGCCGTTTACGGATGCTACGAGACCGCCCTTGACTACCTGGTTGATGGTAGCCTGAACCGTTTCGCCGCGTTCCATAACAGCTTCCATTTCCTTCCAGGCAACCATGCGGTCAGCCTTAACCTTGGAAAGGATGCCGCCGTTGTCGCCACCCAGGGAAACGATGTAAACGTCGATCTTGTCGCCAACTTTTACTACATCCTCAGCGGATTCCGGAGCCGGGTAAGCCAGCTCGCGCTTCGGAATAGCAATTTCCTGCTTGTATCCGATATCGACATAAGCCTCATCGCGGGAAACCTGAATAACTTCGCCCGTAACAACCGTACGTTCTTCGATATTCGGCATTGCATTTTCGGCCTCTGCCAAGAGTTCTTCCATATTCATCTGTTCTGACACTTTTTATATACCTCCTTGATAATCCAGTCAGGCGTGGATGCGCCCGCTGTAATACCAATTTTTTCAATTTTATCAAACCACTCATCCTGCAATTCATCTGCAGTTTCGATATGGTAAGTTAAGCATTTTTCTGCACAAATTTGGGAAAGCCTTGAAGTATTGGCGCTATTCTTACCGCCAACCACCAGCATCATATCGACCTTGGCTGCGAGGTCTAAGGCCGCCCGCTGCCGCTGATCCGTTGCCGTGCATATGGTTCGTTGTATATGGACATCCCGGGATTTTTCCAGCAAATGTACAACAATATCCTTGAATTTCTCCCCGGAAAATGTTGTCTGACAAACAATCCCTAATTTCGCACAGGAATCCAAGGCATCCGCCTCTTCTTCTGTCTCGATTATCGTTGCCTTGCCATAAGACCACTCGAAGATACTGCGCACTTCCGGGTGCTTCTTCTCACCGATAATGACCACCGTGCAGCCATCATCAATCAGCTGCTTAGCTGACAATTGCGCTTTCTTCACATGGGGACACGTTGCATCCACCAGATTAAGGCCACGTTCTTCCGCCTTCGCATAGACATCCGGCCCTACACCATGGGAACGGATAATCACAGTTCCACGGTCCATTTCCTCTAAATCATCCACCGTCCCTACGCCTTGCGCTTTGAGTCGGTCCACCACCTGTGGATTATGGATGATTGGCCCCAGGGTAGAAGCGGTGCCATCAGCGGAAGCATTTTCCTGCGCAATGTTTACGGCGCGCTTCACGCCATAACAAAAGCCAAGATAATCTGCTAAAATGACTTCCATACATCAACCACCATTATTGTAAATTATGCCTAAACGGTATACTTTTAGCCCGTTTTCACAATCTAACATACATAATAGCATAGTACGATGGGGTTTGGCAAGAAATTTTTTGACAAATTTCCTGTTTACCATTGTATTTTTTTACAATCACTTACAACCGGATAAAATTCTCCAACATGGTCTTCCCCGCCGGAGTCATGATGGATTCCGGATGAAACTGTACGCCATAGATCGGATAGTCGCGATGCTGCACCGCCATGACCTCTCCATCCGCGGTCTGCGCGGTTACCTGCAGGCAATCCGGCAGATTATCTGCCTCAGCCGCTAATGAGTGGTAACGGGCCACCAGCATGTTCTGGGGACAGCCGGCAAACAACGGGCAATCCTCCGTGAACTGCACGGCTGACTGCTTGCCATGCATCAGCTGCTTGGCGTATGTCACCACACCGCCAAAAGCTGCACAGATGGCCTGATGTCCCAGGCATACGCCCAAGGTCGGAATCTTTTTCCCCAGCACCGCAGCAATCTCCATGATGTTGCCGGCATCCTCCGGGCGCCCCGGTCCCGGTGAAAGGATGATCCTATCCGGCTGCAATGCCTCTATTTCCGCTACGGACAGTTCGTCATTGCGGATTACCTTGATATCCGGATTGATGCTGCCGATCAGCTGATATAGATTGTAAGAGAAGCTATCGTAATTATCCACCAGCAAAATCATAATTCATCATCCTCCGCATATTCCAACGAGCGCACCACCGCTTTGGCCTTGTTGATGCATTCCTGATATTCCTTCTCCGGATTCGAGTCAGCTACGATGCCTGCCCCGCTGCGTACAAAGACCTGTCCGTTTTTCTTGTAAGCGATGCGGATGGCAATGCAGGTATCCATATTGCCGGTAAAATCGATGTAACCGATAGCCCCGCCATAAATGCCCCGCTTGTTGCCCTCGAGCTCACCGATCAGCTGACAGGCACGGATCTTCGGCGCCCCGGAAAGCGTCCCTGCCGGCAGCACCGCCGCAACGGCATCCAACGCATCCTTATCCGCGCGAATCCTGCCGCGCACCGTGGAGCCAATATGCATCACATGGGAGTAGCGCTCGATGGAATGGAGCTTCTCCACTTCCACAGAACCGAATTCGCTGATCTTGCCCAGATCGTTGCGTCCCAGGTCCACGAGCATATTGTGTTCCGCCAGTTCCTTTTCATCCGCCAGCAGTTCCTGCTCCAGCGCGATATCCTCTGCCGCCGTCCTTCCCCGAGGACGGGTACCCGCCAGTGGGAAGGTATGCAGGACGCCATCTTCGAGCTTGACCAGCGTTTCCGGCGAAGCCCCGGCCACTTCCACATCCAGCCCCGAGAAATAGAACATATAGGGCGAAGGATTGATGGTTCTCAGCACCCGGTAGGTATTGAGCAGGCTTCCTTCGAACGGTGCTGCCAGACGGTTGGAGAGCACGATCTGGAAGATATCGCCCTCGTGGATATGATGTTTGGCTTTCTCCACCATAGCACAGAATTCTGCCTGCGAGAACAGTGGCTGCACCTCTCCCAAAAGCTTGCCGTTCACATTCTCGCCCTTAGCCCCGCTGCGCAGCAATTTCACCATCCGGTGCAGTTCTGCCACAGCCTGCTGATAACCTGCCTCCCCGTCGTTCAGGAACATATTGACCATCAGCACGATCTTCTGTCGCACATTATCGAAGGCAATGACCTTGTCAAAGAGCATGAGATCGACATCCCGGAAGTTTTCCGTGTCCTCTACCTTCACCTTGGCCTTGGGCTCGCTATAGCCGATGAAATCATAGGCAAAATACCCCACCAGCCCGCCGGTGAAGGGCGGCAATTCCGGCAGGCGCGGACTGCGGAAGCCAGCCAGTATCCTGCGGATTTCTGCCGCAGGATCTGCCGTCTGCACCGTACGTTCCCCTGCCTTGAATTCCCCATTGAGGCAGGTCACCTCCATGCGCGGTTCAAAACCTAAAAACGTATACCGCCCCCACTTATCACTGGCCTGAGCTGATTCCAGCAGATAGCAATGGTCACTGACATTCTTCAGGATTCGCAGCGCCTCCATAGGCGTGATGAAATCTGCCAGGATTTCACAGCTCACCGGCGCAATATCAAACTGACCAGTCACTTTCAATTTTTCTATATCACTGAACTCGGGAAAAAACTTCACGGTAAAGCCTCCTTCGATAACACTCATATACTGAGAGATTATCATTTCAGCAGCTTTATGTCAAGAAAAGTACACTATATTGTAACATTCTGTCCACAAACTAAGTTTTTCCACTCCTTTAGTTAACCAATTAAAAATTTAATGTTGACTTTTCTTTTCTTTAACCTTATCTTTAATACAGAACAATAAATCATTTTTACCACAATCATAAACAAAGGACTTGATACCATGAAAACAGCTTCTCTTGCTCTGGCAGAAAAAATCATCGGCGGTTACCGTCTGACACGTCAGGATAATCTGCAATTCTTCCTGCAGGAACCACTGGAGGAATTATCGGCCGGGGCCGGAATCCTGCAGAAACATTTCTGCGGCAGCCATGTGGACCTCTGCACCATCATCAACGGCCGCAGTGGCCGCTGCAGCGAGAACTGCAGATACTGTGCCCAAGCCGCCTGTCATCATACCGGCATCGACGAATACCCATTCCTGCCGCAGGAGGAAATCCTCGCCAACGCTTGGGAAAACCAGCAGGCCGGCGTCAATCGCTTTGCCATTGTCACCTCCGGCCGTGCCCTAGTCGGCAAGGAATTCGATCAGGCCATTGCGGCTTACGAAAAGATGCGGGACACGCTAACGATTGACCTCTGCGCCTCCCATGGCCTCATCAGCCGTGAACAATTCCGCCGCCTGAGAGCCGCCGGAGTCACGAGCTATCATCACAATATCGAGACCTCCCGCCGCTTCTTCCCACAAATCTGCACCTCCCATACCTATGATGACCGCATCCGGACCATCAAGATTGCCCAGGAAGAAGGCTTCTGTGTCTGCTCCGGCGGCATCATCGGCATGGGCGAGACCTGGGAAGACCGGCTGGATATGGCCATAAGCCTGGCCGAGCTTCATATCATGTCCATCCCCATCAATGCCCTGATGCCCATAAAGGGAACGGGGCTGGAAAACCAGCCCCGCCTTGCTCCGGAAGATATCCTGCGCACCATTGCCTTCTTCCGCTATATCAATCCCGAAGCCAATATCCGGCTGGCCGCAGGGCGCAAGCTGTTGCCGGAAAACGGCGCCACAACTTTCCTGCATGGCGCCTCCGCCTCCATCACCGGCAATATGCTGACCACCTCCGGCACCACCATCAAAGAAGACCTGGCCATGCTGACCAAGTTAGGACTCAGCAATAGATAAGACTTCATGCAAAAAGCCGCGTCAAAAGCTGCATGACTTTTGACGCGGCTGTATTTTATTTGCGATGATTCTTGAGAAAGTTCTCGATGCGGTTGAGCGCTTCGGAAATCTTGTCGATAGCCGTTGCATAGGAGCAGCGGACATGGCCCTCACCGCACTGGCCGAAGGCACTGCCAGGTACCAGGGCCACGTGTTCCGTGGTCAAGAGTTTTTCGGCAAACTCGTCGGAGGTATAGCCCGTGGATTTGATGGATGGGAAGATGTAGAATGCGCCTTTCGGCTCGAAGCATTCGAGGCCCATCTTGGTCAGCCCGTCATAAATCAGACGGCGGCGGCGGTCGTATTCGGCCACCATCTTCTTCATGTATTTCTCACCATGGCGCAGAGCTTCCACAGCGGCAACCTGAGCTGTGATTGGCGCACAGAGCATGGTGTACTGATGAATCTTGGTCATGGCGGCGATGACCATGGGATTGCCCAGAGCATAGCCGATACGCCAGCCCGTCATGGCATAGGCCTTGGAGAAGCCGTTGAGCAGGATGGTCCGGTCCTTCATGCGCGGCAGGGACGAGAAGCAGACGTGTTCCTCGCCGCCATAGGTCAGATCGCCGTAGATTTCATCGGAAATGACAATCAGGTCATGTTTCTCGGCAAAATCAGCCACGGCCTCCAGATCCTTGCGCGTCATGATGGCACCAGTTGGATTGTTCGGATAGCCAATCAGGAGCACCTTGGTTTTGTCCGTGACATGTTCTTCGAGCTCTTCCGGCGTGATGCGGAATTCGTTCTCAATCTTGGCCGGTACAGCCACGGGCACGCCACCCGCTAAGATCGTACAAGCCTGATAGGATACATAACAGGGCTCGGGAATCAGCACCTCATCGCCAGGAGCCAGAATGGCGCGCATGGCGATATCGAGCGCTTCGCTGACGCCAACCGTCACCAGTACTTCGGTATTGGCATCGTATGCAGTGTTGTAGCGGCGCTGATAGAGGTTCACGATTTCCTGCCGCAGTTCCGGCATACCGCGGTTGGCGGTATAGGAAGTGTAGCCCTGTTCGAGGCCATAGACGCAGCTTTCGCGGATGGACCAGGGTGTTACAAAGTCCGGTTCACCTACGCCCAGCGAAATCACATCGTCCATCTGGGCAGCGATATCAAAGAACTTGCGGATGCCGGACGGCGCAATGGCGTTAACGGCCGGCGACAGGAGCTGCTCCCAATTCATCTTGTCTGCCATCAGGGGGACACCACCAATCTGCGGTCACGTTCCTCATCATTGATGATGACGCCGTCTTTTTTATAGGGTTTGAGCATGAAATGGCTGCGGGTAGCCGTTACGCCTTCGATGGTAGCCAGGCGGGTAGCTACGAAGTTGGCCACATCGTTCAGGGACTTGCCTTCGATGATAACGAGCAGGTCGAAGCTGCCGCTCATGAGGTAAACCGTGCGCACTTCGTCAAAACGATAGATGCGCTCGGCAATAGCATCAAAGCCCACTTCCCGCTGAGGCGTCAGATTGATCTCGATGATGGCGGTTACCGTATCATCACCGAATTTTTCCCAGTTGATCAAGGTATTGTAGGAAAGGATGATCTTGTTCTTCTCCAGGTCCTTGATATTCTTCTCTACTTCGTATTCACTGCGCTTGAGCATGGCGGCCAGCTCTCCTACCGGACGGCGGGCATCATGTTCCAAGAGTTCCAACAGTTCACGCATACTATATCCCCTTTCAGCTCTTTGCAGAGGTTCATACAAGAAATCCTCGTCCTGCACGGGACGAGGACTTAACACATTTACACACTCGTAGATTATAGCATAATTGCCACTAATGGACAAGTTTGTGTTTACCGAGCTCAGGCAAACAAGGCCTTGGCAAAGTCTTCGGCCACGAACGGACGCAGATCCTCCACGCCCTCACCGACGCCAATCCATTTGACCGGCATGGACAGCTGGCTCTTGATGCCGATGACCACGCCGCCCTTGGCCGTGCCGTCAAGTTTCGTGAGCACGACACCGGAAATTGGTGCGGCCTTGGTGAAGAGTTCCGCCTGACTGATGGCATTCTGTCCCGTGGTAGCATCGAGCACGAGCAGGGTTTCATGAGGAGCACCCTTGATTTCACGGCCAATCACGCGGTTGATCTTCTCGAGCTCCTGCATGAGGTTGGATTTGTTCTGCAGGCGGCCGGCCGTATCGATGATCAGCATGTCAATATTGCGGGCCACAGCGGCCTTGACGGCATCATAGGCGACGGCTGCGGGATCGGAACCTTCCTCATGCTTGATGAGCTGCGCACCGCTGCGCTGCGCCCAGACTTCGAGCTGGTCAATGGCAGCAGCGCGGAAAGTATCGGCAGCCGCCAGCATGACGCTCTTGCCCTGTTCCTTGTAATAGGAGGCCAGCTTGCCGATGGTCGTGGTCTTGCCTGCGCCATTCACGCCGATGACCAGCAGCACCGTAGGGCCGTTCTCGGCTACACGGGTGGTATCTTCGCCGGCATTGAGAATCTCGGCGATTTCCTTGGCCAGGAAGGGCTTGAGGTCTTCGGGCGAATTGATTTCCTTTTTCTTGATGCCCTTGCGCACGGCCGTCATGAGCTTGTCCGTGGTCTGCACACCCACATCGGCCATGATCAAGGTTTCTTCGAGTTCTTCGAGGAAGTCCTCATCGATATCGGCATAGCCGATGACCAGCTTCTCAATCTTGTTGGTCAAATTTTCTCTGGTCTTGTTCAGGCCTTTTTTCAGTTTGTCAAAAAATCCCATAATCAAACTCCTTATTCTACTTCGTCTATTTTCACCGACAAAATCTTCGAAACGCCGGCATCTTCAATTGTCACGCCGTAGAGGGTGTCCACGGCTTCCATGGTTCCCTTACGATGGGTGACCACAATAAACTGGGTGTTCTCGGCAAATTCCCGGAGGAAGGAACCGAAGCGCACCACATTGGCTTCGTCCAAAGGCGCATCGATCTCGTCGAGCACCGAAAACGGCGACGGACGATAGCGCAGGAAGGAAAAGAGCAGCGCGATAACCGTCAGCGCACGCTCACCGCCGGACAGGGCCGAGAGGTTCTGCCGCTTCTTCTGTGGCAGTGTCACGAGGATGTCCACGCCAGAATTGAGCACATCATCCTTGTCCGTCAGCTGCAATTCGGCCTTGCCGCCGCCAAACAGGCGCACGAAGATTTCCCCGAAATACACCTGGATTTGGGCAAAGGCCTCCTTGAACTGCCTGGTCATGGCCTCGTCCATATCGGCCAGGATCTTTTCCAGGTCCTCCTTGGCCGTATTGAGATCCCCTGCCTGCTTTTCCATGAAGTCATGGCGCTTCAGGAGTTCCTCATATTCTTCCAGCGCATTTGGGTTGACCGGTCCCAATTCCTTGAGCTTGCGTTCCAGCTGCTGCATATTGGCCTTGATTTCGGCTGGCTCCCCTTCCATGGCTTCCTTGGCCGCCCGCTCGGGTGTCAGGCCATATTCGGCGAGAATGGTCTCCTGCAGAGCTTCAAGCTTCATGTCCAGCTTGTTCTGCGTGATCTCATGACTCTGGATAGCATCCTGCAGGCGGTTGCGTTGCTGGGAGGCTGCTGCGGCTTTCTTGTCCGCTTCCTGCGAAGCTTCCAATTTGTCCATGCGTTCCTTGTAGATATCGTCATGGAGCTCCTGTCCCTCATCGTAACGATCCTGCCAATTATGCTGCTGGGCGTCCAAAACCTTCAAACGGTCAACGCTGTCCACCAGGCTGGCATCCAGGTCGCGCTCTTCCTGCTCGTTGGCCTTCAAAGCCTCCTCACTGGCATTCTTGGATCTGGCCCGCAATTGCAGGAACTGCGTATTGCCCAGGATTTCCTGCTCCAACGCAGCCCGCTTGATTTCCCGGTCATTGATATAACGGCGCAAATCCTCGGCATCCTGCACGAGGTCTTCGAGTTTTTCCCGGGCCTTTTCCAGTTCCTTGTCCAACTCATTATAACGGCCTTCGGCTTCTGCCGCTGCCCGCTTGGCCAGGACCTTCTTTTCCTGCATTTTGGCAAAGCTCTTCTGGAATGTCTGCAGTGCTTCTTCGATCTCTGCCACTCTGGCCTGCTGTTCCGTTCGATTCTGGTCAGCGGCCTGCAGATTGGTTTCGAGTTCCGCCCGGGAAATACGCTGCCGCTGCAGGCTTTCCTGAAGCTGTTGCAAATCACGCTCCAAAGCCTGCAACTGCTGCGTTTTCTCTTCCCTCTGGGCTATGAGTTTCTGGCTGTCAGCCTGCAGCGAGGTGATCTTGCCCTTCAGATCCTCGATTTCACCGCTGCGGTTCAGGAAGCTGGCCTCTGCATGCTGGCGACTGCCGCCTGAGAGCGAGCCACCAGGGTTCAGGAGCTCGCCGGACAGCGTCACGATGCGCAGGCGCTGTTCGTGTTTGCGGGCAATCAGCAGAGCATTGTCCAGTGTATCCACCACCAGGGTGCGGGCCAGCAGGAAGTCAATCGCCTTCTGATAGCGTTCCTCCGTCTGAACCAGCGTATTGGCCCAGCCGATAACACCAGCTCCCCTGCCTTCTTTGATGCTCTGTGACGGACGCACCACCAAAGTCGACAAGGGCAGGAATGTCACGCGCCCCTGTCGTTCCCGTTTGAGGAAATTGATTGCCGCCTTGGCCGTATCCGTATCCTGCGTGACCACATTCTGCAGATTGCCGCCCAAGGCCACTTCAATCGCCGTCACATAGTCGCGGGGCACGTCGATAAGCTCGGCCACGGCACCAGCCACGCCGCTGCGCCAGCTCTCCTGTGACTTCAGCACAGCCTTGACCGCCTTGCCAAAGCCCTCATAAGCCTGCTGCATGCGCGTGAGAAACTGCAGTTTGTTCTCCGCCGTATGCAGCTGCTGGCTGTTCTGGTTCAGCTCCCGCAGGATCTGCGCCTGTTCAGCTTCGGCCTGTTTGCGGCCCGCCGCAGATTGCTGCCATTTCGCCTCATCGGCTTTAAGTCCGGCCTCTGTCTGCTGCAGTTTCTTTTGCAGCATATCCTGTGCATCCTCTAGATCCGCCAGTTTTTCTTTGGCCTGATGGAGTTCGTCTTCCCGATTCTCCTGATCGCCTTCGCTGTTTTCCAGGTCCCGCTGGGCCAGCGCGTATTCCTGCTTGCGGGCATTCCATGCTTCAAGCTGCTGTGCCCTTGCCTCTTCTAATTCACGCTCCCTCTGTTCCTGCTCACGGATCATTTGAGAGAATTTCTTCTGCTTGGCCTGTTCCTTAGTCAGGAGTTCATCCAACAGCGCCAGATCCTGTTTCTGCTGATGCTGGTCCGCTGTCAGCTTTGCAATCTCCGCCACCATCTGAGCAATCTCACTGCTTAGGTTTTTGCGGCGTTCCAAGATCCGGCTGCGCAGGTCATCGCTCTGATCCTGACGCTCCTGCAGCTTGGCCATTTCCCGGGCAGCTTCTTCCATCTTCTGGCGCAGAGCCTCATTTTTGGCAGCCTGCGCCTGCATCTTCTGTTCCAGGTCGATGATGCTCTTGTGCAGTTTTTCCTTCTCGGCCGCCAGCGCCTGCACATTGGTATCGGCCGCAAGCAGTTCATCCCGGAACTTTGCCAGTTTTGCTTCATTGTCGGCCCGCTTCGCGGCTTCCTGCCTATAGTCAAAGGACAGTTTGGCCAGCTTGCAGTGCAGATACTCCTCATTGAGTCCATTGTATATCCGCGTCTTTTCCGCATGGCGGGACAGCGGTTCCAGCTGGTTTTCAATCTCATGAATGATATCCTGTACTCGCACGAGATTGTTTTCCGTATCGGTAAGCTTGCGCACCGACTCCCGCTTGCGGTTGCGGTACTTGGTGATACCTGCCGTCTCCTCGAAGAACGCACGACGGTCCTCGGGACGGCTGTTTAGGATATCGTCAATGCGGTTCTGCCCGATGATGCTCATGCCGTCATGGCCGATGCCGGTATCGGCAAAGAGATTATAGATATCCTTCAGCCGGCAGCGGGAGCGGTTGATATAGAACTCACTGTCACCATTGCGGTAGAGCCGGCGCGTCACCACCACTTCCCGGAAATCCACAGGCAGTGTGCCGTCATTGGCAAAGAACAGGGAAACCTCCGCCACGCCTAACGCCTTGCGGGAGGCCGAACCCGTGAAGATGATATCCTCAGCCTTGGTACCACGCAGGTTACGGACATTCTGCTCACCCAGCACCCAGCGGATGGCATCGGTGATATTGCTCTTGCCGCTGCCATTCGGGCCGACGATTGCCGTGATGCCCTGGTCAAAATCTATGGTTATCTTATCTGCAAAAGACTTAAAGCCATAAGCCTCCAAGCGTTTTAACTGCAAAATCTACACCTCATTCACGATTCACACATACCCTATATCATACCATATTTACGTCTATTGCGAAACCGCGTATAATAGATGGCAGATATATCCGAAGTCACACAGGTGACCTCTGAGCCAAATCAGATAACCATTGCGGTCAACAAACTCAACCATACCCGCGATATAATTGCCGCCAGCAAAAAATTCACTGCCTCCATCATCAGCCAGAACGCGGACTTTTAGCTATTCAAGCGCTTCGGTTTCCAGTCGGGAAAAACGTGGATAAATTTGCCGACTTCATCTGCCCGCTCTGCAAACACCCGGCTTCAGATTTTGAACGCGTAAACTAAACAGCCAAAAGGTTAGGAAAAAACTTAACCTGAAAAGCCCGCTGACAAAAATGCCAGCGGGCTTTTGCGTAAATTGCAGTTTGTCGGTTAGTTCGTGCCAAAATAATCCCGCACATACGCAGTCAGGGGTGAACGGGGGCGTACTTTTGCTGTTTCCGCTAAACGACCCTCCCTGCAAATTTAGAGCTGTTTAGCTGGATGCGCCGGGCAGGCCAACGGCGCGTCTTTCAGAGTGCTTTCTAGGCATTACCTGAGTCGGGCCGGTCTTCGCTGCGCTCAGACTGTCGCTCCCACAGCAAAAGCACGCCCCCGTTCGCCCCAAGA
>NZ_FNJQ01000045.1 GCF_900104055.1 Pseudoselenomonas ruminantium
GTGATGTCTTGCGGGCTTTTTGTGAGTTTGGCCCCACCGACACCTGCTGCCACCTCCACCAGGCCGGCGGCTTTGAGCTGGCCCAATGTTTTGCGGATGATAACCGGATTGACATTGACACTGCTGGCCAAAAAGGTGGAAGTAGCCTTGTACTCATCCTTGAACCGCTCGATACAAAGCAATATATGTGTCGCTACCGGCAGACGAAACGAAAACTGCATGAAAAATCCTCCTAAAAGTCGTTGTATCTATTGACATTACAACAATCGTTGTATATAATCGTTGTAACATATTATATTACATCCATTTTAAAAGGTCAACAAAATCAAGGAGATGAGCTTATGTCTGCTGCGATCAAAAAGCTGAAAACAGCCATAGAAAATGCCGAAGCCATTCTCGTAGGTGCCGGTTCCGGCTTCAGCACTGCTGCCGGTTACACCTACAGCGGCAAACGATTCTACCAGCACTTTGCCGACTTTATCGGGAAATACCATTTCGGGGATATGTATTCAGCGGGGTTCTATCCCTTTCCAACTCCAGAAGAAAAATGGGCCTATTGGAGCCGTCATATCTACTACAACCGCTACGACCAGCCGGAAAGTCCGGTACATAAAGCCTTGCTGCAACTGCTGCAGGGCAAGGACTACTTTGTCCTGACCACCAACGTAGACCATCTTTTCCAGAACAACGGCTTTAACAAGCAGCGGCTGTTTTATACGCAGGGCGATTATGGTCTCTGGCAGTGCCAGACACCTTGCCATCACAAAACCTATGACAATGAGGAAACCGTCCGCCGCATGATAAAGGAACAGCGGAATATGAAAATCCCCACGGAGCTTGTGCCCCATTGCCCCATATGCGGGGAGGAAATGGAAATGAATCTCCGGTCAGATGGTTCTTTTGTAGAGGATGAGGGATGGCACGCTGCTGCCGCACGTTACCATGATTTCCTGAGCAAGCATCAGTCAGGCTTCATCCTTTATCTGGAGCTGGGCGTGGGCATGAACACTCCCGGCATCATCAAGTTCCCATTTTGGAAAATGACAGCAACCAATCCTCTGGCCACATACGTCTGCCTCAATAAAGGGGAAGCTGGCTCTCCCGATGATATCAAGGGGCAAAGCATTCTTATTGACGATGATATTGCCTCTGTCCTGCAAGAACTCATCCGCTAAAGAAAGGACTACTCATGAATACCTTAGAAAGAATCCAATACCTCAATAGGATACTGTTGGAAGAAATGCCCCAGTATAAGGCAGATGCCGCAACTTTCCCCGATGAACTACACGCCCAAAGACGGCTGCTGCGTTCTCTGATGAACCTGCGGCCCCCCGGCCCCATAACCGCTGACTTTCTGCGGGAACAGGACATCTTGTTGCAAGAGGAAGCAACTATCAAAGGTTTGGTAAAGCCTAATGAACTGCCTACCATAGCAGATGAAATCGCTAAGAATATCACCCCCCAAGGTGCACCAGCCCATAATCTGATTCTCTGGCAGGGCGATATTACCCGTTTGGCCGCAGACGGCATCGTCAATGCGGCCAACAGTGCCATGCTGGGGTGTTTTGCTCCCTGCCATGGCTGCATCGACAACGCCATCCACTCGGCAGCGGGCTTGCAGCTGCGAGAAGCTTGTGCCCAACTGATGGAACAGCAGAGGCATCCTGAACCTACAGGTCAGGCAAAGATTACTCCCGCCTATAACCTGCCCAGCAAATTTGTCCTTCATACCGTAGGCCCCATCATCCCAGCTAACCGCCAGCCCAACGTAGCAGAAGCCGAGCTTCTGGCCTCCTGCTATCGTTCCTGTCTGGAACTTGCTGCCCAGCACCAACTCAAAAGCATTGCCTTCTGCTGTATCTCCACAGGTGAATTCCACTATCCCCGCGAGGAAGCAGCACAAATCGCCCTGAATACTGTCAGCAACTGGCTTGCCTCTTCCGGCAGCGATTTGAAGGTTATCTTCAACGTGTTCAAGGATGAGGACTTGGCAGTCTACAAAAGCCTCTTAAAAATATAAAAAACTTTTGTTGTAACTATTGACATTACATCTCAACGGTGTTATTATTTCATTGTAAGTAAGATTATTACAACTCAAATTTAATGGAGGAATACAAAATGAAAATCGCTGTTGTTTGTGCAAATGGTAAGTCCGGCAAACTCATCGTCAAGGAGGCCGTAGACCGTGGTCTTGATGTTACGGCTGTAGTTCGCGGTGAAAACAAGTCCGTTGCCACCAAGACAATTTCCAAAGACCTGTTCGACCTAACGATAGAAGACCTCAAGGGCTTTGATGTGGTAGTTGACGCCTTTGGTGCCTAGGCTGAAGAAGCACTCCCCCTGCACAGCAAGTCCCTGAAGCACCTTTGCGACATTCTGAGCAGCACGGACACCCGCCTTTTGATAGTTGGCGGTGCCGGAAGCCTGTATGTGAACAAAGAACATACCGTCTGTGTTTCCGATGCCCCCAATTTCCCGGATATGTTCAAGCCCCTTGCCACTGCTATGGCCAAGGCTCTTGGCGAATTGCGTGAACGCAAAGATGTGAAGTGGACGTATATCAGTCCCGCTTGCGATTTCCAGGCCGAGGGCGAGCGTACTGGCAAATATATCCTTGGCGGCGAGGAACTGCCCCTGAACCCTGCCGGGGAAAGCGTAATCAGCTACGCCGACTACGCCATCGCCATGATTGACGAAGCCACCAAGGGAAGCCATATCGACGAACGCATTAGCGTGGTTAAAGCATAATAACTGACGATACCTCATCACGCCGCCTGCAAACATGACATAATAATCAACGCTCTCACAACGTTGTGATTAGCATATTTTTAGGAGGAAAATCAAATGGCAAATTTTAACAAAATCAGTGTGGCAAGCGATGCAAGAACTGAGCTGCATGACAAATTGAATCTGACGGGGGTAGAGATCAGCGTCAACAACCTGCCCGCCGGAGCTGGTGTTCCCTTTGTACACTACCACAAGAAAAACGAGGAGATTTACTTCGTCACGGCCGGTAAGGGCACAGCTGTGATTGACGGGCAGACCGTAGAACTCGCAGCTGGCGATTGGCTGCGCATTGCCCCAGCTGCGCGGCGTCAATTCTCGGCAGCTGCCAATGAAGGCATCAGCTTCATCTGCATCCAGGTGCGGGAAAACTCCCTGGAGGAATATACTGCAGACGATGCTGAAGTAGAACAGTAAGATTAACCGCTATCAGATAGCAAAAGCCATCAATAAGCACAGATTGAGATATCTGCCTTATTGATGGCTTTATTTTCGCTATTAGTATTTCACTACGCCTCTGGATAAATATTACACACTAAGGAAAACACCTGTTCATTACTTATGAAAGATACTCAGCCAGTGCATAACCAAGGTTTCCTTTGTAGTAAACATAGTAGTACCCGTTGCTGCCTGCTTTGACAAAGCGAACGTATTCCCCTAGCGGAATACGGGTAATCACCGCTGCATCCGCGGACGGTGCTGAACGCAGGCTTATCCACTCATTACAGTTGGCCACACGGTATAACGTGCAATGAGGAGTCAGATAGCTGTATAATGCATAACCCGTATTCCCATGATAGCGGACATGGGCAAATATCATCTTTTGATAGCAGGGATCATTGTCATCAATAATATTCACCATATCTCCAAGTGGTATCTTCGCGATGACGGGAGCATCTGTAGATGCATATGCCCGAAGGCTTATCCAGCTTTCACAGTTGACAACATACATACCACCATCCGTATTCGTTGCCCCCGTAGATGCGACAGTATAATTGGGCACAATCAACAGGCAAACCAGGAATACATAGAACCATATTCTTTTCATCTTATTCATAATCAATCCCCCTATTTTCCTACAGTATCAGCGTCCTTCGGATAAGCTATAATCCAAGGTTGATAGCGCTCCTTCTTAGGCAGCATGGAATGATCAAACCACATGGAGTAGAATTTTGTAGCATTGCCAGCGGTATATCCGTCCTGTTTATGGTCACAAGTATCGTAAGGATCTGCAAAAATAAGCATATCATCCAGCATTGACTTCGTTCCCATGTTGTCATAGCCAATAATAGCCCGCCAATGACCGCCCCACTCTATATTTTCCACCAGTACCGGTTTCCCATGAGCCAGCGATTCCAGGATAAAGGTACGGAAATCCTCATAGCGGCTAAGTTTATCGCTGTTCAGGCTGCTGCGCACCTCCCAGCCGATTCCTTTAAAGAATCCAACCATATTTCTAAGCCCGGTACCGATTGGATACCCCTGGGTTTTCATGGCCTTTGTCAAGCTCATTTCATCATAATCCCTGTTCCCATACCAATAAAGCACGGTCAAGGCAGCGGCAGGGCCACAGGTATACTCTCTTGCCTGTTGATAGGTCTTATAGTGGGGAAGTACAATACGGCGTCCCGGGATACTTTCCATGTCGTAGAAATCCAGGTCTGTAAAATACGGTGAATCCTTATGATTGATTTCCGCTGGAGCAGATGAAGCACCTTCTGTAACCGTATCAAGCCCAGCCGGATAGGGAATCACCTTTTCTTCTGCCATCGTTGTGGAGGCCGTAAAACATAGCATACATACCAGCAGTAAAGCCTTTTTTGCGCTCATGCGAAACAATCCCACCATATCCACCATATCCACCACACTCCTATCCTCTTGTACACTTTTGAATTTCATCTCTCGATTGTATAATTCAATCTTCACCGCCTAAATACCTGCCTCACCCACGACAAAAGGCAATGCACATGTTTCATGCACATTGCCTGATACTTGTCACGCTTATAAGCTTTCCACCCAGTCTTTAAGTTCAGCAACCGAAGGATTCCCGTTCAGCAGTTTGCCTTCCCGGATAACGGTGCTATCTGCCACGCTGTCTTTCAGCCCTTCCACGGCCTTGCCAAAGCCGCTGCCGCCGGATGTGGCGAAGAGAATTATGGTCTTGCCGGCAAAATCATAGCTTTCCAGGAAGGTGTTGATGATGGTGGGCGCCACATACCACCAGATGGGAAAGCCCACAAATATCACATCATAGTCCGCAACCTTGGCATCACCAGCCGCAATCTGCGGACGAGATTTGCTGTCCCGCATCTCCACGGAGCTGCGGGAATTTTTATCATGCCAATCCAAATCGGCCTGGGTATAGGGCACTTCCGGCTTGATTTCAAACAAATCTGCCCCAGCCGCCTCGGCAAGGTTCTTGGCAGCCTTTGCCGTCACACCGCTGGCGGAAAAATAAGCTACTAATTTCTTACTCATGTTATTACCTCCAATATCAAATGTTCATGCTTTTAGATAACGCTGCAATGCGGCTCCGAGCAAAACATAGAGTCCGATGGTTCCGCAAAGCAACAGTACATAGATGGCCGCCGGTTCATTGGTGGCGGCCGTGGCAAAGATATGTTTCATCAGCAGGCGGTCGCCGATGCGGTTCAGGAACGAAGCATAAATGCCCGCACTGAGCACCGCCAGGCTCAAGGCTGCCACGATTGCCCGTTTAGCCACAGCAGACAGTTTCCAGCCAAAGACCTTTTGCCACTGCCCCAGCCAGCCTTTGAAATGCAGGCCCCAGTGGAAGCCGCACAAAATCAGCAGGGCATAGGGCAGGGACACATGATACTGATGAATGACAATGCTGCGCTGGATTTCCAGCGGCATGATATCTTTCAGCAGAAAGTTGGATATGCCAAGGCCGGCAAACACAGCCACCAGCACCACGGCAAGCAGCAGGATATCCATGACCGTGCCCAAAGTCCTCTGGAAAGTCCATTTGCCCTGCTGCAGGCTTTTCAGCCAGTGACGGTTCTGATAGAGATGAACTCCTGCCAGCAGGAGCCAGGCTGCGCCTATGATTTCATGCAGCAGCTTGGGGATATAATGAAAGCTCATGGCCAGCACAAACAGCAACGGCAAAAGCGCCGTTACGGCCATGCGCCGATTTATGCTCCGGTAATTCATAGGCCTACACTCCCTCAGGCGCAATGAGATTCTTCGGCAAGAACGATGCGGCCTTTGGCATCCACATCATCCCTAATGATTTCCTTCACGCCCGTCACTTTGATTGTACCGGACTTTGGATTCTTGATGCTATCCACCACCGTGGTGATTTCAGCTTCCACTTCGGATTTTTCAAAGGCCAGATCCGTATCGATCATCCGGCAGTTGATGAGTTTCAGGCCCTTGCAGTAGCAGAAGGGCTGCGTGCCAATAATGGTGCAGTTTATCAGCGTCAGGTTCTCCGAATACCAGGCCAGATATTCCCCGCGGATAATGCTGTCCCTGACGGTCACGTTCTGCGCATGCCAAAAGGCATCCTTGGTATTCAACTCGCAAGCTGTAAATTCTGCATCTTCAATGTACTGGAAGGAATATTTGCCCTGCAGTGTCACATGATCAAAATGCAGCCCTTCACTGCGCAGCATGAAGTATTCACTTGTCACATTGGTCTGCCGCATGGTGATATCCCTGACCGACCAGCCAAATTCCGGTGAAATCACGTCCGAATTTTCGATAGTTACCGCCGAGCACTCCCGCAGAGCCTTGATGCCATGCAGTTTTGACCGATCAATATGAACATTGTGGGAATACCACAACGCCGCACGGCACAGCTCCGTCATTTCAGCATTCTGTATCCGCACACGTTCATCGTGCCAGAAGGGATAGCGCAGATTGAAAAAGCAGTCCTGCACCTCAATGTCGCGGCTCTCCTTCAGCGCGCTTTCCCCATCTGCGGGGCCATCAAAACGGCAAGCAATCAGTTGTACCCCCGTTTTGCCATACAAGGCCCGTTCTTCATCAAACACCTGTTTCTTATATACGTCCATTTTCCCTTACCTTCCTGCTTAAATAATAAATTTTTCCTGCTGAAATCCACTCTAACACTTCGAGTGAACTTCAAGTCAAGCTATTTTTTTGCACAGCATTATTGACACTTTGTCAGTATTATGAGCAAAATTTTGACCAGTCAATTGACCGGTCAAAATCTGCTGTCTTAGGGTTTATTTACTTGAGGTACTGTTGATAGAAAGAATCAAGCTTGGCCTGTTCCCCAGGTTCCCTTGATATCCTTTACGGCTTCGGCAGCCGTGATCACTTTGTCGCCGTTATCGAGGTCAATCAGCTGATAGCGGTCATTGCCCATGCCCATTTCCTTCATATAGGTCAGCTGGCGCATGCTGTGACGGGATTCCATGCGCTCCACCAAATCATGCTTGCTTTCCTCCGGCAGGGCGTAGACACAGTCCACACAAGCCTGGTCCGCAGCCAGGATATCCAGGGAGGCCACAATGCCAATATCCGGCGTGACGACAGGCTGAGCCGAGGTACCGGCGCAGTCACAATCCACACTCATATTGCGCATCACATTGATGAAGGCAATCTTGTCCTTGAAATGCGTGACCGTTGCCTGAGTGGATTCAGTCATGCGCTCCATGAACTCCTCATTAGTCACACCCCACTGGGAACCGCTTTCTCCGGCATGAATCATCTTCTTGCCTATTTTTCCATCCGCACAGCCAATGCCGAGATTTTTATTGGAGCCGCCAAAACCGCCCATAGCATGCCCTTTGAAATGCGTCAAGGTCAAAAGCGAGTCGTACTTCAGCATATCCTTGCCCACGGACATCTCTGTGAACCACTTGCCATTTGGCACCGGTAACATGGCCGTACCTTCTGCATCGATGATATCCACCGTGGTGAAATCCGTCCAGCCATTGGTCTTCAGTGTCTCCCGGTGTTTCTCGGTGGTATCACGGCCACCGCCATAATAGGTGTTGGTTTCGATGATGGTGCCCTCCGATAGGCGGTTCTGCAGCAAATCTTTCACCCAGGGGCGGGGAATAATATTGGGGCCATGGGGCTCACCCGTGTGCAGTTTGACAGCCACCTTGCCACCCAGCTTATCCTTCACCTTGTCATAGATTTTCAGCAGTCCGGCCGCCGACAGGTCGCGGGTAAAATAAACCACCGACTCTGCCCCTTGCCGCTCCCTATAGGGAAGATAGTGCTCCCCGCCGGTACCAGCGACTTTCGCCTTCCCCAACGGCTCATTTGCTCCTGCACCTTTTTCGTCAGCGGCAAAGGTCGCACACCCTGGCAAAGCGGCTATAGCAACGGCCATACCTGCCAGCTTTACAAAATTCCTGCGAGTCATTTTTTCCTTCATTACACAATCCCCCCAGCCAATCTATACTGCCCATAAATTTCTTGATGATATGCAATTTAGAAGCCTAAGCCATTATACCAGGCTTTGATTTCATCTGTGCCGGCCTGCGGGCTGAATAACTTGCCCGGTTTCCAATTGGCCTTGCCTTTGGTAAGCTTGGCCAGATAATCTGCACTGCTGCCGATATCACTGCCACCGGAGGTGCAGACAGCCGTCATATTCTTGCCCGTAAAGTCATAGCTTTCCACGAATGTGTCCATGATGCGGGGCGCCTGAGCCCACCAGATGGGATAAGCCAGGATAATGGTCTTGTAGCTGGCAATGGGGGCATTCTTGTCCGCTAAGGAGGGGCGGAAGCCATCATTTTTCTGCTCTACCGTGGCCCTGGTCGTTTCATCATTGTAATTCAGGTCTTCGGCCGTATAGGGGGCTTCCGGCCGAATTTCATACAAATCTGCGCCCAGGGCCTTGGCGGTATTCTCCGCCAGCTTCTTCGTATTGCCTGTCGCGGAAAAATAAGCGACTAAGATCTTATCTCCTGCTGCCGCAGCATCAGTATTAGCCGCCTGAGCCACCGTTTTAGCTGGCGGTGTCTTTTCCTCGGCCTTGCCATTATCCGTGCCACAGCCCATCAGCCCCAGTACCATCAACATGGACAAGCAGGCAATCCATAATTTCTTCATGCGTTTTGCTCCTTTCTCAACCATTCATATCCATCTACGGCAATCTGTTATACTCTTTTTCCTCCACCGGCTCACACCACTCATTGGAAGTATTTTCACCCGGCACCTCGATGGCGATATGCTGGAAGGCGGAGTCCTTGGCGGCACCATGCCAGTGCTTGACACCTGCGGGGATATGCACAACATCTCCCACCTTCAATTCCTGAGCAGGCTTGCCCCATTCCTGATACCAGCCACGGCCGGCAGTGACCAGCAGCATCTGCCCGCCGCCTTTGTCGGCATGATGGATATGCCAATGGTTGCGGCAGCCCGGCTCAAAAGTCACATTGCCAATCACTACCTGGTCGAGGGAAACCATATGGAGATAGCTTTTGCCGTCAAAGTACTGGGCATAGTTGACATTTTCACCGCCAACGGGGAACAGGCTGGTTTCCTTGATGGTTTCCAAATCCATATGATTGTTTCCTTTGGTCTCTGTATTCTGGGTAACTGGCTCGTTATAGACTTCCTTGGCCAGATTGAACGCCGCCCAGGCCTTGGGCCAGCCCGCATAGAACCCCAGCTGGGTGATGACCTCAGCCATTTCCTCACGGGTAACGCCGTTCTTCTTTGCCGACTGCAGATGATATTTCAAAGAGCTGTCCGTCATGCCGCTGGCCACCAATGCCGAAACCGTCACGATGCTACGGTCATGCAGGGACAGGACATCATTTTTTGACCATACCTCTCCAAAGAGAATATCATCATTATAGCGGGCAAAATCCGGAGCAAATTCCCCTAATTGCGTTCTGCCTGCGGTCTGTGTAATCTTTACTGCTTTTTTCGTCTGTGCCATAGCTGCCTCCATAAATGTAAAATTTGTCATGATCATGCCTGCAGCTATTGCTGCGGCCAAGATTTTCTTTCCCTTCATGTAACTCTCCTTTCTGCCCGATGATATCCGGTTATTTCTACCTTAACACTTGAAGTGAACTTCAGGTCAAGCATTATTTAAAAAACCCTCTGTCTCACGCGGTCTGAACCTTTCGCGACAGAGGGCTTAGCGGATTTCACCGGCCTGCAAATTCAGCAAAATTTGCTGCTACCTTGCCTGCGGTGAAAGACCGGACTTCATAGTCAGCTAGGCCATCTGCATAATACACATCTTCCTGCAGGATCTTCTCCACCGCTTCTTTGGATTCAGCTGGAGAAATCATGATACCGGCCATTTCCTTATCGATATAAGGCCCAACCAGAATAAAATTACCGGCTTCAAAATGCTTGGTGAACCATGCCACATGCTGCTTAAAGAGTTCTTCGCCCTTTCCCGCAGGAATTTTTTCTGCCTTGAGCGTCTGATTGATGATAAACATTTCATTTTCCTCCTGACCTGCTTGCATTTTACATTCCAAAGCCACCATCAATACGCCAGTGTGCTCCCGTAGCGTATCTGGCATCGTCTGAGGCGATAAAGGCCACAGCACCAGCTATTTCTTCTGGTTCTGCATATCGTCCTAAGGGAATATTTTTCTTCACTGCCGCCTCATAATCCTTTGTTTCCTCAATCGTAAGTCCCAACTTATCGTAAAGAGGTGTTCTTGTAGCTCCTGCTGCTACGCTGTTGACACGAATGCCATGAGGAGCCAGTTCCTTAGCCCAGGTTTCCGTCATGCTCAAAACAGCAGCCTTGCTCGCTGTGTAAACACAATTCATAGGCATTGGATTGGTTACCAGACCTGAAGTGATATTTACAATGTTTCCCTTCGATTTTTTCAGATAAGGGATAGACTGACTGGTTACATCAATGACAGCCCGAACATTCAACGCAAATGTTCTGTCGTAATCTGCCATATTTATCCCTTCGATAGGGGTTATCGGGGCAATCCCTGCATTGTTTACCACAATATCCAGCCTGCCAAAGCGTTTGTCTATATCATCCAGCACTTGAGAAATGTCTGCGGATTTCAATACATCCGCAATCATATAGCTGATTCCCGGGTGGCTGGCAGCACTTTCTTGCAGTTTTTCGGCCCGTCGTCCAATGATGACCACAGAGGCCCCTTCCTTGGCCATACGATATGCTATCGCCCGGCCAATTCCCGTACCGCCCCCCGTGATGAGGGCAACTTTACCTTGAAGATTCATCTTTCTGCTCTTTCCTATACTTACTCCCCCAACTCAATCGTCATCGTCTGATAGCAATCAGGATTATGATCGATTACTTCTTTAATGGAACCTGCATTGTCGCTGCTTTTGCTGTCATAATAAATCGTCTCGATATCTTTATTGATTGTATATGTCTTGCCCTGTCTGCCATCAACTTCGGACTTTACTTCATTGCCCTCCAACCAGCTTTTGGCTGTATGGCCCAGCAGGGTAACCGTCTGCTCAAGTGTTGGATTATGATCTACCGTACGGATGATGGAACCAGCATCATCACCAGATTTTGCGACGATTTCATCTATATGCCCATTGACTTTATAGGATTTTACCAACTGCCCATTGTCCTTAGTGTAAGCCACACCATTTTCCACCCAGCTTTCAACCGTATGGCCTGCAACTTCCATCTTTTGATAAGACGTTGGATTATGATCGATAACTTCCTTGATTGAACCTGCATCGCTGCTATTGGCGCTGTAGTAAATCACTTCCTGGTCCTTGTTGATTGGATAGGATTTCGCAATCACGCCATCCTGCATTGTTACGGCAGTATTTCCCTGTATAGAACCCTCTACTGTGATCGTAGAAGCTGAAGCTATGCTCGAAGTAGTCAGCGCTGCCATCATTGCCATTAAAACAAAATTCTTTTTCTTCATGATTATAAACACCTTTCTTTTCTACAATACTTATTTCTTTTATATCAAGATGACACCATGTCAATATTAAAGGTAAAAAAATATTCTTTTTACTGAAATAGCGTCCTCTTTATTTTATTTACGATTACTGCATACCCTTGGGTGCATTCTTCATCTAAACCTGCTCTTTTTTATTGCCGCTACGGGTGTTTTGCGCCATCACGCCCACCAGCTTGTGAGGGATATAGAGTTCTTCCAGATAGGCAAGATCCTCATCTGACAAGTCAAGCTCCACCGCCTTTACCGCACCGTCAATATGATACAGTTTCGTGGCACCAGCTATGGGAGCGGTGACTTTTGTGAGCAGCCAGGCCAGAGAAATCTCTGTCATGGATACCTGATATTTTTCGGCTAGTTCTGCCACCCGCAGGATTATCTTTTCGTCCGT
The DNA here is from genome assembly GCF_900104055.1 of Pseudoselenomonas ruminantium. Lineage (GTDB taxonomy): Bacteria > Bacillota > Negativicutes > Selenomonadales > Selenomonadaceae > Selenomonas_A > Selenomonas_A ruminantium_C. Next base: position 12,073 of record NZ_FNJQ01000045.1, read on the forward strand.
ATCAGCCGTGCCATCATATTTGAGCTTGGCATAACTGTCTTCCTGCAAGCGCCGGGAAATTTCTCCCGGCCTGCGGGAAAGGCGGCCGCTGGCCAGCGCGCTGTATGGCGTCATGGCAATATTATCCTCGGCACAAAGTTTGCTCATTTCCCGCTCTTCCTCCCGGAACAGCAGATTGTAATGATTCTGCACCGATACGAACTTCGCAAAACCTTCTTTTTCTGCCAGCGCATTAGCCTTGGCTAACTGGTAGGCATAGCAGTTGGCGATACCGATATAACGAACCTTGCCTGCCTTGACCATTTGCGTCATACCATCCAGAATATCATAGATAAGCGTCTGATAATCCCACATATGATAGATATAGAGGTCCACATAATCCATGCCCAGATGCTGCAGGCTAAGGTCCAACTGTCTCTGGATATGCTCCTGACCGGTCACGCCCTTTTCGATTTCCTGCTGGCTGCGGGGCAGGAACTTCGTGGCTACCACCACATCCTCCCGCTTGGCAAAATCATTCAGCGCCCTGCCTAAATATTCTTCGCTGGTACCGTTCTGATAAGCAATAGCCGTGTCAAAGAAATTTATGCCCTCAGCCAGCGCATGCTTTACAATCTCACGCGTATCCGCTTCGTCGACCGTCCAGCTGTGCTGGCCCGTAGCAGCATTGCCAAAGCCCATACAGCCCAGGCAAATACGGGACACCTGTAAATCAGAATTACCTAATTGTGTATATTTCATGCACACCATCTCCGTCATTAAATCCATCATCATCATTTCATATGCCAGTTGATAAAATCACGGATTTCCACAAAGGAATCCACGCTATCCTGCAGTTCCGGCAGGAGCAGGGCAAAATCATGGGACATCCCTGGGTAAACCGTCATGGTTACATCTACGCCCTGCATAGAGGCTTTTTTACCCAGGTCAATACCTTCATCAAAGAACAGTTCATAACTGCCAACCTGAATCAGCATTGGGGGAAGGCTGGACAGGTCCGCATTCAGTGGAGACAGCAGGGGATTTTTTGCTTTATAACCCTTGCCATAGGAAGGGTTCTTCACTTCCCCATACATAATAGGATTATTACTGCCCAAAATCAAATCCTTGCTGGCATTATACTTACGGGAAGGCAGATTCGTTTCCAGCGTTGTCCACGGGGAAATCAGGATCAGCATGGCAGGCTGGGGCAGTTTGTTTTCTTTCAGATACAAGGACAATGCCAAAGCCAGATTGCCGCCTGCCGAATCACCGGTAACGATTATTCTGCTGGCATCTTTGCCGCTGGCCAGCAAATCCTTATAGGCGGCTACTGCATCCTCCAAAGCAGCAGGATAAGTATGCTGCGGGGCAATGCGGTAATCCACCAGATACATTTCCCGAGCGTTGGCCAATATACCATGCTTTTCCGTCATTTGACGGTGATTATTGTCCTGTGGCAGAATATAGCCGCCGCCATGCAGATGGAAAATAATCCTGTCCGTGCCAGCCGCAGGATTGACCAGCTTTTCCATGGTCACATTACCTGCATCATATGTTTCATAAGACCAGCCATCCGGAGCTTCATAGGGTGCGGGCTTTCCTTTTGGATGTTTGAGCGACTCCATCATGGCTGCCACATGCGCCTGCTTAGCCGCATCATCCAATTTCAGTCCGCTTTCCGGCAATGTCCAGGCCGGTGCCGCCCATGCGGTAAAACTGCTCAAAGTCAGACTAAAGCCTAAAATTCCTGCCGCCAAAAATTTTCCCACTCTGCATTTCATTCCTGCCATCCTCCTGTCTTATGAACTTCAAGTCGAGTATTATTTCATTTGCCAATCACACGCGCAGACGCTTCTTCCCGCTGTTTTTTTCGCTGATGGTAAAGCTCATGGCGTTTTTTAGCAGCCTCGAAAGCTGCCTTTTCTTCTTCGGTTTCAAGTTCCAACGGCGGCACGGCCATGGGACGGCCATTGCGGTCTAATGCCACCATGGTGAAATACGCGGACAGCGCATGCTGCGGTCCCTGGTCAGCCTCCAGCACTTCCACTTCCACATTAACCGCCACTTCCATGGAAGTATGCCCTACATAAATAACTTCAGCAGTACAAGTCACTAAGTCGCCAATCAATATTGGTGTATGGAATTCCAGCTCATCCACCCGGGCCGTCACCACATTGGAACGGCTGTACTTGCGGGCCGCAGCATACGCCGTGGAATCCATCATCTTCATCAATTCGCCTCCATGAACATTGCCATTGGGGTTCGTCTGGCTGGGCATCATCACTTCACTCAAATAAATCTTATTCGACATAAACTCTCCATTCGCGTAAACACCGCTTATAATGCCTTACTTACCTGCAGGGATTTTGTCTGCTTTAAGTGTCTGATTGATGATAAACATAACATTATCCCCCTATCAGCCCGTTCTGCATGGCCGCGTCAAAAATCGGCTGCAAATCTTCCTTTTCCAGATGATTGCCAAACACCTGATCACCGCCAACTGCACCAGAACCCCAGGACCAGGCCCCCAAAGCTATTTTCGGCATTTTCTTCTCACTCATTGTATATGCTCCTCTCGCGCTTTAAATGACACCGTGTAACTTTTATTTGATGATTGTATTATATTCTCTAAATGACACCATGTCAATATTAAAAGTAAAAAAATTTTCGCTATTAAGAAATCAACTTTTGCGAATTTTGACAATATATCTGTTCCAGCCATTCACGCTGGGCAAGTTCCCTGTCCAAAGCCGCTTTCTTCTGGAGCAGCACCGGTGCTGGTACATAGGGATAATCACTGCCATACAGGATATGCTCCTGATTCGTGATTTTCAATAGCATATCCAGCGCATCGGGCATGGGATCTCCGGCCAGGTCAAAATAGAGATTGCCCATACTTTTTTCCATATCCACCGGCTCCATCATCTTCATCCCGGCAAGCATGGCAAACATGGCCTTCGCCCGCTGCTTCATATAGGGCAGGAAGGAGCCGCAATGGGGCACTACCAGTTTTATCCGGGGATAGCGTTCCAGCATGCCGCTGGCGAGCAGATTCAGCATCGCTCTGGTGGTATCTGCCGGATACTCGTAGAGCGCCATAACCCTGCCCGTTACCGTCCCCTGCCTTGGTAGCTGCGGGGCGGGACTGGGATGGACGATGACCAGCGCCTTGCGGCGGTCAAGCTCGGCAAAGATTTTCTCCCAGCGTTCATCCCCCAGATAGATTCCCTGGGCATTGCTGGGCACCTTCACGCCGATGGCTCCTAATTCATCCATAGCGTAAGCTATTTCCTCGATGGAACCATCAATGGCTGGGAAGGGCAGAGCCGCCACAAAACCGAATTTGTCCGGATAATTTTGACATAATGCCGCTGTTTCCACATTTATCCGCCGTGCCACCTTGCAGGACAGTTTTTCGTCCCCATTGTAAATATGCGGCGTGGCTTGCGACAGCACCGTATAGTCAATACCTGCTACGGCCATGAATTCAAGATGTGCCGTCTCCGACCACTTGGGTAAGGGATAGCCCTCCTCCGCTGCCGCATCTATGCCCAGCTCCTGCAACCCTTCTATATAACTTGGCAGCATGGCATGAGCATGCATATCAATCTTGCGCCCACGTGGAAGCCTTACCTCCTGCGGCGAGGCAGCAGCCGTTTCGAGCAGACCGCCACCTGTGCCCAAGAGTGCCAATGCGCCCAAGGCGCTTACTTTCAAGAAATCGCGTCTTTTCATTATCCTATAGCTCCTAAAACATGAAAAACCGGCTTCAGCCTTTAGTTTTTGCCGAGATTCTTGCCCATCTCATAGGCTTCCTGCATGGCAACAGTTTCCTTTACATTTCCCGGAGCCAGTGCGCCTTTGCCCAGGATATGGCCGCCATTGCGGTTATTCTCGCCCCCATGCATATTGAAGCATTCCACATATTTCTGGAAATCCTGCAGCATATTGTCAAAGAGCTTTGCCTCGGGTACACCGCCTGCTGTAATCAGGTAGAAAGTCTTATCCTTGGCAATGGTCATATAAGGATACAATCTGTCAATGCCGCGCTTCATCAGGCTGGTCCAGGAAAAGAAATACATGGGCGAAGCAAAAACGATTGCATCTGCCTGCCCGAATTTTTCCAGCACCGCCGTCATATCGTCCTTCTGCACGCATTTGCCGGGATTTTTCCAGCAGGCCATGCAGCCCAGGCAGTCACCGAAATTCATATCGCCCAGCTCTATCCGCTCTACCTGATGGCCAGCCTCCTCGGCACCACGGATAAACTCACCGGCCAAAATCCCCGTATTGCCGTTCTTACGCTTGCTGCCATGCATTACCAAAACTTTCATCTTTGTTGCCTCCTAACACACATTCAAATGATTTAACTCACCTGTTACACGCTCTTCTCCACGCCCAGAAGCTTGCGCAGGCAGTTGTAGGTGATTTCGTAAATCGAATAGTAACGAAAACCTACATCGGCCTCCTCCATGGCCTGCCGCTGCTTGTCGGTCACCATCACATAGGGATAGATGCCATACATAAAGGGAAAATAGGCATAAAGAAAGCTCGTCTTTTCCGCCTCGCTCATCTCCGGACAATACTTGTCCAGACAGCGATGCACCGCCTTGAGGGAAGCACCATAAGCTTTCTTGAATTCTACCAGATTCTCATGACGGCTGTTCTCCTCCATATCAAAGTGATTCATGGACAGAAGTTTCAGCAGGCGCTGACGTTTCTCCAGCGAATGTGCCAGCGCAGAGGCCAGTTCTTCCCGGCTCATAGCAGCATGCGCTGCCATCATGCCCTCTAAGTCTGCCACCCATAATTCGTACTCCCGCTGCATCAGCGCCAGGAAGATTTCCTCCTTGGTGTTGAAATAGTTGTAGATGGCAGTGCGGTTGAAGGTCGTGACCTTCCCAACTTCCTTCAGGGTGATGTCCTTGAAACTCATCGTCTCATACAGTTTGGCACAGGCATCGACAATACTTTCCCGCCGTGCCAGCATCTCTTCTTCCGATATCTTTGGCATCTATATTCCTCCGTCGCAGTAAAATGACACAATGTAACTTTTATTGACACTTTGTATTATAGGGTTATAATGACACTGTGTCAATATGTTTTGTAAAAAATTTGACCAGTCAATTGACTGGTCAAAAATCGTTATCACAGGCTTCCACACATTTTTTGCCACCTGCGCTGGATATTCTTACAGTTTAGCCAGAATATCCTCTGCAATCTGCTCTGCCGTAAGGTGGTTTTCTTTAGCCAGGGCATTATAGTCATAGCGGTCATAGAACTTCTTCGCCAAACCAAAGTTCAATACCTTCATTTTGTCTGCGCCGTAGAAGCGGGCAATCTTTTCGCCGAAACCGCCATCCAGCACACCATCTTCCAAGGTTGCCACCAGTTCATGATTCTCCTTCAGTTTTTCCAGCAATTCCTTATCCTGCCCGGTGATAAACAGCGGATTGATCAGCGTGGCCTCGATGCCCTGTTCTTTGAGTTTGGTCGCTGCTTCTTCCGCCAGATTATAGAAATTGCCCAAGCCGATCAGGGCTACATGGCTGCCTTCCTTCACCACTTCGTACCGATTGAGTTCGTCATAAGACTTGCGCACCGGACGCTTGGAGCTGCCCACCATGGCATGGGGGACGCGGATAGCCACGGGATATTTATCCTGCGGAATGGCCCAGTCCAGCATGGCTTGATATTCTTCCGGGGAAGTCGGTGCCAGATACACGAGGTTCGGGATATTGCTCATCATGGGAATATCATAGAAACCCAGGTGCGTCACATCGTTCATGCCGTACATGGAGGCCCAGAACACCAGGAAGGTTGCGGGGCTGTTGTTGACACAGACATCCTGCGCCAGCTGGTCATAAGTGCGCTGGAAGAAGGAAGCATAATCGCCAAATACGGGATGAGCGCCATTGCGCGCCAGCCCGGAAGCCATGGCCACAGCCTGCTCCTCAGCAATGCCAACGTCAATGTAGTGTTCTCCAAGTTCCTCACGACGAGCTTGCGTAAGCCCCATGCTGGCCGGAGTAGCTGCAGAGATGGCAATGAATTTCTTATCTTCCTTGGCCAGCCGCAGGAAAGTTTCGGCGGTCTGCTCTGCGTAGGGATCAACCAGCGCCTGCTTGACCTCGCCCGTTTCAATATCAAAGGGCATATGCCAATGCCAGTCTTCTTTGTTCTCTTCGGCAAACTTATAGCCTTTTCCCTTTTGAGTGACGATATGCACTACCACCGGATGGTCAATATCCTTAACCTCTTCAAAAGCAGATATCAGTGTTTCTGTATCATTGCCGTCAGCGACGAACCGGTAATCAAGCCCCATTGCCTTGAACAGATTACGCTCTGACTTACCGTTGGTATCACGCAGCTCTTTGAAGCCCTTATACATGCCGCCATGAACCTCAGCAATGCTCTGGTTATTATCGTTGAACACAATGATCAGATTGGACTTCATTTCCCCGGCCGTATCCAGCCCTTCCAAAGCCTCGCCGCCACTCATGGAACCATCGCCGATAATGGCAACGATATTCTCCTTGTCCCCCTTGAGGTCGCGGGCCTTGGCCAGACCAGTGGCCAAACTGATGGAAGTGGATGTGTGGCCAACATTGAACATATCATGCTCGCTTTCCTCCGGGTTGGTGTAGCCCGACACATCATCATAATGCTCTTCGTAAAGGTAAGCATCCCTGCGTCCCGTCAGCATCTTATGGGGATAGGCCTGATGGGAAATGTCAAAGACAAATTTATCCTTTGGCGAGTCAAACACCGTATGCAGGGCAATGACCGCCTCCACAATCCCAAAATCCGGGCCGAAGTGGCCACCGTGGATGCTGGCTCGTTTCAGCATGGCATCCCGCATTTCCTGTGCCAGTGCCTTGCGCTGCTCTGCAGAAAAACCTTTAATATCCTGAGGACTATTGACTTTCTCTAAATACATGAATTTACTCCTTTACAAACATCTTTCATTCAACTGATGTCTGTAAGTCTATACCCTTGAGTGAACTTCAAGTCAATACCCCTTACGAAAAAAATTTCTAAACGGCAAAAGGAAAAAGCACGAGCCTTTAACCCATGCCATTCCAAAATTTACGCTTCGTTTTCGAAGCCTCCTTTACATTATTTGCAGGACATTTTATTATCAGCCTAGAATTTATATCCCAATTCAAAGTCATCTATACACACGAAAGGAGAATACCTATGCGAAAAATGCTAAAAGCATGGCTCTTTACCATGCTTCTGCTGCTCCCCTGTATGTTAGCCAGTGCCAGTAGTTTATATCCTGATACACTCGACAATGGCAATTATGTATGTGTCGACGGTGGTATGGGCGTTGGCACTTATGCTGACAGGTCATCTGTTGTTGTTCAAAACTACAATCCCCCCAACTATCAAATCGCCATAAATATCATTCGGATTCAGTTTTCCGATGAGTACTGGAGCAAGCATGAAACCTATGTAGGCGGTCCATATAAAGTCATTGGTAACTTCACTGCTTACTTCCGCTATAATTGGGAACGGAAATCTGTGGCATGTCTTCGCCAAAATGGCTGGATGGATTGGAACATCCATCACGATTACAGTCATGCTGAAGGTAACCCATTCGTTCCTCATGCTGCTGAAGTTGCTTTTGTGTCCGCTTATAAAATGCGATTCTTCAATGACACCAAGGGCTATAGCCCCGTGTTAAAAGAATATCGCCGTGTTATCGATGAAAGCTTTTACCGGACTTTAGGCATATAATTTTCAAGGCAACGCGAGCAGTTAGAAATAGGAGAATGCTATGATAGAGCAAAACTTCGTGAAATATTATCAGGTATCTACACTGCAGGCTTTAGCATTGGGATTTTCAAAATCCGTGATAACAGTAGGAGAACTGCTTCAGCACGGGAATCTTGGTCTTGGAACTTTTGAAGATGTGGATGGAGAAATGATTGTTCTCGACGGAAAATGCTATCGCGCCCAAAATAACGGAGAAGTGGTTCCTGCTGAGAATGAAAGAGGCGTGCCATTTGCTTCCATTTGCTGTTTCCAATCACATAGAACAGAGACATTCGAGAAGATGGATACTATCGAACAGATAAAGGAATGGCTGACGCTTCGTATCGAGGAAGAATTTGGTCTTAATTCCATGTATGCAGTTCGAATCAACGGAGAATTCTCAAGGGTAGATGCACGGTCAGAATCAGGAACGAAAGCTCATCATGTGACACTGAAAGACGCATTAAGTATCACCCAGGAAGCGTTTATTTTTGAAAATATAAAAGGCTCACTGGTATGCGTATATTACCCTGACTATATGGATGGAATTAATGCAGCGGGATGGCATATGCATTTTCTCTCAGAGGATAAAAGAAAAGGCGGGCATGTATTTGATATCAGCATGACCAGGGGAAATGCTTCATTTTGCAAAATTACCAGCTTAGAAATACGGATTCCTGATTCTCCAGCATTTGATACCTATGCACTAAAATGCGCATCTAAGGAAGAAATCCAAAGTGTTGAGCAGGGAAAAAGCTGACACTATGAGTCGCAAAAGCAGGGAACCAGACCCCATGCGAGGGTGTGAATAAAAGTCTGTAAATAGGTCTTCTATGAATTGCTTAAAGAGCCGCATCAAAATTTTTACAATCTATCAGGATACATAATCGTCAGCTCGCCTCTGACCTTGCCCCAGTTCCGAATGGGCATAGACCATTTCTTGGTAGCCTCAAACGTTGCCAGATACAAGGCCTTTAACAGGGCCTGCTGACTGGGGAAAACACTTCTCTGGCTGTTCAGACGGCGATATGAGGAGTTCAGGCTCTCAATGGCGTTGGTCGTGTAAAACGCTG
>NZ_FNJQ01000018.1 GCF_900104055.1 Pseudoselenomonas ruminantium
ACAGCAAAAGCACTCCCCCGTGAACCCAAGAAACGGAATTGACAATCAGCATGAATCGTTGCTCCCGTAACAAGAACATCGATGTAATTGCGACTTCCAGCCGGAACATATCTGCAGACACAAACGAAGCTTTGGGTGGAGGCGGGGATGCTTATTCGCCGACGGAACGACTGCCTGAACGAAGTGAAGGCTGGCCCGCAAACAGACGTTGCTAAAAATTGAGATGAACATACGCGCCGCCGGCCTGCCCGGCGCAGGTCGCTAGAAACTGCGTACTTCTGCTGGCGGGTCATTTAGTGGAGCGGCGAAGAAGTATCCCCGCCTCCGCCCCACAAATCTGTAACCAATTGCGTTTAAGCCTGCACTCACAAACTGCAATTCAGCACGAAAGCCCGCTGACATTTTCGTCAGCGGGCTTTGTTTTTGGAATATCTCAGATTTCCTGACAGGCCGGGCAGATGCCGTAGAAGTAGTACTGCTGGCCGGTGAGCTGATAGCCGGTTTCACCGGTGACCTGCTGGCTGAATGCCTCCGTAGGCAGTGTCTTCACATCATCCACCCGCCCGCATTTGATACAATGTATATGCGGATGCGGATGGACTCTGGCATCGTAGCGGAAAGAATCCTCCCCAACGTTGAGTTCCTGGGCAATGCCCACCTCGCAGAAGATCTTCAGCGATTTATAGACCGTAGCCAGACTCATCGTGGGATAATCCGACAGGAGTTCCTGATAGATATTTTCGGCGCTGGGATGTACCGTCGTATGACCTAGCGCGCTGTACACCGCCAGACGCTGGGGCGTGACCTTGAAACCGCGCTCCCGCAGGCGCGCAGTCACTTCCTTCGGCTTCAATGGTGGACGCATAAGATTCCTTCTTTCCGTAGCAACAAATAATAATTATTAGTTAGCATCTATTTTAATAATTTTACTCATCCCTGTCAATAAGCAGGCAAAAAAATGAGGAAACCGTCTCCATGCGGTTTCCTCATTTGCTTTACTCAGCCGTCGTTGCAACGCCGTAAAGTGTCGTATCATTCTTGGTCTGAATGTAGAATTCCGTGCCAGCCGGCAGGTCAATGTTCTTGCCGTTGACAAAAGCACCGCCAATCACGCCGATAGGCCCGAGGAGGACAATGCCGGCCAGGCTGGCCCCGGCAGCCATGGCCAGGTTCTTCATTTCCTTCTTGGATTCCTCACCCATAAAGGTGGCCACATAGGTGCCATCAATGGACTTGGTCTGCTTGTAGTCGATGTCGAGCTTGGCATTGCGGCCGAAGTTCTTGGCCTGTTTCACATTGGTAACCGTGCCATCTCCCGGTTCGCCCTTGGCAAAGACCAGCTTGCCATCGACGATGACATCGGCAGCCACCTTATAGCGAATGGCATCGCCCTTCTTGAGGTTCTTCGTGTTCACAGGATCTACCAGTGCTACCTTGATCAGCGTATTCTTCGGCACGCTGACCTTTTCCATGGGCAGCTGCGTCGTGCCGAAGGAAGCATTGGCCAGGTCGGAAATGCGTTTCTTGTAAGTGCCGTCGCTGGTCTGGCCGTTGATGGTCATCTCCATGTCCGCCACGCGTTTTTCCACGGAGTTCATGCTCGCTTCGTGGTCGATATTCCACTCGATGGCGTTGAGCTGGGCCAGGACAGAAGGCTGGCCATTGTTCTTGTATACTTCATCGTAAAGGGCATCCACGCGGGCCATCATACTGCCCGTGCGGTGCGTGCCGTCATAGTCCTTCTCAAGCTTATTGATGCGATCGAGGATGGCCCCGGTCTGCTCCGTGCCATAGGTATCCTTCTCCATGACAGCCAGCTTTGCCTGCACCGTTTCCGGGGTAGCGGCGCTGCCAATCCCCGTAGAGGTCAGGATTAACATAGCCGACAGGAAGCCGGCACATATCTTGCGGAATTTCATAAATGTTCCCCCATTCGTTTTTCTAAAAATCTCAGCTTTTATTCTACCATATTTTTGCATATTTTTCTTAAAAACTAGTTAGAAGCCTCAAGTTTTTCCTGCTTTTTGGCCAGCTCATACTGCTCAGCCTTGGTTTCCGGGGCATGGTAGCCGGCCGGCTCGGGATGGATCAGGATATCGAAGGCACCGAATTCGGCGCGGATGGCCTCCTCGAGCTCATCGCAGATGGCATGGACCTGCGCCAGATGCATATTGCCGTCAAAGAGCACATGGACGTCCAGGAGCTTATAAGAACCGGACTTACGCGTGCGCAGGCAGTGGCAGCCCTTAACCTCCGGGATTGCATCGATGATGGCCATGATGCGGTTTTCCTGTTCCTCAGGCAGGCTCACGTCCGTAAGTTCCATGGTGGAATCCACGACCATCTTCCAGCCCTCGCGGAAGATGATCAGGGCCACGACAATGGCGATGGCCCCATCGAGCCAGGCCCAGCCCGTGAACTCCATGAGGATGAGGCCGGCCATGACGCCTACGGATGTCCAGACATCGGCCCGCAGGTGCAGTCCATCGGCCTCAAGGGCCTGCGATTCAGTGAGTTTGCCCACCTTGATCAGGCGGCGGGACACGATGAGGTTGATGACGATGGAAACCAGCATGATGGCCACGCCGAAATGCAATAGTTCAGGCACCTTGTCCTGCCCCAGATGTTCAAAGGCCTCATAGACGATTCCCCCGGCCGCGGCTACGATCAGCAGGGCCTCCACCGCCGCCGACAGGTTCTCGAACTTGCCATGACCGTAGTCATGCTCCATGTCCGGTGGCGTGACGGACTTTTTCACCGCCCAAAAGGCAATCAGGGAAGCCACGAGGTCCACGCTGGAATGCAGGGCCTCGGAAATCAGGCTCACCGCCCCCACCCAGACGCCCACCAAGAGCTTCAGCAGCACCAGCACGGTGTTGGAAATAATGGACAAATAAGCAGTGTCTTTTTTCAGAACGTCTATCTCTGTCATAGTAACCTCCAATCTATATAGCAAAAGCCTCTCCCCAATCGGGGAGAGACTTCAGACATTCAATTTCCTTTGCGGGGCTGCTCGTAGATGAAGTCCACCACGGTCTGCATGGGAGAGGTCTCCACAAAGGGCAGTTCCGGGGATACGTCTTTATTCTCTTCTACGACCTTCTTGGTATCATAGGCCTGCACCTTGCAGGAAAGGGTACGATAGACCATCTTTTCCTTGTTGAATTCCATCAGATAGGTATAGCAGCGGTTCGTGCGTGCCTTGATGACAGCCACGCGAGCCCGCACGATCTCATAGTCCTTCTTCTTGCCATCCGGCTGCAGCTCTGCACGCGTGGCATAGTTGATGGATTTCGTGTCCACATAGTAGCCAGTCGGGCCCGTGGCATCCACAAACTCCATATTCTCCATGGCAAATGCCGCAGGCATGGCCAACAATAAAAGGCCGCACAGTAACGGCAAGATCCGCCCTAATTTCATTGATTTCGCTTCTTTCTATAATTCGTGCTTTAATTTCTACTCGAACAAAACTCATTATAGCGAAAAAGATTGCTTCATGCAAGGTTGTTTACCATGAGCCACAAAACAGACTAACAGATCCGCGGCACGATGTTTCCGAGCGGCATATCCACGACGCGGATGCCGCCGATGGCCGTACGCAGGCCGACAGTTCCAGGGGCCTCAGCCGTCACCTCGCCAATGACGCGTGCATCCTGGCCATAGGGACTGGTGCGCATGGCCTTGAGAACTTTTTCGGCGCTTTCGGCGGGCACAAAGGCCACACATTTGCCCTCGTTGGCCAGATACAAGGGATCGAAACCGAGCATGTCGCAGACGCCCTGCACCTCGGGATGGATGGGAATCTCATCCTCGTCGATCAGGATGCCGCAGTGCGAGGCCGCCGCGATCTCATTGAGCACCGCCGCCACGCCGCCGCGGGTGGGATCGCGCAGCACGGCGATATCCGGTGCCGCCTCGAGCATGGCCTTCGTCATCTTGTTTAGCGGCGCGCAGTCCGTCTGCACGCTGGCGGGCAGGTTGATGTTATGCCGCCCGGCCATGATGGCCGCCGCATGGTCGCCGATAAAGCCGGAGAGGATGACTTTCATGCCCGTTTTGACTTTTTCCGGACTGATATCCGTACCCGGAATCTTGTCGCCGATGCCGGCCGTGTTGATGAAGATGCCATCAGCCTTGCCCTTTTCCACGACCTTCGTATCGCCCGTGGCAATGACCACACCGGCTTCATCGGCCATCTTGCGCATGGTAGTCACGATGGTCTGCAGGTCTTTGATGGGGAAACCTTCCTCGATAATCATGCCCACGGAAATATAGCGCGGAACCGCGCCGGTCATCGCCAAATCATTGACCGTGCCGCAGATGGCGAGCTTGCCGATATTGCCGCCCGCGAAGAACAGCGGCTGCACCACATAGGAATCCGTGGTAAAGGCCACTTCCCCACTCATCTTCACCAAAGCCCCATCATGGAGCGTATTGAGCACCGGATTGCCGTAAGCCGGCAGGATCACCTGCTCCATGAGTTCCTGACTCACCTTGCCCCCGGCACCATGGGCCAGGGTTACTCTATCATTTGCCATATGCAAACCTCCCTTGACCATATTTATACCAGGCAGCACAGACGCCCTCCACCGACACCATGCAAGGGCCGATAGCATGCGTGGGCACACAGGCCTTGCCAAACAGCGGGCACTCCTTCGGCGTCACGATGCCTCTGAGCACCTCACCACAACGGCAGGCCGTCTTTTTCGTGATGGTCTCCACCTCAACAGGCAGGACCTGCTCGATATCGAAGCGGGCGTATTCGTCCCGCATCTTCAGCCCGGACAAGGGCACGACGCCCATGCCACGCCAGCCGGTATCACAGGGCTCATAGACCTTGTTCGTGATGGCCATGGATACCGGATTGCCCTCGGGCTTCACCACATCGGTGTACTCATTTTCCACTTTGGCCTCGCCCTTCACCACCTGCTGCACGAGACGGTAAAGCCCGCGCAGGATCTGCACCGGCTCAAAGCCCGTGACCACACCGGGCACATGATATTTCTCTATGACCGGCTTATAGACGCCAGTCCCCGTGACCACCGAAACATGCCCCGGCAGGATGAAGCCATCCACATGGACTTCTTCATCATTGAGCAGGACTTCCATCACCGGCGGCACGAGCTTCTGTGCCGAAAGCATAAAAAGATTCGTGATTCCCTGCTGCTCCGCGGCCAGCACCGTCGCGGCCGCCGTGGGCGCCGTGGTCTCAAAGCCCACGGCCAGGAAGATGACCTTCTTGTCGGGATTGTCTTTGGCAATCGCAATGCTGTCCATGGGGGAATAGACAATGCGAATATCCGCCCCTCCCGTCTTGGCCTCGTTCAGGCTCGACTTGGAACCCGGCACTTTGAGCATATCCCCAAAGGTCGCAATGATCACATCATCACGCTGAGCATAGGCAATGGCCTTGTCCATATAATCATCCGGCGTCACGCAGACCGGGCACCCCGGCCCGGACACCAGCTCCACCGTTTCCGGCAGCATCTGCCGCAGGCCTGCGCGGAAAATCGCCACCGTGTGCGTGCCGCAGACTTCCATGAAGCGCAGTTTGCGCCCCGTGGTGACGGCCAGTTCCCCGATTTTCTGCACGAGTTCCTGAGCAAACTCCCGCTCCTCGGTTTTCGTCAATTTCTCCTTCATTTCCGTCACAGCTTATCCACCGTCCTCGGCGCGCCACGCATCTCCGCCATCAGCGCATAGGTCTCCTGCGCGTCCTTCTCCTCGACCTTCTGCATGGCAAAACCAGCATGCACGAGGACATAGTCCCCAATCTGCGTCTCCGGCAGCAGCATCAGGCTCACATCACGCGTAACCCCCGCAATATCCACCGTGCCCATGGCATCCTTTATCTCAATCACTTTGGCAGGAACAGCCAAACACATAAAACATACCTCCCAAAAAGAACTAGCTAAAAGTTGCTCGGCTGGTGGTGACGGATATATTGGGACGAAGCGTTTGACCGATAGCGTAAAGAAATTATTTTTTACGGACATAAGGCAAAAAATAATTTTAGCTATAGGTCTAAGCGCAGACACAATATATCCGTCACCACCAGCCCAAAGCATTATCTCGTAGCCGAGAAATCCTCTGCCACTTTATTGTAGTCCATATCTTCAACGCCAGTCCGTAACTTCGGCACTATCCCCCATTTTTTGAGTTCAGAAAGTGCCTGTTCCACCATCTGTGGCAAAAGCTTCATCATGCCGTCAGACAGTTCCACGCCGGCTTCCACATCGTAGGGCTGGGCGCCAATCACGATCACGTCGGGTATCTTATGCCCCGTGACCGTGAGCAGACCGAGCACATCCTGAATGCCGACCTCATGGGCCGAGAGTTTGTCCTGAAAATGCTCCATCACATCATCGTTATGGAAGCGGAAAGTAGTACCCGGTTCAGCCCCGCCATTGATGGAGTCAATCACCAATAACTTTTCCGTCCCCGTCACATACTGCGTGAGCTCAATGCCGAGCGTTCCGCCGTCCACGATCTGCACGTTATCAGGGAATTCATAATGCTTGTCGAGGTATTCTGCCACGCGCACGCCGAAGCCTTCATCCCGCAGGATGATATTACCGATGCCCAGGATCGTCACTTCATTCTTATAGAGCACATTGTCCAAGGGCGATGTACCGCCTGCCGTAAAAATATCTGCCATTTCTTTCTTCCTCACTTATCCCTGTTTTGCCGCAATCTTCCCCAGCAGCCAGTCGCACCAGGCATCAATGCCATCGCCTTTCGTGCAGGACACCTCCAGCACATCGATTCCCGGATGCAGGCTCGTGATATCCTTCTTGGCCGAATCCATATTGAAATTGCAATAGGGTGCCAGATCTACTTTGTTAATCAGCGCGATCTCGCTTTCCTTGAACATCAATGGGTATTTGAGCGGCTTGTCATCACCTTCGGTCACCGAAAGCACCACGGCACGGGCATCCTCGCCCACGGGGAATTCTGCCGGGCACACGAGGTTGCCGACGTTTTCGACCACCAGCAGGTCCAGCTCGTCGAGGTTCATCTCCTTGACGGTCTTCTGCACCATGTTGGCATCGAGGTGGCAGCCACCCGCCGTATTGATCTGGATCACGGGCACGCCGTACTTATCGATGCGCTCCGCATCCTTGCTCGTGAAGAGGTCACCTTCGATAACCGCCATATTGATCTTGTCCTTCAGGCGTTCCATGGTCTTTTCGAGCACGGAAGTCTTGCCGGCACCCGGCGAACCCATGAAATTCAGCACAAATACCTTCTTATCCGCAAACATGGCCTGATTCTCGGCAGCCAGCCGGTCGTTTTCCCCTAAGATATTCTTGATAACCTTGATTTCCATATTCAGTCAACCTCCAGATATTCCACCTGCATCTCCCGGCCGCTGATGGTCGTAAGCACGCCATTCTCGCATTCGGGACACCAGAAGTCATAATGTTCAATATGATATTCTTTGCCGCATTTGCTGCACCTGCCCACGAGTGGCACATGCTTTATCTTGAGCTGCGCGCCTTCGGCAATCGTGCCTTGCACCAGCATGTTGAAGGAAAATTCCAGGGAATCCACCTCCACGCCGGACATCTCTCCGAGCAGCAGACCGATCTCATTGATTTTTTTGGCATCGTTCTCCTTTGCATAGTCCAGAGCAATATCCAGGATGCCTTCGGCAATGGCCATTTCATGCATTTCTTCCACCTCATCCGTCAGCCTATCGGCTGCCACTGCCCGGGGTGTCCACTGGACACCCGCGGCTTCGCCGCCCCCTCAAGGGGAAGGCTTTTAATTCGCATCTTTTTGGGAGAGTTCCCCCAGCGGATACATAATGAAAACGCCTCCCCCGCCCTTGGGGGTGCCATCCTGCTGGCAATCACCATTTCGCGGCGAATATGCCGCCATCTGCTTCGTCATCGTCAGTCAGCATAGCAATCGCTATGCTTCCATCCTCTTCCTTGCATCTGACAACATCTTCACCACGAAATTTGGACAATTGCCAACAGGACGGCACCCCCCGGCAGGGAAGGCGTAATCCAAAGCTGTTACAGGATGGCATCCAATCCGCGATTGTTCAAAGCCTTCAGGATCTCTCCGAGCTTCGTCTTCTCCGGATTGTAATCCACCGTCGTCTCACCATCGTGGGCATGGATGTGAACATACAGAACCCCGGGCATTCCCAAGAGCTCTTTTTCCACTTCCTGAGCAATCTCCTCAGTATAACCATGCACCGTAAACTGCAGGCGGGTATTCGAAGCACCCTCATGCCCGCAACCACATTCTTTACACATGGGCAAAGCCTCCTTTATTGAATCAAATCGTGCGTTATCGTTGCCCGGCGCTCAAGGAAGAGCGCCGGCGGACGTAAATCGCGTGATGCGATTTCAGTCCGCTGTTTCGCCTGTGCCCGTAAGGGTATTTGGTACTTTTCTTTGCACCAAAGAAAAGTACAGAAATTACGCACTAACTATAACCGCTAGCCAATCTTGCCCAGTGGTCAGTAACAAAAGACTTATTTCAGCGTCCCATCGAGATGCCCAGCATCTCTCGGTTCATGCGCCAGAATCTTGCTGCCGGAGAACATCGAGGAAACCTCGCTTTCACCTTCCATGAATTCTGCACGGATAACCATGTAGAGATGCCCGATGGCAAACAGGATAATCGCCCAGGCCACATAATGATGCACGAGATGCGCCATCATTTCGCCGCCGAGCAGCGGGATTACCCAGCCGAACAAGGTGCCGCCGATGCCGAAAGGATCCGTCATGTAGTAGATGCCGAAACCCGTGAGAATCTCGATGAACACCAGTACATACAGGAACGCATAGGAACAGCGTGCCAACGGGTTACGCAGATAAGAAGCATGCTCCGATCTCAGGAACATATAATGCAGTGCCACATCTACTGTATTGCTGTAGAAATATCCCTTCCACACATGGGGGAACAGCCGATCACCAGGATTGATGATAAAGCCGTAGATTTTCAGGATAAACGCGGCACTAAACAGATAGGCTGCCAGGAAATGGATATTGCGGATGTTATCTACCGTCATGCCAGAGAACGTCGGCTCTGCGGAATAGATAATCCATGGGCTGGTGATCATCAGGCCTGTAGCGAACAGCACGCAGATGCTCACCACCATAATCCAGTGAAAAATCCGCAGCCAGGGACTAAACAGGTAATATTCCCTGCGAACTACTTGTTTCATAGCCTTTTCCTTTCTGCAGATTACTTGTCAACGCGGGTACCAGAATAGGGATCCGTGGTAATGACATTGATCTTTTCACCCTTGGCATTGAACATATGAGTTGCACAAGCCATGCAGGGGTCGAAGGAGCGGACAACCTTGACGATTTCCAGCGGTTTATCGGGAATCTTCACCTGGGTATCCTTCATGGCCATCTCATAGGCGCCATTGCCTGCATTATCGTCACGCGGGCAGGCATTCCAGGTCGTCGGCACGATGCACTGGTAATTGAACGTCTTGCCATCCTTGATATGGATGTAATGGGACAGTGCGCCGCGCGGTGCCTCATAGATACCAACGCCCTTGCAGTCCTTCGGCCAGGTGCTGATTTCCCATTTATCAGAGTTGGCAACCTTCGTATCGCCGGACTTGATGTTGGCGATGAGCTTGTCAAAGAAGAACTTGTTGATTTCTGCAGCTAGCTGCGCATCAAGCGCACGAGCAGCCGTACGGCCAACCATGGTCGGCAGCCAGACTTCCGGAGCCAGGCCGAGCACCTTGGAAACCGCATCGAGCTGGTCGAGCATCATCTTCTCTGCCCAGGTCATATCCGGCAGCAGGCCCTTCTTGGCCTTGGTGTAGATGATGATATAGCGGGCCAGCGGGCCGACTTCGCAGAGCTTGCCTTTCCATTTCGGCGTCTTCAGCCAGGAATATTTGCCGCTCTCATTGAGCGCCTTCCAATCCGTCGCCGTGCCCTCTTTAGGACCGGTGAACTTAGGCGAAGTAACGCCTTCCCAAGGATGCAGGTCTTTCTTCCCAGCAGGATACTCATACCAAGAGTGCTCAACGCCCTCCGTAATATTTTCCGTCGTGACATCTTCTGCCGTTACCTCCGAGAACTTCGCAGCGGCCAGGCCCTTGCCAAAGTCTTCAACTACGCCGTTGCAGCGGATGAGCAGGTTCTTGAAGAAACCGCCATCGCTCGTGCCCGTGTAGCCTTCAATCGGGTAGGAACCATAGCCCAGCACGCAGGTCTTGGCCATGCCGCCGCCATCAACGCGGCCAGCCTTGACATAGGCTGCACCGATTGCCAAAAGATCCGGCAGATAGTAGTTGTTCACGAGGCTTCTGCCCATATTGATGGCGCGGTCCACAATCTCGAGGCGGGCCGTATTGACCGGTGCATTACCATCGTCGAGGGAAATGGAGCAGGGCATACCGCCGACCACATAGTGCGGATGCGGGTTCTTGCCACCAAAGATAACATGCGGCGTAACGAGTTCACGCTGCTTGTCGAGCATCTCAAGATAATGTGCCACAGCCATCAGATGAACTTCCGGCGGCAGCAGTTTGTAATCAGGATGATCCCACCAGTTGGCGGAGAAGATACCGAGCTGACCGCTTTCCACGATAGCCTTTACCTTGCCTTTGATCTGTTCAAAGTACTGAGGCGTAGCAGCCGGGAAATCATGCTCATAGGCTTCCGTCACGGAAGTCTCCGGCGCACGGAAAGGCAGTTTGTAAGCATTCAGCACCGTATTCTGGAGGTTGGCCGTAGCAATGGCATCAGCAGCCAGAGCCTCTACCGGGCTCACCCAGTCCAGCGCGTGCAGATGATAGAAATGCACGATATGGTCCTGTACGGTCAGCGTAGCGGCCATGATGTTACGGATATAGTTGGCATTTTTTGGAATGGCAATGCCCAGTGCATCTTCAACGGCACGGACAGCACCCAGGGCATGTGCCGTGGTGCACACACCGCAGATGCGCTGGATATAAGCCCAGGCATCACGCGGATCGCGATCCTTCATGACCAGTTCCAGACCACGCCAGGCGGTACCGGAGGAAACGGCGTCTGTGACCTTGCCCGTTGCTTCATCAACCTGAACCTCGACACGAAGATGACCTTCGATGCGGGTTACGGGATCTACTACTACATGTTTCATTTATTCACCTGCTCCCTTATTCCTTATGTTCTTCCGCTTCGCGTTTCTGCTTCTGGATGACGCTCATCGCACCGTGGACAGCTACGCCGGCAGCCGTACCAACGGCCATAGCAGCACCAATCTTATCCACATTGCCCAGCGGTCCATACTCCGGCATCCGGGTGGTCATTGGATCTTCCTCCCAGAAATGCGCGTTGGAGCAGCCAATGCAGGGAGCACCGGACTGGATCGGATAGCTCATGCCCTGGAACCAGCGCAGATTGCCGCAGGAGTTGTAGGTCTCGGGGCCGCGGCAGCCCAGCTTGTAGAGACACCAGCCGGCTTTCGCACCGGCATCGTCGAAGCGTTCCGCAAACATCCCGGCATCGAAGAAGGGACGGCGGTAGCAGGTATCATGGATGCGGTTGCCATAGAACTGTTTGGGACGGCCTTCGTTGTCAAGCGGCGGCACCGTACCAAAGAGAGCGACATGCATCACGACGCCCGTCATGACTTCCGGAATCGGCGGGCAGCCCGGCACATTGATTACCGGCGTTTTGCCTGTAAAATGCGCGATACCAGAAGAACCCGTCGGATTCGGTTTGGCAGCCTGGATACCACCGGACACCGCACAGGTACCATAGGCGATAACTGCCGCTGCATTATGCGCAGCATGCTGCAGCGTTTCGATGAAAGGCTTGCCACCGGACATGCAGAAGACACCGTTGTCCTTCGTGCAGACAGCGCCCTCTACGCACAGAATGTACTGTCCCTTGTACTTGTTGATGGTTTCTTCCAAATGTGCCTCGAAAGGCTCGCCGCTGGCGGCACTCAGAAGGTGGTCATACTCCAGCGCGATCTGGCTCAGTACCAGATCGGATGCCAGAGGCGCACCGGAACGGATGAAGGACTCATCGCACCCCGTGCATTCATGGCCATGAATCCAGACTACTACCGGCAAAGGCTTCTTTTCGGCAGCTTCCACCACCTTGGACACCTGGTCCGTGCTGAGTCCCATAAGGGAAGTCAGAGCTACGCAAGATTTTACGAAGCTGCGGCGGCTCATGCCTTTTCTGAGATATACATCCCACATACTCTCCCGTTTGTCCACTTTTTTACCTCCTCTTGATTATCCTTGCAATAATTGCTTTCGATTCAAACATACCACCGGCTCGTTTGTGGTATCATAAAGAAAATCTATTAGCGAACTCTTTTATTATACGCTGAAAAAATAATAAATGCTATATCCATAAGTATAATAATTCGCTATAAATTTAATTTATTTTGCTTATGCAATAAAGCAAGAATATCCTTTGATAAACTGGACTAATAACGCCCATATTCCATAGGTCTACTGTTTTCCCTTTTCGCCAATGCCCATCCTTTTTCCTGCTACGAAAAAACATTTTAAAATAAAATTATTACGAAATACAGATGATGAAACACAAATTTCTGCCGCACCCTTGTCAAACAATAACAAACGCGGTATACTGAAAAAGGTTCAGAAATGAACTGCTATTATTATCAATTTGGGGACGTAGCTCAGCTGGGAGAGCACCAGGTTCGCAATCTGGGGGTCGAGGGTTCAATCCCCTTCGTCTCCACCAAAAAGAAACCTATAGGCTGTGAAGGAAATCTTCGCAGCCGTTTTTACATATCGGAGAAACCATTATGGAACGCAGAATCCTTTTCACCATCATGCTGACCTCATTCCTCACGCCGTTTGCCGGCAGTGCCTTGAATCTGGCACTGCCTTCTTTGGGTGCAGCATATGGAGCGAGTCCGGCCCAACTGGGCTGGGTGCTCGGCAGTTTCCTGCTAGCGGCCATCGTGGTGCTCTTGCCGTTCGGCAAGCTGGCCGACCGCTATGGCAAGCGGCGATTCTTTATCATGGGCAATGGACTGTTTGCCCTGACTTCACTGCTCGCGGCTTTTGCCCCGAACCTGCCGCTATTGATTGCGGCCCGGAGCGCCCAGGGCATTGGCTCGGCCATGACCTTTGCGACCTCCATGTCCATCCTGACCTTGGTAATCCCCAAAGCACGGCGGGGCTGGGCCATGGGCTGGAATGTGGCCGTCGTTTATACAGGGCTCACGCTTGGTCCGGTGATGGGCGGTTTCCTCAACTACTATTACGGCTGGCAGAGCATCTTCCTCGTGCTGGCCGTCATCGGTGCCACCGCGTTCCTGACCGCCCGCCGCTTCCTGCAGGAGGAATGGTACGAAGATACGAGCCCGCATTGGGACCAGAAAGGCGCCTTCCTTTACGGCGCCGCCATCCTCCTGCTTATCTACGGCCTGTCTCAGCTGAGCAGCCAGCCGCTGGCTCCCTATTTGCTGCTTGCCGGGCTCCTGCTCTTTTTCCTGTTCTGCCGCTATGAGCTCCAGCAGGAAAATCCCCTGCTGCCCATCACGCTATTGCGGGGCAATCTCCCCTTTTCCCTGTCCTGCCTGGCGGCGCTCCTGAATTACTGCGGCACCTTCGCCACGAGTTTCCTGCTCTCCTTGTACCTGCAATCCATTCTGGGGCTGACCTCCCGCAGTGCTGGGCTGATCCTGCTGTCCCAACCCATCATCATGGCCCTGCTGTCCCCGCTGATGGGCAAGCTTTCCGACAAATACGCACCGACGAAGCTGGCCGCGCTGGGCATGGCCGTTATCAGCGTGGGCCTTATGGGTTTTGCCTTTACCATCCATCACCTCGCCCTTTGGCTGATGATTCCCATGCTGATCATCACTGGCACGGGCTTTGCCCTGTTCGCCGCTCCCAACAACAATGCGATCATGAGCGCGGTGGAAAAGAAACATTACGGGCTGGCGGCCAGCCTCCTAAGTTCCACTCGGCTCGCGGGGCAGGTGCTCAGCGTCGCTTTGATGAATCTCATCCTCTCTTTGAACTGGGAAGGACTCGGCCTGCAGGAAAACCTGTTGCAGAACCTGCAGCTTGCCCTGCTTATCTTCGCCCTGCTATCAGCTGCCGGCGTGATTCCGGCCAAGATCCGTAAATAAATTGACATACTCAACCAATTGCTATATAATGAGGGCAAAAATCAGACGTTCTAATTTGTTGAAAGGAGTTTTTACGATGCAGAAGAAAAGAATCGTCCTTGCCGCTGCCCTCTGCCTTGGCCTCAGTGCCAGCTTTGCGCAGGCAAAGCCCGCAGCCGTGGGGGTTCCCAATCCGATGGTGAGCTATGACACGGTAAGCGAGGCAAAAGCCGCCGCAGGTTTCACGCCGCTCTACCTGCCGTCCATGACGGGCTACCATGTGAGCCAGGTCTGGGTGATTGCTGGCGACACCATCGACATCGAATACACCGCCGATGGCCAGGTTTCCACCAAATTCCGTCTGCGCACGGCCCGCTGCACGGAGCTGACCAACAACAACATCAGCGGCATCTACGGCGCAAAATGGCAGAAACAGGATATCGACGGCATTCCCGTAAATATCGCCCTGGTTCCCGCCGAAAGCAAAGCCTACCCCGACGGCTACGCCGCCCATTGGACCTATAACAATATGCTGTTCTCCATCAGCGCTAAAAACATCGGCAAACCCGAATTCATGCACCTGCTTGAAACCGGGCTTGTGGAACTTTCCAAGAATTATTTCTAAAAGATACTGCCTCATCTGCTACTTTCAGCGGTTCAGCCAGTTCTTGAAAATTTCAAGCAGGATTCCCACCGCCAGCGGCATCAGTAGATTGCAGTTTATCGGTTAGTTCGTGCTAAAGATATCCCGCCCATGCGTAGTCAGGGGTTCACGGGGGAGTACTTTTTCTGGCTGCGCTAAACGACCCGCTCGGCAAGGTCAACATTCCTTAGTCTGAATGCGCCGGGCAGGCCAACGGCGCGTCTTTCAACGTGCTTCCCAGTAACTTTCTGCAACGGGCCGGTCTTCGCTATGCTCAGACTGTCGCTCCACCAGAAAAAGCACTCCCCCGTTCGCCCCAAGGCACGGATTGGACAATTGGCACGAACCGTCTCTCTCGTAACAAGCACATCGATGTACTTGCGGCTTACAGCTGAGACTTAGCCGTTTGACACAGATATACCTTTGGGCGGAGGCGGGGATGCTTATTCGCCGACGGAACGACTGCCTGAACGAAGTGAAGGCTGGCCCGCAAACAGACGTTACTGGAAACTGAGCTGAACATACGCGCCGCCGGCCTGCCCGGCGCAGGTAACTAAAATAGTACGCACTACTGCTGGCGGGTCATTTAGTGAAGTGACGAAGAAGTATCCCCACCTCCGCCCCACAAATCTGTAACCAATTGCGTTCAAGCACGCAACTACAAACTGCAATTTATAGCGAAAGCCCGCTGACACTTTTGTCAGCGGGCTTTCCGTCGTTTGATGTTTTTTAGCTTGTCAATCCTTCAACGCTTCATTGAGTTCTTTTTGCTTGATTTTCCCTTCCCTCACCATATCGTCAATCCACTCGCCATGGTGGGCGTTGGCGTAGGCTGCTTTGATGGTGCCGTCCTGCATGCCGTGGACGGAGTCGGGGTTGGCTACGAGGGCCAGGTAGATATGGCCGATGGAGCCGGCAAAGCCGATGCCGGCGCAGAGGCTGTGCAGGGGAATCATCCAGGCGCGGAGGCTGTTATCAATGATGCCTTCACCGAACCAGAGCAGGGCGCCGGAGCCGACGAGCACGGCCCAGGTGGCCAGCTGCAGGGCGATGTTCATGCGTTCGCCACCGTTGTAGAAGCCCTGTTTCGGGATGCCTTCGGGATGTTTGCCGATGAGTTCCAGCGGGAATTTGACGAGGAAAGTGATGTCCTTGCCGTTGAATTTGAATACTTCGGAGAACATGCGCCAAATGCCTTCGCGGGCCGTAATCAGACCGACAACGGGGTTCAGCACGAAGATGACCGCAAAGAAGCGGTGGGCGTTCTGCAGGGTTTTCGCGCCAAACATATCGTAGAGGAATTTAAACGTGTCGGCATAGAGGGGCAAAGCCGTCAAAAACAGCATGAAGAAGCAGACGGCATTGATCCAATGCAGGTACACGAATCCTTTGGCGTGGCGCTGGACGTATTTCTTGTTGACGATCATCTTACTTGTCCCCCTTTCTGCGCATGGCCGTAAGGGCGGTCAGGCCTAACACGCCAGCGATGGCACCGACGCTGGCCAGCTTGCCCACGGGGCGCACGACATCCTTCCAGAGATTGATGGAATCCGGCGTCCGGGGATTTTCCGGCAGGCCGTAGACCGCCGGCTTTTCCGGCAGGACATAGAGCATATGTACGCCGCCCACGCCCTGCGGGTTGTAGATATTCGCATCGGGATGGGTATCCTTGATCATCGTGAGGCGTTCCTCCGCCTTTTTGAGCATTTCCTCCCGCGTGCCAAAGAGGATGGCATCGGCGGTGCAGGTCTTGGCACACGAGGGCTGCATGCCCTGTTCGATGCGGTCAAAGCAGAGGTCGCATTTGGTGGATTTGTTCCGCTCCGCATCGACCTTGGGAATGCCAAACGGGCAATTGGTCGTGCAATAGCCGCAGCCCACGCATTTATCCTCATCGATGACCACAGCGCCCGAAGGCTTTTTTTCGATGGCCTCTTCGGGGCAGCCGTTCAGGCAGGCCGGATCGCCACAGTGCATGCATTGTTTCTTGAAGAAATCCCAATGGAATTTGCCCTTGCTGTCAATGCGCTCCTGCATCTGAATCAGGTTCAGGGTATGGGAGGTCAGGTCCTTGTGGGACTGATACTGTCCCTCAAAGGGCGTGGACATATCGGCGGGCAGGTCATGCCACTGTTTGCAGGCCACCATGCAGGCGCGGCAGGCACTGCAGCGCACCACATCATGGAGCATCGTTATTTCTTGAGCCATATTTGCTCTCCTCTCGTCTTAACTATTCTCCAGCAAAATGCTGCCTTTTTTCGTGAAGCCCGCTTCTTCCCCCAGCATATCGAGGTGCAGAGTGGCCCAGTCCGTAAGGTAGACATCCTCCTGCCCTTCCTCGTTGTAGGTCTTGATGTAGCTCTTGCAGGCATCGCAGACATCGATGCGCATGGCCGGCAGGCCTTCGGGCTCCAAGATATGCATCTGCGTGAGGTCCTCGTTGCCGCAGTAAGCGCAGCCAACCCGGGCAAAGGGCCATTCCGTATGGCAGCCATCGCAGGTCAGGAATCTTGCCCGGCCTTCCTTTTCCTTGCGCAGGTGAGCCAGCACGGGATGCCGCCCGCAGATGGGACAGCTGTTCTTCCGCCAGCTCGCTGCCTGCCAGAATTCATGCTCTTTCAGCTTGGCAGGAACCAAAGCTTCCAGAATCTGCCAGCCTAAAATTCCCAGCAAAGCAGGGTTAAGCTCCGGCAAATTACCGCCGCCCTGCAGCAGCTGGACGAAAAAGGCTTCCCGGGTATCTTTATCCGCCTTATGCCCCCATGTCCGGAAGGCAGCTACGGCCTCCACGAGCCGGGAAGGATATTCGATATCCCCCAGTGTCTCCAGCACGATCGGCAGGGCCAGTGCGGCCGCCTCGACCGCAGGCTGCTGCCACTTTTTCTGCTGCAGCAGCGGAGTTTGCATCGTTTTGGCCTCAGCTATGGTAAGCTCCCAATCCAGCGGTTTTACCACTTCTTTCACCCGCGCGGCCACGGTCATATGCAGCAGAGCCGTTTCTGCCAGGAAGGGGTGTTTTTCCAGATGGGCATGTATGTTCTTTTCCATTGAAGTCATAATAGTCACCTCAGGCCTTCGTGATATTGACGAGGCAGGCCTTGAATTCCTGTTCCTGCACATTGGGATCGAGGGCGTCGATGGTCAGGTAGTTCGTGGACGGGCCTTTAGACAGGCCCTTGAAGCCCCAGCTGTAGGGCATCCAGACCATATGCGTCTCCTCGCCGTTGATGGTCAAAGGCTGGGCACGGTCGGTAACCATGGCCTTGACCGTGACCTCACTGCGGGCCGAGCTGACCTTGACCTTATCGCCGAGCTTGACACCCAATTTATCTGCTAACTTGTGGCTCATTTCCACAAAAGGCTCTTTGACCAGCTCGTTGAGCCACGGAATATTGCGCGTGACCGTGCCGGAGCACCAATGCTCGGCAATGCCGGAACTGCAAAGCACGTAGGGGAACTCGTCCTTCGTGCCGATGCGCTGTTTTTCCGGCAGGCGCGGATAGACCACGCAGGGGTTGAACTGCGCACGCTCGTCCGTATGCAGGGCGTTCTTGGTGGGGCTTTCCACCGGCTCGTAGAATTCCGGCAGCGGGCCGTCCACAGGCGTATAGGAATGGTCGCGCGTCATGCCGTCCGGATTGAGGTCGCTGTATTCGGCGGCAAACAGGCGGCCATAGCCTTCGCCCGTCATGCGGAAGGGCTTATTGCCGTCCGGCGTGCCCGGAGCCGCTGCGCGGTTGCCCACGTCGGGCACATCGTAGCCTTCCCAGCGCCCCTTGGCCTGATCCCACCAGACGATCTTATGCTCGGGATCTACCGGCTGACCGTTCTCATCGCAGGAAGCGCGGTTGTAGAGCAGGTGGATATTGTCCGGCCAGGTCCAGCCAAAATTCGGATAGATGCCCAGGCCGCCTTCGTCCTCCTGTCCGCGGCGCTGGGCCTTGTGTTCGCCATCGCCATAGACACCGGCATAGATCCACATGCCGGAGCTTGTCGTGCCGTCGTCTTTCAACTGCCCGATACCGGTCACCAGCTTGCCCGTGGTCAGGTCGTAACCGTTGATTTCCTTGAGGATATCCTCCACAGTCTGGTCGTCGGAATAATTCCAGGTCATGCGCTTGATGATTTCGTCTTTGGCCTCCGTGGAATCTTTATAAAGCTCACGAATCCTGCGCCACAGGAGATTATTGATTTCATAGTCCGGCTTGGAATCCCCCAAGGGCTTCGGCCCTTCCATGCGCCACTGGATCATGCGCATGGAGTTGGTGATCGTACCGCGGCGCTCCAGATAGGAGCAGGCCGGCAGGAAGATGACCTCGGTCTGGATTTCCTTTGGATTATCACCGGGACGGTTCCAGAATTCCGCGGTTTCATTGACGAAGATATCCTGCACAATCACCGTATCCATCTTGCAGAGACCGTCATGCACCATGCCGGCGTTGGCGTTGGTCACATGAGGATTCTGGCCGCAGAGATAGAGGCACTTGACCTTGCCGCGGTAAGCATCCTCGAACAGGCCATAGATGGAATCGTTATGGCTGCTGTTGCGCACGCCGATCAGGTTGAAGCCAAAGTCATTCTCCGGCGTTGCATAATCGCCAAACCACGCCTTGAGCATATTCTTGAGCCATTTGGCGCGGAACGTGCCCGAAGCCTTCGTCCATTTGGCCAATGTATTGGTCTTTTCCGTCGGGAAGGAGAGATAGCCCGGGAAATACTGGAACATGATGCCAAAGTCCGTGGAAGCCTGCACATTGGGCTGGCCGCGCATGGCGTCGATGCCGCCCCCCGGCACGCCGATATTGCCGCGCAGGAGCTGCAGGATCGTGAAGCAGCGGATATTTTCCACGCCCACGGTATGCTGTGTCATGCCCAAAGCGTACATCATAACCGTCGGCGAATACTCGCAGAAAATCTTGGCCGCCAGCTCGATATTTTCCTTGCTCATGCCCGTGATGCCCGAAACCTTGTCCAGCGTATAGCGGGAGAAATGCTCCTTCATGCGGCTCATTACGGTATTCGGTGCAAAGAGATCATTGGCTTTCTGCGGCTTGCCATCCGCGCCCAAGGCATAGCCCCAGGTTTCCATGTTGTACTTGTGTTTTTCGGCATCATAGCCGGAGAAGATGCCTTCCTCGAACTTGTAATCGTCACGCAGGATGCAGTAGGCATTGGTATTGCGGCGGATGTAATTTTCATCATACTTCTTGTGCTCGATGATATGGCTGATGATATAACCCAGGAATGCGATATCCGTACCAGGGCGCAGCTGGAAGAAGTAGTCGGCGATCTTGGAAGTTCTCGTATAGCGCACATCCACATGCACGATCTTGGCACCGTTGTTCTTGGCCTTCATGACATTCTTGAGCCCCATGGGATGACATTCCGCGATATTGGAACCTTCAATCCAGATGAGCTTGGAGTGCTTGAGATCGCCCCAATGGTTGGTCATGGCGCCACGCCCAAAGGCTGCATTCATAGCCGGCGGCGTGGTGGCATGGCAGACGCGGGTCTGATTGTCGATATAGGTCACGCCCAGGGCACGGGCCATCTTGATATTCTGGTAGCATTCCTCGTTGTTGATCTGGGAACCGCCCACAAAGCCCAGGGCATCTGTGCGGTGCACGTCCACCGTCTCGCCACCAATCACTTCCGTCTGCTTCCAGTTCTCGTCACGGGCTTTCTTCATCGCACGGGCCGCCTTATCGATGGCCTCATCCCAGCTGATTTCCTCCCAATGGTCACTGCCCGGCGCGCGGTACAAGGGCTTGGTCGCACGCTGGTCGGAATTCGGGATCTGGCCGTAGCCCAGACCTTTGGAGCAAAGCGCACCGCGATTCACAGGGTTGTCGCTGGCCCCTTCGAGATTGATCAGCCTACCATCCTTCACATAGCCAATCACCCCGCAGCCGCAGGCGCAGAAATGGCAGATGGAGGTAAACTCCCGGGCCCCCTTGAGCTTGAACTCTTTGGCCGCCGCTTTTACCTTCGGCATATCCAGCCCGAGACTGGCCAGCGCCATTCCCACACCGGTAAGCCCCGTGGCTTTCAAGAAGTCGCGTCTGCTTAAATCCATCAAAACTTCCTCCTTCATAAAACACAGTGTTTATCGCAAAATCATATGACCTTTATAGGTTTTACCATTTGCCTTATAAATTATTATCAACTAACCACATAAAGATTATTTATGATTTTATGTAAAAAAAGTATCGGGAATCCATAATTTTTTTCTCTAACATACCCGTTCTGGGTGAGTGTAAACCGAAAATCCATCCCGCGTCAGCCGTGCCATCAGGGTGATCCCCAGCTTGTCAGCCAGCTCCAGCGAGAGCGTGGTGGGCACGGACTTGGCCAGCACCATCCTGCAGCCCATGCGCCAGAGCTTCAGCATCATCTCCGTGGAACAGCGGCCGCTGAAGACAATCATCTTCGAGGCCATATCCACCTCATGGCGGATAGCCCAGCCGTAGAGCTTGTCAAAGACGTTATGACGTCCGATGTCTTCCCGGAACACGAGGATCCTGTCCGCGGCCGGATCATAGAGCACGCCGCTATGCACGCCGTTGGTGCGCTCATGGGTGGCGGCCAGCTCGCCCAAGAGCTTATTGGCAACCTGCAGCGCCCTGCCTGCCTCCACGCAGGTCTTATCCGCCCGCAGCACCGCCCCCGGCCAGGCTTGCAGGTGCGACAGGCTGTAGTAACGCGGCTCCACCTGACGATGTGCCGCCCGCGCCTGTGCCAGTGCCGTAGTCTCCAGCCGGGCCGTGCCATGGAAGATGCCCCAGCGGGCAATATCGGCTCGCCTCTGCAAAAGACCGCGCTGTGCCAGCATACCCACGGCCAGGTCCAGCCGGTCACCCGGAGAACAAAGCGCCTCCGCCACTGGCACACCATTGAGTTCCACTTTCAGGACCTGCTCAATGGAGGTAGCCTTCGTATCCTCCACCCAGCAGGCCTTCCCCGCCACAAAACGGCGCACGGCCATGATCTCATATTCCTCCCGGCGTGGCTCCATCTCCATCCCTCCGTTACGCTATTCGCAAGATTATGTCTATTGTAGTAGTTTTTCTTATTTATATCGATGATTTATATCACAGAGACAAAACAATAAACCATCGATATGCACATAGTAACAAAGAAAAAAGCCCCTGACAAGTCCCCCAAAAATGGCCTACCAAGAGCATTATAAACATTGTTTATACTTATTTTTAATGTTAATTATGAGGTTTCTCACAGTTTATTGCCAGGGGGCTGGTACATATTTTGCGGGCTTGTAGAGTATGTACTGCAGACGGGGAGATATTTTGTAGACTTCGCTAAATGTCTGGCATGAAAAATACACTCCTCGTTGTTACACGCGCCGGTTACCACGGCGCATTGACATCGTGGCATATTGTTTATACTCTTTGCCAGCCAGCGGAGCAGTCGCTCCGTTCTACAAAATATCCCCCCCGTCTGCAAGCGGCTTTCAGCAGCCATTCCGCCCGCAAAATATGCACCAGCCACCCAAAATACTACCAGCCTGACAACCACGATATGTGCCCCCACTCTGTAAGTCAGGTTGCAACGATTGTTCCTTGGGCGCAGGTGCTTGCTTTTTGTCCAGAGTGCGCTGCCGCAGGCTGGCTCCTGACAGAAAAAATCTGGACAGCTCGCTGAAAGCCGCGACGTGGTGACCGGAGCATGCCGCTAAGTCAACGGCATTTCCGAGGGAGTCATTTAGCACGGCGGACAAAAAGCAAGTACCCGCGTCCCACCTCATTTCGTGCGGAAGTCAAAAAATAAGCCCCGGCGCCACAACACCGCATTCACGGCAGGGAAAAAGCAAGCACCTGCGCCCCAGCGACCACACAAAAAAACCGCGATGAAAGTTTTCTCTCATCGCGGTCTCTAACATTTTGCAATTTCAGCTCAGCATCCCAAATGCCGCCCCGCGGCTATGGTTGTTGAGCGTCCCCAGCATCTGCTGGCTCATGGCCTGCATGCCCTGCTTCACGGCCCAGAGCGCCATCTGGCTCTGCGTCTTAGCACTGGCATTCGTCACCGATTCTGCGGCAATATCCGCATCATCATTCGTGGACAGGGACGCCTGCAGATTCTCCTCCATCGTGGTGTAGTTATCTGCCTGATAACCCAGTCCCTGCTGTGCTGCACCGATAGCGGTTGCCTGATCCAGAGCGGCATTCAAAGCGGAATCCACGGTCTCCAGCGCACTGGCAAGGGAATCGGGATTCGTCACATCCACATTGCTCTTGCCCTGACTGTCCGTGAGTCCCAGCCCCTTGGTGCTCATATCGCCCAAGGATACCGTCTCATAACCATCCGCACCGGCCACCGTCAAAGACTGCGTACCATCCAGCAGATTCTTGCCATTGTAATTCGCCTGCTGGGCATTGGTGTTGATCTGGGAAAGCGTCTGATTCACCGTCTCCTGCAAAGCCGCCCGGTCGTAATCACCATTGGTGCCGTTGGCGGCATTGAGCAACGTTTCTTTGAGGCTGGACAGGGAACTTACGGTGTTATTGATTGCTCCGCTGGCCACGTTCAGCATGGAATTAGCCGTCTGTGTGTTCGCGGTGGACTGCCGTACACTGCCCAGATTATACTGCATCTTTTGCGCAATCGCATAATCAGAGGCACCATTTGCCGCACTCGGCCGCTTGGAACCAGTCGCAATGCGCTGCAAGCTGGCATTCTGCACGCTTTGGGCACGGTTCAGCTGATTCAGGGAGCTGTTCATCACACTGCCGATACTCATACTCATCTCTCCTTTCCTCGTTATTGGAAATCCCATTTCCTTTGGTCTTGCTATCTATCGTACTGCCTTAAAAATGCGTCTATTTCTATAGCTATATTATACGGCATAAAAGCATGGGGAGCAACGTTTTTTTAGCACCTTAGGCAAATTTCTGCTCCTAAAAACTCCTGCTTCAGTTCACTTCGCTGCCCACTTTTCCTTTACGGCTTTCGGCACGAACTTCCAAAACTCGCTTTTCTCCGGCGGACACTCCGCCGCCCTGGCCGCTGCCCGTTCCTCATCGAGCCTGGCATAGGCTTCCTTCATCGCCTTTTCCTTTGCCAGCCCTCTCGCCTGCCGCATCTTCCCCTGCTTGTCCTTCACATACTCCGCATGAGGAATCTGCGGACTGTAGGAGAACTCGATGGCCCGCTTGAGCCACGCGGCCGGATAGCGGACCTCCTTATCGTATAGCTCCAGCCAGAGCACTATTAGCTCCCGGTCCACCATCACGAGCCCGTACCGCTCTACCAGTTTCCGGATGCTATCCGGCGTGATATGGCATTTGTTACCATGAAAAATACAGCTTTCCAGCGTAACCTCACTCATGCTCCCGCCTCCGTTTCCGCATAGAGCTCATCATCTGCCAGCGGCCGGTCCCAGGGATCAGCTGATGGCGTTTCCTGTCCGGCCACAAAGCCACGGCGGCCTCCAGGAAAACCCAGTCTGCCCAAAGCATCATAACACACACTGTAACTGAGTGTCTGATCATAGGCCAGCCGGTTATGCCGCTGGCGCACAATCAAACCTTGGCGTTCCAGGCTTTGGGAAGCCCGATGGATGCTCGACACTGACACGCCCAGCTGCCGGGCCCATTCTGCCTCCGTATTGTACACCCAGAAGCGCCCCGCCGCGAAATTATGGGTACGTTCCAGCCAATAATCCAGCTGCGATAAAAGCAGCGCCTCCACGCGCCCGACTTTCGCCGCCAGATCTGTCCGCAATAAGAGAACCTGTTTGGGATTGCTGCTGATCATCTGCCGCCACGCTCCTTTCGCTGCAAACGCTGCAGGATCACACGCAGTTTTTTCATTTCCATCCGGGCGGCAAATACATTGTCATATAAAAGCTTGCGTCCCCGTTCGATCTTCACCTGCAGCCGCCTGACCGTCAGCTGCACCGGCAGCACCTTTCCCGAGAGGAAGCGCACCTGCGCCTTGCCATGGGAACCCGGCTCAGCCATCACGACACGGCAGTTGTTGATGTAGGCCATCGTGCCATGATTGCTGTTGATACGTGAACGATAGGGAACGGCCATAAACAGCAGCAATAGGGAGAGTTCATAGTAGTCCATGTGCATATAGGGCCTGCCGGTCACTTGACAGCGATGGTCATGCAGTGATTTCAGGCTGCACCCCCGCAACCGCGCCAGGAACTCCAGCACCGACTCCACCTTGCAGTTTTCAAGCCGTATCGGTGTGTCCTTGCCTGTGTCGACAACAGTCGCATAACCACCGTCCGGTGAATCTGCCTCATACAATGCTTCGATAACACGCAAAGATGCCAGCAGCCTCTGCTGCTCATTTGTCATAGACAGCGCCTTCCTTCGTTTGATACAAATTGCCTGCGATGTCATTTTATCCGGATAAACATAACCTCTTAATGCATATTTTAAACATTTTTGTGTAGAAGTCAAGGTGCCTGTGCAAAATTTATCCACTATGATTGAATACGTAAAATCTTATTGAATCCGTTGTATTCTCTTTTTTTGCATTGTTATTTAAGGGTTATTTCGTGTTATATCGTTGCATTTCGTTACTTTTAGTGTCCGTAATGTTTTATATTGTGTTATTTCGTCCACCTGACACCCGGTCATTTTTATGCATAAATATGCATTTATACTCAAATACCTGATATCTGTATGCTCTCTGGTATTCTTTGGTATCGGTCCATGCAAAACGGCAATCCGAAAGCATCATAATGACAGATTGGAAGCGGGCAAAACTATTTTTACCCAAGAGGGAAATATCCGCCGGCCTGCATGCATGTATAAGGGTGAGCGGCCGCAAAGATAAAAACAGTCAGACAGAAAGGATGATGAATCATGGCAACGCGTATGAATCCCGTCACGAAACTGCAGATCAAGGTAGTCACCGGCACCGATCCGGCCGCCACCCGCAGCTACACCGTAGCCGCAGCGCTCACCGATGCGGATATCCTCTCCATCGGCAGCAAGCTCGCCGCCCTGCAGAACTTCCCAGTCCGCGCCATCTGCCGCCAGGACGATGCCGCGCTGGCGGAATAAGACGTTCACCTGCCCATTTAGAAAGGAGCGATTCCCATGAAATCCACGTTAAAAATGATCCTGACTCTGGAAAACGGCAAGAGCACCACTCTCTCGCTGGCAGATCCCCGCGAGGACATCACCAATGCCGAAGTGATGGAGGCCCTCGACGAGATCATCGCCAAAAAGGCCATCAGTGTCAGCGGCAGTCCGGTGACAGCCGTCAAGCGCATCTACGTTCAGGATGTAGCAGACAAGGCGCTGGTCTGATATGGATGAGCCCCTCCTGACCGCCGTTTCCGCCGTCGGCTTCCCGATCGTGGTGACCTTCTACCTGCTGACCACCTTCCAGCGGTCCATGGACAGGCTCACCACCCAGCTCGGGGAGCTCACCCGCGAATTGCAGCGGTTGAAATAACGCCAAGAAGCCCGTGGAAACTTACCCTGCATTCCTGCAGGATAAGCCCCACGGGCTTTTATTATGCCACTGACAGGCAGATACACAGATACGTCTTTGCTGCGAAATCATCCATCATTCTTCGAGGCTGCTCTTGAGCTTCAGCAGGTCCGGACACAGATCACCGATGGAGCTGGCCAGGTCATCCTTGGGTTCGAGGATATCCAGCACGGGCTGCATCGTACGGCGGAATTTCTCATCATCCTGCATCAGCACCAGGATGGCACTGGTGTTTATGGCATCTGCCAGCGCTGTATGCTGGGTGCCCTCAAACTGATGGTCCATCGCGCCCAGCGCATGCTTCAGGGCCAGACTGTTATGCAGGCCAAGGCGGTCGTCAAATTCCTGCTGCAGATCCCCCCAGCGTTCATCGAGCCATTTCACATCGAAATCCGGCAGCTTGAAGCGGCATTCCTTCCGGAGCTGCTTGATATCCGACATGCTCCAGGAATAGATCTTCGTCTCCTCCTCGCCAATCCAGTCCACGAACTTTTGGAAGGCCTCCGCATAATGCCCCTTGCCGGCCACCATTTCCTGCCTGATGCCCGTAAGCTCCACGATATGCTTCTTGATCTTGCCGTATTCCGGCTCCACATAGCATTGGAACTCGGCCTCCTGCCGGAAATTCTCATCCAGCCGCACGGCACCGAACTCGATGACCTCTTCCTTCATATGCCGTTTGACCTCCCGGAACTCCCGGTCCACAGGATTCATTTCCAAATCGATTACCACATATTTCATACGCTGTATCCCTGCGCTTTCTTCAATACTTTATCTTAATTATTCTACCGAAAAGCTCCGTTTCCTTCAAGAGCTTCCCGTGAAAAGGAAAAAACAAGAGGTAACTGCCGCAGACCGAGCTGCTGCCGAGTTACCTCTTTTCATTATATCAATTCATTATGTTTCAGCTGACGGTAAAGCGTGTAGAAGGCGGCGGGAAAACCGGCGATGATGCCGATGATCCGGCCTGCGTTGCCCAGTCCCAGATAATCTCCGGCCAAAGCTCCCAAATAGCCGCAGATTCCCACGAAGACCACCAGATAGATGCCGACACCGCCCAGAATGGAGAAGGCCTTGATTGCCTGTCTCAGACCGCTTTCCTGATTTGGCTGCTGGCCGCTCATTTGCCCGCGAATACATCCGGACGGCCATCGGCCAGACCGTAATGATAGAGAATGGCCTGGATGATGCGCGCGGAAGCCTTGCCATCACCATAGGGATTGACGGATTCAGCCATGCGGTTATAAGCTTTCTCGTCCGTCAGCAACGTTTTGGCTTCACTGTAAACTACATCGCGGTCCGTTCCAATGAGCTTGACCGTACCGGCGGCAACGGCTTCAGGGCGCTCCGTGGTATCGCGCAGTACGAGGACCGGCTTGCCCAGCGCCGGAGCTTCTTCCTGCACTCCGCCGGAATCCGTGAGGATCAGATGCGCCTTGTGCATGAGGTTGGCGAACGGTTCATAGTCCAGCGGATCGATCAGATGGACTTTTTCGAGGCCGCCGAGTTCCTCACGCACCACTTCACGGACCTTCGGGTTCTTATGTACGGGGAAGACCACTTCCACATCGTCGAACTCTTCCGTGAGCTGGCGCAGGGCCTTATAGACATGGCGCATGGGCTCACCGAGGTTCTCGCGACGATGGGTGGTCACGAGTATGATGCGCTTGTGCTCGAAGTCGATGTTCTGCAGGAGTTCATCCTCGAACTGGAAATCGTCCTTGACTGTATGATGCAGGGCATCGATAACGGTGTTGCCCGTGACAAAGATGCTTTCCGGCTTAACGTTTTCCGCCAGCAGGTTGCTTTCGGAGGTTTCCGTCGGGGCAAAGTTGAGGTCAGCAATGCAGCCCGTGAGCTTGCGGTTCATTTCCTCCGGGAACGGGCTGTACTTATCATGCGTTCTGAGGCCTGCTTCCACATGGCCCACCGTCGTCTGATGATAGTAAGCGGCCAAAGCGCCGGCGAAGGTCGTCGTCGTATCACCATGCACGAGCACAATGTCCGGCTTTTCCTGTTCCAAAACCTTGTCGAGGCCCATCATGGCCTTGGAGGTGATATCAAAGAGGGTCTGTCCCTGTGCCATGATATCAAGGTCGTGATCCGGTGTGATATGGAAGAGCCCCAGCACCTGATCCAGCATTTCCCGATGCTGGGCCGTCACAGCCACCACCGGCGTGATCTTGTCCGGATGCTTCTGCAGCTCCAGCACGATAGGTGCCATCTTGATGGCCTCAGGACGAGTGCCGAACACCGTCATAACCTTGATTTTCTTTTTATCCATTAATAGTCCCCTCTCTATGAATAAAGGCAGGAATCCCACCTGCCTTTTGAGCTTACAATTATTTTCTTAATGCTGCTGCGCCGAATCGTTCATATGGAAGATGCCAATCTTCTTGGCACCGAACAGCACCAGAGCCACCACGAGACACACGATGGCAATGGCGAACTGATAGCTGACCTCGGTCAGAGCCACTGCACTGAGTCCAAGCAGCGCGCTGATCACATACATCAGCAGTACCGCCTGACGCTGGCTGAAGCCTAAGTCCATCAGACGATGATGGAGATGTCCCTTATCCGGCTTGAAGATGGGCACGCCCCCGCGATAGCGGCGCACGATGGCAAAGGTCGTATCGAGAATCGGCAGGCCTAACGCCAGAATCGGCACGATCAGGGCAATGGTCGCCGCACATTTCACCGCGCCAATCACCGAGATCCCGGCCAGCATATAGCCCAGGAACAAGCTGCCGGAATCGCCCATGAAAATCCGGGCCGGATTGAAGTTGTAGTACAGGAAGCCAAAAGCTGCACCGGCAAGAGCTGCCGTGAGCACGGCCACCAGCAGGATATTCTGCTGCAAAGCCACCAGGAAGATCGTTACCGCGGCAATGGTGGAAACACCAGCTGCCAGACCATCCAGGCCGTCAATCAGGTTCACCGTATTGGTGATGCCCACGATCCAGAAGATCGTCACAGGGATAGCCAGCCATTCTGTGTAGATGAAGTCACCAAAGGGATCGGTGATGAAGTCAATCCGCACATCGAAGGCGATGACAAGCACAGCGGCAGCCACGATCTGGCCTACCAGCTTCACCTTGGCCGGCAGATTCTTGTAATCATCGATAATACCGACCAGCACGATAAGCGAACCGCCCAAAAGCAGCCCGGTCACTTCAAAGAGCACTTCCGGTTCCACTTCCACGAACTGCAGAATCCCTAAGATCGCCACCATAAAGGCCGCATAAATACCGAGCCCGCCGATACGGGGAATCGGTCTTTTATGTACTTTTCTCGCATCAGGAGCATCCATGGCCCCCGTCTTGGCCGCCAGGAAAATCACACCAGGCGTAACAGCCAGGGCCACACCTGCGGCAATGACGAACGCCAACATATACTCTGGCATACAAGTCGCACCTCTTTTTCTCAAAATCTTAATTTCATAACAAGCCTATTTTAGCGCAGCAGGCCTGCAGTGTCAATGAAAATAAGCTGAAAGCAGGAGTTTATTTCCTGCTCAATCATGGATTTCATCGGGACGGCAGGTCACGATGCTGCCATCGGTTTCGTAATAAACCACCTGCGCGAGCTTGGCATTTCTGAGCATACGGCGGCAGAGCAGGCAGGGCTTGCCGGAGGCCAATGTACCATCGGCATTGATGCCCACGATGTAGATGGTCGCCCCTTCCATCGCCGCAGGATCGGCATTGATGATGGCATTCTGTTCGGCATGAACGGCCACACAGAGTTCATAGTTCTGACCTTTCGGCACATGGAGCCGCTCACGCTCGCAGATGCCGGTGTCGATACAATTGGCCTCGCCGCGGGGTGCGCCGTTATAGCCCGTACTGATGATGATATGGTCCTTGACGATGATCGCCCCGTAACGGCGGCGCAGGCAGGTAGCCCGGCGGCCTACAGCTCTGGCGATATCCAGGAAATACTCCGTCCATTCAGGACGCTTTTGGGGTGCTTTGTTCTGCTCCATGTCAGCTCTCCTCTTCCTCTTGTTCCTTTAAAAATCTCCGGGCGAGAATCACCGCCACGAAATCATCCACAGGCACCGGCGGCACCTGCATGGTGACCGGCAGCAGCCTGCGCCAGCCCTGCGGGGGATGGGCTTTCCAGTATTCCCCGCGGGCCATCTCCGTCGTACGGTATTCATCCCGGACAATCAGCTCTAAATCCGGCACCGCGCCCAAACGCTTATGGGCGGTCTTGCTTGTGGTGCCATTGCCCATAATGAGACGGCTAAAGCCGTATTCAGCTTTAGCCGCAGTCACTTCCATAATCAAGTTTTTTGTTTCGATAACCCTTTGGCAGAGGACTACGCCGCCCGCGTCGAGGACTGCGAAGCCGCATTTGTCCCTGCCGGGATCCAGGGCTGCAATGTTCATTGTGTCACGTTCTTTTCCACATTTATTTTGAGCCGCAGCGGGCCGGAAGCATCGGTATCCCCGTTGGCATAGGCCGAAAGGATCACGCGGCCGCGCTGTCCTTTGAGCTTCGCCACTACATCGTAGAACTGGGCGCCTTCCATCACGCCGACCGTGCCCCGCAGGGGATCGGGCAGGATGCCCTTGGTCGTCGCAGCAAAGTTGACGTCCTTCAGGAAGTTCATCACCGTTTCCTCGGCTTCGCTGTCATCCCCGGTTTCAAACTCGTAGGGACGGGCGATGATGAACTCATTGTTCCGGAAGATGATACTGTTGGGGTATAGCTCCAAATTGGTGCGGACATCCTCGCCGCGCACCAGATTGCCTGCCGCCACGATGCGCACCACCATGTCCTGCGGACTCTTGGCAATGGTTTCCACCGCCGCATCATGCTCGGGCCGGTAGATCCAGATATCCTGATCGGAACGGTCCTGGCCGAAGCGGGTGGACACATTACGGTTGGCCAATGCGGCCAGCGAGGCCAGATCGGCCGCCACTTCCTCCTGCGGACGATTGCCGCGGATCACACCGCTGGCAATGATCTCACCCGCCCGGAAGGCAATATCTCCCTCCCGCATGGTTATGAGGCCATCCCGCAGCTTATTGGAACGCTCCTCGAGCGCTTTATTGTCAGCGGTCAGATTCTCATTTTTGGCCGTCAGATCGCTGTTGCGGCCGGCCAGTTCTTCATTGCGGCTGCTGAGCTCACCATTCCGGGCAGAGAGCTCGCTGTTGTCAGCCAGCAGGGCCTCATTGCCCGCCTGCAGCCGGGCAGATTCTGCCTGCAGTTCCTGCTGCTGCTGATTGAGTTTGTCGATATCGGCCTTGGACTGCTGCAGGGCCGCATCGGTCTTTTCCTGTTCGGATTTGGCCGTCAGCAGGGCCTCTTCCGCATTCTGCAGGCTCTGCTTCGTTTCCCGCATACTGCGGTTGAGCTGCTCCATGCCAAAAAGTGCCGTGCGCACGTTCTGTGAAGCCGCTGCCATCACGCCGAAGGTCAGGGCGGTGATCACGACACCTGTGAAGATCGTTATGACGATGGACGTGTGCCGGGGCCGCAGGCCGAAGATCGACAGGCGTTTCTTGCCGATCTTCGTGCCCAGCCGGTCGCCGATGAAGGCAATGGCCCCACCGGCAATCACCAGCACCGTTATCAAGAGGATTCCATCCAACCTGCATCCGTCCTTCCTAAGATAGTTTAACGGGAAGCCCGTTTAATGAGATATGCACCAGCCACGAGGCCGATCAGATTCGGCATCCAGACCGCCAGCATGGGCGGCAGGGCCCCGCTGCGGGCCAGTGCATTGCCCATGGTCATCAGGGCATAGTAGAAAAAGATGATGATGACGCTGATGGCAAAGCCCGCCGACGACGAATTACGCGTAGGCTGCAAGCCGAGCGGCACGCCGATCAGGGCAAAGACGAGACTGGCCATCGGCACGGTCACGCGCTGATAGAGCTCGGCTTCGAGCTTGTTGGTATTGACGTACTGCGTCTTCATGATATCGATCTGCGCCCGCAGTTCCTTCATCGTGAGTTCCTCGGAATCCTTCTGCTCACGGACAATCTGCTTGGGACCTGCGCTAATCGGCAGTACCTGCGTCTTGAAGCGCACGGTATGCTCGCTCTTGCCATCGCCCTCGCTGATATCGTAGATCATGCCATTGTGCATGGTCCATATATTGCCATTCCATTCGGCATAGTCGGCATTCTCCACATGGGTTACCTTGCCATCGTCACCGAATTCCTGCAGGGTGATGCCCTGCAGCTGCTGGGTTTCCGCATCATACTGGCGGGCATAGGCCAGCCGCTGGATCTTGTCTTTATGGATTTCCTTCAGGATGATATGTTCCTGGGATTTCATGCCGCTGTTGCCTTCGATCTCGTAGTAGACCACATTCTTATAAGCCGTATTAGCCCAGGGCACCACGTATTCATTGAAGGCAATCGCCATGAGGCTCACGATGAAGCCCATGATGATGGCCGGCATCGCAATGCGGGAAAAGCTGATGCCGCAGGACTTCATGGCCGTGATCTCGCTGTTGCTGGACAGGCGGCCAAAAGTCAGGAGTGTGGCCAGCAGCATGGACATCGGGAAGGTCCAGATGACTACCTTGGGCAGGCCGAAGATGAAGATCTTCACCACGGCCTGCAAAGAAGCACCATAGTCCGTGATATATTTGGCAATCTTGAAAAGGGTACCGGAACCGATAAACACCGCGGAGAAAGCACAGATGCCAAAGACAAAGGCCAGCGTCACCTCGCGGAATATATATTTGTCTAAAATTCGCAAACGCATCGTAAATCTCCTTACAGGGTGAAGTTCTCGCCTAAATAGAATTTCCGGGCAATGGGGCTTTCCGCAATGGTCCGGCTGTCGCCTTCCAGCAAAATCTTACCCTCGCTCAGGATATAAGCCCGGTCCACAATCTGCAGGGTTTCCCGCACATTGTGGTCGGTGATCAGGATGCCCATTCCGCGCTGCCGCAGGTACTGGATGATTTCCTGGATATCGGCCACGGCCAGCGGGTCGACGCCGGCAAAGGGTTCGTCAAGCAGGATGAACTGTGGCTCGAGGGCCAGACAGCGGGCGATTTCCACGCGGCGGCGCTCACCACCGGACAGCTCCGTTCCCTTGCGGTTACGCACATGCGTGATGTGGAATTCAGCCAGGAGCTCCTCAAACTTCGTACGCTGTTCCGCTTTGGACAGCCCCGTAGTCTCCAGGATGGCCATGATGTTTTCTTCCACCGTCAGCTTGCGGAAGATGGAGGACTCCTGTGTCAGATAGCTGATGCCGAGCGAAGCCCGCCGGTACATGGGCATTTTCGTGATATTCACATCGGAAAGGAATACTTCCCCGGAAGTGGGCTGTTCAAGCCCCACAATCATGTAGAAGGATGTGGTCTTGCCCGCACCGTTAGGGCCTAAGAGCCCCACGATCTCCCCCTTCTCCACGCGCAGGGATACCCGGTCCACCGCCGTATGTTCTTTGAATCGTTTTACCAGATTTTTCGCCTCGATATGCAAGGTCCTGTCCTCCATCTATGTTTCACTTCACCTTGGCGCGTCCGTTCGGATCAAGGTAAAGCGTCAGTTTGTTGCTCTTCATGGTATTGTTTTCCTGTACGGCCCAGGCATTGCCCGTGAGTACCACACGGCCCTCCTGCTTGCCCACATAGTCGGCATTGTCGCCGCCGGCTTCCATCTGCCGGGAGGGGCTGACCACATGGACATTCCCCTTGCCGATGTAATGTTCATCATCGAGCCAGCCTTCCATGTAGTTGGCCGTGAATGTGCCATCGGCATTGGAAATCGTGCCGCCGCCCGGGATCTTCACGTATTTGTTCGCGTTAGGATAGTAATCCACCTGCTCGCCGGCAAAGGATTTATCCCCGTCCGTGCCCCGGACGCTGCCCGTAGCCTGCATGTGGCTCTGGGCATCCATGATGATCTTGTTGCAGGTCACGCGCAGGGTATCGCGCACAGCGATGACACTGCCTTCAATCGTGGCCAGCTGTGTCTTGGAATTATAAGTGGCCTTGGCGCCCGTAACCTTGGCATTGCCCTGCTTTAAAAGCACGTCGCCCGTGGCCACGGCCTGACCACTCTGCATATCATATTCCACGGTATCTGCGTTGAGCTCTGCCGGCTCACCCGCTGCAGAAATATGGCCCAAGGGTAGAGCCAGACTGAGTGCCATTGCCAGCGTTATCTTCTTCATTCGACTTGTCATTTTGTTTCTCCTCCCTTGGCCAGATGTGCCTTGCCAATAATCTTGATCTTATTGAAGCCATCCGAACTTTCAATGCGGTCGCCGGTGGCCAGCAGATCATCTTTCGTTGCCTTTGCACTGCCAATAGCCGCCAGGATTTCCTTGGCTGCATCCCAGCGCAGTTCATCGCTCGTGAGTTCCGTGCCATCGCTGTTCTTCACCGTGACATTACCGGTGATTGCGATATCCTTGCTCTCATTGGCGTAAGTTCCCTTGTCGGCCTTGACTTCGACCACGCGTCCATCTTCCATATAGAAATGGCCGGAGAGCTTCTCCAAGGATGCATCCTTGGTATCGATATTGACTTCGATATGCTCAGCCGTGAGATCCCAGATCTTGCGGCCGTTCTTTTCCTCGCTGATCTCATTGCCGTCATAGCTCATGACCTTGCTGTCCACCTGCGGTGTTTCCGGCATGTCCGGACGCTCCGGCACAGTAGTCACGGCCCAGACGACCAGCGCGGCAAACAGGGCGATACCTGCTGCCAGCAGCAGTTTGCGTTTTTTGTCCATCAGGCTTCCTCCTGTGCTTTGACCGTGTGATGCTTGCCTACGTTCTGCTTCTCCACGGGGGTATTCCAGCGCTTCTGGAACCAGAGCCACTGGGTGGGATTCTCACGGATGATGTCTTCGATGATCTTCGTCATCCGCACCGTGAAGTCATAGAGATCCTTGTCCGTATCCCCCGTATCCTCATAGCGCATGACCTCGCCAATCACGACCTTGTGTTTGCCGTTCGGCTGACGCAGGATGAACGCCGGCAGCACCGGCGCATTGAACTTGCAGGCGAACACAGCCGGTCCCATGGGCGTTGCCGCCATCTTGCCGAAGAAGGGCAGGAAAGCCCCGTTGGGGCCGCCGTCCTGATCGGCCAGGAAGCCTAAGATCTTGCCCTTCTTGAGCGCCTTGGCTGCGGCCAGGAGCTCACTGGTTCCCCGGGAGAAAATCTCCACATTGATGGTTTTTCTGAGATCATTGAGCGCATTGGTGTACTGCATGTTGGGCTGCGGTTTGGCAATGGCCGTAACCGGCAGTCCGTTCATGGTGAAGGAAGCCGAGAGCCACTCCCAGGTACCGATATGGCCCGTGAGCACCACTACGCCATGGCCTTCGGCCAGCGCATCAGTCATGCGCTCGAGATGGTCGATCTCGATGTACTCATGAAAGTTTTCCGGCGTGATATTGGGCATATAGAGGATTTCCAGTACATTCCGTGCCAGATTCACAAAGGACGCGCGAATCGTCCTGCGGGCTTCCGCCTCCGTCAGATCCAGCGAGCGCTTGATCTGCTTTACGGCCAGCTCCCGCTGTTTCTTGATCAGCAGATAGTAAAGCTGTCCGAGCACCCAGCCAGCGGCCATCACAAGTTTGTAGGGGGTATGACACACCACCCAGCTCATGAACATCACGAATTTATACTGC
This sequence comes from Pseudoselenomonas ruminantium, assembly GCF_900104055.1. Lineage (GTDB taxonomy): Bacteria > Bacillota > Negativicutes > Selenomonadales > Selenomonadaceae > Selenomonas_A > Selenomonas_A ruminantium_C. The sequence continues at coordinate 35,833 of NZ_FNJQ01000018.1, forward strand.
ATTAATCTTCTTCCCCCAAATAATTCCTATTGGGGCTTACTGCACAAGCCCCGCATTTTCTTCAAGTTTCACCGGCACCAGGAAGCTGGCGATGATTTCCTCCCATTTTCCCTGCGCCTTAAAAATGAATTCCAGCAGGTCACGGACAGCCCCATGGCCGCCCGTGCAGTCGGAAACCACCAGCGAATGCATGCGCACGGCCGGCACGGCATCGGCCACAGCCATGGGCAGGCCGACCTGCAGCATGATGGGCAGGTCGATGAGATCATCGCCGATATAGGCGATCTCCTCATCGGCAAGGCCTGTATGTTTCTTCAGCTCATTGTAGGCCTCACGCTTATCCGAATTTCCCTGGAACACCTCACTGATGTTGAGTTCACGAGCCCGATAGGCCACCTGCTTGGACTGACGGCCCGTAATAATGGCCGTCTTGAGCCCCAGGCGATGCGCCAGCGTGATGCCCAAACCGTCACGGCAGTTGAAGGGCTTATAGAGCTCGCCCTGCTCGCCGATATAGATGCCGCCATCCGTCAGCACACCATCCACATCCAGGATGATGAGCTTGATCTTCTTGGCAGCCCGCAAAGCATTGCTGTGAATTTCCATTATACCACTCCTTGCCGCAGCAAATCTGTCAGATGAATGATACCTACAGGAACATTGTTTTCGTCAATAACCGGCAGCACCGTAACCGGACGCGGTTTATGCTTCTCCATGACGGAGAGCGCCGAGGAAGCCATGGCCTCCTGCTTGATGGTCAAAGGCGTTGCGAACATGATATTGCCCACGGCCTCGTCGAGGAACTTGTAATCCTTGGCCAGCGCCCGGCGGATGATACCATCGGTGATGATACCCACCAGTCTGCCGCTGTCGTCGATAACCGAAGCCGCGCCCAGGCCCTTGTCCGTCATGATGAACAGCGCATCTTTGGCTGTCTTGTCCTTATGCACAATGGGATTCTCGTCCCCGGTATGCATGACGTTCTTGACCGTGAGCAGCAGTTTCCTGCCTAGAGCGCCGCCCGGATGGAACAATGCAAAGTCCTGACTCGTGAAATCGCGGACGCTCATCAGCGCAATGGCCATCGCATCGCCCATGGCCAGCGTCGCCGTCGTGCTGGCGGTCGGAGCCAGCCCTAAGGGACAGGCTTCCTTTTCCACGCCGATATCCACGAAGTAGTCGCTATTCTGCCCGAGCTGGGAATCACGGCGGCCGCACATGGCAATGATCTTCGCACCGATGCGGTGGATGATTGGCAGGATATTGACGACTTCCGTAGATTCACCGCTGTTGGAAATGGCGATGACTACATCGTTTTCCGTGACCATGCCCAGATCCCCGTGAAACGCTTCACCGGGATGCATAAAGAAAGCCGGCGTTCCCGTGCTGGCAAAGGTGGCCGCCATCTTGCGGCCGATATGACCGGACTTGCCCATACCGGTCACCACAACGCGGGCCTTGCAGTCCAGGATGCACTGCACAGCTGCGACGAATTCCTCATCAATACGGGATTTTAACTTTTCCACGGCATCCGCTTCAATGACGAGCGTTTCCAGCGCCGCTTTTTTAATCTGTTCTATCAATCTTATCCCCTCATTATAACACAGGCAGTTATTTTACTTTATGGCGCACGATCTCGTGGATAGCCACAGCATCCTTCAGCAGTTCTTCGAGCTTGTCGAGGTAAACCATATTGGCACCATCGGACAGGGCCTCTTCCGGATTGTCATGAACTTCGAGGAACAACGCATCAACGCCGGCGCCCACAGCTGCCCGCACGAGGTATTCCACATACTCGCGGTTGCCTGCAGACGTCGTGCCATTGCCGCCCGGCAGCTGCACAGAGTGCGTGCCATCCATCACCACGGGATAGCCGAAGGAACGCATGATCGGCAGCGACCGCATATCCACCACGAGGTTGTGATAGCCGAAGGACGCACCGCGCTCGGTCAGCATGATCTGATCGCAGCCGCTTTCATGGAGCTTGTCCACCACATTGCGCATGTCCTCCGGCGCCAGGAACTGCCCCTTCTTGACATTGACCACACGCCCCGTCTGGGCAGCGGCATGCAGAAGATCCGTCTGGCGGCACAGGAACGCCGGAATCTGCAGGATGTCCACGACTTCGGCCACAGGCTTCGCCTGCGCAGCCTCATGAATATCCGTCACCACCGGCACGCCCAGTTCTTCCTTGATGGTCCTCAGCATCTCGAGGCCCTTCTTGAGGCCCGGGCCACGGAAGCTGTGATAGGACGAACGATTGGCCTTGTCAAAAGAAGCCTTGAATACATAGTTGATATCCAAGCGCTCACAGATTTCCTTGATGGTGCGGCCAATCAACAGGCAGCGATCCAAACCTTCCAGCACGCACGGCCCAGCGAGTAACGTCAGCTTCTCCCCGCCACCAATCACATAATTACCAACTTTAACCTGATTCATATTCAAGCTCCTTTCACCTTTCCACAAACATGTTCGCGTCAACAACCCCTCCACCGCTAATGCGATTCCCCTCCCCTTTCAGGGGAGGCTGGGGAACCAGAATCTCTTTTTATTTAACGAGTATAACTTCTTACCACCCGAAAAAATAATGGTAAATCGTTGCCCGGTGTCCATGGATGGACACCGGTGGCTTTAAATCCCGTGATGGGATTTTGAGCCACGTTTTCTTTTTGGTACTTTTTCTTTGCGCCAAAGAAAAAGTACAGAAACAACGCATTTACTTTAACGAGTTATATATTTCGTTGACCTTTGCAAGGTCTTCAGCCGTATCAACGCCCACAAACTTGGCTTTCGTCTCAACCACCTTGATGCGGTACCCATTCTCCAGCGCCCGCAGCTGCTCAAGCGACTCCGACTGCTCCAGCGGTGTCGACTCCATCTTCGCATACTGCAGCAGGAAATCCCGCTTATACGCGTAGATCCCGATATGCTTATATACCGGGCAGCCTGCATTACGCGGGTACGGCAGCACCGACCGCGAGAAGTACAAGGCATAGCCCTGCTTATCCGTCACAACCTTCACATTGTTGGGATTCTCAATCTCCGCACGGTCTGACATCTCAGTCTTGACCGTCGCCATCTGCAGCTCGTTGTCCACTGCGAATACCGCTGCCAGTTCATCGATCAGCGAGGGCTCGATCAGCGGCTCATCTCCCTGTACATTGATGATGAGGTCCGCATCAGGGAAGGCCGCAGCAACTTCTGCCAGCCGGTCCGTGCCTGTGGGATGATCTTTCCGCGTCATCATGGCCTTGCCGCCATTGGCTTCCACGGCCGCCAGGATGCGTTCATCATCCGTCGCCACGATGGTGTCGGATACCAGCTTTGCCTGGGAAGCCCGGTCATACACCCGGCACACCATGGGTTTGCCGGCAATATCTTTAAGCGGCTTGCCCGGCAGGCGCGTGGACGCATAACGGGCGGGAATCACACAAAGTACCTTCATAATCTCTGCCTCTTATCTTTCTGCTCTCTTGCCCAGTTTATTTTCCAACCGCTGGGCCAGCAGTTCCTGGAATTCTTGTTTGCCCTGCTGGAAGTTGACTTCCACACAGATCACATAGACGGGAATCGAGATGCCCGAATGGATGACCTCCATGGGGATCTTCACCGCATCCTTCTCTGTGATGACGATGGCCTCAGCGCCCATGCGTGCTGCCTGATGGAGGATGTCCGCCATCTCCTGCATGCTGTAGTCATGGTGGTCCGGATAGCGCAGGCTTTCCAAAATCACCACGCCCAGATCCGACAGCGTCTGTTCGAAGGACGCGGGGTTGCCGATGGCCGATACCGCCATGATCTTCCGGCCCCGCATCTGATTGACATCGATGCCGTCACCGGCGATATCCACATACCAATCAGCCAGCGGGATGAAGCGGCGTGGCTCATGGATGCTTTCCACGATCTGCGCCGCCTCATTATAGCGGTGCACCGTATCGCGGATGTATTCCCGGGAGCCTGCCGCAGCCTGATCCACCTTGGTCATCAGGCACACATCGGCCCGGCTGATATGGGAAATCGGCTCGCGCAGGGTTCCGCGCGGCAGCATGTAGCCATTGCCAAAGACATTGACCGCATCCACCAGCAGGATGTCCATATCGCGCTCGAGCTGCCAATGCTGGAAGCCATCGTCAAGGATCGCCACTTCCGCACCGAAGTTCTCGATGGCATACTGGCCTGTAACGGAACGATCCGCACCAATCAGCACGGGGACCTCCGGCAGATGCTTGGCCAGCATGAAAGCCTCGTCACCGGCATCTGCTGCCGTCATATGCAGGCGCTGGCCATCGGATACGATGCCGACACGGCCATGCCATTTGGCCCGGTAGCCGCGGTTCAGGATTACGACCTTGTAACCCATATCGCGGATATCGCTGGCCAGACGCTGAGCCGTCGGCGTCTTGCCCGTGCCGCCCACCGTGACATTACCCAGACTGATCACAAAGCAGTCAAGCCGCCTGCGGCTGAAGATGCCATGGCGGTAGCCCCAGAGCTTGATATCCACGAGCAGCGCGTAGATCCTGGAAAACACATAGAGGATGGCCGTCAGGATATGCATCCCGAAGCCATCGACCTCTTTCTGATGCACAAGATCGATGAAATAGGTCTGGAAATTGTCGATTTTCTGCGTCGAGCGGGCCCGCTGCCGGTTCTCCGGCTTGCTTTCGTAGTTTTCCAGCATCTCCCGCAGGATGATGGCGGACTTGCGCGATGCACCCTTGTTCTCACCCACAATGGCCAGCGTTTCCGCCTCCAGCCGATGGCGGTGTGCCGCATCGTCAAAGAGTCTGGCCGTCTCCTGTGCCAGTTCCTGTTCATTGTTGACGGTGATGCAGGCATCCCGCTTCTTGAACAGGGCATGGGTGTCCTTGAAATTGAACATATAATGACCGACGATGATGGCCTTGCCATGCGCCGCCGGCTCGAGGATATTGTGCCCGCCATGCGGGATCAGGCTGCCGCCTACATAGACCACATCGCCGACACTGTAGACCTTGCCCAGTTCGCCGATGGTATCGAGAATCACGATATCGGCATCCTGCGGGCCGCTCTCCTGCTGTTTCGTGCGGGTAGTCACCGTAAAGCCTGCCCGCTTGCAGAGGTGGATGACCTCCTGGGTACGCAGAAGTTCCCGGGGCGCGATGACCAATTTGGCCTGCGCATGTTTTTCGCGCACGGCTTTGAAAGCCTTGAGCACGAAATCTTCTTCCCCGCGGTGGGTGGAACCGGCCAGCAGGATGCCCTTGGCATTTGCCAGCCCCATCTCATGGATGATGTTCTCTTTTTCAGCGGGGCTCACATCGGTATAGGTCTGGTCAAATTTCGTGTTGCCCGTGACCGTCACGAGTTCCGGCGGAGCGCCCAGACGCTTGATATAGTCTGCATCGATATCCGACTGCATGGCGAACTTGGTCACCGTGCCGATCATATCGGTCAGCAGGCTGTTGAGGTACTTGTACTGCTTAACGCTGCGGTCACTGATACGGCCGTTGACCATCATAACCGGAATATGCAGCTGCCGGGCTGTCTTCAAAAAGTTCGGCCAGAGTTCCGTCTCCACGGGCAGGAACACCCGCGGATGGATCCGGCGCAACACCCGGCCGGACAGGATGGGCAGGTCCAGCGGGAAATAGATGATGGCATCAGCATCCTTGATGATGCGGTTGGCCATCTCATAACCGCTGGTTGTTACCACAGACACCAGGATCGGCGTCATCGGGAATTCCCGATGAAACTCCTTGATCAGCGGGCTTGTCGCTACGATTTCACCCACAGAAGCCGCATGCACCCAGATGCAGTGCTTTTTAGCCACCTTGTCCAGCGTATGCTCCGGGAAGATGCCCAGGCTTTGCCGGATGCGTTCCACGAAGCCCTTTTCCCGGACCGAGCGGATCATAAACACCGGTATGATCAGAATGACGACTAATATCGCCGCTAAATTGTAGAGGATCTGCATTATCTTAAGCCCCTTCTAACACGGCATTCTTCTTGAACTGGATGTTGTAGAGATGACTGTAGAGGCCATCCTTTGCCAGCAGTTCTTCATGCGTGCCATGTTCTTTTATCTTGCCGCCATCGATCACGTAAATCTGATCGGCGTTGAATATTGTCGAAAGCCGGTGCGCGATAACAAAGGAAGTCCTGCCCACCATGAGGCTGTCCAGCGCTGCCTGTACGATCTTCTCACTCTCCGTATCGAGCGCGGAAGTCGCCTCGTCCAGGATCAGGATGCGCGGATTCTTGAGGATGGCCCGGGCAATGGACATGCGCTGCCGCTGGCCGCCAGAGAGGTTCAGCCCCCGCTCGCCGATCGGCGTATCATAGCCCTGAGGCAGTTCACGGATAAAGATATCGGCATTGGCCGCCTTTGCCGCTTCGATGACCTCTTCATCCGTAGCATCAAGACGTCCATAACGGATGTTTTCCATAACCGTTGTGGAAAACAACATCGTCTCCTGCGGTACGATACCGATCTGTTCCCGCAAAGAAGCCACGGTCACATCCCGGATATCATGCCCATCGATGGAAATGGATCCGTCGTTTATCTCATAGAAACGGGGAATCAGGTTGGCGATGGTGGACTTGCCGGCACCACTGGGGCCAACGAAGGCAATCATCTGTCCCGGCTTCACCTCAAGGCTCACATTCTCCAGTGCATTGATGCCTTTCTTATAACCAAAGGTCACATCCTTTACTTCCACATGACCTTCGATTTTCGGCAGGGGCTGGGCGCCTTCCTTGTCGGAGATGGTTTCCGGCAGGTCGATGACCGCAAAGACACGATCCACTGCCGCCATCGCTTTCTGCAAGCTGCCATAGACACGGGCCAGACGCTTGACCGGGTTGGCCAAGTTGACCGCATAAGTCAGGAACGCCACGAGAGCACCAGCCGTCATATCACCGTTAACCACTTCATAGCCGCCAAAACCCACGATGAAGGTCACAGACACAGCCGCCAGGAATTCCACCGTCGGCGTAAGCAAACTCGTGAGTTGTACATTCTTCATGGCGGCCTGGAAGTTCAGGATATTCTGATTGATAAAACGCTTAATCTCATATTCCTCACGCACGAAGGATTTGACCACGCGGATGGAGGAAATGCTTTCCTGCAGGAGCGAAGTGATATCAGCGGCCCGTTCCTGAATCACAGTACCATTGCGCTTGAGCTTGCGGCCAAAGATCTTCATAGCCTGACCGACCAACGGGATAACCACAAGCGTCAACAGGGAAAGCTTCCAGTCCAGATAGAGCATCATGGCGATAGAACCGATCAGGATGGAACCTTCCGTGACCATTTCAATGAGCTGATCCACAAGGGCCGACTGAATGGCGCCCACATCATTGGTGATATAGCTCATGGTCTCACCGGTCTGATGCTTATCGAAATAGGCCATCGGCATGCGCTGGAATTTGCGGAACATCACTTCCCGCACATCGATGACCACTTTCTGCCCGATATAGGACACGAGGTAGGACTGCCCATAGTAAAAAACACCACGAATCAGGAAGACCACCACTATGCTGACACAGATAAGATATAGCATCGTCATATCTTTGTCCGCCAGCACCTGATCCACCATGTCTTTGATGATCCATGGCAGGTACAGGTTGCAGGCCGCTGCCACCACGATGCAGACAATGGCCAGCCCCAGACGCTTCAGATACGGCCTGATGTATTGCAAGAGCCGTGTATAATTCTTCATTTATTTCCCTCTCTATCGCTTCGCTGCGGCATACTCCCGCGCCGCATTCAAAATTCTCTCTGCTACCCGGCCTGAGGCCCCCGGTGCCCCGAGTTTGCTGCAGGCCAGTTTCAGTTTCTCCACTACTTCCCGGCGATGCTGTTCACCGGGGTATAGCCTTGCCACTTCCCGCGCGATGTTGTCCGCTGTGACAGCATCCTGCAGGAGCTCCGTCTGGAAACCTTCATTCAGCAGGATATTGGGCAGGCTGAAATTCTCGACATGTACCAGCAATTTCCCAATAGCATAGGAAATCGGTGACAGGCGGTAAAGCACCACACAGGGCAGGCCTAAGATCGCCGCCTCCATGACCACAGTGCCCGAGGTCGCCATAGCGGCATCCGCCGCCGCCATCAGGCTGTAGCGCTTCTCATTCGTCAATGTGACCGGTACACCGGCCGCAGCAATCATTTCCTCGATGCGTTCCCGGCTCACCGTATCCGCCACGGGCAGATAGAAGACCGTAGCCGGCCGTTCCTGCAGGAGCTTCTTAGCCCCTTCCAGCATGGACGGCAGCAGAAGCTCAATCTCCTGCCTGCGGCTGCCCGGCAGCAGCAGGACAGCCGTCTTATCCTCCGGCATCCGGAAAAAACGACGTGCCCTCTCTCTTGGCATCTCAGGCCTTACCGCATCCACCAGCGGATTGCCTACAAAGGAAATCTTCGCGCCGGCCTGTTCATAGACCTGCAGTTCATGCGGAAAGATAGCGATGAATTCATCGGCAATCTTCGCGCAGGACTTCGCCCTTCCCTTGCGCCAGGCCCAGGCCGATGGCGGGATATAGGAAAAGACGGGTATGCCTAAAGCCTTGGCCTTTTTCGCCAGCCGCCAGTTGAAGTCCGGATAGTCAATCAGCACGAGCATATCCGGCTTTTCCTCCCGCATAAACTCCGTCAGATCTGCCAGCAGCTTGAAAATGCGGCGGATATTCACAAGGACTTCCCAGATCCCCATCACACTGTAATCGGCAAAGTTCTGCCGCAGGCGCACGCCCGCATCTTCCATGCGGCTGCCCCCGAAGCCGATAAGCTCGGTTTCGGGCGCCATGGCAAGGATGGCCCGGGCGATATTCTCACCATGTACATCCCCTGACGCCTCGCCAGCGGAAAGCATTATCTTCATGGGTTGTCCTCCTAACATTCAATACTAAGCCAAATTACATTATAACATCTTATCGGACTGATATAAAGAGAAAAAACGCCGGGCATACGATTTGCATCCCCGACGTTCCTATTGGATTACATAGCCATAATGGTAATCCCATTGGCCTCTGCCAACGCGATAACCTCATCCTGTTCCACGAACAGCGTAGCATCGGCTTCAATCGCCAGTGCCTTAGCCCCTGTCTCCACCATCATCTGCATGGTCTTCAGGCCAACCGTGGGCACATCGAAGCGGCTGTCCTGCTCAGGCTTAGCCACCTTGGCTACCACGGCACCGCCGCCAGCCAGCTTGCCGCCCCGCAGGATGCAGGCATCCGTACCCTCAATGGCTTCCAGTGCCATCACAGCCATATCCTTGACTACTACCGTCTGCCCCACATCCATCCGGCCGATTTCCTTGGCCATCCTGAAGCCGAACTCCATATCCTTCAGCTCTTCTGCCGTAGGCTGGCGTTTGGTGAGCACGCCCTTGCCCGGCATAAGCTTGCGGATGAGTTCCGTCTGGTCAAAGACCTCCACATCGATTTTCTTGAGTTCATCGATGATGGCCAGCATGATGGTGTCGTCCTTTCGGTCCGGCACCCGCATCAGTATCTGCATGGCCTTGAGATCCGGCAGCGTCTTCTTGGCAAAAAGCACTTCCTTCGTGACCTTGCCAATCATCGTGACCTTATGGATATCATTCTTTTTCAGGTGTTTGAGGATCTTTCCCACCTTCATGACATGGATTTCCTGATAGTCATCAGCATAATCCTTGAGACGGGAATCCGTATCCGGCAGGAGCGCCACCGCATAGACCTCGTAGCCCAGTTCCTTTGCCGCCCGGGCAATCTCCACCGGCAGGGCACCAATGCCTGCCAAAAGTCCAATCCGCTCCATAAAAACCTCCACACCTCAAAATCTTACTTACTTGTCTTCCCGGCGTTCCCGGCAAATACCGCGCTCTGCATTGCGCAGGAAGCGCAGCAGATGATCCACTTCCTCACAGGCCGGCACTTCCTGTTCGATGATGCCGATAGCCTGCTGCAGGCTCAGCCCCGAACGGTAGAGAATCCGATAAGCCTGCTTGAGGCTGCGGCGGGCTGCCGGTTCAATGCCTGCGCGGGCAATGCCCACCGTATTGAGCCCTGCCACCTTGGCCGGCTGGCCAGCCACGATCGTAAAGGGCACCACATCCTGCACGAGACGGCTCATGCCGCCGATCATCGCATTGCGGCCGATCTTGACGAACTGATGTACGCCGGTCATCCCGCCGATAACAGCCCGGTCTTCTACAATGGCATGGCCGGCCAGGCTGGCCACATTACTCATGATCACCCGGTTGCCGATCACGCAGTTATGCGCAACATGCGTGAGCGCCATCAGCAGGCAGTCATTGCCGATGCGGGTTTCTTCCCCCTCACCGGTAGCCCGGTGCACCGTAGCACCTTCGCGGATGACCGTACGGTCGCCAATGGTGGTATAGCTCTTCTCACCCTTGAACTTCAGATCCTGAGGTTCTTCACCGATGGAAGCGCCCTGGAAGATATGGCAGTCCTTGCCAATCTTCGTCCAGCCGGTAATCACCACATGGGGACCGATGATCGTGCCTTCACCAATTTCCACATTGGCACCAATCACACTGTAGGGGCCGATCTTTGCTCCAGCGGCGACCTTGGCTCCCTCTTCAATAATCGCCGTGGGATGTATCTGTGCTTCTGCACTAATATTTTCCGCACTCATCTCTACAACTCCTTATAACGCCACAGGCAGTTCCTGCGGTAAAACCATTCTCTTTGCTCTGTCTTTCCTATATACTCCCAAACTAACCTCTAATCCTCACAAATCATCTGACAGCAAATTCAGGCGTTATCTGAGTTGAACAAAGATTATCGTTCATTTTCACCATCAAATCACATATTTTCTTCTTTTCTCATGGCAAACTTAAAGTCTGCAGAGGCTACCAGCTGATCGTTTACATAACCATCGCAGTGCAGCAGGCCGAAATCGCCGCGTACCTTGACGATATGCGCTTTAGTCACGAGCTGGTCACCAGGCACTACCGGGCGCTTGAATTTGATGTTTTCCATGCCGCCGAACATAGCGATCTTGCCGCGGTGTTCCTCCGGGTAGAGCATAGCCACACCACCGACCTGAGCCATAGCCTCTAAGATGAGTACGCCCGGCATGATGGGATGCCCTGGGAAATGACCGGCAAACTGCGGCTCATTCATCGTGATGTTTTTGACACCCGTAGCAGACTTGAACGGCTCAATCTCCAAGATGCGGTCCACTAGCAGCATCGGCGGACGATGGGGCAGAATCTTCATGATATCCGTAATTTCCAAAACCATTTTTTATTCCCTCTTCCTATTCAGTATCTTAACCTAAATTCTTCTGCAGTTCCTTGGCCAGAGCCGTATTAAGCGCATGACCGGAGGCCACCGCAATCACATGACCGCGGATGGGGCCGGCCAAGCGCAGATCCCCGATGACATCCAGGATCTTATGGCGCACCAGCTCGTCCTCGAAATGCAGGGGATTGAGCCAGCCTTCATCATTGTAGACAATAACGCTTTCCAGCGTGCCGCCCAGACCTAACCCCATGCTGCGCAGCGCTTCGATTTCCTTCTCATAGGCAATGGTACGCGCCGGCGCAATCTCTGCTTCATAAAGTTCTGGCGTGACTTCAAAATTCTCATACTGGATGCCGATCAGCTTATGCGGGTTCACCGAGGTGAAGCTCACGCGGAAGCCGTCGTAGGGAACGACCATCACAAAGCGGTTCTTTTCGTCATCATCAATGCGGTAAGCTTTGTCGATGACGATTTCCCTGCGCTCTGCCTCAAGTTCCCTGATGCCGGCCTGCTTCATGGTCCGGAAGAAGGCCAGGGCAGAACCGTCCGCCACAGGCGGCTCTTCGGCATCGATCTCGATATAGCAGTTATCGATGCCCATAGCATGGAATGCACTCATCAGATGCTCAATCGTGAACACCTTGCAGCCATTTTCCTCCACAGTGGTTGCCCGCATGGTCGAGGTAACATTGGCTGCCGCGGCATGGATCTGCGGTCTGCCCTCCAGATCCGTACGCACGAACACCAAGCCCGTATCAGCCGGTGCCGGTTTCAATGTCATATGCACTTCGCGGCCGGAATGCAGGCCGATACCGTTATAGATGGCCTCTGCCGCCAGTGTTGTCTGTTGCAAATTAATTCCTCCTGCAAATTCATTCTTGCTTATTTTTTTCGATTTCCTGCGGTAAGAATTCCTCCCGCACGGATTTCCAGCGGTCATGGAGCCAGAACCACTCTTCCGGGTATTTCCTCACATGCGCTTCGATGATGTCGTTGATCTGCTGTGTCGTGCGTTTGATATCCGCACGCTTGTCTGCCGTCTTTTCCACATACAGGGGATCATGCACCACGAGCGTATGCCGTCCCTGTTCATCCCGATGCATGAATACCGGGAAGATCGGCACATCCTGGAAACGGGCCATAGATGCCGCCCCCGGCGTGCAGTTCGTAGGCCGGCCAAAGAAATCCAGGATGATGCCATCATGACGGTTGGTATCCTGGTCCATGATCAGGCCGATAGCCCATCCCTGTTTCAGCATCGCAAACATCTCCCGCACGCCGGTCTTATAGGTGATATGCATGCCGATCAGCGTGCGGTATTCATTGATGAAGCGGTCTGCCGCTGAATCCTTCTGCTTCATGGCCACGCCCACAAGCGGGATGCCCGCCATGGCAAAAGCACCGCCCATCAGCTCCCAGTTGCCGCTATGGGCGGCAGCAAAAATAGCGCCACGGCCATCTGCCATCCCCTGCTGCAGTTTTTCCAAGCCTTCTATGCGCACGTACCGTTCCGGATGTTTCTTGATCACCGGGAAGCGCAGGACCTCAAAGAGCATGGGCCCAAAGCGCACAGCACTGGCCTTGGCAATGCGCAGGGCCTCAACATCATCCACCCCTAAGCACATCCTGACCTGATCCACCGCCAGCTTTTTCCGCTTTTGGGGTACCACCAGCCAGGCCAGATTGCCCAAAGCGCGGCCTAGTAATTCACAAAGGCCGCGTGGCAGGGTGCAGGCAATCAGGCTGATTGCCTTCAAAACATAGTACAACAACGTCTCAGCCCTCGTACTTAGCTAATTTCTTTTCCAGCTGCTTGATTTTCTTGTTCATTTCCGGCAGGCGTTTCATCAGCGCCTGCATGCGCAGCCATTCTGCATGCGGCTGCACGGGGAAACCGGCACAGAAAACACCTTCCGGCATATCGCCGATGATACCGGAACGGCCGCCATAGACGGAATTAGCTCCGATATTGATATGGCCGACCGTAGCGGACTGGCCGCCAAAGGTCACGTTATGCCCCACCGTCGTAGAACCGGAAATACCCGTCTGCGCCACGATCAGGCAGTTCGCGCCAATCTTGCAGTTATGGCCGATATGGACGAGATTGTCGATCTTCGTACCCTTGCCGATGACCGTTGCGCCCATAGCGGCCCGGTCGATACCATCATGGGCACCGATTTCCACATCATCTTCCACGACCACGATGCCCACCTGCGGTACCTTGGTGTGAACGCCGTCTTTCGTCGTGAAGCCGAAGCCATCGGAACCGATCACAGCCGAGCTGTGGATCACGCAGCGCTTGCCCACCCGGCAGTATTCCCGCACCGTAGCGCTGGAATAGATCACTGTATCGTCCCCGATCTCGGCATACTGACCGATATAGGTATGGGGATAGAGCACGACGTTGTCTCCGATGACGGCATGGTCGTCCACCATGGCAAAAGGCATGATGGTCACGTTCCTGCCGAGCTTCACATCCTTGCCGATATGTGCCTTATCGCTGACTTCCACAGCCCGCTCAAGCTTCGGCGTGAAGATGGAGAGCAGTTTAGCAAAGGCCGCACGGGGATCTTCCACATAGAGAGCCGTCTTCGGGAAATTCTCTGTGCCCTCCGGCAGCATCACAGCTGCCGCCTTGCAGGTCTTTGCCTTCTCGATATGGGGTTCCACGGCAAAGGTCAGATCACTGCTTCCGGCACCGTCGATATTATCGAGGCCCTCTATCTCCACGGCAGCGTCACCAGCAATGCGGCCGCCGACCAGATCTGCGATTTCCTGTAATGTCTTTTTCATCCTGCCACTCCGATCTTACTGCAACTGGGCGATAACTTCATCCGTCACGTCGATAGCCCCGGTAACGGCCACCGGCTGATCGGCGCTGTTGTTGACCACCGCATCGAGTTTCTTTTCCTTGCTTACAGCAGCCAGTGCCACATCCATCTTCTGGCGCAGCTGCAGGGAGTAGGACTGGTTGAGTCCCTGAATCTTGCGCTGGCTGTCCATCTGGGCTTTCTGCAGCTCTTCCTGCGTCATGTTCGGGTTCTCCTGCATCTTCTTCTGCAGTTCTTCTCCGGCCTGCGTCTGGGCTTCCTGAATCTTCTGATTGCCCTCTTCCACGAGGCTGCTGATCTGCGGTGCCTCCTTGGACACCCGTTCACCGTCTATATAGCCGATTTTCGTCTGGCCGCAGCCGCTGGCCAAAGTGGCACAAAGCAGAGCCATAATCATGGCAGCGGTTGTTTTCTTGCGTAATTTCATGATAACTTCGCTTCTTTCTTTTCAATATTGATAGGATCTTGGTTATTACAGATTTTTCATTTCCTGCACGATCTCATCCGTGACATCCTGCGTTGTGATGCCGAGAGCAATGCTGTCCCGCGGACCGATATCCGTCACCCCGTCTGTCTGCGGCAGGAAAGAACGGATATTCTGCGGATGATGCACGAGAATCAGGGTGAAATGGTGCAGGATGGCTATTTTGGCCGCCTTGCCCGCCACATCGTTCAGGATATGGGCTTCAAGGGCGGAGAGCTCGCTCTTCTTTTCCGCCAGCTGCTGGCGCTTTTCCAGCCGCTGCTGGACCTTCAAAGCCATTTCCTGCTGTTTCTGCAGCGCCTCGGCATTGCGGGCCTCGGCCTCGCTTTTGGTCTTCAGCGCCTCAGACATCTGCTGTTCTTGGAGCTGCGGCAGGCTTGCCTGCCATTTGGCCAGTTCCGGGCCCAGCTCTTTCTGCACATAGGCTTCGATCTCCGACTTGTAAGACTGCCAAAGTTCGTACTGGCGGCGCCCGCGCTCAGACTGCAGGCGGCTGCGCTGCTGCAGCCAGTCCTCGCGTTCTGCAGCGATGCTCTCCTTGGAATCCAGCGGATTGTGCATGGATGCCTGATTGTCCAGCTTGATATTGAGGTTCAGGATGGCATTGAGGTATTCTTCATCGATTGCCTGCCGCCGGGCCTGAAAATCAGCCTCGGTGTTCTTCTTATAAGTCTCCCGCAGGCGCTGGGCCTTGCGCTCGAGCTCCGCCCGGCCGCCGATGATGTCAGCGGCATTCTTCTGCCAGACGGATTCCTTGAAAGTTTCTTCGAGCAGCTGGGGATTCTTCACCGCGAGCAGATCGCCCACATCATTGGTTTCCAACGACAGGAGCTCACATTCCGCCTGCAGGTCCTTAAACTTTTCGTAATCCGGATGAGCCTCGATCACCTGCTGCCAATTGATGATACCGGTATCGGCCTCAGCGGCAGCCGGTGGCGGCTCGGCCTTGGGCAGGATGAACTCCCTTGCCAGCCAGGCACCTAACAAGACAAAAGCGAGAGCCACCACTGCTCCCACAAAGATATGGCGGCCTCGCTGCCTTTTCTCTTTTACTTCTTCCTTGCCGGACTCTGCCATGGTGACACCTCACTTTTAAGCTTA
Organism: Pseudoselenomonas ruminantium; assembly: GCF_900104055.1. Taxonomy (GTDB): domain Bacteria; phylum Bacillota; class Negativicutes; order Selenomonadales; family Selenomonadaceae; genus Selenomonas_A; species Selenomonas_A ruminantium_C. Next base: position 51,490 of record NZ_FNJQ01000018.1, read on the forward strand.
AAAGTAGTACCGAGCAGATTATGCTCGGTACTTACCTTTCTATTCTAATCAGTGTAGCACCTGACTATTATTTGCTGACCTGCTTCAGGACATCCTGAGTGATGTCCACGCCGCCGTAAACCACAGCGCCCTTGTCGAGGACAACGGACAGCCCCTTCTGTTCAGCGACCTTCTTCACGGAATCTTCCACGCTCTTGGTGATGGGTTCCATGAGTTCCTGATTCTTCTGCTGCAGGCGCTGCTGCGTCTGCGTGTAGTAATCACGCTTTTCATTATCGTTCATGTTAGCGGATTTGGTCTCAAATTCCTTCTGGGCAGCCGTGACAGCTTCCTGCATTTCCTTGGAAGCTTCCTGAACCTTCGGATGCTGGCTCATGATCTGGCTGTAATCAACCACGCCCACATTGGAGCTGGCTGCACTGGCCATGTTCGGGCCGAACTGCGTGAGAGCCATCGCTACCACAGAACCCACGAAAGCCAGCGCGATGAGAATGCTAACAATCTTAACCTGTTTTTTCTGCAATTTAACCATTTCAAAATCTCCTTTTCCCCTGAGGGGATTTTCGTTGAATTTATAAATGCCGTATACGATAGACATTATAACTCTATGGAACAAATTTTGCAATGACAAAATCTGTCCCGCACACACCTAAAAATTGCCAATCAGACGCAGCCAGTTCTGCTCATTGTCCACCACATACTCCAATCCCATAAAGTCGTGAAGCTGATAGCGCAGGGCTGCCTCTCCGAGCCGGTCTGCCCGGCGGTATTCATAACGCAGGAGCCAGCGCGGCCCGAGCTTCTGGGCAGCATCGTAGATAAAGCCATGCCGGCGGATATCATAGCGCATCCCCAGCAGGCGCCCGCCGGGAAGGTCATGATGCCAGCCCAGTTGCCAGCCCCAGCGCACTTCTTCCGGACGGAAATCCACCTGTGCAAAGAGCTCATCCCGCGCCCCGAGCTTCTGTCCGCCATGCAGTCGGAAGAGCAGGTTCCTGTCGGAATCATGTTTGCCCTTGTCCTTGCGCCCCAGATCCAGCCAGCCGGTAAGGCGCAGACGATAGCGGCTGCTGTCCGAACGGCTCATGACATGGCTGCGCTCGTCCGGATCGATTTCCACCTGCGTCTGCATCCTGAGCCGCCGGAAATCCGGGCCATCATCCAGCTCCCGGGCAAACTGCGTGGCCAGCTCCTCCCGGTGACGGCTGACAAAGCCCACCGGCACGCCCACGATATCATTGACCTGATTCTGCATGCGCTCACGATGCGTGAGCAGGGAAGAACTGGGTATCGTCCCCGAGCGCATGGATAAATCCACCGTCCGCACCACTGGCAGCCGGGGATAGACCGTAAGCCGGACGCTTGCCGCAGATTCCGGGCTCAAATCAAAATCGCCCCGGAACTCCGGCAGATGCTCCTGCAGATAGGCATTGAGCTGCTGCTTCAGGATGCCATTAGTCCAATCGGCTGCTGCAGTCGGCAGCCCTGTCAAGGCATGGGCAAAGACCTGTTCCACGCCGGCCAGGTCCTGCCGCACCAGCTTTTCAATGCGGGGCGGCATGCCCTCCACGGTGGTTTCCACCGCCACCGTCTGAATGGTCTCCGACCAGGGCAGGAGCTCTACCTGCACCGCCGTATGCTCCCCGGGCTGTAGGTGGACGGAACTGACCGTATAGCCGACCAGCACTTTGTCAAAGACCTCATGGATCAAATTCTCATAAGTCACCTGCTGGCTGCGAACTGCCGCGATCTCCCTGCCTTCCAGCAGCTGCTCGGCGATAGCCGCCACACTGCGGTTCATGCGTTCTGCCACCGGCGGTGGCAGGTTGCTGCGGGCAGTGGTGACCGCCGTTATCTGCACCACCCGTTCTGCTGCCGCCACCGGCCCGGCTGGTATGAGCAGCAGCACGGCCAGCAGGACAGCAACGAAATTTCTCATTTAGAACGTGCCACCCACGGAGAAGTGTACGCGGCCGCCCTTATCGCCACGGCCATAGTCCAGACGCAGCGGACCGATCGGCGTATTCAGGGACAGGCCTACACCGACACTGCCGTGGATATCGCCGCTCTTCGGCATGAAGTCCTTGCTCCAGGCCGCACCCCAGTCCGTGAAGACCGCCCCCTGTACCTTGGTGACAATCGGGAAACGGTATTCCACCGTAGCCAGGCCCATGCGGCTGCCGCGGTACTGATCTTCGCGGTAACCGCGCAGGCTGTTCTGGCCACCGACCTTGTACTGGTTGAATTCGGAGATATGGCCGCGTCCCAGGCCATACTGGCCGCGCAGCGCAATAACCTGTGCATGGCCGACCTTGAAATAGCGCTGATCCTCAATGGTTGCCTTCTGGAAATCGAAGTCACCGCCCAGACCGGCCACCTCTGCCGACAGGCTGACCTTGCCTCCTTCGGTCGGGTTATAGATATTGTCGCGGGTATCAGTCACATGCTCCAGCGTCACACTGCGGGTGGTGCCGAAGTTATACTTACGCCAGGCTGCACCGGCATCACCGCTGCGGTCAGCAACATTACCGGTTTCCGTATGACGCTTGTAGCTGTCCTTACGGTTCTTCAGCGTGATATAGTTTGTAGAATACTCACTGACCGGGCGGCCCAGGGTAATCTCACCACCGGCGTATTTACGCATATAGCTTTCTTTCAGATTACCATCGGTATCGTAGTCATCATATTCATAGGTACGGTTATAAATGCGCAGCGTACCCACGGTTTCCTTTTTATCGATGTACGGGTGGCGCCAGGAGAAGGAATAGCCCTGGGCATCGGTCTCGTCACCGCTCTTTTCATAGGTGATGCTCACGGCATCGCCCGTGCCGCGGAAGTTAGTATCGCCGATGCTGACCATTCCCAGCACGCCGTCGGCCGTGCTGTAACCGGCACCGATACCGAAGGAACCCGTACGTTTTTCCTTGACATCCAGTTCCATGACCACGGCGTTTGGTTCCACGCCCGGGTTCATCTTGATGTTGACATCTTCAAAGAAGCCCAGGTTGTAAACGCGCTGCATGCTGCGGCGGGCCTGCTTGGAGTTGAAGGGCTCTCCCGGTTTCTGGCGCATCTCGCGCAGGATGACATAGTCCTTGGTCTTCTTGTTGCCTTTGACCTTGAAGCCTTCGAGCTTGCCCTCGTTGATCTTCAGCGTCAGATTGCCTTCTTTATCGATGTTCATATCTGTGACCTTGGCCAGGATATAACCGTCCTTGCGGTACACCTCCTTGATGGCCTGGATATTCTGCTGCAGATTGCGGCTGTTCAGGATCTCACCGGGCTTCACCGTAACGCAGGAAGCCAGAAGTTCCGTCTTGATCACCGTATTGCCCGTGATGTTCACGCTCTTGAGCACCGGATTTTCCAGCACATGATAGGTCAGGACCACGCCTTCCGGCACCTTCTGGAAGGTCGGGAACAGATCATAGAAATAACCTGTATTATAGATGGCCTCACGGTCTGCGTTCATGCCCTTCAGCGTGAACATATCGCCGGTCTTCATGCCCAAGGCTGCCTTGGCCGTGTTTTCCGTCAGCGGCGTCGTGCCCTCGAAGACGGTATCCACAATGGTTTGGCCTTCGTATTCCTTGCCGAATTTCTCGATTGCATCTTCCTGCGGACGGTTCTTGGCCCATTCACTGGTACGGGGATCCACATTTACGGCATCCTCTTTCTTCTCAGCCGCAGGCTGTGCCTGTGCATCCTTATCGGCAGCGGCGGCTTCTGCCGGCTGTGCCTGCGCAGCCTCTGCAGCAGCAGCATTCTCAGCCGGTTTTGTCTCAGCAGCGGCCACAGTCTGTTCTGCCGCTGCCGGTGCAGCTGCGGCCGCATCAGCAGTTGCTGCCTGCGCCATCCCCGGCACCACTGCGAAACTCGTGGCCATAGCCACGGCATAAGCTAAAAATCGTCTGTTCTTCTGTTTGGAATCGTACAAAGGTCAAACCTCCCAAAATCGTTTTCTTTCATTGACGCAGGATCTTACCTGCAGATTGCATGAGTTGTTGTTTTTCCATATCCGGTGGCTGCGGAACCGGCTTCACCGCCGGCGCATGAGCCTGCTCCGGCACCGGCACGGCAGGCCGTGCGGCCTGCTCAGGTTCATGCGCCGCCTGCGGCTGCGGGGCAGCATTTTTCTCCCTTACAGTTGCCCCCACCGCCTGCGGCAGTTTCTCTGCCGCAGGCTCTGCTTCTGCAGGCGCTGCCGGATGTTCGGCCGCAGCCTGCTGTGGCAGGGCAGGAACAGCCTCCTCCACCTGAGCAGGAATGGGGCCGCTTTTCCACAAAACGCCCCCCGCCAGGGCAAACGCCAATAATAAGGCCGCGCCCCGTCTTCCCCATAGGGACAGGAAGCGGCTGCGGGAACTCTGTCCCACATGGGCCAGCTCCGCTTTGGCCAGCATCAGCTTCAGATCTCCCTGCACATCGTCTTCACGCGCCAGGGAATCCTCTGCCCTGCCCAGCCAGTCCCGGGCGGCCCGGATATGATTCTGCTGTGAACGCCTGTCCATCTGCGCCCCTCCGTCTTACCTGAAATTCCTGAAACTACTCTGTCGTTATAATCGGCAGCACAGGACAAACATTCACACAGCATATAGCACTATATAAGATGATAATATAAGTCTAGCACCATTTTTCAGCGTTTTTCAAGGTATTTTTACTTATTTTTGCTTATTTGCAAACAATTTACCAATTCTGCATAAAGCGGGAAAGCATCCCGCGGATCCTTCGGATCCCCGTCTGCTGCAGGCGATAGACATGGCCGGTGCTCAGCTCCATATCCTCCGCCACAGCCGCTACATCCCGGCTGGCCAGAAAGACGTTTTCCAGCACGGCCTTTTCCTTGGCCGGAAGCCGGTCCATAGCCGTGCGCAAGCGGCCTACTAGTTCATGTGTCTCCGCCTGCTCCGCCACCGTGGGCGCAGTATCCACGAGGTTCTCCTTATAGGTCACACTCCCATCCTCCTGCAGCGCATCCATGCAGGGACTGTCGGAGCGCCCCTCTTTTTGCAGGAAATCCAGCATCCGTCCCCGGATGCGGTGGATGGCAAAGAGGCTAAAGGCTACGCCTCGCTCCGGTTCATAACGCTCCACCGCTTCAATCAGGCCTATAGTCCCTTCCTGCACCACATCCATGATGTTCTGCAGATTGTGATAGGGCAGGGCCTGCTTGAAGACCAGCGGCTGATAGGCTTCAATCAGCTGCCGGCGGGCATCTTCATCCCCGCCGCGCTTGTACGCCAGCCAAAGCCTGTCCTCCCGCTCCCGCGTCAAAGGTTTCACTTTCTGTAATTCCGCCACATATTGGGCAAAGCGCAACGCCTCCACCTCCCTTCTAAACAAATCCGTATAAACTCAGAACGTCACCCGGGCTTCCACGCCGAAGATATACTTGCTGGCTTCCCGTTCCACGGTCACGCCCCAATGATCATTGACATCGTACTGGACGCCATAGCGATTGATATTATCGCCGCCAAAACCATGGGTATAACGGAGCATGACCTTGTCCGTTATATATTTTCCCATAGAAACATTAAAATCATATTTGTTTTCACGATTTTCTTTTTCGGCTTCATGCGTATCAAACGCCGAACCGCTGCCACGCGAGATGGAGAACTTGTCCAGATAGAGATACTGGCGCATGATACCCTCCACTTCCGACAGGAAACTCATCTGCAGCCCCACGGCCAGCAGATCCCCCATATCCATGGTGGTCTTGCCATCCTTATAGGCATCGCGCAGCGTCAGCAGCTGAATGATCTGCGTCTGGCTCATTTCGGGCGAAGATGTGAGCTTCATCTCCGCTGCCCCCAAAGGCCCTTTCACCGACAGGAATACCTTGGCCTGGGAAAGCTTGGTATCGGCAAAGAAATCAATACTGGGCATAAAGGATGCCACCTGATTGAAATTGGCCGTGCCCTCCCGGATCTTGAACTCGGTCTTCAGATAATTGATCGTGCCGCCCCGTTTCACCTGCAGGCTGCCGCTCATCTTGGGATGGCTCATGATGCCGCCCACATGGAAGCCGCCGGTAAGATAGAGGTCATAGAGGTATGGGCTGTAGAAATGCACCTTGTCGCCTGCATTGACCTGCACATCGAAGACCATTTCCGGCATTTCCCCTTCGCTGTCAGGAATCGTGGGCACGGAAACCTTGCATTTGTTGAAATCGATGCGGCCGGAAATCTTGGGCAGATGCTGTCCGTAAAAATCCGTATCCGTCAGATGCAGTTCGCCATTCAGGGGACCTTCAAAGAACTTGCTCTTGATGCCCAGTTTCTCCACATACAGGGAAAAGTCATAATGTTCCGGTTCCAGTCCGTTCATCAGCAATTTACCGCTGCCGTTATAGGAACCACCGCCCATTTTACCAGAAAATTCTTCAACTGTCACTTGATTGCCATTGAACTTCAGACGAGCCGTCATATCGGTGACCGGCTCTTTCAAAGTCTTTAGTTTCACCGCACCATTGGGGATCGTCACACTGCCGTCCATCAGGGGATGGGCCAGGGTGCCGTGAATCTTTACTTCCCCTTCGGTAGCCCCCAGCGCCCAGTCGATTTCCTTGGAAATCGTGGGCAGCAGCGACAGGTCCGCATCCTGCAGGCCAATGCTCAACTGGATCTGTTCCATATCATCCAGCCACTCATCCTTGCCGGCAGTCAGAGCCCGCAAGGGCACGATGCCCTTGGCCGTAGCAGCGCAGTTCTTCGTCCCCACGGCTTTTTCCACCCGCAGTTCCGTCAGATCGATCAGACCGTTCTTCAGATGCGCTTCTCCCGTGAGGCTGTCAAAATCAGCCCCCTGTATGCCGCCCTTGATGGCTTTGACCTTCACATCGGCAGCAGGATTATGGGTATAACCGCCCAGCACTGCTTCAATATCCGCCGTGCCGGTCACGCCCCGGGCCTTAATGCCCGCCAGTCCGGTGAACATCCCGAAGTCCAGCTGGCTGGCATTGAAGCGGGCGTCGATGGCCCCGCCGATTTCCACCGTGCCGCTGGCGGTAAAGGTACCATGTTCTCCCTGACTGCCTTGTAATTTATTGATATAAACGACATTGTTGTTCAGATTGAGATCCAGTTCCACGCCGCGCACATCGTAGCCGCCAGCCTTGCCGCTCTCAATCCTGCCATTGATACTGGCGCTGGGATTATGCGCCGTACCGCTCAGGCTGGCTGTCAGATCTGCCCGGCCGCTGATCACCTCAGTCTTCTGGTTCAGCAATGCTGCCACAGCGGCGATATCGGCATTCTGCAGCACCACATCGCCACGGATGCCATCCGTGTCGGTATCATAGGCCAGCTCCATATCATAGGTGCCGCCATTCTGCTCAAAGCCAAAATGATCGATATCAAAGCTATGGCCTTTGAACTTGACCATGCCCCGCAGGTTGTTGACCGTCTGCCCATTCATGACGATCTCCGGTGCCTCGAGAACACCGTGGAATTCTGGCGCATTGATGGTCCCGTCAATCTTGCCCTTGAACGTGCCATGACCGCTGACCTCATAAGGCAGTTTATGTTCCACCCGCTTGAGGTCGATATCCTTGGCCACTACTTCCATATCCAATGCCTGGGTGGCCGTAGTTATCGTACCGTTCAGTACCATATCGATCATCGGCGAATAAGCATGGAAATCCTGCAGGCGCAGTTTCCCATTCTCAAGGAAATAGTCGCCATCCATACCGGAAAGCAGTACACCATGATAGCTGCCCCGGTAGAAATGGATATAGCCCGTAGCCTGCGGGTTGTCCAGCGTGCCCGTCAGCTTGATGATGTTATCCACATTACCGGTCAATGGCTGATCCGGTGCAATAAGGGCCACGATGTCCTCCATGCGTGCGCCCATGGTGTCCAGCTGCAGGTTGACCTTCTTTTCTCCGGTGAAACCCACCGAACCGGCAGCGCGCCATACTTCCTTCCCATCCTTTTCCATGAGGAAATCATCGATGCCAACACCATCCAGGCTGCCACTAGCGGCAAATTTCAGGCTGTCAAACGGCTGCTTAAAGATCTTGCCTTTAAGGCCCGAGAACTTGATCTCCACCTGCGGATTGGCCTTCGCACCACGAATCGTGCCCTTGAAATCCGAGAGGCCGGACAGTTCCAGACGGCTGTCCAGATTCTGCAGCAGGGACAGATCGAAATGACCGCCATAATAGGCCAGATCCATATTGCATGCCCCCCGCATATCACGGATGGAGCCTTCCAGCCCCAGACTGCTGTGATTGGGCATCTTCACACTCAGATAGTCAATGAGCAGGTCATCATCTGCCAGATAAAACGAGGTGCTGGCCTTGTCGATCTTGATTCCCTGATAAGCCGCATTGACGACCTTGGCGCTGCCATAAAGCTGCAGCGTGGAAAGGTCGCTGCCAATGCCATTGCCGCCCATATCCGCATATACACGCCCCGTAAGACCGGCCAGCTGCGGCAGGAAGCGATTTCCCTGCGCCGCATCGATATCGTCCAGCTTCACATGCGCCGTATAACCAAGGTTCTCCGTGGACAGAACGGCTTCACCGCTGACCTTGCCGCCAAATACCTGCGCGGAAAAGCCCCTTACAAAGAGGTTCTTGTCCTGATAGCGCACATCAGCCTGTGCCCCCGTAAAGGGAATATCCAGCACCTGGCCTTCCGCCACCTGCACCTTGCCATCCACGCTGGGGTTGCTTATGGCGCCCGTCACCTTGACGGTGAATTTTGCCGCTCCCTGATAGGGGATATTCGTGAGTATCCGGCTTGGATCAAAGGAATCCGAGCTGGCTTCCAGTTCCAGATACGGCGTTGTCGTCAGGTTCTTGATCTTACCATGGACGTTGACTTTCTGCTCTGCCGCCTCTGCATCTACGCTGAGCAGGACCTCTTCATTGGTAAAGGAGGCATGGCCGGCGATATTTTCAATCTCCGTGCCTTCCACCTGCACTCTGCCATCCTTCAGGTCGCCTTCACCGCTGAAGGAAAGATCACCATCCCGGCGATAGGCATGGATGTCGGCGGACTCCAGCCGCCCGCCTTCAATCTTTATATTCTCCGGAATCAGCCCCTGCGGTACGAAGGCCAGATATTTTTCGATATCCACTCCGTCCAAATGGGCATTGACAATCTGCCGTGTATCAGAGAGCGTTGCTGTCCCCGTTATGCCCGTCCCCTGATTTTGGGCGGCAAACTCCACCTTCGATACGGGATAATCGGCCAGATCCACCGTACCACTCACTTCTTCGAGTGCGAGTTCCTGTCCCTGCCGGCGCACAAGCACATGGGCATTATCGACCAGTATCCGGCCATGGAATTCCTGAGAGGTCTTTTCCTTGCTGAGCAGATCCTCCACATTCCAGCTGCCATCCGCACGCTCGGAAAGCACCGCTTCCACACCACTGACGCGAACCTCACCCACGGCATTGGCAGGATCAGAAAACGCCGCAAGCAGGCGGCAGCTAACCCGGGCCGTATCGGCACGGGCAATCAGCTCCGCCTGCTTGTCATAGATTGCTACGTTATGCAGTTCCAGATCCCTCAGGGATTTTATTTCGATTTCACCAATCTCCACATTTGTTCCCAGAGCCTGGGTGGCCAGAGAAGAGACTTCTCCCCCGGCTCTTTCCATGAAGTTTTGCGTTTGTACATAGTACCAGAGACTGGTGATGGCGATCAGCGCCATCACCACCGCCCCGATTATCCATGTTTTCCCCTTCATTACGTTCTCCCTGTCGGCCCTTCATGGGCAGTGAATTACAATCCCTTTAATTGGCCATCTCGCTGGCTACCGTCCCCGCGCTGGCAGCTGCTTCCGTGGCTGCTGGTGCCGCAGTTTCGGCACTCTTTTCTGCTGATTCTGCTTTAGCGGCCTTTCTTTCAGCCTTGTCCTTGCGTCTGCTTTCCTTGGCGGCTTTACGGGCTTCCCGTTCCGCCTTGCGCATGGCCTTCGCTTCATCCTTGGATGCTTTCTTGGCTTCCGGCGTAAGTTCGAGTACCGGATTTTCCGTTACCTTGGCATCCTCGCGGACCTTCTTGACCTTGTTGCCTTCCATCTGGGAAGCCTTATACTTAGCCACATCGATATCCACGGGAATGCCCATAGCCTTATCAAGCGCTGCCTTGTAAACGTTATAATTGTAAAGCGCATTGTTATAGTTCGTACGGGCAGCAGTCATTTTTTCCGTTGCATCCATTACATCGAGGTTCGTGCCGACACCAGCAGCATAACGGACATTGGCAATCTTGAGGTCCTCTTCAGCCTGAAGCACAGCTGTCTCCGTAGTAGCAATATTCTTTTCCGCAGCCTGCAGGTTCAGCAAAGCCGTGCGCACATCGAGTTTGATGGTATCATCCTGATTGCGCAGATTTTCCTGTGCCTGTACCAGACCTGCCTCAGCATTATGCACACTGGCGGAAGTCGCACCGTTGTCAAAAACATTCCAATTGGCGCTGGCACCGAAATACCATACATTGGAATGATCGGTCCGGAATGCATCCTTGCCTTCAATGGATTTGACCGCCGAAGCTGTCACCTTGGGATACCAGCCGGCTTTGGCACTGTTGATGCCAGCTTCTGCCTGCTTGACCTGATAGTAGGCCGCCGCACCGTCAGCACGGTTGTTCAGGGCATAATTCGTGCAATCTTCCAGATTCAGGTCATAGGCGGGATGCTTGAGCTGCTCATCAATGACCAGCACCGTATCCGTCGGTAAGCCAATGACATTATTGAGGGTAGCCACAGCAATATCGTAATTGTTCTGTGCCGTGGTCAGTGCCTGCTGGGCATTGGCCAGGTTTACCTGCGAGGACAGCACGTCGGATTTGGCCACGGTCCCCACCCGATACTGCGCATTTACATTGTCGAGATGTTCCTGATAAGCCTTGACCGTATCTTCCTGCACCTTGATATTATTCTTGCAGTTCAGGATGTTATAATAATCTGCCGTTGCTGTATAACGAATGGACTGCTTCGTATTCTCCAGCTTCACATCTGCTTCATTGAGCGCATAGCCCGCGGATTCAATGCCACTGCGCAGCGAGAAATTGTACAGAGGTATCGACGCCTGTGCACCATTAGTAAAATAAGTATTATCCCCGCCATGAGAAGCTCTGGCATAAAAATCATTGGCATGGTCCACTTCCGTAGACAGTGAAAGCGTCACGCCCGTCTGGCGGCGATAGTTGGACAGATTCCACTTGGCCGCATCTACGCTGGCCAGCGCCATCTTGATGTTATGGTTGTTCTCGAGTGCCATCTGCACGGCATCCTGCAGGTTCAGCTGTACCGTATTGGCCGCCGAAGCCGAGCCAAAGGAAACCGTCATCAGACTGCCCAATACGAGAGCCGTCAATCTTTTATAAAAATGCTGTTTGTTCATGTTAAATCCTCCTTAGCAAAGGTAATTTATATATCAGCCGCCCCGCGGCCGGAATTATCCTGTCAAAAAGCCTGTCTGAGCCCCACATAGGCTGCCCGGCGATCTCTGTCATTGACATTCTGCCACTGCCCCATCAGCCAGGTATTGTCCTTCAGACGCAGCTGCGCGCCAAGGCGTACATCCACATCATCGAAGTCATAGGCCTCAGCCGAAAACTTGAAATTCTTGCCCGCATAGGCATCCAAGCCCACACCGGCTTCACCATGGATGGCCCCAACTCTGGCCGCCAGATTTCCCTGACGCTTGCCCAGCTGGAAATTCACCCGGTTGCTCTCGCCCATATCCTCCAGGCCAAAGGTCATAAACGGCCCCTTATCCAACGCGGCCGTAAAATTCCAATTGGTATCCCAGTCATGGGCACTGCCGCTGTATAGCACGGACATTTCACCGGAAGTCTTGATGGCCTCTAATTTTTCTTTGGTTTTCTTCGCCTTTTCCGTAAGTTTCCGGGCATTATGGATGGTGGCTTTGACATCCTCCACAGTCTTTTCATCCCCGGCCACCTTGGCCAGTCCTTCGGACACGACGCGAATCTTCTCACTGGTTTGGGCGATATTATCGAGCGTCAGGCGCAGGTTCTCCGCTGTCTGCGGATCTGCCCCCACCGTGGCCAGATTTGCCATCATGGCCTCTACATTATTCATGGTACGGTTGAGGCTGCCCGTTATCATATTCATATTGGCGAGCATCTGATTGATATTGCCCTGATTGGTATTGATGGTGGATTCGAGTGCCGCCATCATGCCATTGATATGGGCCGTCGTCTCCCGCATATTCACCACCATCTGCACGATGGATGTCTGGAAGGCTTCATTGCCCAGGATGTTGTTCATGCTGGCCAGCATCTCCTGTGCTTCCTGGATGACCTTGCTGGCATTCTGCATCATATCATCCATGCTCGCTTCATCGACACCCGTAAGGTAATCTCCATCCGCGACCAAAGCACTGTCACTGCCAGGCGTAATATTGATGAACTTATCACTCATGATGCCCGAAGAACCGATGGATACCCTCGAACCTTTGGGAATCTGTACGCCCTCATTGATCTGCAGGGTAACGGTAACCCCCTGACCATCATTGGCCACAGATTTCACCTTGCCTACAGGCACGCCGGAAAGCCGCACGAGCGACTGTGGTTCCACCCCGACCACCTGTTTGAACCCGGCATAGAGTGTGTACCCCTTGTCGCCGCCTATCTTGAAACCGCTCAGCATGATGATCACGCCGGCCAGTAATGCCAAACCTGCCAAGGTAAAGGCTCCTACCTTTGCTTCTACACTCATGCCCGCAGTTCCTCCTTTTCTCCCTTATCCGTGTGCAAAGTCCGGAAAAAGGCCTGCACCCTTTCATCCTCTATCTGCTGAAATTTCTTCACCGTATCCACGGCAATGAGCTCTCCCTCGTATACCATGGCAATCCTGTCGGCAATGCGGCAGGCGCTGGCCATATCATGGGTGACCACCACCGATGTAACGCCCAGCTTCTTCTGCATGTCCACAATCAGTTCATCGATCTTCGTCGTGGTGAGCGGATCGAGTCCCGAGCTCGGCTCATCATAAAAGATGATTTCCGGTTCAATGGCAATGGCCCGGGCCAGGCTCACGCGCTTTTTCATACCGCCGGAAAGTTCGCCGGGCATCTTGGCCTCGACGCCGGGCAGGCCGACCAAATCGAGCTTCTGCCTGACGATGCGCTGAATCTCCGCCTCCGGCAAATGCCTGTGTTCCCGCAGACCAAAAGCTACATTCTCGCCCACGCTCATGGAATCAAAGAGCGCGGAATACTGAAAGACCATGCCCATATTAAGACGCACTTTATCCATTTCTTTCTCGGAAAGGTGAGTGATTTCCTGCCCGCCAATGTAGATTTCTCCCTCATCGGGACGGATAAGCCCCACCAAAAGCTGCAACAACGTGCTTTTGCCGGAACCGGAACCGCCGATTATGGCCAGCGTTTCCCCGTCCCGAATTTCCAGATTGATATCCCGGAGGGCATATTCACCATCATATATTTTGCTCACATGAGAAAGTTTTATCATAGGTACACCTTAGTACAGAATAAAGGTCAGCAGCGCATTGAGGATAAAGATGACGATGATTGAGGTCACCACCGTACGAGTGGTAGCCTTGCCGACGCCCTCTGCCCCGGCAGGGCTGTGCAGGCCGTAGTAACAGCCTAAGACCGCAATGACATTGCCAAAGAATATCGCTTTGATCATCCCGCCGGTCAGGTCAAAGACCACGGCGAAGTTATGGATGGAGTTGATATAGCTGTAAGAGCTGATGCCGGCATAGTACACCGCCACCAGATACCCCCCGAGCACGCCAATCACGTCACCAAAAACGGTCAGGAGCGGCACTACCATCATGCAGGCCAGCATCCGCGGTACAATCAGGTAATTGACCGGACTCACGGCCATCACCCGCAGAGCATCGATCTGCTCGGTAACTTTCATGGTGGAAATCTCTGCGGTAATCGCAGCTCCCACCCGTCCGGCGCAGACCACCCCCACCAGCACCGGTCCCAATTCGCGGCCAATGGCGATGGCAATGATGCCGCCAATGGTGCCCTGGGCTCCAAAACGAATCAATATATCTGCCGTCTGCAAAGCAAACACCGCGCCGGTAAAGAGCAGGGTAAGGCTCACAATCAGCAGGGAATCCACGCCCAGATGAGACATCTGCGCCAGGATATGCTTGGGACGTGGCCGCCTGAAGAGCTCCTGTACCGTATCACGATAAAGAAGCACGATGGTGCCAAATTCCGCCAGCCGCGCCAAAACCCAGGCGCCAACAGCCTCCAAAACCCGCATCCAACGTGCCTCCTTTCACTCACATTTCACTAATTTTTCCACCCTTTGATTGTAACAGGCAAAAGGCAATTAGTAAATATAAGTGTACTATTTTTTTGTCAAAATTTCAAGTTATTTCCCTCAGACATCCATACAGATAAATTGCAGTTTGTCGGTTAGTTCGTGCCAAAATAATCCCGCACATACGCAGTCAGGGGTGAACGGGGGCGTACTTTTGCTGTTTCCGCTAAACG
>NZ_FNJQ01000040.1 GCF_900104055.1 Pseudoselenomonas ruminantium
GAAGTCTTTGTCGGACAGCCTTTGAATTTCTGCCACTTCAGCATCCATACCGGCTATATCATGGTCATCCACAGGCTGAACGAGCGTAATGACCGCATGGGGATTACCATATTCGTATGTAACCATCAAGCAGCCTCCTAGAATTTTGTGACGAAAATCCAATCATCAAGAAAAGCCATCTGTTCCTCCGTATGGAACCAATGCTCACCATTTTCCATGACCGTCAGCCCTGCATGATGCTTTTCGACAAAATCCTTCATCGTTGCCAGCGATGTCAGTTGGTCTTTTTCGCCGTACAAAATCTGAGTCGGCACATTCCATTTGATAGGATGACTCCTGACGTAGTTCAGATATTCCCACGATAAATCCTCACCGAATTCGGTATGAATTACGCCTTGAGCTTCCAGTTCCACCTCCGTCACATTGGCCCATCTCATCATATCCAAAATCAATTTTTCCATATCCACAATGGGCGAAATAAAATAGGCCTTCTGAATTAGCCCGTCTATTCCCGCATTCATGCTGAAAAAAGCACCAATACTGTTGGCAATCAGGATAATCTTCTCATGCTTTTCTGCCAGCTGCTCAACAGCAGTCCGAATTTCCCGGCCGGTATCCCAGGGCGAAAAGGTCTGATAATCCAGCCCGCTAACCTTATCCTGGGGAAAAAGCGGCTCATAATGTTTGCTTTCCTCAGCATTTCCACCTTTGCCATGTATATACAAAATCTGCATGTTCGACCTCCACACAAACACCATTTCTTGGGCTGTACCCGTACAAAGCTTGGCATTTCTCCATCTGCCAGCTCATACCATCCAGCCGTCTTATTAATAATACTCCCTCATTGCCCCTTACTTACCTTCTTACATAGCAAGGCCCTTCCTTGCCCATGATTCCATTGGGAACATCGTTCTTCTACTTTGTGAATCTCTTTTCCTATCTTACCATAATAAAAGGTCTTCTATGATTTGTTAATATTTTATCATAGAAGACCTTTTGATTCGATAGTATATTAATTTACGGAGACTTTTTATACTCAATTTTTATGGCTGCAACGGCCCATAGTAATAAGCGGCTGTTGCACCGCCATCTACCAAAAATGTTGAACCCGTGATAAACTGCGCCCGTTCGCTCATCAAAAGCTCTGCTACATCAGCTACTTCATCAGCAGTGCCTGGGCGGCCTGCCGGGCATTTGGCAAACATATTCTTGTAAAAATCACCACGCGGTCCATTAAATTCATCTATGGCCAAAGGTGTAACGATAATTCCAGGCGCAATATCATTTATCCTTGCACCCCGTTCGCCCCAGCGGACAGCTTCATACATCGTACGTTTTTCATTACAGCGTTTGGCCAGCTGATAGGCATGCAGGGTATCCTTTATCTTTTCCGGCTGTAAAAAGTCAAGTTTCAACAGTTCCTCTGTCGGCGTCATCGCCAGTGCCCTGTCCTGCTCCGGCGTAAGTGCCGGCAGACGATGACCGGACTGGCTGGAGATAATTACGCCTGCACCGCCCTTAGCAATAACTTTGCCGACTTCTTCCATCAATACTGCCGTTCCATAGAGGTCAACCTGCAAGATCACTTCAATCGGTGCCTGTGACGGCGAAACACCTGCGCCACAAATCAAATACTTCACTTCACCATATTCCGTTGCTTTTTGCACCATAGCCTGAATGGAAGTTCGCGAAGACATATCCATCACAAACGGCTCCACGTCAAAGCCTGCCTGGTTCATAATTTGAGCCACTGCCAGTGCATTCTTTTCGTTTTTATCCCCAAGAATAATCTTCTTGCCATAGCCCATGCGACGGGCAATGGCCATGGAAATCTGGCCAGCCCCGGTGACCACCATAACATCTTTGCTCATTTTCTCTGCAACCTTTCCTTAAACAAGATTTTTCTTAGCCCAGGCAGCTACCTCAGCTTCGGAACTGGCGGCATCTGCACCATGAATAGCCAGCCCTTCACCAACCGTTGCGCCCTGACAGTATTTTTTCAAAGCCGTTGGTGCTCCGGCAAGCCCGCTGCCCTCATGTGTCATCAAGGGGAAGACCTTTTTCCCGGTGAAATCCAATGCTTCAAGCTGAGTGAATACCGCCACCGGATAGGTGCCCCACCAGCAAGGGCCAGCCACCACGATATTATCGTATGCTGCCACTGACGATAACATTTCCACAAGTTCCGGACGGGCACTCTTCCGCAGTTCTTCCTTGGCCTCTACTGTGCACTGAGTATAGTCAACAGCATAGGCCTTCTTCGTCACCACTTCAAAGAGGTCTGCCCCGACCGCCTTCTGGATAAACTCAGCCACAATTTCCGTATTGCCTTTGGGCAAGTCCTCAATACTGCCGTTTACATAATTTTGTCCCTTCCGGGAATAATAGATTACAAGTGTCTTTGCCATTTTCGCCAGCTCCTTTACTGCTGATAGCCTAATTTCTTTAACCACGCTCTGACCTTCGTGCGTGCCGCCTCTGGATTATCCTGCACGGATTTCCCCCGCAGCCCCAGGCCCTCGCCCTTTATTTTTGCTCCTTTGGCATAGCGGGGGATTCCCCTGTCTTCCAAGCCGGTCATGTTATCACCTGCCGAGGTGCAGAAGGGAATAACCGTTTTCCCCTGCCAGTCATAGCTTTCCAGGAATGTATACACCGGCATGGGCAGGTCGCTCCACCAAATGGGATATCCCAGGAAAACCGTATCATACTGAGCAAAGTCCTTTACCATAGCCGCAAGTTCCGGTCGTGCGTCCCGGGCTTTTTCCGCCTTAGCCTCCTCGGTGCATTCCCGATAATCGGCAGGATACTCCTTGACCGTTTTTATTTCAAAGATATCCACGCCGCCTAGTTCCTGTGCAATGATATCTGCCACAATGTGGGTATTGCCCTTTTCGATATAGCCGACCTCGTAATTATCTCCCTTGCGGGAAAAATAGGTCACCAGGATTTTTTTGCCACCATTGTGGGCAGCAGCCTCAGCAGAAGGAGTTATCCCTGCCGCTACACCGCCGGCAGAAGGGACAGGTGTCGAGGCGACCGGCTTTGTTTCCTCGCCACAGCCGACAAAAGCCAGTCCCAGGATGCCCAGCCCTGCCATGCGAATAAAATCCCTGCGTTTCATCATTCCAATTCTCCTCTCATTAAGCTATCACAGGCGTGACAAATCTTGACAACAACCTGCGGCGATAGCGCATATACACCACGAACAGGATAGCACCGGTAATGGCCCAGCTGGCGGGATACGTCAGCAGCAGCGTACTAAACGCAGGGGCTGCGGCAAATACCGTATACACCCAGATAATCCGCGTTCCGCAGATGGTCACCAGAGCAATCATGGCTGGCGGTGTGGAATAGCCATAGCCACGCATAGTGCCCGACAAGACCTCTGTCACCCCGTTCAGGAATTGCAGCAACGTCACATAGACGATGCGGATCACACCCAGTTCAATAATCCACGCATCCTGTATAAAAATTCCCAGCAGTGGTTTGGCAAACAATGTGGTCAATCCACCTAAAAATAGCATAACCGCCAATTCGCTAAGCAGGGCAATTTTCGTAATCTGAAAGCAACGCTCAATATTTTTGGCCCCAAAATTCTGCCCGATAAAGGTCGTAGTGGCCTGACCGATAGCACTTAGGAAGCAGTAGACATTGATCTCAATGGCAAATGCCGCCGCCGAGGCCGCCATCACATCTGCCCCCAGACTGTTGATGGCACTTTGCACCACCAGATTGGACAGACAAAAGATCATTCCCTGAACCCCAGCAGGTAAACCAATACGAATGATTTCCTTCAATTCCTTGGCCGCATAACGCAGTTTTCGGTATTCCAGGCGGATATAGCTCTCACTGTGCCGCAATTTGCGCCACAGGATAGCCGCATTCACATAGTTGGCAATCACAGTAGCACCGACAACTCCCGCCACGCCCCAGTCAAAGACCACTACGGTCAGCAGATTGAGGACGATATTCAAAAGAGCTGCGACCATAAGACTGTACAAGGGTGTATGACTGTCACCGTTGCTACGAAAGATAGCCGACTCAAAATTATAGATGGCCAGCGCCGGCAGCCCCAAGAAGTAAATCCGCAGATAAAGCTCCGCCATGGGCAGAATCTCTGCCGGCACTCCCAGCATATTCATGATCAGCCCGGTAAGAGCCTCACCGGCTGCGAGAAGGATTGCCCCCATGAACAGGGACATGATAATCGCCGTATGCACAGCCCGGCTGGCCCGCTTCTCATTACCAGCGCCGATACGCTGGGCAATAACCACATTCCCCCCCAGCGACAAGCCCAAAAGCAACATGACCAGCAGACTGATGGGCATCGCATTATTCCCCACCGCCGCCATGGCACTCTTGCCCACAAACCGCCCCAAAACCATAGTGTCAGCCGTATTGAAAAGCTGCTCCAGCATGCCCGTGAATGCCAAAGGCAAGGCAAAGATCAGAAATTTATCGGCAATTGATCCGTTCAGCATATCCATATCTCTGCGCTTAAAAAACAACATTTTCTGTACCACTTCCTTATCAATTCAATTTCTATTTCTATTTTATCTTTTCCTAGAATCTAAACAATCTCGATATCGCCCCATATCCATTAGAAAAACTAATAAAGGAGCCACTGACCAAACAGTGACTCCCATTACCATCCAGATAAATTCAAACCATAAACATGCTTTCCAGCATGGCGGCAAAATCCTCCAAATAAGCTTCCTCGCGGTTAGCTTTCCAAAAGATATAATAATCCTGCGTTACCAGCCGCCCTTCATGCTGCAAGGGGATATAGCGTATGTCTCCCACCCGGCCGACCTGTACCTTGCGTCTGGTTTCCAGATAGAATCCCTGGCCTGACAGCACATAGAGCCGGGCCTGTTCCTGACTTTCGGCCAGCAGGAAATCTCCCTGAACGCCGAAGTATTCACGATAAAAGGCTTCGTCATTTTCCCTTTGCTCTGGGGAGGAAACCAGTATGCAGGGCAGGCTTTTCAGGTCGTCCGTGTCAATCTGTTCCAAAGCTGTCAGGGGATTTGCCGCCGACAGTTCTGCATAGACCTGCTCCGTAGCGAGAAAATAGTTCACATAGTGTTCCGAGGGCTTGCGGCGCAGATCATTGATAGCAATGTCCAGCCTGTCTGTCCGCAGTCTGTCGTAAAGCTCCTCATGGGTGCCACTGACCAAATGCAGCGCAACCTGAGGATATTTCTCCTGAAAGACAGGCAACACCTGCTGCAATTCACTGCCCCGATACTGCTTGGGATAGCCAAGCTTCAACACGATCTGCCCGCCGCTGGCAAGCTGGCGGGTTTTTTCCACCAGCTTATCTGCATCATGCAAGAGGACAATGCTCTGCTTGTAAAAATATTCCCCGGCAGGCGTCAGCGAAAACTTCCGCTTCTCCCGTATCAGTAGTTGCACACCCAATTCTTTTTCGAGAGCCTGTATCTGCTGGGATATGGCTGACTGGGATATATAACAGGCCTCCGCGGCCTCGCTGAAATTCTTATACCGCACTACCGCCTGAAAATAGCGCATCTGCTTTAACATGATTACGATCCTCCTCCGTTTGGCATTGTGTCAGATATTCTGTCTCCCCAGCTTTTATCCTTGCCTCTATATAAATCTGCTAAAGTCTACTAAAATCAATAAGTCGAAGCCACAGCCCGCATCATCAACCACTGCCCATTCTTCTTTTCCATATCAAATTTCAACTGCAAAGGCCAGGTATGGCGGCTGCCTCCAAATACTTCTGCTTCCACCCGTGTTTGACCGGTCAGGATTGCATGAGTCTCATCCACCAGCTGCACATCAATCTGTTCGGTATCCTGTGAGAAATAGCTCAACCGTCCATCGGCAATGCAGGCAATATATTCGTCCTTGGGCTGCACCATACCGGTCATATGGGTAAGTGTAAAACCATCATCGATCATCTCTCCGATTCCCGCAATATTGCGTGTCTCATAGAGCATATACCCATACATGGTGCGGTACATTGCTTTCATCGTCTCTACATCATGTTCCATTTGCGGTTCCTTTCGTTCGATCCTCATTTCAATAGAATCTCCCAGCTTATCAAACAGATGCAAGTCTGAGGTAATCCTGCCCATACGAATCAGATTTCCTTGATGAGAAAACCCTGCCTTATCGAAGAAAATCGCCAAGGACGGTCCGCCGGTATAAAAGGTAATATCACCATTTTCATAATCTTCGATAGCATTTCCCTTATCACTCAAAGCTGGGATATGTGTATAATATTCCCGATCATCGGAACGCTTCAGTGAAATGGTCAACGGCAGCCGCGCCAGAAACTCCCTGGAAGTCTCACTGTCATCCAGTACACCTTCAACCCTTACATTTCCTGCCGTCATTACAATGGGAATACGTCCCGTTCCCTCTGCAAGAACCTGAGTCTTTTTTTCCACGTCTCCAGCAGTTTTCCCTTCCATTGCTCCACATCCAGTCAGAATAAAAAGAGATACAATCAAGAAGATTCCATATTTCTTTTTCTTTGTAAACATAATATTACTACCTCTCCTTTACTCTGTCACGGAATCCAACGTCCGGAAGAGAATTGTCTTGTTCTACCTTTATTCTATACTTCACAGTTAATGCTATCAATCTGCGTTCTGAGGAAATCCATAAGGATTTCTTATAGAAAACACCGCGACTTCAAAATCGCGGTGCTTTCCCATGGCTTAATCAATAGAGACCAGTCTTGATATGTGGTACGTAAGGAGCTTCCAGCGCCTTGATTTCTTCTTCGTCCAACTTGATATCCAATGCAGATACCGCTTCTTCTACGTGCTGTACGCTGGTGGTGCCAACGATGGGCGCCGTAATGTATGGTTTGCTGAGCATCCATGCCAAGGATTCCTGTGCCATGGTACGACCGTGCTCTGCCGCAATCTTCTCCAGATTATCAACGACAACCTTATCCTGCGCGTCTGTTTCACCCCATACCATGGGTGAAACTTCATCGATGACATTGCGTGCCGTAACAGTTCCCCAAGGATGAGCCGTCCGGCCACCTGCCTGCGGACTCCATGGTACGACTGCCAGCTTGCGGTCCTGGCAAAGGGGCAGGATTTCCCGTTCCTCTTCCCGATAGATCAGGTTGTACTGCGGCTGCAGGGAAGCAAACTGCGTCCAGTTATGCTCCCTGGCAATATTCTGGAGGCGCTCCAGCTGCCAGGCAAATATAGTAGAAGCGCCAATATAACGTGCTTTGCCGCTCTTCACCACATCATGCAGAGCTTCCATGATTTCTTCCATAGGGGTATTGGTGTCAAGTCTATGAATCTGGTAGACATCTACATAATCAAGACCGAGACGCTGAAGGCTGTGGTCAATCTCTGCCATGATATTCTTGCGGGAAAGGCCGCCGCCATTGGGGCGTCCAGGACGCATCTCGAAATTTACCTTCGTGGCCACGACAATCTCATCACGGTTCAGGCCGAATTCACGGATATAATGGCCTGTGATTTCCTCACTGCTGCCCATTTGATAGACGTTGGCCGTATCGAAATAATTGATTCCGAGGTCAATGGCCTTCTTGAAGATTTCCTTGCCCTCTTCATAGTCCTTGGCCCAAGGAAATACACCATTCTCCTTGCCCGGCTTGCCAAAACTCATCATCCCCAGGCAAATGCGGGAAACATCCATGCCTGTATTGCCAAATTTTACATATTCCATGTTCACATTCTCCTCTCAGTGCTGCTTATTTTGACAGACCTTTTTCGTCCAGCCATTTGAGCGCCAGTTCCATGATCTGCTTGTTGTTCTTCTCCTGCATCAGGAAATGCGAATTTCCCTTGATACCGATATCCGGCAGATGTACCAAAGTCGCATCACCACCGTGACGATTTATAGCCGCGACAAACTGTTGTGCCATCGCATACTCAGTTCCCCACTTATCCTCGCCAACATTTTCCGAACCGATTTTTATATAATCTCCATAATACAGCACGATGGGAATTCTGGTGAGTTTCAGAAAATCCTCCATGGGAACCCCCATTGCCGAAGCAGAGAGCGCCTTAAAACGTGCGGCAGTTAATGTGGGCATTTCAGATTCCGGGAACACAAAGGGCGTTCCTCCCGGCTCATAGGCAATAATAGCCTTCACTTTATCTGTACGAATAGCTGTACGCCAGCCAATTGTTCCGCCCATAGAATGAGAAACCAACACCGCCCCATCCTTCTGGCGATTAAAAAGTTTAGCCAGTACATCAGCATTGAGGTCGTTGTCCAAGGGGCCAGAACCAATCGTCCAGCTCTGCTGGAAAGCCTGATAATTTTCTTCGCCTTCCGGGAACTGGGCATTAGGAACCGGGTTGCCTTTCTCATCATAATGGCCAATACGCGAAAGCACATATAGTGTTTTATCTCCATACATGGGATTACTTGCCCAAGGTGTGTCCGGCGTTACTGCCTCCGTGGAAAGATTGGCTTCGCCACTACGGGGCTGGTCTACCAGATATACGGAATAACCGGCTCGCAAAAACATCGTATTGAACCCTTCCCGTCCATCCGGGCCGGATTCCCATGTACGTTTTGACTGAGCACCACCATGCTGAAAAATCAACGGCAGTTTTTTGGCTTTGACGGGCTTTTGATACTCCACATAAGCAAAATCGCCATAAGCTCTCTGCCCATCTTCTGCAACAAAATTCTCCTGCGTGAATTTTCCTGCATGCTGTTTATAACTGCCGCCCACCGTAAATGAACCTTGCTCCTCGATGGTAATTGGCGTAGCAGATACAAAACCAATATTAAGTGACAACAGCACACTTGCCGTAAGAATGCTACGATATATCCTTTTTTTCAAGTACATTTTCTATCTCTCCAGCCTCTTATAAGTCCTGTTTCTTTGTGATGACAAAGTGCTGCTCACGTTCCTTAATGAGCCACTTGCCGTCCTGTTTTACGAGCTTATCCGTATAGCGGATGTAATTGTCCGACACCACAGTATGACCGTTTTCTTCCATCACAAGGGCCGCGCGGCAGTAATGCACGTCCGTGGCCGTATCGCCATCTAACGTAATGACCTGCTGACCATTTTGATGATGCGATGCTTTGATGCCGCCGGTAAAGGCGCTGAACTGTTTTTCCAGCGTATCACGTCCATGAATATTCATCGTGAGCTTATCGCCCATATAGACCATGACATGAACATCTTCGGTAAAATAAACCATCTGCGCCGGCACATTGCACTCCAGATTGGCAAAACCATCAATAACCTCGCGAATCGCTTCTTTTGCTTCTAAAATCTCCAGTGACATTTGACATTCCCCTTTCAACGTATCTGCATTTCCTTTTGTTGATTTCATTATAGCGATGTTATATCAGAATATCCAATTGTAAGTTTAGATTATTAATTTAATTTTTCTATTATAATCGTTGCATTTTCGATAGCCAGCCGCTATACTGCAAATAGAAACAAAGGAGGCCTCACCAATGAATACCAAGCAAATGGAATATATACTGGAACTAGCGCAGGTGCTGAATTTCAACCGCGCAGCCGAAAATCTCTTTATCTCACAGCCCACACTGACCTATCAGATAAAGGCTGTGGAAAACGAGATTGGTTTTGCCCTCTTTGAACGCTCCGGCAAAGGGGCTATGCTCACACCGGCAGGAGCACAATTTGTCGGCACCTTGCGCACGCTTTACGGACAGCTGAAGGAGGCCATTGAGCAGGGGCAGAATTTCAGCGCCAAATACGCCGAAAGCATTCGCATAACGCTGCCGATTCGTTCCGCCATCTACTTTCTGCCACAGGTCATTGCGCAATTCAGCCGCAGTTTTCCGACGGTCAATGTCATTCCCAGTTTTGACTGGCAGCACGGACAGGAATCCTTTCTGCAGGGCGAACAGGACGTGACCTTTGCCATGGAATACACGATGAAGCGCGTACCGGATGTGACCTGTCACCATCTGTTTGACAGTCACATCTACCTGATTACCGAGAAAAATGATGCCCTGACAAAAAAGCCGCTGGTTACGCCCAGCGACTTAAAAGGTCGTACACTTATGGTAGGCGGCGGCTCCCCGCCCGCTCTGCGTGCTTTGCAGCAACGTATGATTAGTGAAATTCATGTGGATTATTTTAACAGCCCTGACCACGACAACACACTCACCAATGTGGCTGCCCACAAGGGGGTATGTCTGGCACCGGGTTTCTTAAATGACCATAACGGCGAATTTGCCTGGCTCGACTTTGACAGCGATGTCGTCATTCCCTGTGGCGTTTACACGCATAAAAATGACAAGCGCCAATCCCTGCACGCCTTTATTGAGCTTTTGCAGCACTTCTACCGTGACCAGCCGGATTTCAAGGTCTGACAGCATAATATTTTCTATACGCTTCATCCTTATGTCAATTACACAAATCTGCACACATGGTCAACCGCAATATCCGAAAAACCATAAGCTTCCGCTTTGGTGAGCTTGCCATTTGCAATCTCGTGAAGCTTTTCCAGCAGCATACCGCCGCTTTCCTCAATGGTCTGCTCCCCTCGGATAATGCCCGATAAATCCACGTCCATATTATCTTCCATCCAGCTATAGGTATATTCATTGGCGGTCACTTTCAGCACCGGCACAATGGCATTGCCCGTAGGCGTTCCCCTGCCCGTAGTGAAGATGATGATCTGACAGCCGGCGGCCGCCATGGATGTTACAGACGAAATATCATATCCTGCCGTATCCATGACGATGGCTCCGCGCTTCGTAGGCGGCTGCGCCTGTTCCAGCACCTCCACGATGGGACGGGTGCCGCCTTTGCGGATACAGCCAAGACTCTTTTCATCAATCGTGGATAAGCCGCCTGCTTTGTTGCCCGGTGTCGGCTGTCCGGCCCGGCAATCCTGCCCTGCAGCCAGCAAATGTTTTTCATAGTCCTCGCACACCCGGATAATCTGGTCGTGGATTTCCGGTGTGGCGCCCCGACGGGCCAGCACATGTTCGCCGCCAATCCACTCAATGGACTCACTCATCATGGCGGACGCACCCAAATCTACGAGCCTATCGCTAAGATTGCCCACCGCAGGATTGGAGGCAATCCCAGAGGTAGCATCGCTGCCGCCACATTCTATCCCCAACAGCAACTCGCTGATGGGGAATTTTTCTTTTTGTTGCAGCCCGGCTTCAGCCGCCATTTCCCGGGCAGCCCGCACAGCTTTTACAATGGTCTTTAAGGTGCCGCCTTCTTCCTGTATGCCAAAGGAAACTACCGGCTTGGAACATCTTGCCTGTATCTTTTCCCGCAGCTTGGCATGGGGTACGGTTTCACAGCCCAGGCCGATGATAACTACGCCGTAGACATTAGGATTCAGGGCAAAGCCCGTAAGCACCTTCTGACTCATTTCCGTATTGGCCGCCACATCACTGCAGCCGGTGTTAAAGACGATATTCACCGCGCCCCGCACCTGACTTGCCACAATTCGGCAGGATTCACTGCCGCAGGCACAAGCGGGCAGAATCAAAATATGATTGCGGATGCCGGGGCGGCCTTCTTTGCGTCTGTAACCGTAAAATTCCATATCATTTGTCCTCCTTGCCCATTGCATACTCACTGGCATAATCCCTAGGAATGCTGCGGATATTCTCATGCGATACCCAGCCGCCCTGCGGAATATCCTGCAAGGTTTCGCCGATGATTTCCCCGTACTTATAGACCATCTCACCCTTGGCGATAAGTTTTAAGGCAATCTTGTGCCAAATGGGAATCGTTTCGACAGCCTTAACCTGGGCACTGCCGCCACCGTGACAGATAACCATGTCCTCAGGTTGTGCTTCGCTGGTACAGGTGGCTACATTGTCCTTCTCGTCCAGCAGAATCGCTTTCTTTTCCATAGCGCTCTCCTTTCGTCAAATAGCTTCATCCATATCTGGCAGATATTTCCCATAGAGCATATTCCACCGCGCCGGAGTCATGTCCTGCTTTTTCCGCAATTCCAGTTGATAAATTTTTACAGCCTTATGCGTTCTTGCCATCATCTTTTCCACCAGAATTTTCATTGCCTTTTTCATCGTCATTACCTCCCGCTTCACACTGTTTTTTTCTGTCTTCATCATAGCCTATTCCGCCCCAAATAAAAAACACTTATAATCGATTTATCTATTGAAAAAACCGATTGATTTCACTATGATGGAACTATCAGAAAGGAAGGTACTGCCATGAATATCCAGCAAATGCAATACTTCGCCGAAGTTTGCCGTCAGGAAAATGTTACTAAAGCGGCCGCCAGCCTGCATATGTCCCAATCCACTCTGAGCCTGTCCATGAAGAACCTCGAAACGGAAACCGGCCTGAACCTGTTCCGTCATGTAGGGCGCAATATTCAGCTCACCGCTGACGGGCAATGGCATTTTGCAGGATAGTAATCTTATCGCCATTCCCATTGAGGGACTTGCTCAAAAAGGATTTATCGTCACCAAAAAGGGCCGGCAAATCTACGCGGACGAACGCTGTCTTATCGACTTCGTCCGGCGTAAATTTGCCGACGCTCCTGAACATATGAACGGTACACCATAAATTATCGCAGAATATGAGGAGGTCTGCCTTATGACAATTGAAACGGGCATAACAATAGTGTGAATCAGTAGAGGAAAAATTCTATTAATCGAAAAGCCATCCTAATCATAAAACACCTAAAATGACTGGTCAAAATATGCTATAATGATTTCAGTTATCTAATGAGGAGACTGTTATGCTACAAGAAACCACCGGCTATATCATTTGCCGCACAGCTCGCAAGATTCATCAGTTCATGACAAAAGTATTAGCCGATTATAACATCACCCCGGAACAATGGGTGGTGCTGCAAATTGTCAGCAAGGAGAAAAACCTTTCTCAACAAGAATTAGCTGAGCGCTTGGAAAAAGACAAGAACAGCACCAAGGCTTTGGTGGACAGACTGATAAAAAAAGAATTATTGACCCGTCAAAAAGATGACAGCGATAAACGGTTCTATAAGCTGCAAGCCACCCCCGCTGGGATCTTTCTCACCAAGGAACTGGCAAAACTTGACTATGACTTTATGCGGGAAACCGAATCCGGGCTTACAGACGAAGAATTAACCAGCTTTACAAAAACCCTCACTAGACTGGAAGAAAAAATCACGGCTAAGCTGTGATTTTTTTCTTGACAATAGTATGTCAACGTACTATTGTATTAGTATGTTAACATACTAATATCAGGAGGCATCTAATGATGAATTTCTATTCACCTATTTCCAGAAAAAACTTTCTCAAAGGCAGTCTGGCTCTAACCGCCGGCTTGTTATTGGGTGATCCACAGGCATTCGCTGCATCCACAGAATATCCCCATTCGCCGGAGGAAGCTACCGGTGAAACAGCCATGCACTATTTATTTGACCGCACGCCCATCGAACCCGCGCAAGTCTTTGACAACCTTTTCTACATTGGCTCCATCTCCGTAGCTCAATTTGTTGTGCGCACTAGTGAAGGTCTTATCATGATTGACTCCGGCTGGGATGAACAGGATGCAGACTATGCCGCCGCCAGCATGAAAAAGCTAGGCTTATCCCCTGCCGACACCCGCTATATTCTCCTTACCCACGGCCACAGCGACCACTATGGTGGTGCCCAGTTCTTCAAGGATAAATATGCGCCGCAGGCAAAAATCGGCATTAATATCATTGACAGCAACTGGTATTCGGTAATTCCCACCAAAAACGCTTTTTCCGGCGTACGTCCCCATATTGACA
Organism: Pseudoselenomonas ruminantium; assembly: GCF_900104055.1. Taxonomy (GTDB): domain Bacteria; phylum Bacillota; class Negativicutes; order Selenomonadales; family Selenomonadaceae; genus Selenomonas_A; species Selenomonas_A ruminantium_C. The sequence goes on from NZ_FNJQ01000040.1 coordinate 13,734, forward strand.
TCGAGCTGAATGACCGTCAGACCATAACCTTAGGCGACACAAATATTTTCCTCGTACTCACCCCCGGTCATACCCCGGGCTGCCTGTCCATGATTGTCCCAGTCACCGATCATGGCGAAAAACATCATGTGGCCATTTGGGGCGGCACCGGCACACCAGCCAATCTGGAAATGAATTACCTCTATCTAAGCGCAGTAAACTACTTCGCCAAATACACCGCTGATTTCCAGGTTGATGTAGAAATGAGCGCCCATGGCTGGGTAGACGATACCTTTCCCCGTCTGGAAAAACTCAAACACCGCCGCCCTGGCCAGCCCCATCCCTTTGTTATCGGTCAGAAAAAATACCGTAAGTATGAAGATGTCTTCCGGAAAATGGCACAGGAGGCCATTAAAAAATACCAACAGTGATACGCCTGCCATTAGATAAAAGCTTTTTCCATATGAATATGCGGGCATCCCTCATCGAGGTATTCGTCACCACTAGCAATATAACCTAATGCTTCATAGAAAGGTCGTACCCTTACCTGTGCCGATAGTTCCAAAGCCGGAATGCTGTTCTTTTTTATCCACGCTTCCACCTTACGCATAATGAGACTGCCATATGATTGGCCGCGATATTTCTTTCGAATGGCTAATCTACCTAAAGTGTACTTGCCGTTATCTTTTGACGGGAAAACACGGCAGCATCCGGCAATTTCACCATCTACATACAGCAGATAGTGATCTGCGATTTCATCAATATCGTCGAACTCATCATGGAAACCTTGCTCTTCAACGAACACTTCCTGACGAACCAGCATAGCATCCGGATGAAGCAAATTGGTTACTACAACCTCTGTCATATCAAATATTGTCTCCTTTCACAGCCATTACGCTTTAAGCAAAAGTGATATAATAAATTTCCTTGTCACTTTGCCCTAGCCATGGCTGTTTTTGTCCGCCTTTAACGCGGCTGAACTTAGAAGCCACGCAAAGGCTCTCGCTATCCGAATCTCCGGCTCCTTAAAATGCCCGCCTGTATTCCATGCCAGCGTACAGTTAAGCCCCTGCTCCTTCAGCCATGCGCAGCCATCCCGGATGCAATCGCCCACACTAGCCATAACCGCATTCTTAGTCTTTTCTTCTTTATCGCCAAGGCTGAGATATACGTTTGGGCATTGAATTGCATTGCTTTTCATGTAGTCTACAAATCCCGGAAACCAGATGGATGGTGAAGCAGCTGCAATACCCGCGAATTTATTGGTTTGGTAAGCTGCCCAAAGGGCGAACAGTGCCGCCAGTGAATATCCACCCAGATAATAAATTTTGCTCTTATCCTGACATAGCTTCAGGATTGCGGTCAGCAGTTCTCCTGCACCATCACCGAAATCATCCTTGCCAAAAACCGCAGGTGACGGCCACGGAGATAAGTCATGATTCCAGCTATCCACCTTAACTGCCAACAAGCAGAAGTCTTTGTCGGACAGCCTTTGAATTTCTGCCACTTCAGCATCCATACCGGCTATATCATGGTCATTCACAGGCTGAACGAGCGTAATGACCGCATGGGGATTACCATATTCGTATGTAACCATCAAGAAAAGCCATCTGTTCCTCCGTATGGAACCAATGCTCACCATTTTCCATTTCCCGACCGGTATCCCAGGGCGAAAAGGTCTGATAATCCAACCCGCTAACATTGTCCTGGGGAAAAAGTGGCTCATAATGTTTGCTTTCCTCAGCATTTCCGCTTTTGCCATGTGCGTTGATTTTTAATGTGTTTACTCAAACCACATGTAATCGTAGTTCCACTTTGAACCCCGAAAAATACACTTTTTCACGGCTTCCATCAGGCTTTATCTTGAACTCGAAATATGGCCAGAAGCAAGTAAATTCAAAGGGTTTCACGATTCTTTCCGTTGTAGCAACGTCACACACTCGACATGCGAAGTGCAGGGGAACATATCCACAGGCTGTACCTTTACGGCCTTGTAGCCCAGTTCGTCCAGGATGGCGATATCGCGGGCGAGGCTGGCGGGGTTGCAGGAAACGTAGACAATGCGTTCCGGCTGCATGTTGGCGAAGGTTTCAAGAACCGTGGGCGTACAGCCTGCGCGCGGCGGATCTACGACGACTACATCAGCACGAGTGCCCTGTTTGAAAAGGCGGGGCATGACCTTTGTGGCATCACCGACGATGAATTCAGCATTGCGCACATTGTTGTCACGGGCATTTTTCTGGGCATCAAGAATCGCTGGCTTGACGATTTCGATACCGATAACGCTATGGGCTTTCTGCGCGAGAAACAACGTAATCGTGCCTGTACCACAGTAAGCGTCAATAACCGTTTCCTGACCGCTCAGGTTGGCATATTCCAGCGCCTTGTTGTAGAGAACTTCTGCCTGACTCGTATTGACCTGGAAGAAGGAGCGCGGCGAGATATGGAAGTTCAGGCGGCCAATGCTGTCCTGAATGGTCGGCCGGCCCCAAAGGAGCTTGGTGTCGCGCCCCATAATCACGTTGTTATGGTAGGTCTGGATGTTCTGATGGACGCTGACCACCTTGGGAAGTTTACTCCGCAGCATTTTGACGAATTCCTTTTCCTTGGGCATGGTCTGGGTCGCCGTGACGATGACCACCATGATATCGCCGTTCCTACCCACGCGGCCCACCACATGGCGCAGCACGCCCGTATGCTTGTCCTCGTTGTAGACAGGGATATTCAGCTTGGTGACGATTTCCCTCACGGCATTGACCACTTCGTTGTTGCCTTCCTTCTGGATATGGCAGTCGGTGGTGTCAATGATCTCATGGCTGCCCTGGGCAAAGCAGCCGATGATGGTCTTGCCCTTGTCGCGGCCAATGGGGAATTGCATCTTATTGCGGTAGTTCCAGGGCGTTGCCGCACCGATAGTCGGTTCCACATGTAAATCCGGCTGCTTGCCGATGCGGGTTACGGCATCGATGACCTGCTGGCGCTTGGCCTGCAGCTGGGCCATATAGTCGAGATGCTGCAGCTGGCAGCCACCGCACTTGTCGTAAATATCGCAAACAGGCTCTACGCGGTCAGCACTCTTGGTCAGGATTTCCTTCACATGCCCCTTGGCATAGGTCTTCTTCACCTCATCAATGACCGTCAGCACCTTTTCCCCCGGCAAGGCATAGGGCACGAACACCGTAAAGTCTTCGTAGCGGCCTACCCCTTCCCCGCTGGTGCCCAGCGTATTGATTGCGATTTCATAAGCTTTTCCTTTTTCGACGGGAACTTTTTTGCTCACTTTTATTTCCTTCCTTACCTATAAAACACAGAACAAATATTTACTATTCTACCATAAATACGTTCCCCTGCAAATACAAGAACAGCATGGAAATGACTCCATGCTGTTCAACTTGGCCAATATTTTATTGCAAACGAAATTGCACAGTCTGACTCACTGCGCATCTTACCGGTTCTTCATACACATTGAGCGCTGGAGAAAAACGATAGCGATAAGCGGCCGCTACTGCCGCATCATCCATCGAAGGATAACCGGAGGACGCCGCCACATTTGCGGTTTCCACGCTGCCGTCTTTGCCCACAACGACACGAACACGTACTGCGCCCTCTATGCCCTGACGACGTAAATCCTCCGGATAAGCCGGATTTGCCCCTGCGAGCAGACGGGGCGGCGTCTTTGGGCGCTGGGCAGCAGCGCTATCCTTGGCGCCGCTGCCTTGACCTGAACCTCCTTCTCCGCCTTGGCCATTGCCTTTTTCTCCGCCGTTACCACTATTAACGACACCTTCTCCAGTCGCTGAACTGCCCTGACCGTTGCCGCCAGTTGTAGTACGAACCGCAGCATTTTCACCTTTCTCTGCGTTATCCCGCTGTTTTGACTCCTTGTACATCTGCTGCGTTTCGGGCTGACGCGTATAGTTTTCCGAAATCTCCGGTGCCGCAGTACTGGCTGAATAAGACACCTCTTCGACCGTAGCTTCTGCCCCGGCATCGCTGGTATCACCTGCGCTTGCTCCGCCCGCTTCTGCCTGTTCAACATCATATAGCGCTACATCCAGCACCTTTTCCGGTTCAGCAGATACCTGTGCAAACAGACCGGTCAATGCCACGACCACAAACAGAAAAATATGCACAGCCGCCGAAATGCCCCAGGCATAGAGTTTATCCTTATTTTCATTCATCATGAGCAGCACCTGTCTCGGCAGCCAGGCCAAAGCGGGCAATTCCCGCACCACGCAATTTGTCCAACAAGCCAATCACCATGCCGTAGTCCATGCCCTGGTCGGCTCTTACGACCACAGCAAAGCGCGGATTGCGCTTATATTCCTGCTTGGCCCGCGCCAAGAGGTCATCTTCAGCAATGGGATGGTCTTCCAGCCACAGCGAACCATCCGCCTTTAAGGTAACCAGATAATTTACATTCATCTGGGTTTCAGCGCTCTGTGCTTTGGGCATATTCACATCCACCGTTTTGATATTCACCATATAAAGCGTACTCATCATGAAGAACACCAACAGGAAAAACATGATGTCAATCATGGGGATAATCATGACTTCCGGCCGGGCAAAGGCCTTCCTGTCCCGCAGTCTCATAGCGTACCGCCTTCCATGACCCGTTGTCCGGCAGCTGCATGTTCAGCACCTTCATGCAGGCGAACAAGATGTTCTTCAACCAGCGAGAAACACTGTTCCATATCCGTAATGATATTTTCCAGACGCTGCGAGAAATACGCATGTACTGCCAGCGCTGCAATCGCCACGCAAAGCCCCATCGCCGTAGCGATAAGGGCTTCGCCCACGCCCCCCGTGATGGCCGTTGCCTGCCCGGATGCGACATTGAACACACTAAAGGACGAAATCATGCCGCTGATGGTACCAAGCAGCCCTAAAAGCGGTGCCATGGTGACAATCACGCTGAGGTAGTAGAGCCGCTGGCGCATTCTAGACAAGGCAATGCCGGACTGCAGCTCCATATAATGGGCAGCCTGCTCCCGAGTTTCCTTCTGTACTGCGTTCATGATGATTTCAGCCAGAATACCACGGGCATTTTGCAGCAAAGCTGCGGCTTCCCCATACTGACCAGCAGCCACCTGCTGATAAAAAATTTTCGCAAACTCCCGCCCGGAATCCATGCGGTAAAAATGCAGGGCACGTTCGATGCCAATCGCCACTACAAACATAGAGCAGAGCAGCAGTACATACATGACTGCGCCGCCCTTTTGAAAAAATTCTACTCCCGTAACAATATAATCCATACTAAACCTCACATTTCTTCCTTAAAATTCATGCTGTACACCTAAAATCACACTGCGTCCCGGTGCCATATAATAGCCGGACCAAGTTGCAATGGATTCATAACTTTCGTTGGTCAAATTATAGCCCTTTATATAGAACTTGGTCTTATCCGTACAATGATAATTCAGTACCATATCCAAGGTAGCATAGCGGCTTTTCAGGAAGGCATTATCGCCTACTATCCTGCCTGCAACATGCTGCAAAGTCAAATCGCCATCCCATTTATCCTGTTTATAACTTACGCCCAAAATATAGCGATTGGGCTGGTTATTTTTGCGGTACAGATAATGCCAGGTATTATCGCTTTCCTTCACCTGTGCATAGGAATAGCCCAACCGCACAGACCACTGTGGTGAGAAGCGATGACGCAGATTGAGGTCCAGACCCCGCCGCGTCTCCTGCGCTACATTGTAGTAGCGGGTTTTATCCGTATATATCCAGTCCAGTGCGTTTTTGACTTTGCTGTAATAGAAGGTTGCATCCACATCTGTATTCGCAGAGATTTTTGATTTTACGCCCGCCGTTACCGTTTGGGACTTCTCCTGCTGCAGATTCTCATTGCCTGCCCACCACTGCGTATTGGCATAACGCATTTTCAATGTAGGATTGTTTACCGCCTGTCCCCAAGATACAAAGGCATTGGTTGCCGCCGAAAGTTCTTTATTCAGGCCAATATGCGAAGTAAAGTCTGCGCCAAAGTCGCTATGATCTTCCCATCTGGTGCCTAAATTCAGTGACCAGCCGCGCCCCATACGCCAGTTATCCTCCAGATATAAAGAGGTCGTATTGGCCGAACGATCCAGGCTGCCATTATTTTCTTCCTGTATATTTTCGTGATGGAAGGATACGCCGCTGATTAGCGTATTCTTGTCGCTGAGCAGCCAGTTTTTCTGATACTCAGCTCCCATGGCTTTCATATCATCTTGGAAAGATGCATCATAGGCACCATCCAATTTTTCCTGATTATGATAAATCCGGAAATAATCCTGCGGCCCGTTTTCCGTTTTGGCGGCCCAGGTATAGGTCAATGCATAAGTGCGTACAGTCTCCCGTCCACGGGCATTTGGATAGGTGGGCTGAGCCGTATTAGCGTCCTTTACATTAGCCGCCATGCTTTTATTGGCTTCTGTATTGGTAAAGTCAAAACTGAGTAAATCGCCATTGGTGAATTTTTTATCCAACGTCAAGGCTTCACTCGTTCTGTGCATGCCCGTATCCGCAATGGACAAATTCCCATTCGATGGGGAACGGTATTCGATATCGCCCCGAGTTTCGCGGCTTACCGTAAGTGCATAGGTTACACTGTCATCGCCGCCTTCCACGCGCAGGGCACCGCGCCGCTGTTTCTGCGTGCCCACTTCCCCGCGCACCTTTACATGCATGCCCGGCTGGGGCCGCTTGGTAATGATGTTGACCACACCGCCCATAGCCGCATTGCCATACAGGGAAGAATTCGGGCCGCGCACCACTTCGATACGCTCAATATTTTCTACCTGAAAGGTATCCAGATCCATCAGCCCGGTATCGACACCGCTGATAAGCGGCCCATGGTTCCAGTTAGTGCGCCGGCCATTCACCATGAGCAGCACGCGGTTATCGCCATTAAGCTCCACATAACTGCCGGTGGTATTGGTTTTGACGTTAATGCCCTTATCGCGCAAAGCATCGGTTACCGTTGTGTAATTCCCCTTGGCCAAATCTTCAGAAGTCACCACGGTAACCTCTGCTGCCACTTCCTGCGAACGCACCTTCATGCGATTGGCCGTTACCACATAATCATCCAGGGAGAACTCCTCCACGGCTAAATCCTCTGCTGCATTTTCCGCAGCGGCAGCATATTCTGCCCCACTCAAAGTCAATGCTCCACAAAGCATAGCTGCCAAAATCTTTTGCTCCTTGTACTGTTTCATTAAGTCCTAAATCCTCTCTTGTATTTATTATCTATGTTTAAGCCTGCCCTTAGCCAGGCGGGATAGCGCATCCAACGCGCGTCCATTGCCACTGTTGACCTCAGCAAAGGGAATGTTGATGATACGTCCCTGCTGTACCGCCCGCAACGGCTGCAGGTCACGATTTTTCTTTACCTGCTCCCAAACCTCCTCATCGGAAAGGTCCTGCCCATCCGGTCCCGGTAGCGAAACATACACCAGATAATCCGGGTCATAGGCGAGTATTCTCTCCGGCCCCACAAAGGCCGTCTTCATGCTGACCAAATTATCCAGCCCGGCCTTATCCAGCACATCGTTTATCAGATAACCCGCATCATAAAGGGAATAGGAACTTCTGCCATGCTCCTGCAAGACAATCGCTGTTTCCCGCTCCCGTTCTTTTAGGCATTCAGCTATTGTAGCTTCACGCTTACGGCAAGCCGCAATATAATCAGCTGCCCTATCCTCCACGGCAAAGATTTTCCCCAAATCCACAATGAACGGATACACAGAATTTTCCAGAGTTGGCCGTTCATGAGGGATTGTCGCCGGAACAATATACGCACCTATGCCATGTTCCTGCCATCCTTGTGGTGCTCCCAATTCCATCGGCGAAAAATTATGTGCCCAACCGATGATGAGATCAGGCTGCAAGGCAAACACTTCTTCCTGCGCAGGTATAAACGCCGCCTGCACCTTGGGCAGCGCTGCAAAGCGCTTAGCCAGATGCTCCGGTTCACTGCCATAAGCGGCAATCGTCTGCCCGATATGCGCATCAAGCCCCAATTCCAGCATGGCCTCTGCGGCTCCGGGATAGAGAATCAGCACACGCTGAGGAATTCCCTTTATCAAGGTACGCCGGCTATGACCATTTTCGTCAAAATTTTGTATAAATTGTTTATCGGTCATATTTTCTGAATCTCTACTACAGCCGAACAGCAGAGTAGAACAAGTCAGAGCCATAATCCAAAATACGAGCTTCATACGGCCATCTTCTCCCGCCCGTAGACGATAACGGGACGCCCCTCACGGCCAGTAAGTACCTCGCAGTGCACATCGTAAACATCGTTAATCAGTTTCGGGGTCAGTATCTCACAGGGAGTGCCCGCAGCCATCAAGCGACCAGCCTTGAGCACATAGAGCCGCTGACAGTACATCGCCGCCAAATTCAAATCATGCAATACTGCCAGCACACCGACACCAAGACTTGCTGCAATCTCCATAATCTGCATTTGGTAGCGTATATCCAGGTGATTGGTTGGCTCATCCAAAAGCAACAGGCGTGGCTCCTGCGCCAAGGCCCTGGCGAGCACTACACGCTGCTGCTCACCACCGGACAATGCAGCAAATCGCCGCTTTGCCAATTTTTCTATCCCTGCCTGCGACAAGGCGCGTTCCACCGCCTGCCTGTCCCGTGCAGAAAGCCTGCCGCTAATGCCCTGATGAGGTATCCGGCCCATCATCACCATATCCTCTACCGTAAAATCAAAATTGACCTTATGGAACTGTCCCATCACAGCCATCAACCTGGCTGACTCGGACAAGGATATATCCTGCAAACGCCTGCCCAAAACCGATATCTCCCCAGCTTGCGGCTGCAAAACACGGTAGATGGTTTTCAGCAGAGTTGACTTTCCACTGCCGTTTGGCCCGATAATGCCCACAAATTCTCCACGTTTTACAGACAGGGATATATCCTGCAATATCGCCCTTTTCCCCAAGGAAAAGGAAAGGTTCTTCACTTCTAAATCCTGCATAAACGCCCCTTTCATCGTCCCAGACCATTCTCTGTCCGAAAGAGCAGCCGCATAAAGAGCGGTGCTCCAACCAGCGCGGTCAAAATTCCGATGGGTAAATCACCGCTGGGCAACAGTACCCGGCAAAGCACATCCGCCAAAATCAAAAAAATCGCTCCCACAATCAGCACGCCCGGCAGCACCCGGCGATGGTCAGAGCCCACTACCGCCCGCACTGCATGGGGAATAATCAAGCCGACGAAACCAAATATCCCGCAAACCGAAACGATAATGCCCGTAAGCAGGGCTGTAAATGCCAAATATCTCCGCCGTGCCCCAAGGAGATCCACACCCAAGGTCACTGCCGTTTCCTCGCCTAGCAGCATGGCATTAAGTTCCCGCAGCCGCAAGGCAAAGAAAACGACACCTGCCAGCACAGCTGCTCCTGGCAGCCAGATGGTATCCCAACGCGCACCTGCCAGCGACCCCATCGTCCAAAACGCAGCACTGCGCATCCCTTCTGCATCATTTGCCAGATAAACCACCAAATTTGCCAGTGCAGAAAATAGCGCGCTGACCACCGCTCCCGCCAAAATCAATCGTACAGCCGAAGCACTGCGCTCCTTGCCAGCTAATGCCAGGACAAAGCCCGTGGCGGCCACGGCACCAATAAAAGCGCCCAATGGAACACCTGTCCCCGCCAGAAACGCCGTTCCGCCCAGCAGGATAACCGCTACCGCGCCTAATGATGCCCCCGAGGCAACGCCTAAAATATACGGTTCAGCCAAGGGATTTTGGACTAATGCCTGCATGACCATGCCACATAGAGACAATCCTGCCCCGGCAAAACCGGCCAACAGCACCCGTGGCAAACGGAGTTCCCAGAGAATATCTCTATGGGCTGATGAAATAGTCATTCCTTCCGACAAACCGATGCGTTCGCTCAGCACCGCCATCACCTCCGCTAAGGGAATATCCACTACCCCCACCGATATGGCAAACAAAATCGTAAAAAAGATACTGACCAGCCCCGCAGTCAAGTAAACCAAAGGCAATACACTCATTTCCTTTCTTTTATGATTGATTAGTAGCGATAATCATTATATATTGAGAATAATAATCTGTCAACATCTATTTGATTGTATATTTTATTTTTATACACAAAAGACCTCTTTGATACTAAAAATCATATCATTTTTCAGTATCAAAGAGGTCTTTAATCTATATTCTTTTTCAGAACTCTACCTTGCTGAATAAATCCATTGGCTTATTCAGGAGTATCTTGGCACCATGCTCGACCAGTTCTTCTTTGGGGCGGAAGCCCCAGGTTACACCGACAGGCAGCATTCCGGCATTATTGCCCGTATCCATATCCACGCTGGTATCACCAAAGTAGGCAACTTCTTCCGGCTTTACGCCCATCTTAGCGGCAATCAGCAACACCTTTTTCGGGTCAGGCTTGCGCGGCAAATCCTTGCAATCACCAATAACGGACACAAACATGTCTTTTGCAAATAATTTTGCCACGATAATGTCGGCTGCCGACTGATGCTTATTGGTGCAGATGCCCAAGGGGATATTCCTGGCCTGCAAGGTCTGCAACATGTCCATAATACCATCATAGCACGCAGTCTTATGGGTAAGATTGCGGTCATAGCATTCTTTGTATTTCGCCAAAGCCTCATCCACAAAAGCCGAATCTGCGGCTTTGTCAGCAGGCAGGCAGCGTTCAATAAGCTTACGGGAACCATTGCCCACAAAGTAACGGTATTTATCGATATCATGCGTGGGATAGCCATAGCTTGTGAGCATTTCATTGGCACTGTCGGCCAAATCGGCCAAAGAGTCAATCAATGTACCATCCAGGTCAAAAATAGCGGCTTTATATTGCATAGGAATCTCCTTTCAAAAATAGGGACTGTAAAATTGCAGTTTGTAGTTGCGTGCTTGAACGCAATTGGTTACAGATTTGTGGGGCGGAGGTGGGGATACTTCTTCGCCACTTCACTAAATGACCCGCCAGCAGAAGTACGCAGTTTCTAGCGACCTGCGCCGGGCAGGCCGGCGGCGCGTATGTTCAGCTCAGATTCCAGCAACGTTTGTTTGCGGGCCAGCCTTCACTTCGTTCAGGCAGTCGTTCCGTCGGCGAATAAGCATCCCCGCCTCCACCCAAAGGTATATCTGTGTCAAATGGCTAAGTCTCGGCTGTAAGCCACAAGTACATCGATGTGCTTGTTACGGGAGAAGCG
>NZ_FNJQ01000044.1 GCF_900104055.1 Pseudoselenomonas ruminantium
TACACAAACAGAGTATTTCACCATAAACTGCAAAAACAGGGCATGACACAAAGTATGTCCCGTGTAGCCCACTGCATTGACAATGGGCCTATGGAAGGATTTTGGGGTATTCTCAAGCGTGAAATGTACTATGGCAGGCGTTTTACCAGCAAAAGTAGCCTCATGAATTCAATTAAAGCCTACATCCATTATTACAACAACAGGCGTGTGCAACGTAATCTCGGAATCCTAACGCCGATAGAGAAACACAGCTTGTATTTAGCCGCATAAAAAGACCGGCAGACGAATCTGCCGGCCAAAGAAATTTTATATTTTTTTATTGTCCTCTTGACGGGTAGCAGTTCATTTTGACTGGTCAGACCTTTGTTGTTCATGATATACTATATTTTAGGATTGCAGTTTTATATATTCAGAAGTGTGGAAGGGGCGATGTTAATGACGATATTACAGATAGCGATGAAATATGCGGACTATCATCGTGCCTTAGAACGGCTACAGTCTGCTCTGTACAAAGATCCTGACGTTGATGGAATATACATTGATGCTTCCATGCATCGGTTTGAACTTAGCTTTTATCTTGCTTGGAATCTGATGAAGGTCGTGCTAGAATACGAAGGGATTGAAGTCGATAGTCCACGTTCAAGTATCTGTGAGGCCGGAAAGCAAGGAATGATAGCTGATACGAAAATGTGGTTTGAAATGCAAAAAAAGCGGAATTTATCTAGCCATACCTATAATCAGGCATCAGCATTGGATGTTTATCAATTGATTAGGGAAAAATATGCGCCTTTACTGTTGGCGTTGGATAAAGAAGTTCAACGGCGTCTGGAAGTTGACCAGTCAAATTGATCGGTCAGCGAATGAGAATATAAGTGGGATCCGATTTTTATAGGTGTACTCGGAGGAAAGATGTCAATAATTGATTTTGCCAAGGCGCGGGAGGCGCGGTTGGCGAAGGTTGCGAGGGCGAAGGCGGAACCTTATGCGCGGTATACGGCGATGCTGGAGGCGTTGGACAAGGAAGATTTGACCGCAATGGAGAGTATTGCGCAGGTCCATGCCTTGCAGATGGCTTATAGGATTGTGGAGCACAGCCCTTATTGGGGGACGAAGCAGGGGAATTTTTTCCTGCAGACCTGGTCGGCATTGGAAGCGGTGGTGCCTGTGATCGGTGATCTGATCATCGCAAACAGTTTTGTAGACAACTCGGTTCGTTTGCGCGGGCAAAGGTATACGTCCAATGAGGTTGGGCTATGGGCGGCGCGGCGGATGATTTTGGATTATCTGCTGATCCTGATTGATGACAACAGCCGGCCTGATGATTGGTTGGATATCCGCGATAAGCAGCCCTTGCAAAATGTTTTTGCGCATTTGGGTTATAATATTGACCGGTCAAATTGACACGTCAAAAAGTGGTGGAGTCACGATGGGCTCCACCACTTTTGTATGCAATTGACTATAGGCGGATTATCCTTGCGGGGATTTCACGAACTCCAGAAGGTTGCCGCTGTTTTCTTTCTGGTCCTGCCAGGTCAGGGTGCCATTGCGGAGGACGAAAACGCTGGAACCATCGTCGTAGACCTTTTTATCTGTGCCGGTGCCTTTTTCCGTATAGGTGTAATCTATGCGGGTGCCGTCGTGGTTGCTGAAGAGTATGGCGCTGAAGTTGTCGTAGGTGCAGTGGTAAGTCCAGCGGCTGCCATCAGCGGCGCTGCTGGCCCATTGGATTTCCACGAGATAGCCGGAACGTTCCCGGCTGATCACTGCTGTGCAGCGGCCGCAGCCCCAGACACCCAGGTAATCCTCTGCCTTTATGCCTGCGCTGGTGGTGTCATAGCCATTTTCTGCATAGCGCGTGAAATGGATGGCCCCATCATGACCGGAACGAAGGTCTGTCTGCGTGGCGGTGTTTTCGTCTTTGGGGAATGCTGCCCATAGTTCATTGGCACTGTTGAAAGCAGAGTACCAGGGAGAAGCGGTGTCCTTATCCTCAAGGACGATGCCGCCGCTTTCATGAAAAGAGTACCAAAGGGATTTTGAGCCGTCCGGATGTTTTTCGCTGGTCACCTTGACTTTTCCGAAGGCTTTGCCATCTGGGAAAATCAATTCATAGGTGCCATCGGCATAGATGGTCAGGGTTCTGGCGTTGGGGGCATCTGCTTCGTGCCAGATGCCGGCAATGGGCTGGATGCTGCCTTTCTTGACTGGTTTCAAGTTCTGGGCTTTTGGCATTTTGCTGTCAGCTGCCATAACTGGTTCTGCTTCGACAATTCCGCCGAAAAGACAGGCTGCCAGGCCTAATGCCAGCGCGGGACGAAATGGTTTCCATAAGGGGTTGCTGTTCATGATTTGGTTCACCTCCCAACTTCTATTATACAGGATTCTTGATAAAAGACAAACTATTTAGAATCTTATAGATACGTATTTTATAGAATAACGCCGCCAGCTTTGCATCTATGGCAGAACAGCTGGCGGCGTTTATATTAGAAGCCTAAGTTATCGTTGACCAGGATTACCTGAATGCGGCCCTTGTGCAGGGAGTAGCGGGTAATCAGGAACTGGCAGCAGATGGTGTCGGGACTCTTGCAGTCGAAGCAGGCACCGGTTTTGGCGCAGGGGGTGCTCAGGCCGAAGCGCTGGGCATTGATGGGAGCGGCCACGTTGCGGGCCCGCTTCATAGCGCCGTCCAGATCGTCGCAGACTTTGTTGAGCCCCACGATGAAGAGCACTTTTTTCGGCCCTTGGGCGATGGCGGATACGCGGTTGGCATTGCCGTCGATGTTGACTAATATGCCGTCCTGCGTCATGGCGTTGGTGCTGGAGAGGAATACATCAGCATCATAGGCCATCAGCATGGCTTTGCGTTTGTCTTCTACCTTGTCGCGGTCGATGAAGTTGTAGTCCTCCGTGGTTAGGGCTTCCGTCAGGCCAATTTCGTGGACGCTCATGGCGCCGCCCATGGTAACGGTGCTGCCTTTGGGGATGAGTTCCAGAGCTAGCTTCAGGGCCTCTTCCTTGTCCTTGGCATAAAAGCCTTCCATATTGCGGGATTGCAGGCCTTTGATTACTGTCTGGGCCAGCAGTTCATTGCGCTTGCGGATGTTTTCGTTCATTTAGCTTTCCTCCTATTAATAAACACATGCATTTTAATTTCGCCATATTCTATGGCATTTCCTGCTTTTGGCAAGGAAATACGTTGGATTTATTGACAGGTCAGGGGATTTACTATAGCATGAAATTAGCTTTGGACAAGGGGGACTTATTTTATGCAAATGCGGGGCAATATCTTGCTGCTGATCACGGCGTTCATCTGGGGGACGACTTTCGTGGCCCAACAGGTGGGGATGGATGAGCTGGGGCCTTTTACCTATGCGGCGGCCCGCTTCTTTTTGGGTACTTTGTTTTTGCTGGGGCTTTGGCTCCTAGATAGGAAACGGCGTGCGTCGCGGAAGCAGCGGGGGCTGCATCATTCCGGCTGGAAGATGGGCTTTGTGGCAGGACTTATGTTGTTCGTGGCCAGCTCCTTGCAGCAGTATGCCCTGCAGTTTACCACGGTGGGCAAGACCTCTTTCATCACGGCGCTCTATATCGTGCTGGTGCCGTTAGGGGCGGCGCTGTTCCGTCTGGCGAAGGTGTATATGGTCAATTGGCTCGGGGCGGTACTGGCTTTGGCCGGACTTTATCTGCTGACCATTCAGGGGACGATCAGTCTCAATCTGGGGGATGTATTGGTGGCTCTCAGCGCTTTGGGCTGGACGGCGCAGATCCTCTACATCGACCGCTTTGCTCCGCATGTGAATGTGCTGGAACTTTCGCTTAGCCAGACCATCTGTTGCTTTGTGGCCAGCCTGCTTACGGCAGCAGGCACGGAAACGATGGCGCTTGCGCCCGTCCTCGATTCCTGGGTGTCCATTGCCTATGCAGGCGTTCTTTCTACGGGCGTGGCCTTTACCTTGCAGATCGTGGGACAAAAATACGCCGCTCCGAGTGAAGCGGCGGTAATCATGAGTTTTGAAGCGGTGTTCGGCGCTTTGGCCAGCTTCGTGGTTTTGGGCGAACAGATGAGCACGGCGCAGCTCTGCGGCTGCCTGCTGATGTTTGCCGGGGTAATCGTCAGTCAGCTGCGCACGATCATGCAAAAGAAACATGCTCCCGCTAAATAAGAACTGGTTCTTTTGCCAGAGCTTTGCTGCATCTAATCTGTTTCTAACCTGGCTGTGCGATAATCGATGCAGGAATAATAGTGAGGTGAGAAATCCATGGGCAAGAAATCCATCATGAATTTTCGCTATCTGCGGGAAAATTACCGGGAAATCCTGCGGGAATATGGCAGGACTTTGGGCGAGCGTTTTCCGGAGGCGGCTGTGCTCAATCTGCTGATACTGATCTATCAGGGCGGGATCCTCTGGGCTTATACGGTGGAAGAGTTTGAGGAAGACTGGTTATTTTGGACGGCACGGATGTCGGTGCTTTTGCTGGTGGCAGTGGCGGCTGAACTATGGCGTGAACGCAGGCCGGAGTGGTCTCCCGGGCGGTATCGCTGGAAGATTGCCTGCCTGCTTGCGGTCTGGCTTATCGTGTATGAAGCGGGCCGGAACTTTTTTCAGGGCTTTGAGGAGGCCATGTTTTATCTGGCAACCCCGCTTGTCTGGTCCTGTCTGATTTTCTATCTGCTGCTGCCGCAGGCAAAGGAGCGGCAGAGCCGGCAGCTGCGCAGCTGTGTCAGTGCGCTGGTCAGTGCCGGGGGCATCGGCATGCTGCTGTCCCTGCTGGTGGGCATCTGTCTGGCGGCGGTGCAGGTACTGTTGGTGGAAGTTCCCACGGAAGTCGACATCTTCCTGCTGGGCGTCGTGCCTTTTGCTTGTGCGGTCAGTATTGCCCTGTGTCTGCTGCCCAGGGCTGAGGTTGCCACGGAGCCGGCCGAGCCAATCCTTAATCGGATTGTCATGGGGCTGGTCCTGCCCTGCTATGTATTTTTGCTGGTCATCCTTTATCTCTATATCGGCAAGATCATTTGGCAGCAGTCCATGCCGGTGGGTGAAATGAACTGGTATGCCTCTCTTGCCCTGTTGGGGTATGGCTTTTTCTATTTTTTCTGGAACGATATGTCTAAGCCCTGGTTTGACCGGTTCATGAAGTGGGGGCTTGTCTGGTTCCTGCCCATCCTGCTGGTTCAGCTGTATGGCGTGTGGATTCGCTATGCGGCCTATGGGCTGACGACGCTGCGCTATCTGTCCATGCTCTGCACGGGCTTCGGCGTACTGTTTCTGGCCTTTCGCTTCCTGCGGCAGGGCATCCGGCCGCTGTTTCTGGTGGCTGCCGTGCTGGTGGCTGTGTTTTCCCTGTCGCCGCTCAATGTGATGCGGGTGCCCCTGCATGAACAGCAGGCTCGCCTGATTGACTTGCTGACACAGGAGGGCTTGTATGCAGAGGGCAGGATTACGATGAGCCATCGGGTTTCCCCAGAACGGGCACAGGCGGTAAAAAGCTGTGTGGACTATATCTGCAGTTCAGGGGCGGATGAGCGGGAAGATTTTTGCCACCAGGTCAAGGAAATTGAATGGAAGCAATACCTGCCGAAGAAAACGGTCACGAAGAAAAGCTCGGGCATGGAACTGCCGCCCAAGGAAAAGGAAGACCGTGTGAGTTTCTTTCCCAGCCGGAAGGGGATTCCTCTGGCGGGGTACCAGTGGGCTTATCCCGTGAATATCAAGAAAGCGGTAGTGGTTATTCCGCTGGAAGAGGGTGAGCGGCGCGAGGTCGACCTCACGGATTATGCGGCCCGGTTGGTGGCTGCCCAGAGTGACGTTCCGTGGCAAGCAGGCAAATTCAAGAACTGCCGGGAAAAGCGCGTCATCCTCGATGAAGGCTATGTGCTGGATGACCATTCTCTGCTGTATTTTACCGAGCTGACGGTTATCTTGGGCGAAGACGGTCAAATGAAGCGCATCAACGGGCGTGGCTATCTGCTATTGAAGTGAATAAGGGCAAAAAAAGCCTTCCCCTCCAGGGGAAGGCTTAGACTACAAACAGTTTGCTTAATTTTTCATCCAGCCAAAGCTTTCGAAGATGGGCTGGTAGCGTATGCGTTCGATGAAATCCTTGTTCGTGTCTTCGGTGTGAAAGATGGGAACGCGTTCCAAGGCGAAGATGTTGCTGGCTTTGTCCACGTTGCCGTATTTGATGGTGAAGGCGGCTTTGTAGCCGGCCTCTTTGACCATCTGGGCGATATGGAGGTTATAGGTGCCGGTGGGGTAGGCCACGTAGTTTACTGCGTGGCCCAGCTCGCTTTCGGCTTTTTTCTTGGAGTCCACGAGTTCGGAGCGCAGCTCGTCATCGGTGAGGTCGGTCATCGATTTGTGGTTGACCGTGTGGGATTCGATGTTGATGCCGTTCTTATTCATCTCCCGCGCCTGATCCCAGCTCAGGTAGCCTTTCTTGTGGCGGTCGAGGAAACCGGTCACCACGAAGATGGTGGCTTTGAAATCGTATTTTTTGAGGATGGGGTAGGCATTGGTGTAATTGTCCTCATAACCATCGTCAAAGGTAATCAGCACGGGATTTTCCGGCAGCTGGCCATTGCCGGCCAGGGCTTCGTAGAGTTCATCGGGATTGATGGTATGGTAGCCGTTGTCATGGAGGTATTTCATCTGATTGTCAAAATCCTCCGGCCGTACGGACAAAGAGATAAAGGTGTGGTCAATCTTGTGGTAGTTCAGCACCAGCACTTTCGTGCCGCTCTCGCTGTCCGCTACCATGGTCGCCTGCAGCGGCTTGGGCTGCTGACTGAAGATGATCATAGCGGCTATGGCAGCCACGAATACAAATAGGATGGTTATTTTCCAAATATTTCTTTTGCGCAAAGTCAATGCTCCTCGTATTGTTAGTCATTACCTTACAATTCTACAACGAAACGGCCGGGGATACAATTGGTAAATCGTGCTTTGGACAAAAAAATTGGCCGATTTGACCACAGAGATTCATAGCAATATACTAAGAAAAGATGATTATTTTTAATCAACGATACAGGACAGGGGGCGGAGGTCATGAAGAAAATACCTTTTGCGGAAATCGAGGGTGTGCAGGTGGGCAATGCCCAGAATGATAAGGCTAAGACCGGGGTTACGGTGCTCTGTTTTCCGGCGGGAGCCAAAACTGGTGTGGATATCAGCGGGGGCGGCCCGGCTTCAAGGGAAACGCCCGTTTTAGATCCCACGCGGGAGGACTTGGGCATTCATGCTATTGTCCTGGCCGGTGGCAGTGCCTATGGACTGGCGGCGGCAGATGGCGTCATGCGCTGCTTGGAGGAAAATGGCATTGGCTTTGATACGGGTTTTGCAAGGATTCCGCTGGTGGTGCAGTCGGATATCTACGATTTGTCCTATGGCAGTGCGTCCGTTCGTCCGGACAGCGATATGGGCTATACGGCCTGTAAGAATGCGCTTCGTCAAAACAGCCCCCTAAGCGGTTCTGTCGGTGCGGGAACGGGCGCAACGGTAGGCAAGTTTTGCGGTATGAAGCAGTCGCAGAAAAGTGGGATCGGCTATTATGCGGTGCAGGTGGGCGAATTGAAGATTGGTGCCGTGGTCGTGGTGAATGCATTGGGGGATATTTATGCCAAGGAAAAGAAGATTGCCGGCCTCACCAATGCGCAGCGTACGGATTTTCTGGACAGTGTGCAGGAACTTTACCGCCTGGCCGCGCCCAAGGATCTGCTGTCACGCACGAATACCACCATCGGTGTCGTGGTCACCAATGGTGCTTTTGATAAAGCCCAGCTTACCCGTATTGCCCAGCAGACCAGGAACGCTTACGCGCGTTCCATCAAGCCTGTAGGCACGCTGGCCGATGGCGATACCATCTACGCATCTGCCTGCGGCAGTTTGGTGCAGGCAGATGTGAATATGGCAGGGACTTTGGCCGCAGAAGTCATGGAGCGGGCCATAGAGAAGGCCGTCTTGTCGGCAAAAATGGACGAGGCAGAGTATTTGGCGAATTGTTTGACGTATTGAAGGCGGCTAGCTATCAGAGATTGTCGTTTTTGGCAGGCGGGCTGGGGGCAAATACCAGCAGGCAGGCGAGGATATCGTCCACCTGGGAGGATTGGGCAATGCCGGTCTTGCACCAGAAGGCGAAATGTTCGCAGTTGTTGAGCAGCAGGCTGTAGCCTTTTTCGCCGAGTTTGCTGCGGGCCCGCCGGACGGTTTCCTGCGGGGAAAAGGCTTGTATTTCCCCGTTGAACAAGCGCTGCAGGAGCCATTCGAACAGGTCATGCTGCGCGGATGGTCCTGGCCCGTTCAGTACGTAGAGGGTATCGCTGCTGGACATGAAATCTGCCATGCTGGTCTCGGCGATGATGCCGTCACAGAGCAGAGGATTCTTTTCCTTATGATAGTGGATGACGCAGTCGTCACCGGTATATATACCGAAATGGCGGTAGCCGCTGCGCTTGACGTAAACAATATCGCCGCTGTTGAGCTTCATAGGGCTAGCCTCCTTGTTAGATTTTCTGTAGATATCTATTCGTCAGGGTAAGGCTGTAGTCCTGTATTTTTTACTTGTGGCGTTATTAAGAGTATAATATGTTGTGGAAGTCGTGAATAATTTGCAAACCTAGAAGGAAGTGTGCAGTTGTGATCCATGAAATTACGCCCCATAGACTGACCAATGAGTTTTTGCCCGATGCTGAGCCCTGGAAGGATGATATCATCATCTTTGCCAAAGGCGATGCCCTGATGGTGGCAGGCGAGCCCGGCGAAATGCGTTTTCCGAAACGTCAGGAAATCCGGTCCAATAAGTATCTATATCAATATCTGTTTTCGTTGGATGGCCATGGCGTGTATCATGCGTTGGGGTGGCATATGGAGCCCTTGGACGGATTTGCCTATAAGACGCTGCGGGAAATCCGTTATCAACTGCAGGGGCCGCAGGAATTGATGTATGCTGCCTATACGGCCTGGCATCTCATTCAGTGGTATGAGGATAATCATTTTTGTGGGCGCTGTGGACATCTGACTGGCTATGCGGCCAAGGAGCGGGCGTTGCAATGCGATAACTGCGGTCATGTGATTTATCCCCGCATCATTCCGGCAGTGGTGGCGGGGGTTATTAACGGTGATAGCATCCTGCTGACGAAATACGCCAATCGCAATATGAGCTTCTATGCCTTGGTGGCAGGTTTCGTGGAAATTGGCGAGACACTGGAAGAGTGTGTGGCCCGGGAGGTCAAGGAAGAGACGGGGCTCAAGGTCAAGAACATCCGCTATTACAAATCCCAGCCCTGGGGCAGCGCCCAGGATCTGATCGTGGGCTTTTTCTGTGAGGTGGATGGCGATACCACCATACGCATGGACGAAAGTGAACTCAAGGAAGCCCTGTGGGTGAAACGGGAAGATATCCAAGGCCAGATCGATGACTGGAGTTTGACCAATCAGATGATGATGGCGTTTAAAGCAGGTAAAGAAGGGTAAAGAAGAGTAAAGAAAAGGGTGGAATTGACAGGTCAGCTTGACTTGTCAATTCCACC
This sequence comes from Pseudoselenomonas ruminantium, assembly GCF_900104055.1. Taxonomy (GTDB): domain Bacteria; phylum Bacillota; class Negativicutes; order Selenomonadales; family Selenomonadaceae; genus Selenomonas_A; species Selenomonas_A ruminantium_C. The sequence continues at coordinate 9,527 of NZ_FNJQ01000044.1, forward strand.
CTTTTGACGTGCTCAGTCGGCTTCGTTGAGCGCCTCCATTTCAATGGCTTCTTCATATTCTTTCTGCATCAGGCAATAGCAGAAGGAGATGAAGTTGCATTCCACCAGCAGTTCCTCAATCTTATCCTGATATCTGCCAGCCCGATGCAGGGCGAGCAGTTCCCTCAGGTCGGCTTTGGTAAAGCCGAAGCCGATAGCACCGCTCAGTATGGAGCCATCTTCTGCAGATTCCAGAGCTGCGGCCCAGTCGGCACAGATTTCCTCCTTTGTCATAAGCAAACCATCCTCTCATTTCTTGTAAAATCATCAACGGACACTGTATATGGTAGCATGAGCAGGTTAGAAACGCATGAGAATCAGGAAAAACATTTGTCGCGCTGAACTTTAAGCGGTTTACAATTTTTTATTGACATGGTTTATCATCTGTTGTAATATGTTATACAGATATACGAGATATATAATAATGACATAGTAAGCGTACAAAGGGGTACATCAGACTGGGAGAGGAAAACTCCCTTGGTCTGCTGTGCCTTTTTATGTGGAAGGGATGGATGCGATGTGCGAAAAAAATTAGGCTTGCCGATAGGGATATTGACATTACTGTTGATATTGCTCTTGCCGACACCGCCGGAACTGTCGACGGCCGGTCATCGGATGCTCGGGATCTTGGTGTTCTCGGTTGTCATCTGGATGTTTGAGACGGTATCCTATCCGGTGTCAGCGGCCATCATCATCTCGTTGATGGCTTTCCTGTTGGGGACGGCGCCGAATATGATGAATCCGGATAAGGTGTTGGGTACATCCGGGGCATTGAAGATGGCAATGGCAGGTTTTTCCAGCCCGGCCTTGGCCTTGGTAGGGGCTGCGCTCTTCATTTCGGCAGCGATGATGAAGACGGGGCTGGATAAGCGGGTGGCTTTGCTGATCCTGTCCAAGATCGGTGCGAAGACCAAGAATGTATTGGCCGGTGTCATCCTGGTGGGCTTCATCCTAAGCTTTTTCGTGCCGAGCACCACGGCGCGCGTGTCCTGTATGGTGCCAATCGTGATGGGCATCATTGCGGCATTTGGAGTACCATTGAAAAGCCGCTTCTCGGCCGTGATGATGATCGCCATCGCTCAGGCTGACAGTATTTGGAACGTGGGTATCAAGACGGCGGCTGCGCAGAATATGATTGCGCTGGAATTCATCGAAAAGCAGCTGGGGACCACGATCAGCTGGCTGGACTGGTTTATCACAGCCGCGCCGTTTGCCGTGATCATGAGCGTCGTGCTCTATTTCCTGCTGCTGAAATTAGTGCCGCCGGAAATGGATGAGATCGAAGGCGGGCAGGAAACCGTGGCCAAGGAATTGCAGGCGCTGGGGCCTATGTCCTTGAGCGAAAAGAAATTGATGGTCATTTCCTTGCTGTTGCTGTTCTTGTGGTCTACGGAAAAGATCCTGCATAATTTTGATACATCATCTACGACGATGGTAGCCATTACCCTGATGATGCTGCCGGGGATTGGCATTATGACCTGGAAAGAGGCTCAGGCCAAGATTGGCTGGGGCACTTTGGTGCTCTTTGGCGTGGGTATCAGCCTGGGTTCTGCGGTGCTTTCGACCAAGGCCGCTTCCTGGATTGCCCATGTGATCGTCAGTGTCTTTGGTTTGTATCATACTTCGGCCTTTATGATCATTGCGATCCTGGCGCTGTTCCTGATTGTCATCCATCTGGGGTTTGCCAGTGCCACGGCTTTGGCGGCTGCGATGATTCCAATTGTCATATCGGTATTGCAGGGGGCTGCGGAGCATTCACATCTGAATGTCGTGGGAATGACCTTGATCCTGCAGTATGTGATTTGTTTCGGCTTCATCCTGCCGGTCAATGCGCCACAGAATATGGTAGCCTTTGGCACGGAAACCTTTGAGGCCAAGACCTTTATCAAGACTGGTATCCCGCTGACATTGGCAGCCTATGCCCTCATCATGCTGATGGCGGCTACCTATTGGAGATGGCTGGGAATCATTATCTGAAAAGCAAGGATAGGAAAAGGCGGCCCGCTGACTCTTTTGAGTCTGCGGGCCGCCTTTTATGCTTTGTTTCACATTATGGTCAGGACTGGGCCTGAGGGATGCCTTCTTCTTCAGCATCGTCATTGAAGTTATGCTTCGCATCGGCCGTCTGTTCTTCTTTGAGCATGGCTTTGTCCTGCATGCGGACGAAGGGATAGTAGACGATGGTGGACATCACGATGGTCGCAAGTTGTACCACGGCGCCCTGCCAGCCATTGAGGAGGAAGCCGGCGATGATGGGCGGTGCTGTCCAAGGTACCTGTACGGCACTGAAGGGGGCCATGAAGCCGACGACGATGGAAGCGTAGGTCATGACCAGTGCAATCAGCGGCACCAGCACGAAGGGAATCAGAAGATACGGATTGAAGACGATGGGCAGGCCAAAGATGATGGGCTCGTTGATGTTGAAGAAGCCTGGTACCGTGGCCAGCTTGGTCAGGGATTTGAGCTGGGAGGATTTGGCCGACAGCCAGCTGGCAATCAGCAGGCCAAAGGTCAGGCCGCAGCCGCCGGTCTTGACCATGAAATCCACCTGGCAGGTGATAATCTTGGCATCGGGGTTGCCCGCCAACTGCATGCCCATGTCGAGCAGGTGCTGATTATCCAGCGAGTTGGCAATGAGGATGGGGCTGACCACGCCGCCGACCACATTCGGTCCGTGGATGCCGGCCCAGAACAGGACGCTTTCCAAGGCTTCGATGACCGCTCCGCCGACCAACGTATCGGAAAGTCCCTGCAAGGGAGTCTGGATGATCTTGAAGATGAGTTCCGGCAATGTCGTGGCACCAACATAATGGCAGAGACCATAGAGAATGGAAGCGCCCGTGAAGAGCACCATGCCCGGCGTCAGGGCTTCAAAAGCTTTGGCCACGCCGCCTGGTACGGCATCCGGCATCTTGATGCCGATATGGTTCTTCTCGCAGTAGCAGAATACCCAGGAAGCCACAAAGCTCACGAGAATGGCCGTGATTACGCCATTGCTGCCAGCCCAGGCCTTGGGAATGATGTCTGCTACGGTTTCGCCGCCTTTGCTGACGATGGTGGGCGGCAGCAGGATCAGGAAGGTGGACAGGGAGAGGATGGAGGCCATGATGGCATCGCAGCCTTCGGATTCCACGTATTTATAGGTGACAGCCAGAACGACAATCAAAGCCAGCACACTGAAGGTGCCGCCGGCTACGGCGTTCAGGGGAGCGGTCCAGTCGGCGCCGAAGAGGCTGGCCATGAATTCCGGATAGCCCGGGATGGGCAGGTTAGCCAGCAGCAGGAATACGGAACCTACGACCGTGAAAGGCGTGGTCATGATAAAGCCGTCGCGCAGAGCCGCTACTGCCCGGATTTCAGCAAAGCGTCCCATAAAGTCAACGAATTTATCAAAAAGCTCTTGTTTTGTCATAATCGTTTCCCTCTTTTCCATATGATGATATATCATTGCTTATAAAACCTGCTATAACTGTATCATTCAGGGGAAGGCGAGACAATCGGATTGAGGCGTGTTTGATACGCTGGTTCAGCGAAAATAATAAAAAATGCGATATACGTGTAACGTTGTTTCGTTTTTATTATTGAAAAGTATTGGAACGGTCTGGATTGACCGGTCAATTTTGACTGGTCAGTCCCTTGCCATTCGTGTTATACTAATAAGGTTACAAGTTTTATGGACCATTGGAGTGAATAAGATAGATGATTGGATTTTTGCGGGGGCAGGTGGCGGCTCTGAAGGCGGACTACTGCCTGCTGGATGTGAATGGCGTGGGCTATCGGGTGTTCGTGGCCGGTTCCACCCGGAACAAGCTGCGATTAAAAGAAGAAGCCCGGCTCTTCACTTATATGAATGTGTATCAGGATGGCATTACCCTCTATGGCTTTGCCAGTGAGGAGGAATACGATATCTTCCAGCTGCTGATTGGCGTGTCGGGTATCGGGCCCAAGGTGGCGCTCGGAATCCTGTCGGCCATCACGGTGGAGAGTCTCTGCAAGGCAATCCAGAACAAGCAGGCCACGGTGCTCACAAAACTGCCGGGCATTGGCAAGAAGTCGGCGGAGCGGCTGATCCTGGAACTCAAGGACAAAGTGGGCTTTGCCGCAGGCGATGAGGAAGTCCTGACCTTGGAAATGGAAGGCCCGCTCGGCGACGATATGATCAGCGAAGCACAGGCGGCTTTGGTGGCGCTGGGTTACAGCCAGGCAGAAATCGCGCCGGTGCTCAAGAAGGCTACCAAGTGCAAGACGACGGAAGAGGTTATCAAACTGGCCTTGAAACAGCTGAATAGATTTTAAGGGAGGCTTGAGGCTTGGCTGAAGAAGATTTTTACGACATGGATATAGACGATGGCCGCATTGTGGCCATGGACGAGCAGCGGATGGACGATTGGCAGTATAGCCTGCGCCCCCGCAAGTTAAGTGAATACATTGGTCAGGACAAAGCCAAGAAGAATTTGGAAATTTTCATTCAGGCGGCCATGAATCGCGGCGATGCTCTGGACCATGTGCTGCTCTATGGGCCGCCGGGACTGGGCAAGACTACGCTGGCAGGGATTATCGCCAATGAGATGGGCGTGAACTTCCGGCAGACTTCCGGGCCTGCCATCGAGCGGCAGGGCGACTTGGCGGCGCTTCTGACCAACCTGCAGGAGCATGATGTGCTCTTTATCGACGAGATCCATCGCCTGTCCCGCAGTGTGGAGGAAGTGCTCTACTCGGCCATGGAGGACTTTGCGCTGGACATCATCATCGGCAAGGGGCCGAGTGCCCGTTCCATCCGTCTGGATATTGCGCCGTTTACCCTGATTGGGGCCACGACAAAAGCCGGTTCTCTGGCGGCACCGCTGCGTGACCGTTTCGGCATCATCTCCCGCCTGGAGTATTACACGCCGGAAGCGTTGGTCACGATTGTCAAGCGGGCGGCAGAAATCTTGGAGATTCCCATTGAGGACAAGGGGGCGCAGGAAATCGCGCGTCGTTCCCGGGGAACCCCGCGTATTGCCAACCGCCTGCTGAAGCGCGTGCGGGATGTGGCGCAGTATGAAGGCAAGGATGTCATCACCGATGAGATTGCGGATAAAGCCCTGTCCCTGCTCGAAGTGGACAAGGCAGGCCTGGACCATACGGACCGGCGGATGCTGCTGACCATGATCAAGAAGTTCGGTGGCGGTCCCGTGGGGCTCGATACCCTGGCGGCGGCCATCAGCGAGAGCACGGATACGGTGGAGGATGTGTTTGAGCCGTTCCTGATACAACTGGGTTTTATCAACCGCACGCCGCGCGGACGCGTGGTCACGAGAGCCGGTTATGAGCATCTGGGCATTGCCTATCCGGAATAGGAGATTGTTATGAAGTTACTATTACATATGTGCTGCGGGCCTTGTTCCTGTTATCCCGTCAAGAAACTGCGGGAAGATGGCATCGAGCCGGTAGGCTATTTCTTCAATCCCAATATCCATCCCTATAAGGAATGGGAGGCGCGCCTGAACACCGCCAGGGAATTTGCCGAAAAGGTCAAGATGGAATTTTTCGCCGACGAGAATTACCGGCTGCGGGATTTTTTGAAGCGGGCCTTGCCGGCTGAAGCCCTGCCCAATGGCCGCTGCACCATGTGCTATACCTGGCGGCTGGAGGAAGCGGCGCGGTTTGCGGCGGAAAATGGTTTTGATGCTTTTACCTCCACATTGTTTTACAGCATCTACCAGCAGCATGATCTGATGAAGCGCACGGCGGAGCGCTTTGCCGAGCAGTATGGCGTGCAGTTCTACTACGAGGATTTTCGTCCCGGCTGGCAGGAGGGAATCGACATCAGCCAGGAACTGGAACTTTACCGCCAGCCTTACTGCGGCTGTATCTTCAGTGAGGAGGAGCGGTACAGCAAGGCCATCCGCAAGCAGCGCAAGAAGGACAACAAGGCCAAGAAGCGGGCCCGGCTGGAAGCAGAGGCCAAGGCCCGGGCAATGGAGGCGCAGGGATGAGAAAGCAGTTTATCGTGATTTGCACCATGTTTATGCTCCTGCTGGGTATGGCAGGTTTTGCCGAAGCGGCCTGGCAGCCGGAGTTGTTGGTATCCCTGGGTACTAAGGGGACGACCCTGCGCCTGTCGGGCAATATGCCCGTGGTCTTGAAGCGGCTGGATAATCAGAAGGTGGTCTGGCAGGGCAATGCTAAGGAATTTGCGACGCTGACTTTTGCCGGTACCGGCTGGGAGCTGAATGGCAAAAAGCTCAAGAAAGCGGATGCGGCCACGTTGGAACTCACGGTGGCAGATGAGCGCAATCTGGCCAAACTTATCAGCACCTACGACAATAAGTCTTATCGCGGTGCCCTGCGTCTGGTGCCGCGCAAAGGCGGCCTGCACCTCATCAATCGGGTAACGGCCGAGGAATACCTGCAGGGCGTGGTGCCGGAGGAAATGCCGGCGGAATGGAATGCTGAGGCCGTAAAGGCGCAGGCGGTAGCGGCCCGTACCTATGCCCTGCGCCAACGCAAGCGCCACGGAAAAGAAGGCTTTGATGTCTGTGCTTCCACCCATTGCCAGCAGTATGGCGGCGTGGCTGTAGAGCGGGCGGCGGCCAATCAGGCCATCAAGACTACACAGGGTATGGTCCTGCAGAGCAATGGCGCGTTGGTGGATGCCCTGTTCCATACGGATTCCGGCGGCATGACGGAAAACAGCGAAGACGTCTGGGGCAGCCGTATCGACTGCTTGCGGGCGGCCAAGGAACTGCGCACGGAAACTTATCCCTGGGAGAAGAATATCACGGCTGTGCAGCTTAGCGGCCTATTGGCGAAACGGGGCAAGAACATCGGAGAACTCAAGAAAATCGAGCTTTCGCCCATCAGGATTGGCAAGGCCTCCCAAGACCGCACGGTTTCCGGCCGGGTAAAGGCCGTGACTTTTGTGGGTAAAAGTGGGAGGGCCAGCATGACGGGCAATGACCTGCGCAGTATGCTGGGCCTCAAGAGCACGCTTTTTTCCATGACGCTCAACCGCAATGTGGTCTTTATCAAGGGCTATGGCTGGGGCCATGGGCTGGGCATGTCCCAGCATGGGGCCAAGGCCTATGCGGATAGTGAACATTGGGACTATAAGAAGATTCTGCAGCATTATTATCAGGGCGCAGAACTAAAGAAACTTTATTGATAGAAGGATTGGATTATGTTATTACTTTCAGATTTTGATTACGAACTGCCAGAGGAGCGCATTGCCCAGGTGCCTATCGAGCCGCGTAATGCCTCCCGGCTGATGGTGTTGGATCCTGTGGAAAAGACCATGGAGCATCGTCATTTCTATGACCTCAAGGAATATGTGGAGCCGGGGGATACCCTGATCTTCAACGATACCCGCGTAATGCCGGCTCGCCTGATCGGTCATCGCGACCAGACCGGCGGCAAGGTTGAAGTCTTCTTGCTGCGCCGCATTGATGCCACGCATTGGGAAACCTTGGTAAAACCGGGTAAAAAGGCTCGTGCAGGTTATAAGATCAATTTCAGTGATGAGCTGAGCTGCACGGTGGTGGATAACACAGATTTCGGCGGCCGCGTGGTGGAATTTCAGTATGACGGCATTTTCGAGGAAATCCTGGACCGCCTGGGCGAAACGCCGTTGCCGCCGTATATCCATGAAAAGCTCGAGGATAAGGAACGCTATCAGACGGTTTACAACCGCGAAGAAGGTTCTGCTGCTGCGCCGACCGCTGGCCTGCACTTCACCAAAGAGCAGATGCAGGAACTCAAGGATATGGGCGTGAACTTAGGCTTTGTGACGCTGCATGTTGGTTTGGGCACCTTCCGTCCGGTCAATGTGGAAGACATCCAGAAGCATGATATGCACAAGGAGTTCTACCATGTGCCCGAGGAAACAGCCAAGCTGATTATGGATACGAAAAAGGCCGGTCACCGCGTGATTGCCGTGGGCACTACGAGTATCCGCACGCTGGAATCCGCAGCGGACGGCATGGGCGAAATCTCCGCCAAGAGTGGCTGGACGCAGATTTTCATCTATCCGGGCTACGATTTCAAGATCGTGGACGCCATCATCACCAACTTCCATCTGCCCAAATCCACGCTGATCATGCTCATCAGCGCCTTTGCCGGCCGGGAGTTCGTGCTGGATGCCTATAAGACAGCTGTGGAGATGAAGTATCGCTTCTTCTCCTTTGGCGATGCCATGATGCTGAAAGTGAAGCAGCCCAGGGAAGAGCGGGATGCGGAGCTGCAGGCGTTGGAAGAAGCACATTTGAGCGCTGAATAAGATACGAAGAGGCCGTACAATGCGGTCTCTTTTTTCTAAGTATACATCGTTCTAGTATTGCGAAAATTGTCATTTTAGTGTAAAATGAGACTATAGAACTAAGGAGACGAGAGGGTTAAAGATGAGAAGATTTGAAGCCGTCACGACAACAGCGGTTTCAGGTGGATCTGGAATCGATAAGATTCAACCGACAAGTAGTCACTGAGAAAGAGAGGGATTACTGTGGAAAATTTTTATCGATGGCTGTTGTCAACTTCCTGGGCAGAGCGTCTGAGGGCCTATGCGTATATCGAGAAGGATTTGCGGCATCAGAAGCGGTGGGTAATGAACGAAGACAAATGGGAGGACATGAAGATGCTTGTGGGGCAGATCCTGTCAATCCATTTCAAGAAGCACCCGGCCAAAGATGTAGCAGATTTTTCGGAGCGGATTGCCAGGCTGTATCAGTTGTTGTTGGCGCCAATGTCCGAGGAACGGAGCCGCAACCATGTAGTCAGCAAGGGCTTGCTGATGGATATCTATGATGAGGATGATATCGCTGCTCGTCAGGCGATACATGCGTATTTTCATCAGAAACGCTGTCAGGAAAATCATTCGGTGCTGGATAACCTCTTTCGGTGCTATGAATATATGATGGAACAGGCAACGAGTCGCTATTTCGCCGTAATGGCATGAGGACAACTGCTTTGCAGGGAACTGCAAGGCAGTTGTTTTTTGCGTGAAAACCTATATCGTTATAGGATTTTCTCATATTAAGTGATATTGACAGGATTGTCCATAATGGATATAATTAGTAGCAGGTAATAAAAATAAAGGCGCAGGACTGACTGCTTTAGGACGGTCAAGGGGAACTGTGCCGAAGCTTTTTCAGATAGCTAATCGCCTGGGCAGAGTGCGGTGCTTTGCTCGGGCGGTTTTATTTGTTTGAGCATCAGAGCAGGAGGAAGATTATGAACGAGAATTGGCAGGGGTTCCGTCCCGGAAAGTGGCAGACGAAGATTGACGTGCGTGACTTCATTCAGAAGAACTACACGCCTTATGAAGGGGAGGCAGGTTTCCTCGCCGCTGCCACGGACAACACCACGGCCGTTTGGGAAACATGCAAGCAGTTGCTGGCTGAAGAACGCCAGAAGGGCGGCGTGCTGGATATAGATACGGAGACGGTTTCCACCACCATTTCCCATGCACCGGGCTATATCGATAAAGCGCATGAAACGATTGTAGGTCTGCAGCTGGATGCACCCTTGAAACGCGGCCTGATCGTCAACGGCGGTCTGCGCATGGCTCAGCAGGCCGCTGACGCCTATGGTTACAAGGTCAGCGACAAGATCACGGAAATCTATTCCAAGCATGTCAAGACGCATAATGAAGCCGTATTTGAACTCTATACGCCGGAGATGCGCAAGGCTCGTCATTTGGGCTTGCTTACCGGTCTGCCCGATGCCTATGGCCGCGGCCGCATCATCGGTGACTATCGCCGGGTGGCGCTCTATGGTGTAGACCGTCTGATTGAGCAGAAGAAGCTCGATAAGGAAGAGATGTTCAGCGGTGCCATGGATGCAGACAAGATGCGTGCCCGCAGCGAGCTTGCCCAGCAGATCAAGGCACTCAATGACCTCAAGACCATGGCCGCAGGCTATGGCTTTGATATCAGTGCACCGGCAAAAGACGCCAGAGAGGCTGTACAGTGGGTGTACTTCGGCTACCTGGCTTCGGTCAAGGAGCAGAACGGTGCGGCTATGTCTATCGGCCGCGTGTCCACGTTCCTGGACATCTATATCGAACGTGATTTGGCAAATGGCGTGATTACCGAAGCAGAAGCACAGGAATTCATGGATCAGCTGGTCATCAAGCTGCGCATGGTGCGTATGTTGCGTACGCCGGAATACAATGAACTATTCGCCGGCGATCCCATCTGGGTGACGGAATCCGTGGGCGGCATGGGCGAAGATGGCCGCACCTTGGTCACGAAGAACTCCTTCCGTATCCTGCATACGCTGGAAAATCTTGGCCCGTCCCCGGAACCGAACCTCACGGTGCTCTGGTCCAAGCGTCTGCCAGAAGGCTTCAAGAAATATGCGGCAGAGATTTCCATCAAGACCAGTGCCATCCAGTATGAGAATGATGAGGTCATGCGTCCGGCATATGGTGATGACTATGGCATTACCTGCTGTGTATCCGCTATGAAGCTGGGCAAGATGATGCAGTTCTTCGGTGCGCGTGCGAACCTGGCCAAATCCCTGCTGCTGGCCATTAATGGCGGTAAGGATGAGAAGAGCAATGAACAGCTGGCGCCGGAAATCCCCCTGCCCACGGGTGAGGTGCTGGACTATGCAGAAGTGCGCCATAAATATTCCCAGGTTTTGGCATGGCTGGCCAAGCTCTATGTGAATACCATGAATGTGATTCACTACTCTCATGACCTGCATGCCTATGAAGCCGGTCAGATGGCGCTGCATGACAGCAAGATCGAACGCCTGATGGCCTTTGGTGTGGCTGGCTTGTCCTGTGCCGTGGATTCCCTGTCGGCGATCAAGTACGCCAAGGTTACGCCCATCCGCAATGAATTCGGTGTAGCTACGGATTTCCAGGTGGAAGGCGATTTCCCGAAATTCGGCAACAACGATCCGCGTGTGGATGAACTGGCGCACGAGTTGACGCATGAGTTCATTACGGAACTCAGAAAGCACAAGGCTTATCGCGGGGCAGAACATACGCTGTCCATCCTGACCATCACGTCCAATGTCATGTATGGCAAGAAGACGGGCACGACGCCGGACGGCCGCAAGATTGGCGAACCGCTGGCACCGGGGGCAAACCCGATGCATGGCCGCGACAAGAGCGGTGCGCTGGCGGCGATGAAGTCCATTGCGCATCTGGATTATGCGGACTGCCGCGATGGTATCTCCTATACTTTCTCCATGATCCCTTCGGCTCTGGGCAAGACGGATGAGATTCGCGTGCAGAACCTGACGGCCATCCTCGATGGTTACAGCGGTTATGAAGCGCATCATATCAATATCAACGTGTTGGATCGGGCCGTGCTCGAAGATGCCATGGAGCATCCGGAGAATTATCCGCAGCTGACTATCCGCGTTTCCGGCTATGCCGTGAACTTCATCAAGCTTGACCGCCCGCATCAGCTCGAAGTCATCCAGCGTACGTTCTATGAAGCCATGTAATAAGAATGATGGTAAAAGGATATTATCATTCCAAACTCACCTTCGGGACAGTGGATGGCCCGGGCATCCGCTATGTGCTCTTTTTGGCCGGTTGTCAGCTGGGATGCAGGTTCTGTCATAATCCGGATACCTGGGCGAGAGGGCAGCAGACGATTACGGCAGAGGAAGTACTGCAGGAGGCAGAGGATTACCGCCAGTTCTATGATCCTTCGGGCGGCGGTATCACCGTTTCCGGCGGAGAGCCTTTGCTGCAGCCGGAGTTTGTGACTGATTTGCTGGCCAAGGCCAAAGCCAGGGGCCTGCATACGGTCGTCGATACCTGCGGCCTGGCCCGCAAAGAGGCCATCATGCGGGTGCTGCCACATGTTGACCGGGTACTGTTTTCCCTGAAGGGCAGTACGGAGGCCAGTTATCATGTTCTGACCAAAGCCCGGCTGAAGGATATCCTGGTCAATCTGCAGTTGATTGCTGCCCGCAAGCCGGTGACATTGCGCTATGTACTGATTCCCGGCTATACGGATGGCGAGGATAGCCTGACTGCGCTTATCCGCATAGTGCATGCTCTGCCTCAGGGTGTTGAGGTGGAAGTCCTGCCTTATCACACCATGGGCATTGCCAAATGGGACGAACTGGGCTGGGATTATACGCTGCGGGATGTGCCAGAACCGGCCAAGGCAGATGTAACGGTTTTTCGTCAGGCCTTACAGCAGGCAGGGATAAACTTAGCGGCTACGGAAAAATAAATATTTGCCTAAAGGAAATGTAGAAGATTCCTTTAATCGCTCGAAACGTCCGTTGAAAAGTGTCAACGGACGTTTTTTGAATTGCAGTTTGTGGATGCGTGCTAAAACGCAATTGGTTACAGATTTGTGGAGCGGAGGCGGGGATACTTCTTCGCCACTTCACTAAATGACCCGCCAGCAGTAGTGCGTACTATTTTAGTTACCTGCGCCGGGCAGGCCGGCGGCGCGTATGTTCA
>NZ_FNJQ01000046.1 GCF_900104055.1 Pseudoselenomonas ruminantium
GTGCCCACCATGTGCCTTTGCGCTTTTGGTTGAGTTTTTCGGCTCTGTCGGTCAGGCGGCCTGTTTCATCATAGAGGTATTTTATCAGCTGGGTTTCTTCTGCATTGACCTTGCGCTCCTCACTGGTTCGTTTTCCTATGCTGTTGTAGGTGTATTTGACCTCTGCGCCTAAATTGTCTGTAACCCGGATAAGCCTATTCTGCTTATCATAGGTGTTGCAGATTGTGCGTGTCAGACCGCTGGCACTGGTTTCGCTTTGCAGGGTAAGCCATGTTTTTTCTTCGGTGATATTGTTATGAACATCATACGTCCAGCACCGCAGGCTGTACTGGATCGCACCATCTTTTTCGGAAACGGCCTTACGCTCCTCCAGCTTGTTGCCCACCAAGTCATAGCGATAGGTGGTGGCATAGACCATGCCTTTCCGGCTGGCTTCGAGCTGGCCTGCATCCTGATGATAAACACAGCGGCCTTTGGCATCATAGCGGGAGACTTCCAGCAGGTCGCCAGCTTCATTTGTCACGGAAGTACGGCGATTGCCTGCGTCATAAGTGTAGGTCGTTCCGGGGCCGTCGTCGGTTGACGGATCATAATGGTTCGGCGTTACCTTCTTGATGAGATTCCCCTCTGCATCATAGAAAGAGCGCTCCACGCCGCCGTCCGGGTAATGGGTACGGATTTTTCGGCCATCGGCATCGTAGTCATAAGCCGTGCCTTCACCATTTTTCGCCTCTGGGTGAACCTCTTTAGTCAAGCGGCTTTCGCCATCATATTCCTTGTCATAAACTACGCCCAGCGGACTTTCTGTGTGAATGGGATTATCCATGCCATCATAGGCATAACGCCAGTAACGGGACTGCTCCTCGCTGGCATTTTCCTTAGGGCTGCATTCACGGCGCAGATTGCCCATCAGGTCAAATTCTGCCGTATAAGAGTTCCCCAACGCATCGGTATCGCTGACGATATGGTCAAGGCTGTCATAGCCGAAGCTGATAAGTAAGCTTTACCGATCGCTGGTTATTCTGCTGCAGGGAAATCAACTTACCTTCGGAATCAAAGGCATAGCATTTCCGTTCAGCGGGAAGAATAAGCTGGTAGCCTGTTTTTTCCTCACGAAGCTTCAATGCTTCACTGACGCCACGCTGACTTTGCCATATTTGCTTTTACTATTTGCCAGCTATATCACACATTTACGACCTACAAATTATCTTCCGATTCTCTAAGTTCCATCAAATATGAATCAAAGAAATTATTACTGTCATAATATGCAATCTTATCAACATAACTCCAAGATATCGTTCCCCCATACTTAGCCGAATCATAATCTACATCTATACAATTAACATATTCATCACAATTTTCATATACCACATATTTTTTAGGCAAACCATATCTTCTATATTCTTTCGTTATTTCAACCACACTTGGATATGGTGGTGCCGCAACTCCAAATATCGTAATTCCCAAAACAGAACTAGCACCATATTCTTTTAAAAACATTCTATATTCTATTGGAAATCTAACACCCAACTCTTTTTCCATTTCAAATATATCTACATCCGATAAACCACCACTTATAAATAATACTTCTTCTTTATTTCTCTCTATAATCTTTTTAATTTCATTAAAAGTTAAATATACTTCTTTATTTAACATTTTCAGCACTCCATCTCCAATATTTCCTTTTAAAGTTTTTATATTGTTTGTTTAATATTGGATCATTTCTAAAACTATCACCATCTTCTATCAAGCCATGTAATACTTGATGATTATTGGAGTGTATACTTGATTCAATTTCAACCATGCACCCCGGCTCTTTTTGTAACACATGATGTAATTCTATTGGCTTACCATCCTTTCCTATCGGTGCATTCCCGCTCATTGCCAATTCTAAATTAGTTTTACCATTCGGTAATTTTTTATACCAATCAATTTCATTATTTTAAAACACATTCCTGCTTACATCTCTCTCAACACCACCAACTTTTACCGTTCCTTCATACTGAACAGGCGTATATTTTTTATATGACTGTTTTAATTCACAGTCATACCCACTCGGATCATAATAATCCACCGGGTTATTCGCACAGTAAGCGTAAAGATTCAGCCCATCCCCGTGATACTCGTATTCCTGCGTGAATCTGGCAATAGCTGGGTTGTAGAATCTTGCACGCAGGTAGTATTGTTGGGTTATCTGGTCGAACTGTTGGCCTGTGTATTGGTAGCGGTTGAAGACTTGTTCTTCTGCTTCTACCGTATTACCAAAAGCATCATAGGCGTAACGATTCTTTAATGCTTCACTACCGCCACGCTGGTTTTGTCATGTGCTATCTTCCTGCAGCTGGAATTTTTCCAGATGCAGGTCGGGCATCCGAACTGTAATCCGGTTATTCTCACGGGAAAGACATATTTTTTCTTTGATAATCTTTTTCTATCTTATCATGATAAAAGGCCTTCTATGACTTGATTATAGTTCATCATAGAAGACCTTATGATTTCAAGAAGATTTCCACTACAATCTAACTGCTATTACGGCCTACCCCATCACAGGTATAGACTAGAAACGCTCTGCCGCTGTCTTTCTTGACAGTCAACAGTCCATTTTTGTCATAGCTATAGCGGTACTATGGTGGCTTGACAATCCGCCGCCATATAACCTGTCCCTAAAGAAGTTAATCAAGATAGTAGTTTGGTTTTTCCAACATCTTATCTATAAATTCCATTAGAGATTCTGCGATTAATTCATCAAAATAATATATATTCGCCTGATTCTGTTCGTCACTTTTCACGGTAAGAAAAACATCTTCTGATACCTCATAAAATGCAATAGCATTTCTCTCCAGTGAACAATCTCCCCTCCTTTCATCATTCTCATACTCATTAATTCCTTTATAAAAGTCATAGATTTCTATTGGTGATAGCAACCTATTAAAGAGATTATCGTAGTTTGTACATACAAAGCCATATCCTATCTCATTGTAAAATCGTCTTAAGTCCTGTGGTAATTGTATCCCTAATTCATTTTCTACATATGCCACTTCTTTCTCTGCGCCATCTATCTGAAAAAACACCAGCTCATCATGCCAAATAGCATTATTTTCTGCTTCAGATTCATTGTGAAGGAATTGCTTATATTTTTCGTACATATTTTACTCCTTACATACCGTTCTTATCTATTGAATAATTTACCAAATAGTTTTTGCCAAATTCCGTCCGGCCTATGTATGGCCTGAATCTCTTCAGGCCAACTTGCAGGATGTATATTGAACCATGTTAAAGGGCCGCCACATGCTAACGGAATTATCTTTAGTACATTATATGTATTTCCTGGAGCTCTTACCACTCTTCCCCGCATCGTCATAACTGCCTTACCATATTTCGGCCACTGTTCATTGTTATTCTCTTCCCATTCTGCTAATAAATCACTTCTAATGCTAACAAAAACTTTTTTATGTTCTTCTATGGTATTCATCTGACCGATCTCCCTTTAAGTTAAAATTATGATAACCATCACCACAAATCAGCATAATAGGCAATTGATTCATCCATCTTACGAACAAATTCATCTAAAGATCTTGCAAGACATACATATTTAGTATCTGTAGTATAGACAACCGGACATCGACCATCATCATCCATTTTTTCTAAATCCAAACAAAGGAATGTATTATCTCCCGTATCAAAAAAAATCATTTTAGTTTCCATATCTATCTCATCAAGAAAATCATTATATTCAAATATCCCCTCTTCTAAAACTGAATCTGCTACATCTCTAGGTGGCAAGAGATAATTCAAATATGTACAATCATTAACGCCAAAGACTCCATATCCTATTTGATTATAAAACTCTTTTAATTCCCTGGGGAACTGTCTCCTCATCCTTTTCTCTTGTTCAGCAATTTCCCCACTGCCTATCGGTGTAAATTTATGTTTATACTTATGTCGATTATTCACAAAATCATCATCAATACACGAATATTTTTTCAACCAAGAAAAATCCATCTTAAACCATCCTTTTCTTAACTCTTGGGAATAACTTCTTATGCACCCCTCTATGAATGCCACTTTGATGTTCCTCTGGATTTGCAGCAGGAATCATGTTCCACCATTCATTAGGGCCGCCATATCTTTTAGGAATAATATGATGTAAGTCATAATTATGGCCTATTCTATCATCACTTACCTTACCAAACTTATCTAAATAATCTTGTTGATAAGTTGGCTAGCCATCTAAATTATTATGTTCTGAATACTCTTTTCTAAGTCTTTCTTTAGTTGAACTCTTGTTAAAATCATCTCTAATTTTATTATATTCTGCTCTATCTATTGGTTTAGATACATCATGAGTTCTTAAAAAGTCATATATTTTTTCTCTTTGTTCTGTACCTATCTTTCTTCCTGTCCATTTTTCAATGTCTTCCAAATATGCATCAAAATCACGTTTGGATATACCACCTATAGTTTCTTCAACAGGATTCTTATAGTACCCGCTCGGATCATAATAATCCACCGGATTATTAGCACAGTAAGCATAAAGATTCAGCCCATCTCCGTGATACTCGTCTTCCTGCGTGAATCTGGCGATGGCGGGATTGTAGAATCTTTCCCGCAGGTAGTATTGCTGGGGTATCTGGTCGAACTGCTGGCCGGTGTATTGGTAGCGGTTATGAATCTGTTCCTCTGATTCTATGATATTACCAAAAGCATCATAGGCATAACGGTTCTTTACGCTTCCAGCTTTATCCGTAATGAAGATGGTACTTCCCTGTTCATCACTGGCATAGTGATACCATGTCTTCTCCGGCTCGGATTCCCTGGCCCAAAGGTCGCTTGTCCGAATTAGGCGATTTATGTTTCCATCCTCTTTTTCCGCGATTACTTCCTTGTTCTCGTTGAAGATGAACTGCACCAGCTTGCCGTTTTCTTCCATTTCGTAACGGAGTCCTTCGGCATTGTAGCGGTTTATCTGCGTCATGCCTGCCTTGGTTGTCACTTTGCTGGTTCTACGGAAGGTGTCGTATTCATAGCTGTTACTGCCATCTTGCAACAGGTTACCTGCGTTATCGTAACGGTATATTTCTACTTGACCATTGACCATTCGCTGTGTCAGCCGATTATTGACATCATAAAACATACTGTTCCTCAATGTCTTTTGCCGTTCTGGTCAAGCGATTTCCTGCATGGTCATAGGTGAATCGTTCCGTATAGCTCGGATATTCGGCCTGTGCCAGACGATTCAGGCTGTCGTAGGTGTACAGCGTTTTGCCTGTCAGCTCATTTTTCTCAATCCGCTGACCGTTGCCGTCGTAGCGGTAGGTGTTCTGTTCCAGTATCTTATCCGGCGTGGCTACTGATAAGCTCGTGATGTTCTTGTCAGCATCATAGGCAATATCCTGCCACATGCCGTTAGCATGAGTAATCTTTTTGACTGCTCCGTCTGCGTCACGGTCAAATTTGACAATTGACCGGTCAAACTCATCCTTTATGTCAAGCAGGTGATTTGACTGGTCAAACTGGTTATTTGACTTTTCGCCCGGAAATGTCCGTCTGGCTGGTTTTACGCCCTAGTTCGTCATAGGTATAGCCCAGAAGCGTCCTGCCGCTGGCTTTCTTATTAAGTAACAGACCATCCTCATCATAAGCATAGCGATAATCCATACCATTGGAGATAGCTGCCGTCAGCTGACCATTCGGCGCATATTCGTAGCTATTTCGCAGATTACCGGCCTTCCGCTCGGTCATACTGCCGTAGACATTCCACTGGTACTCATTAACTATACCATTGCGGTCTTGGAATTTGCTTAGATTTCCGTCAATGCCGTAAAGATATTTTTCCTCACTGCCATCCGGGTAGGTTATGGATTTCAGCTGGTTGTTATCATCAAACGCATAGATGCGTTTGTTACCGTTGCCGTCCACAGCTTCGGTGATATTTCCGATGAAGTCATAGGCATAGTTTTCCTTACTGCCGTCAGCTTTGCGGATTTCCGTGATGCGGCACCAGCTGTCGAGGACGTAGCTCGTTTCATTGCCGTTGCCGTCAACGATGCCGGTGACATTGCCCTGGGCATCGTAGTGATAGGCCTGGCTGGCACCGCCGTTGGTGGCGATTCTTGTCTGCCAGCCTGCGGCGGTGTATTCGTAGGCCGCCTGCGCTCGTCTCTCTCTGCGGCGTCAGCTAGGTCTTTTCCTCGCTGATGTTATTGTGGATATCATACCGCCAGCACCGCAGGCTGTACTAGACTTCCCTTCTTTTTCGGCGACCGCATTGCGCAGCTCACTTCAAGCTCCCCCGCGTCCTGCTGACAAATACAACATCACTTGATTATTTCATTTCTAATTATTTACAGTTCCCATTGTTCTGCAATCATAAACTTATTATTACAAATAGGGCATTCCAAATCATTTAACATGTAAAAGTATTTTCCAGCTTCATCATTATAACCTAAATAACTCAAAATAGTTCCAACTATAACAAACATCTCTTTGGTATCTTTACATTCCATTTTATCCACGTTTCTCATTTTGGGCAAATTTACTTTCTGTAAAATAGCATTTACCAACTCCAATAAATCGTTAACATCATCTTTCTTTTTCCACTTTTTTATAAAAAGAATTATTCCTTCGATTTTTTCCTTATTAATCTGCAATTTATCGTTACACCATACACCATCATCTTTTATATTAACACATAACTTATGATGATAGACACACTCTAAATCTAATTCTACATCATTTTCATACGCAAACAAATTACCATATAGCAGCGATGCCCCCAAGCGTTGATTATAAAATGTAATTAAGCTTCCTATTAAATAGTATTCATCTATTATATCAAATCTATTTTTTAAAACATATTCCATCATATCATCTTGAAAATTATATCTAGCTTTTTCCATACATAATTTCAACTCTTGAGAGATAAATTCTTCTATTTCATAAGAATATGCGTATACCATTCCCGCCTCAATATAAAGCTGGATTTTATTGTCATCCGATACCTTTTTACTTAAATTATACAGAAACGGCACCACCCAAAATGCCAATTCTTTGCAAGCTCCCTCTTGGCATGCAGCTTCACTTATTTTTTGCAGTTCATCCAGATTAAATTGTTCTTCCAAAGATGAAATTACATTTAGTGTCTCCTCTACGTTTAAGTATGCATCTAAATTTCTAATCATTTCTTTTTTTAAATCAATCATAAACATTAACCTCCACACTTCGGAAAGCGCCTTCCTTCGCCTCCAAATTTTTCTTGAATGCCCGTCGCATTACGAACACCATTTTTCATTTGTGCTTCTGCACACTCTTTACATGCAGCGCCACCATGTTTTGCACCTGAACTTGAAGCCTGCACTCTTTCTAACTGACCTTCTGTCCCTCTAATCCCTCTCTGCTCTCCATGATGTTCATGAAGCACCTTGTTACCTGGCTCTACCTTTGGTAACTTTACATCATCCCCTAACAATTCTCTCGCCTTATTTTTTTGTTTTCCAGTCAATCCGCTAGGGCTACTAGATGTAACCGTATGAATTACCTTGCCATTTAAATCCTTCCCTTGTGTAACCGTTGTTGTCCGGCTTCTTTTAGCACGAACATCAGGCCCAATTGCTTCATGAATTTCATCTGCCACATGTTGTAAGGTTTTATCATCCAACCATTTTTTTAAATACCCGCTCGGATCATAATAATCCACTGGATTATTAGCACAGTAGGCATAGAGATTCAGCCCATCCCCTTGATACTCATCTTCCTGCGTGAATCTTGCAATTGCCGGATTGTAGAATCTTGCCCGCAGGTAGTATTGCTGAGTAATTTGATCGAACTGTTGGCCTGTGTATTTGTAGCGGTTGGGAATCTGTTCCTCAGATTCTATGGTATTACCAAAGGCATCATAAGTATAGCAGTTTTTGACATTACCAGTCTTGTCCGTAATGAAGATGGTACTTCCCTGCTCATCACTGGCATAGTGATACCATGTTTTTTCCGGCTCGGATTCCATCGCCCAAAGGTCGCTGGTACGAATTAGGCGGGTGATATTCACCCCTTCTTGTTCCGTAATCACTTCCTTGTTCTCGTTGAAGATGAACTGCACCAATTTGCCGTTTTCTTCCATTTCGTAACGGAGACCTTCGGCATCGTAGCGGTTTATCTGCGTATTTCCAGTATTGGTTGTTACCTTTGAGGTACGACGGAAATCGTCATATTCGTAGGTATTATTGGCATCTTGGAGCAGATTGCCTGACTGGTCATATTGGTAGTTTTCTGCCTGACCGTTGATGCTTCTTTGCATCAAGCGATTGTTCACATCATAAACATATTGTTCCTCAATGTCTTTTGCCGTTCTGGTCAAGCGATTTCCTGCATGGTCATAGGTGAATCGTTCCGTATAAGTCGGATATTCGGCCTGTGCTAGGCGGTTCAGGCTGTCATAGGTGTACAGCGTTTTGCCTGTCAGTTCATTTTTCTCAGTCCGCTGACCGTTGCCATCATAGCGGTAGGTATTCTGCGCCAGCAGTTTATCCGGCGTGGCTACTGTCAGGCTCGTGATATTCTTATCTGCATCATAGGCAATATCCTGATACCTACCGTTGGCGTGGGTGATTTTTTCTATTGCACCGTCTGCATCGCGGTCAAATCTGACTATTGACTGGTCAATTTCGTTGCATATATCAACGAGTCGATTTGACTGGTCAAATTGGTATTTGACTTTTCGCCCGGAAATGTCAATCTGACTGGTCTTGCGGCCTAACTCGTCATAGGTATAGGCCAGAAGAGTCTTGCCGCTGGCTTTCTTGGCGGTCAGCAGGCCGTCTTTGTCATAGCTGTAGCGGTAGTCCATGCCATTAGCTATGGCGGCAGTCAATTGTCCGTTCAGTGTATATTCATAGGCATTGCACAAATCACCAGCTTTTCGCTCAATGAATGCTGTGTTGCACTTAGTTTGACAGTCCGTCGGCCTTTTGGTTATTTATTCTACAATTTTAATTATCTTTTCCGAATATATTTACTATACAAATCTTCTACATAATCCATTTTGGACAATAAAGGATTATCCCAATCGCTATACGAGTCCAAATACGCACGTACACCTCCATCTATATCTATTATTTTTTCATTTTCTCTTTTATCTTTAATTATTTCATAAGCTTTTTTATACCGAATATATATGAGATTCAATATTCCGCCTTCCAATCTAACAGCAGAATATCGGCTTTCCATATCTCTCAAAACTTCAGATATCCCATCAAGCATCATTTTTCTTTTTCTATCATTCATTAGTGCACTCTCCATTCATTATTTTATAAAGAATATACGATAAAAATATTATTGGTCACCACCTCACTATAATGAACAACTAACTTTTTCATATTCTATCTAGCAGGTACACATTTTATACTATCTATCCATTCTAGCGGCCAATTTCTAGGCAATAATATTTGATCACCTAATCCCTTTAACACAGCACCAGAATTCGTTGTTTGTGGAGCTACTTTTCCAATTTGCAATATAGTTCCTTTAGGAACTGTAATACACGCCTCATACATCCTAGTATTTTTCCATTTCGGCAATAACGCAGTGTTAATTTTTGCAGAAATTCGATTACCTGCTGGAACCGTTGTCGCAAAACTTCCTCCTGCTTCAGCCCATCCTCCAAAGGTTCTATAGACTAATATATCCTCATTCGTGACAACAGTTCTATATTCAGAATCTAGATATGTTTATCTATCTTTGTAACTTTATCATCAATGCTAGTTGCATAAACATTCTTTTTACAATAACCGCTGGGATCATAATAATCCACTGGATTATTAGCACAGTAAGCATAAAGATTCAGCCCATCTCCGTGATACTCATCTTCCTGTGTGAATCTTGCAATGGCTGGATTGTAGAATCTTGCCCGCAGGTAGTATTGCTGGGTAATGGGGTCGAACTGCTGGCCAGTGTATTGGTAGCGGTTAGGAATCTGTTCCGCTGATTCTATGGTATTACCAAATGCATCATAGGCATAACGGTTTTTGACGCTTCCAGCTTTATCCGTAATGAAGATGGTACTTCCCTGTTCATCACCAGCATAGTGATACCATGTCTTTTCCGGTTCGGACTCCATAGCCCATAAGTCGCTTGTCCGAATCAGGCGGGTTATGTTGCCGTCCTCATTTTCCGCAATTACTTTCTTGTTCTCGTTGAAGATGAACTGCACCAGTTTGCCGTTTTCTTCCATTTCGTAACGGAGGCCTTCGGCATCATAACGGTTTATTTGCGTATGGCCCGCTTTGGTTGTCACTTTGCTGGTTCTACGAAAAGTGTCGTATTCGTAGGTATTGTTGGCATCTTGGAGCAGGTTGCCTGCGTTATCATAGCGATAGTTTTCTGCCTGACCGTTGACGGTTCTTTTCGTCAGCCGGTTATTGACATCATAAATATACTGTTCCTCAATGTCTTTCGCCGTTCTGGTCAGGCGGTTGCCTGACTGGTCATAGGTGAATCGCTCCGTGTAGGTCGGATATTCGGCCTGTGCCAGACGATTCAGGCTGTCGTAGGTGTAGAGTGTCTTACCTGCCAGTTCGTTTTTCTCGACTCTTTGGCCATTGCCATCATAGCGGTAGGTATTCTGCGCCAGCAGTTTATCCGGCGTTGCTACTGTAAGATGGGTAATGTTCTTATCTGCATCATAGGCAATATCCTGCCACATACCGTTGGCATGGGTGATTTTTTCTATCGCCCCGTCTGCATCACGGTCAAACCTAACTATTGACTGGTCAATTTCGTTGCATATATCAACCAGATTATTTGACTGGTCAAATTTGTAGTTGACTTTTCGCCCTGTAATATCCGTTTGGCTGGTCTTTCGGCCTAGCTCGTCATAAGTATAGGCCAAAAGCGTTTTGCCGCTGGCTTTCTTATTGAGCAGCAGGCCGTCTTTGTCGTAGCTGTAGCGGTAATCCATACCATTAGATATGGCGGCGATGAGTTGCCCATTAGGCGCATATTCATAGACATTACGCAAATCTCCGGCCTTGCGCTCGGTCATGCTCCCGTAGACATTCCACTGGTACTCATTAACTATACCATTGCGGTCTTGGAATTTGCTTAGATTTCCGTCAATGCCATAGAGATATTTTTCCTCACTGCCATCCGGGTAGGTTATGGATTTCAGCTGGTTGTTGTCATCATAGGTATACTTGCGGATATTTCCGTTGCCATCTACGGCTTCACAGATATTTCCGGCAAAGTCATAAGCGTAATTTTCCTGACTGCCGTCTGCTTTGCGAATTTCCGTGATACGCCCCCCAGCTGTCGAGGATGTAGCTCGTTTCATTGCCGTTGCCGTCAACGATGCCTGTGACATTGCCCTGGGCATCGTAGTTATAGGCCTGGCTGGCGCCGCCGTTGGTTTCGATTCTTGTCTGCCAGCCAGCGGCAGTGTATTCGTAGGCCGCACCACTGCCGCCAGCGGTCTCCACCTTGATGCGGCGGCCCGCGCGATCATAGGCGACGGTTTCGAGCAGCTTGCCATCGTTGCCGATGACTGTGGTCAGACGGCCGGCGCTATCGTACTGGTAGCGGTAGGACATTTCCTGCGGCAGCTGGCGTTCGGTTATATTGCCTTCTTTGTCGTAGACCAGATTCTGCGTACGGCCTTCGCTGGTGTATTGCTTCACTGCCGCCGCGCTGATTCAGCCATGTACCATCCTCCTGCAACTGGAATTTTTCCAGATGCAGGTCGGGCATCAAAATTCTACCATATCACGATAAAAGGTATTCTATGATTCGATTTTAGTTCATCATAGAATACCTTATGATTTCGATGTAAAATTAATTTACAAAAATTTTATCACGCTCTCATTCCGAACGTAGAGTTATGTCCTTTTGCCCCCCATCGCAATGCGCTAATAATATCTTCTATCGTCATATTTGATTTTTTAAGCAGAGAAATGATTTGCCCTGCAATGTATTTTTTAGTCATAATATTTACTTATCCTTTCCATAAGTATTTCTATACTATACCCATACTTAATAGCGAGGAGCCTTTTTTCGATTATTTCCATACTTTACCAAAAATCTTTATAAAAATCTACTTTTTCTTCCATTTTTAATATAAAATCATGTATAGAGTTTGCTAAAACAATGGGAGTATACTCTGGAGAATCAACTACTGGACAAACTCCATTCTCATCCATTTGGGACAAATCTAAACTGAAAAATATATTGTCTCCTAGACTAAAAAAAACCATATATTTAGACATATCTAATTCATCTCTATAAGAACATGTTTCAAAATAATCCATTCCTAAAATAAAATTTGTTACATCTTCTGGTGACATAATTTCATCAAAATTCTCATGATCGTTTACGCAAAGCGATCCTGCACCAATTTGTAAATAAAAGTCGCGTAATTCTCTAGGGAATTTTCGTCCCAACTTTTTTTCTTGCTCTTCCACTTCCAATGTAGATATTTTTAAAAAACTATGTTTATCGTTAGGTCTTTCTTGAAAAAAATCTTTTTCATTGTGCGAATATTTTTTCAGCCAAGAAAAATCATTCATAACTGTTCCTCCGTATTAACCCCTAGGGAATATTTTCCTATAAATACCATCTTTTCTATGTATTCCACCTTGATGTTCAACAGGATTTGTTGCTGGGATCATATTCCACCATTCATTAGGACCTCCATATGCTCTCGGTATTATATGATGTAGATCATATGCCTCGCCTACTTTTCTTTTTTTATATTTTATATTACCTTCTATCTGTTTTTTAGAATATGTTGGATATTCAATTCCATATTCTTTTGCCCATTCCTTTCTTAAATTTACCTTTTTACGTTTAAATTCTGTATCAATCTTTTTCTTCGTTACCTTATCCACAGTACTAGACACATCATGACTTTTTAAATGTTCCTCTAATAATTTCCTTTGCTTATCACTAATACTTATTCCAGTACACTTTTCAATATCGCCTAAATAGGCTTCAAAATCACACTTCGATATCCCGCCTATCATTTCTCCAGCAGGATTTTTATAATATCCACTCGGATCATAATAATCAACAGGATTATTAGCGCAGTAAGCATATAGGTTAAGCCCATCCCCTTGATACTCATCTTCCTGCGTGAATCTTGCAATTGCCGGATTGTAGAATCTTGCCCGCAGGTAGTATTGCTGGGTAATGGAGTCGAACTGCTGACCGGTGTATTGATAGCGATTTTGGATTAGCTCTTCCTTGTCTACCGTATTACCAAAGACATCATAAGCATATCGGTTCTTTACTTCACTGTTCTGCCCGGTGATGAATATGGTACTTCCAAGTTCATCGCTGGCATAGTGATACCATGTTTTCTCCGGTTCGGATTCCATAGCCCAAAGGTCACTTGTCCGAATCAGGCGGGTTATGTTTCCATCCTCTTTTTCCGCGATTACTTCCTTGTTCTCGTTGAAGATGAACTGTACCAGCTTGCCGTTTTCTTCCATTTCGTAGCGGAGACCTTCGGCATCGTAGCGGTTTACTTGGGTCATGCCCGCTTTTGTCGTTACCTTGCTGTTTCTGCGGAATGCGTCATATTCGTAGGTATTATTGGCATCTTGGAGCAAGTTGCCTGACTGGTCATATTGGTAGTTTTCTGCCTGACCATTGATGCTTCTTTGCATCAAGCGATTATTGACATCATAAACATATTGCTCCTCGATATTCTTTGCCGTTCTGGTCAGGCGGTTTCCTGACTGGTCATAGGTGAATCGTTCCGTATAGGTCGGATATTCGGACTGCTGCAGGCGGTTAAGGCTATCGTAGGTGTACAGAGTTTTGCCTGTCAGCTCATTTTTCTCGATTCTTTGACCATTGCCGTCGTAACGATAGTTGTTCTGTGCCAGTATCTTATCCGGCGTGGCTACTGTCAGGCTGGTGATGTTCTTGTCAGCGTCATAGGCAATATCCTGCCACATGCCGTTGGCGTGAGTAATTTTCTGAACTGCTCCATCTGCGTCACGGTCAAATCTGACAATTGACTGGTCAAATTCATCCCGTATATCACACAGGTGGTTTGACTGGTCAAACTGGTATTTGACTGTTCGCCCGGAAATGTCAATCTGACTGGTCTTGCGGCCCAGTTCGTCATAGGTATAGGCCAGCAAGTTTATGCCACTGGCTTTCTTATTGATTAACAGTCCGTCCTTGTCATAGGCATAGCGGTAATCCATACCATTGGATATGGCAGCGGTGAGCTGACCATTAGGCGCATATTCATAGACATTCCGCAAATCTCCGGCCTTCCGCTCTGTCATACTGCCGTAGACATTCCACTGGTACTCATTAACTATACCATTGCGGTCTTGGAATTTGCTTAGATTTCCGTCTACACCGTAGAGATATTGTTCCTGACTGCCGTCCGGGTAGGTTATGGTCTTTAGCTGGTTGTTGTCATCGTATGCATAGATGCGTTTATTGCCATTGCCATCCACAGCTTCGGTGATATTTCCAGCGAAGTCATAGGCATAGTTTTCCTTGCTGCCGTCAGCTTTGCGGATTTCAGTGATGCGGCCCCAACTGTCCAGTACATAACTGGTTTCGTTGCCATTGCCGTCACATATACCGGTGACATTGCCCTGAGCATCGTAGTTGTAGGATTGGCTTGCACCGCCCTTGGTTTCGATTTTGGTCTGCCAGCCGGCGGCGGTGTAAGCATAAGCTGCGCCACTGCCACCGGCGGTTTCTACCTGGATTCTGCGGCCTGCACGGTCATAGGAGACAGTTTCTTTAAGCGTTATCGGATATTTTTACCAAAGATCATCATAATAATTTGGTGATTCATCCATTTTTCTCAAAAATTCTTCTAACGATTCAGCCATATATACATATTCTATACCAGATGAATAAACTACTGGACATTTACCTTCAACATCTTTTTTTTCTAAATCTAAACATAAATACACGCTATCCCCAGTATCAAAAAACACCATTTTGGTCTGCAGATTTACATCTTGTCTACAATAGTTATTTTCAAACATCCCTTCTCCTAAAACAAAATCAACTACATCACTAGGTGACATAACCAAGTTTAAAAAATCATCATTATTAACGCCTAATATTCCGAATCCAATTTGAATATAAAACTCCCTTAATTCCGCAGGGAATTTATCACCTAATCTTTTTTCTTGTCTAATTACTTCTTCTATACTCAAAGGAGTGAATTTATGTTTATATTTTCCTCTATTCTTTTCATAATCCTTGTCATAACATGAATATTTTTTTAACCAACGATAATCACTCATTTTAAACTCCATCCCGCCGCTGTCGCTGGCGGCACAAATAGAAATGAAAACAAAGGTGCGACTTTCCTTTGTTTGATATAATCTTCTTATAGGGAAAATCCCCTGCAAAGCATTGAATTCGGTAAGTTCCAAAATGCGACTTTTTTGAGGATGTTATTCATAGCTATATGTTTTCATACTAATTCTCCTTTATCCTTTAGGAAATAATCTTCTATAACTTACACTTTGATGAATCCCTCTTTGATGCTCTTCCGGATTGCCAGCCGGAATCATATTCCACCATTCATTAGGTCCACCATATCTTTTAGGGATTATATGATGCATATCATAATTTTTTCCGAGCTTATCATTATTACCAACACCATGCCTATTAAAATATTCACTCTGATAAGTAGGCCACGGCTCTCCATAATGGTCTGCCCATTTTTCTTTAATGTCTCTCCTTATCTTTCCCTTTTTAAACGCTTTACAAATGTCATCATATTCTTTTTTATCCACCGGTTTTGATACATCATGTGTTCTTAAAAATTCATACAATTTATCTCTTTGTTCTACACCGATTTTCCTCCCAGTACACTTTTCAACATCACCTAAATATTCGTCAAACTCTCGCTTTGATATCCCGCCTATCATTTCTCCAGCAGGATTTTTATAATATCCACTCGGATCATAATAATTCACAGGATTATTAGCACAATAGGCATATAAATTCAGCCCATCCCCGTGATACTCGTCTTCCTGTGTGAATCTGGCGGTTGCCGGATTGTAGAATCTTGCCCGCAAGTAGTATTGCTGGGTAATTTGGTCGAACTGCTGACCTGTGTATTGGTAGCGATTGGAGATTTGTTCTTCTGCTTCTACCGTATTACCAAAAGCATCATAAGCATAACGGTTCTTTACTTTGCCCTGTCTATCCGTAATGAAGATGGTACTTCCCTGCTCGTCACTTGCATAGTGATACCATGTTTTCTCCGGTTCAGATTCCATAGCCCAAAGGTCACTTGTCCGAATCAAGCGGATGATGTTTCCATCCTCTTTTTCAGCGATTACTTCCTTGTTCTCGTTGAAGATGAACTGTACCAGCTTGCCATTTTCTTCCATTTCGTAACGGAGGCCTTCGGCATCGTAGCGGTTTATTTGCATATTGCCCGCTTTGGTTGTCACTTTGCTGGTTCTGCGGAAAGCATCATACTCGTAGGTTTTATTGGCATCACTTAGCAAGTTGCCTGACCGGTCATATTGGTAGTTTTCTACCTGACCGTTGACCATTCGATTTGTCAGACGGTTGTTGACGTCATAAACATACTGCTCTTCAATGTCTTTGGCCGTTCTTGTCAAACGATTTCCTGCTTGGTCATAGGTGAATCGTTCCGTATAACCCGGATATTCTGCCTGTTGCAGGCGATTGAGGCTGTCGTAGGTGTAGAGTGTTTTACCTGTCAGTTCATTTTTCTCAATGCGCTGACCATTGCCGTCGTAGCGGTAGGTGTTCTGTGCTAATATCTTATCCGGCGTGGCTACTGTCAGGCTGGTGATGTTCTTATCAGCATCATAGGCAATATCCTGCCACATTCCATTGGCATGAGTAATCTTTTGGACTGCTCCGTCTGCGTCACGGTCAAATCTGACAATTGACTGGTCAAATTCATCCCGTATGTCACACAGGTGGTTTGATTGGTCAAATTGGTATTTGACTTTTCGCCCGGAAATGTCCGTCTGGCTGGTTTTACGCCCTAGTTCGTCATAGGTATAGCCCAGAAGTGTCCTGCCGCTGGCTTTCTTAGCGGTCAGCAGTCCATCTTTGTCATAGCTGTAGCGGTAATCCATGCCATTGGTGATAGCGGCGGTCAGCTGACCGTTCGGCGCATACTCATAGACATTGCGCAATTCTCCAGCTTTACGCTCGTTTTACCTGTCAGCTCATTTTTTCGATTCTCTATACTACTTTAGAATTTACCAATTTTCCTCTCCATCGCATATTCTACTTAAAAAGAATGCTGAGAAATCGTCAGCCTCAAATATAACATCTTCATCAATCGCCCAATTAACCACAGGACACTCACCATCCTTCATTTTTGACGTTTGTAAGCAATATTGATATTCACCAGCATCTTCTATTATTACAAAATCTATCGGCATATCATCTTCCCTATACGATTGCGTTAATTCAACAACCGTAGGCGGTATACCATAATCACAACCAATAATTTCTACGCCAAATAGTCCACCACTTCCATAGTTTCTTAAAAAACATTTATAGCTATCCGGAAGTGTTACGCCTAATTCTCTCTATATCTGTAATTCTTTTTTCATCTACCCCTCCTGTGAACGACACATGACTTTCATTAACATACTCACTTATTTTTTTGCCACTCATATTTTTTCATTATTATAAACCTCCAATATAGTTATTTGCTCGCCATTTCCAATATTGACTCCGAAAATCATCATATTGTCTTTTTAGGACAGGATTGTTTCATCATATTCATAGCGGAACTCATCCCCGCAGGGAGTACGCATGGCACAGGGCACAGGAGAATCGTCCTTGTACCAGTAGCGCGTTTCCTGACCATTTACGGTCTTGCGGAGCACGCGCCCCTGATAATCGTATTCGCAGGCTTCCACCTGCCATTTGCCCTCGGACTGCTTCGTCTTCTTTTCCTTGAGCCAGCCTTCCTTCGTATAATTATAGCACACCTCACCGCCAAGATTATCCTGCGTATGAATGCACTGGTTCTGTTCATCATAGGTATGGGTGGTGATTAAGCCGTCCGGATTTATTTCCTTCAAAAGCTGGCCTTGGGCGTTAAATTTCCAATGCTTTTCGCGTCCCAGAAGGTCTTTCGGATCCGTCTGATTTTATCGTTATCGTTCTTTCTCCATTCCTCTCATATAAGAAAAACACTTCTACAATCAACGATTACAGAAGTGTTTTTCTTATTCATCGCATAAGTAATTAGTATTTATTCTTCAATGTAGGGAGTAAACATAATTTGTGTTTCCTCTTGCCATTCCTCCGGTAAAATATCGCATTGAACTTTTCCTTTAAAGAAACTTACTAAAAACTCTGTAAGTGAGAGATTGTATTCAAGATATTCCTCTGACCTATCCTTATATATAATTATTTTCCACAAATCCGGATTTTCGCTTGTATTTAGCCAATAAAAATTATCTCCATTATCTGTAGCTCCAAATGGTAACAATCCTTCTAGTTTTGGATATGACAAAAACGGGAATTCATTTGGGAATTCATTTTTACATGCTTCATATGCTTCTAAAGCGCTTTTACCACTTTTAAAAAAATTTAAATATTTATTATTGCTCCACGGACTATAAATCCATAAAAAATCATCAATAGCTCCCAAGCCATAACAATCTATAAATTCAATATAATCACTAGGGAATCTGACATTATGCAGCATTTGTATTTCTTCCCACTCTTTCGTCGTATGTTTCTCTACATTATACGTACTAATTAAAAAATTTTTCAGTTCATTATTCATATGTATTATCCTCCTGCAATTAATCATCAATCTATTTTTTTAAATTCAAAATAGATACACCTAACCTAAATCCTTTATTTCCTTTTGCAGTAATAGTTATTGCTTTTGGAATAAGTTCTCCCCCTTCATATACTGGCACTACTTTATAATGTACAATTTCGCCATTTTTCACAACATCACTAACCCTTCTTTCTATATTACTCATCAAAGGGGTATTAACTGGATTCTGATATAATGTTGTTAAATTTCTCGCATCTTTCCCCGACCCACCTAACATTCTAGCTATGAGATGGCCTCTTGCATGATTAGCCTTTCTCCCTTCAAAACCTGCTGGAATAATTTTATGGTAAGCACTAGATCCTGTACCCAGCATTTCTTTTGTTATTGTAGCTGATGCACCTGTTGCTCTTCCTAACTCATCTAATTCTCCATATTTTATCCCACGTTTAACTCTATTATAATGACTAAGTTCTTTATATTGTTCCCTACTCAATTTGCGCTCATCTAGCAATTTATTATACAATTTTGCTTTTTGATCGCAAATCATCGAATACCCACTAGGATCATAATAATCCACCGGGTTATTCGCACAATAGGCATAAAGATTCAGCCCATCCCCGTGATACTCGTCTTCCTGCGTGAATCTGGCAATGGCAGGGTTGTAGAATCTTGCTCGAAGGTAGTATTGCTGGGTTATTGGGTCGAACT
This sequence comes from Pseudoselenomonas ruminantium, assembly GCF_900104055.1. GTDB lineage: Bacteria > Bacillota > Negativicutes > Selenomonadales > Selenomonadaceae > Selenomonas_A > Selenomonas_A ruminantium_C. The sequence goes on from NZ_FNJQ01000046.1 coordinate 19,484, forward strand.
GCTGGCCAGTGTATTGGTAGCGGTTGGGGATTTGTTCTTCTGCTTCTACCGTATTACCGAAGGCATCGTATGTGTAGCGGTTCCTTACTTCACCTTGCGCATCCGTAACGAAGATGGTACTTCCCTGTTCATCACTGGCATAGTGATACCACGTCTTTTCCGGTTCGGACTCTCTTGCCCAGAGGTCGCTGGAGCGGATTAATCTTGTGATATTGCCATCTTCTTTTTCCGCAATTACTTCCTTGTTCTCATTGAAGATGAACTGCACCAGCTTACCGTTTTCTTCCATTTCGTAACGGAGGCCTTCGGCATCGTAGCGGTTTATTTGCGTTAGGCCTGTTTTCGTGGTCACTTTGCTGGTTCTGCGGAACGCGTCATATTCGTAGGTGTTGTTGGCATCACTTAGCAGATTGCCTGCGTTATCGTAGCGATAGTTTTCCACCTGTCCGTTGACGATTTGACTTGTCAATCGGTTGTTGACATCATAAACATATTGCTCCTCGATATCCTTTGCCGTTCTGGTCAGGCGATTGCCTGATTGGTCATAGGTGAATCGTTCCGTATAGATCGGATATTCTGCCTGTTGCAAGCGATTGAGACTGTCATATGTGTATAACGTTTTGCCTGTCAGCTCATTTTTCTCGATTCTTTGATCATTGCCGTCGTAACGATAGGTGTTCTGTGCCAGCACCTTATCCGGCGTGGCTACGGTCAGGCTCGTGATATTCTTGTCAGCATCATAGGCAATATCCTGCCACATGCCGTTGGCGTGAGTAATTTTCTGAACTGCTCCGTCTGCGTCACGGTCAAATCTGACAATTGACCGGTCAAATTCATCCCGTATATCACACAGGTGGTTTGACTGGTCAAACTGGTATTTGACTGTTCGCCCGGAAATGTCAATCTGACTGGTCTTGCGGCCCAGTTCGTCATAGGTATAGGCTAGAAGCGTCCTGCCGCTGGCTTTCTTAGCAATCAACAGACCATCTTTGTCGTAGCTGTAGCAGTAGTCCATACCATTGGATATGGCAGCGGTGAGCTGACCATTAGGCGCATATTCATAGACATTCTGCAAATCTCCGGCCTTCCGCTCTGTCATACTGCCGTAGACATTCCATGCGTATTCATTAACTATACCATTGCGGTCTTGGAATTTGCTTAGATTTCCCTCAATGCCATAAAGATATTTTTCCTCACTGCCATCCGGGTAGGTTATGGATTTCAGCTGGTTGTTGTCATCGTATGCATAGATGCGTTTATTGCCATTGCCATCCACGGCTTCGGTGATATT